>NZ_JBBGZW010000001.1:3688793-4303592 GCF_037479095.1 Pantoea nemavictus | reverse complement strand
AAACGGGAAAAGTCGTGGTATGCGCGGCGATGAAGAAGCTGCTCCAGCTGGCTTATGGTGTGCTGAAATCAGGCCGTCCGTTCGATACCAAAATATGTCTTGCCAGGTAACTGGCAAGACGGTATCTACAGGCGTTGATAGCGATGGTGATTTAGAAAAACGCCTTGATGCTGCAGCGTGGGGGTTGAGGCGACATCCCAACCCGCTGAGCGAGTGAGGGATTCCAGGGCGAGCCGCAGGGATGCGGCGAGAGGCGGCGCTGAGCAGGAGCGAATCGCCGCCGGTCCGTCAGGAATCGCGATTGAGTGAAGGCACCGCGTAGCGGCGGGATGGGCTGGCGCAGGGCCCGGGAGTGAAGAGGGCGTGGCCATGAACTGAACCCCAAAACCTGGACACCTTTTACTGGTTTTCTTTCATTGCCCGGTATTCTGCCGGGCTCATTCCCATCCTAAGATTAATGCGTTCACAGTTGTAATACCGGATATACCTGTCTATATCCCGCTTCAGTGCATTAACAGACTCATACTTTTTACGATGATACATTTCCACTTTAAGGTGGCTGAAGAAGTTTTCCATCACTGCATTATCCAGACAGTTGCCTTTGCGAGACATGCTCTGCAATACCTGACCTTCTGCCAGCATGGAACGCCACATCGGCGTTCGATACTGCCAACCCTGGTCGCTGTGCAGCATTATCCCCTCTTTCTGGAGGCCTGTTTTCAACGCTTTCTCCAGCATTTTACACGTCAGACTAAGGGCTGGCCTTGTCGACATTTCCCAGGCCACTATTTCCCTGTTGAACAGATCCTGAACGACCGAAAGATACAGCGTTTCCCCTCCAGCCCTGAACTCAGTGACATCAGTACACCATTTCATACCACTTCTTTCTGCCTCAAAGTGGCGGGAAAGCAGATTGGCTGAAGATTTGTTGCCATCATTCATCCACGAGCGGTATTTTCTGCGGCGAATCTGGCATGTCAGCCCATGTTGCTTCATGAGTTTTCGTACCGTTTTGTGATTCAGCGTGAAGCCTTCTCGTCTGAGCATTATCGTCATACGCCGATAGCCGTAACGGGCGGAATGCTTTCTGTGAAGTGCAGTCATCACCGGTATGACAGCGGCATACCGGTCGGTTTCAGTAGCGTCTTTTGAGACATGGTAGTAGTACGAGCTGCGGGGCAGACCGATAGCCCGTAGCAGGCTGGCAAGCCTATGTTCAGGCAGTAATGAGCACACTATTTTTGTTTTTTCTGCTGAGCCCCGAGCGCCTTTTCTTCTCTCAGGGCTTTCAACTTTTTTAGAACAGCGTTCTCTGCCCGCAGGTACTCAAGCTCTTTGAGCAGCTCTTTGTGCGTCATTTCGGTAAGGGGTTTGTCGTCAGGAGCACTCTTTTTCATCATGGCAGGGCCGGTTCTGGATGGAGTAAGTGCCACACTGCCTCCCGCCCGGTATTTACGCAACCAGTTCTGGATCACTGTCTCATTAGGAATACCAAAGTGTGCTGCAGCATCCGCGCTGCTGCATCGATTATCAAGAACATAACGAACAACGCTTAACCTGAATTCAGGAGGATAAATACGCGGACGCCGGGGGACCAGTCCTTCCTCTCCCTGATGCTTGAGAGCACGTACCCAGCGTCTTAGCGGTGTTTGCCCAACATTGAACTGAAGCGCTGTTTCGGCAAGAGTGGATTTACCGGACAGATACTCTGTGACGGCTGCAAGCCTGACAGAAAAAGGATGCTTCATTTTTAAATCTCCGGATTCTGGATAATAAGTCCAGGATCCGGGGTTCAGTTCAGCCAGACGCCCTCTTCTCGGTCGCCGCACGGCGTAGATGAAACTGCCTCAGCCGATGGCGAACGAAAGTCGCTCAGCGCTTAACTGATCGGCATTACGCCATTTATGGCGACCTGACTAATCCTCGTCGCGCGCCTGAATACCATGTTTTTTCATCATGGCGCGCAGCTGATGGTAAGTAACGCGTAATAGCTCAGCAGCACGGCGCTGGTTGTATTTGGCCTGCTGTAAGCTTGCCTCAACTAACTCTCGCTCCTGCTGGTTTTGCCATTGGCGTATATCCAGCGGCAGGGAAGGTAGGGTGCTGGTTGCGGGTTCAGTGAGGGTGTCGGGTGGCGGATTGCGCGGTGCGAAGGGATTAATGATGATGTTGTCCAGTTCGTCTTCGGCACTATGATGACGATAAACCGAACGCTCGACCACATTCTTCAATTCACGCACGTTACCCGGCCAGCTGTGATTCAGCAGCGTCAGCTGCGCACGATCGCTGAAGCCAGGAAACAGCGGCAAGCCCAGCTCGCGGCACATCTGGATAGCGAAATGATTGGCCATCACCAGAATATCACTGCGCCGCTCACGTAGCGGCGGCAGCTGCACCACATCGAAGGCGAGGCGATCGAGCAGGTCGGCGCGGAACTTGCCGGCGGCGGCCAGCATCGGCAGGTCTTCGTTAGTGGCGCAGACTAATCGCACGTTCACCTGCAACGATTGATTGCCGCCGACGCGCTCTAGCTGCCCATACTCAATCACGCGCAACAGTTTTTCCTGTACCAGCATCGGCGCAGTGGCCAGTTCATCAAGAAACAGCGTGCCACCATCGGCACGCTCAAAGCGCCCCAGATGACGTTTTTGCGCGCCGGTAAAGGCGCCAGCTTCATGGCCGAAGAGTTCAGAGTCGAGCAGGTTTTCATTCAGCGCGGCGCAGTTGAGGGAAACAAACGGGCCTTCCCAACGGTTTGACAGGTAGTGCAGACGGCTGGCGATCAATTCTTTACCCGTGCCGCGTTCACCAACCACCAGCACCGGCTTCTCCAGCGGCGCCAAACGCGATACCTGCTCCAGCACCTCAAGAAAGTTGTTGGACTCGCCTAACAGATTGTCTGAATTATTTGCCATGATGAAATTCGCCACTGATTAATCATTTTCACTACCTTAAGGGATGCGGTAGCGGATGTAAAATAAACAAAGCCCGTAAAATCAGCACATTAAAAGTTGGCACGCGAATTGTATTAGTGAAGGGCGCCTCGCGCACCTACATACAAAATTTGAGGAACATCATTATGGGTATTTTTTCTCGTTTCGCCGACATCGTGAACGCTAACATCAACTCTCTGCTGGAACGCGCCGAAGATCCGCAGAAACTGGTACGCCTGATGATTCAGGAAATGGAAGACACGCTGGTAGAAGTGCGCTCTACCTCTGCCCGTGCGCTGGCGGAAAAGAAACAGCTGGCACGCCGCATGGAGCAGGCTGAAATTCAGCAGGCCGAGTGGCAGGAAAAAGCCGAACTGGCGATTAATAAAGGTAAAGAAGATTTAGCGCGCGCGGCCTTAATTGAAAAGCAGAAGCTGACCGATTTAATCGCGGCCCTGCAGCAGGAATCGACGCAAGTTGAAGAGACACTGGAACGCATGAAAGGCGAGATTGGTGAGCTGGAGAAAAAACTCACTGAAACGCGGGCGCGTCAGCAGGCATTAACCTTGCGTCATCAGGCCGCATCCTCTTCACGCGATGTGCGTCGTCAGCTCGACAGCGGCAAGATTGATGATGCGATGGCGCGTTTTGAATCCTTCGAACGTCGTATCGATCACATGGAAGCCGAAGCGGAAAGTCAGCGCTTTGGTAAGCCGAAAGGTCTGGATCAGGAGTTCGCTGAACTGAAAGCCGATGATGAAATCAGCCAGCAGCTGGCCGCGCTGAAAGCCAAAATGAATCGCCCTGAGTGATCGCCACGGGTCTGGTAGCAGGCCCGAGTTAAAATGGTGTCAATGATTAAGGAGAGTCGAATTAATGAGCGCACTTTTTCTAGCCATACCTTTAACCATCTTCGTGCTTTTTGTGGCGCCGATCTGGTTATGGCTGCATTACAGCAACAAGCGCAACGGCGGCGCCGATTTGTCGTCGAGCGATTTGCAGCGTTTACAACAAATTACGCAGGATGCGCGCCGCATGCGTGAGCGTGTCGAAGCGCTGGAAGCCATTTTGGATGCCGAGCATCCGAACTGGAGGCAGCCATGATGAATGGACGTAAATTGTGGCGCATCCCACAACAGGGCAAAGTGCGCGGCGTCTGTGCCGGCGTGGCAGAATATCTCGACATTCCGGTACGCTTACTGCGGGTGATTGTGGTGCTGTCGCTATTCCTTGGCTTATTTATGTTCACCATCGTTGCCTATTTTATTCTCGGTTTTGTGCTGGATGAGAAGCCCGCCGATGCCGCGGGTGAACGCACGCCGAGCGCACGGGAACTGCTCGACGAGCTGGAAGCCACGCTACACAGCGACGAACGTAACGTGCGTGAGATTGAACGCTATGTCACCTCGGAAACATTTAGCGTGCGTAGCCGCTTCCGCCAAATCTGATTTTTATCCCCGAGCCCGCTAATGGGCTCGCTTCTTCTACATTAAGGTAAGAGGCTCTATGCAAACTCAACGTTTTACTGCTCTGCGCCGTCGCGCGACACCTGCGTTGATGTCGGCGGGGAAATTTATCATCATTAGTGCAGTAACTTACGGGCCCGGCGGTATCGCTGGCTGGGCTGTGAAATCGGTGGCGCGCCGTCCGCTGCGCCTGTTGCTGGCGGCCGCCCTGGAACCGTTGCTGAGCAAAGCGTTTAAACGCTTGTCAGCACGATTCATCAGGGAGAACGATGAAAAGACTGCAAAATGAATTGCTGGCGCTGATGAACCGCGGTGTTGACCGCCATCTGCGCCTGGCCGTTACCGGCTTAAGCCGCAGCGGTAAAACCGCGTTTATCACCTCGCTGGTTAACCAACTGCTCAATGTGCACAGCGGCGCGCGTTTGCCGCTGTTTTCCGTGGTGCGCGAAGAACGCCTGCTTGGGGTGAAACGCGTACCGCAGCGCGAACTCGGTACGCCGCGTTTCACCTACGATGAAGGTCTGGCTCAGCTTTATGGCACACCGCCGATGTGGCCGACGCCCACCCGCGGCGTGAGCGAAATGCGCCTGGCGCTGCGCTATCGCCCGGATGAATCGCTGCTGCGCCACTTCAAAGATACCGCCACGCTCTATCTCGAAATTGTCGATTATCCCGGCGAATGGCTGCTGGATCTGCCAATGCTGGCGCAGGATTATCTCAGCTGGTCACGGCAGATGGTTGGCTTATTGCAGGGCGATCGCGCCACCTGGTCTGCGCAATGGCGCAACTTGTGTGCCGATCTCGATCCCTTTGCACCCGCCGATGAGAATCGTCTCGCCGCAATCGCCGCCGCCTGGACCGATTACCTGCATCAATGCAAAACCGAAGGGTTGCACTTTATTCAGCCGGGCCGCTTTGTGCTGCCGGGCGATATGGCGGGTGCGCCCGCGCTGCAGTTCTTCCCGTGGCCGCAGGTTGAAGAGATGCAGGTCAGCAAACTGGCGCAAGCCCCTGCCGGCAGCAACTTTGCTATGCTGCAGCAGCGCTTTAACTACTATTGCCAGCACGTGGTGAAAGGTTTCTATAAGAATCACTTCCTGCATTTTGATCGCCAAATCGTGCTGGTCGATTGCCTACAGCCGCTCAACAGCGGACCGCAGGCGTTCAACGATATGCGCCTGGCGCTGACCCAGCTAATGCAGAGTTTTCATTACGGTCAGCGCACGCTGTTTCGCCGCCTGTTTTCGCCGGTCATCGACAAGTTGCTGTTTGCCGCCACCAAAGCCGATCACGTTACCTCCGATCAACACGCCAATATGGTCTCTCTGCTGCAGCAGCTGGTGCAGGACGCATGGCAGAACGCGGCGTTTGAAGGCATTAATATGGATTGCCTCGGCTTAGCGTCGGTACAAGCTACCGAAAGCGGGCTGGTTGATCATCGGGGTGAAAAGCTGCCTGCGCTGCGCGGCAATCGGCTGGCCGATGATGAAGCGCTGACTTTTTATCCCGGCGAAGTACCGCCGCGCTTGCCGGGGCACAGCTTCTGGCAGCAGCAGGGATTTCAGTTTGAACAGTTCCGGCCGCGGCAGCTGGATGTTGACCGCCCGCTGCCACACATTCGCATAGATGCCGCGCTGGAATTTTTACTGGGAGATAAATTGCGATGAGCGACGAAACACCTTTAAAAGGACGCATTGATTTTGCCCGTCCGCTGACGGTGGATGCGGAAAAACCGCTGCGCGCGGCGCAAACCTTTAGTGCGGAAACGGACCATGCGTTTCTTGTCACCGCAGAAGCCGAGCCGCTGAAAGAGGGCGAAGGCGAAAAAGTGGTGGAAGCCGCGCTGCGCCCTAAACGCAGCCTGTGGCGCAAGATGGTTGGCGTTGGCCTCGCTATTTTCGCGGTTAGCGTGGTGGCGCAGGGTGCGCAAACGCTGCACGACGCCTGGATAGTGCGCGACTGGTTTACGCTGGGCACCGGTGTGGCCGGTACCTTAATTGTTGCGGCCGGTGCTGGTGCGCTGATTGGCGAATGGCGTCGCTTGTATCGTCTGCGCCAGCGTGCCGAGGAGCGCGATATTGGCCGCGAACTGTTGCACAGCCACGGCGTGGGGAAAGGCCGCGCATTTTGTGAAAAGCTGGCGCAGCAGGCACAGCTGGATCAGGCACATCCGGCGCTGCAACGCTGGCACGCGGCGCTGCATGAAACGCATAACGATCGCGAAATCGTCACGTTATATGCTCAGCTGGTGCAGCCGGTGCTGGATCGTCAGGCGCGGCGTGAAATCAGCCGTCATGCTGCAGAATCTACGCTGATGATCGCCGTCAGCCCGCTGGCGCTGGTGGATATGGCGTTTATCGCCTGGCGCAATCTGCGGCTGGTGAATCGCATCGCAGCAATTTATGGCATTGAGCTCGGCTACTTCAGCCGTATTCGCCTGTTCCGTTTAGTGCTGCTGAATATGGCGTTTGCCGGCGCATCGGAACTGGTGCGCGAAGTGGGCATGGATTGGATGTCGCAGGATCTCGCCGCGCGTCTCTCCACCCGTGCTGCGCAAGGGATTGGTGCCGGTTTACTGACCGCGCGGCTGGGCATTAAGGCGATGGAGTTGTGTCGGCCCTTGCCGTGGCTGGAAGAGGATAAGCCGCGTCTCGGCGATTTCCGTCGCGAATTAATCGGTCAGCTGAAAGAATCCCTGGTAAAAAGTGGGGATAAAGCAGGGCAGGCTGCTAAATAATCACTCCTTGCTTACCTTTCACGCTATGGATGGCGTGAAAGGTAAAATTATCTGTGTCTCAACCTATATTCGGCGGGATTTTTGTTGGTCGCTCCGCTACACTTCTTCCTGTCACCTGCCTCTGGCTGTCAACTTTTCCTGACAGGCCTCTTCTGAGGCGCTGCAAGTTAGCGTATTATCACTAAAATCAAAACCTGACTAAGGCTCATCGCAATGCGTTTGGAAGTTTTCTGCCAGGACCGAATCGGTCTGGCGCGCGAGTTGCTCGACCTGCTGGTTGCCCGCAATATTGATCTGCGCGGCATCGAAATTGCGCCACTCGGCCGCATTTACCTCAATTTTACCGCGCTGGAATTTGAACCTTTCAGCAACCTGATGGCAGAAATTCGCCGTACACCTGGCGTGACAGACGTTCGTACCGTTTCGTTTATGCCATCTGAACGTGAGCATCGTGCGCTGAGCGCGCTGCTGGTGGCGATGCCGGAACCGGTGTTGTCTATCGATCTGAAATGCAAGGTCGAGCTGGCTAACCCGGCAGCACAAAATCTGTTTACCCTCGATGAACAAAAACTGCGTAATCAAAACGTCGCAACCTTAATCACCGGTTTCAATTTTCAGCGCTGGCTGGAAAACGAGCGGGTTGACGCCCAGGCGCAGCACGTGGTGATTCAGGGGCGTGATTTTCTGATGGAGGCGCGGCCAATTTATCTGGCGGAAGAAGAGGGACAGAGCGATCTGCCCGTCGGGGCGATGATTACGCTGAAATCGACGGCGCGCATGGGCCGTCAGTTGCAGAACCTGACCGTCACCGACGAATCTGAATTCGATCACATCGTCGCCGTCACGCCAAAAATGCGTCAGGTAATCGATCAGGCGCGTAAGCTCGCGATGCACGATGCGCCGCTGCTGATCGTCGGCGATACCGGCACCGGTAAAGATATGCTGGCACGTGCCTGTCATTTACGCAGCGCACGCGGCAAAAAGCCGTTCCTGGCGCTGAACTGCGCCTCGTTGCCAGATGATGTGGCTGAGAGCGAGCTATTTGGTCACGCGGCGGGCGCTTATCCCAACGCGCTGGAAGGCAAGAAAGGTTTCTTTGAACAGGCCAACGGCGGCTCGGTGCTGCTGGATGAGATTGGCGAAATGTCGCCGCGTATGCAGACCAAACTGCTGCGCTTCCTCAATGACGGGACTTTCCGTCGCGTGGGTGAGGAGCATGAAGTTCACGTCGATGTGCGTGTCATTTGTGCCACGCAGAAGAACCTGATTGAGCTGGTGCAACGCGGTGAGTTTCGTGAGGATCTGTTCTATCGGCTGAACGTGCTGACGCTAAATCTACCACCGCTACGCGAACGTCCGCTGGATATTTTGCCGCTGACCGAAATGTTCGTCGCCCGCTTTGCTGATGAGCAAGGATTGCCACGTCCGCGCCTGTCATCGCAGCTAACGCCGTTCCTCACACGTTATAACTGGCCGGGCAATGTGCGTCAGCTGAAAAATGCGCTGTACCGCGCGCTGACGCAGCTGGAAGGATACGAATTAGGGCCGCAAGATATCGTGCTGCCTGAGCAGGCACTTGATGTGTCGTTGGGAGAAGAGGCGATGGAGGGGTCGCTGGACGATATCACCAGCCGTTTTGAACGTTCGGTGTTGACCCGTTTGTATCTCTCTTACCCCAGCACGCGCAAGCTGGCGAAGCGTCTTGGCGTATCGCATACCGCGATTGCCAATAAGTTGCGTGAGTATGGCCTGGGGCAGAAACGAAGCGAGAGTGAATAACGCATAGAGTTACTGATTTAAACCTATGCGCCTCAAATAAACGCCGCCTTTTTAAGGCGGCGTTGTTATTTTGGCAGCCATTTACTTCAGTGCAGCCAGCGCCGCATCGTAGTTAGGCTCTTCGGTGATTTCGTTCACCAGTTCGCTGTAAATCACTTTATCGTTTTCATCCAGCACCACCACAGCACGTGCAGTCAGGCCTTTCAACGGGCCATCCGCAATCGCCACGCCATAATCTTCCTTGAATTCAGCACCGCGCAGTGAAGAGAGCGTGATGACGTTGCTCACGTTCTCAGCGCCGCAGAAGCGTGACTGGGCAAAAGGCAGATCCGAAGAGATACACAGCACCACGGTATTGTCCGCTTCACCTGAACGCTCGTTGAACTTGCGCACCGAGGCCGCGCATACGCCAGTATCAATGCTTGGGAAAATGTTCAGAACTTTGCGTTTGCCTGCATACTTAGAAAGGGATACGTCACCAAGATCTTTAGCGACAAGGCTGAACGGTTTAGCCTGCTCGCCAACTTGCGGGAAGTGACCTGCAACTGGCACCGGATTGCCCTGGAAGTGAACATTCTGAGACATACGATTTCCTTTTTTAACGACGGTGGAAGTCTGACTTTAGCAGCGTCAGATTAGATATAGCGCTAATTTATGACATAATTTTTAAGGGTTTACGAGCGCCTTTCCTGGCGATAATCGAGCCGGCTCGCAATTATGTTGCGGTTCTAAGGAGAAATAATGAGAACAGTAAAGAGTTATCCGGAAGCCTGGCCGTTGCATTCGCCGTTTGTTATTTCACGAGGCAGTCGCACCGAAGCGCATGTCGTGGTAGTGGAAATTGAGCAGGATGGCGTGAAAGGTGTGGGTGAAGCGACACCTTACGCGCGCTACGGTGAAAGCGAAGAGTCGGTGCTGCAACAAATTGCTTCGCAGCTGAGCGCGCTGCAGGATGGTATGACGCGTGAAGCGTTGCAGCAGGCATTACCGGCCGGTGCGGCGCGCAATGCCATCGACTGTGCATTGTGGGATTTAGCGCGCCAGCAGCAGGGGAAAAGCCTGGTGGATTTGTGCGATGTCGCGTTGGCTGATGAAATCGTCACCGCACATACCATCAGTATCGACACGCCAGATGCGATGGCCAGCAGTGCACAGGCGCTATGGCAGCATGGCGCGCGCTTGTTGAAGATTAAAATGGATGACCATCTGATCAGCGAACGTCTGGTGGCCATTCGCAGCGCGGTGCCGCAGGCCACGCTGATCGTTGATGCCAATGAATCCTGGCATGCCGAAGGACTGGCGGCGCGTTGTCAATTGCTGGCCGATCTCGACGTGGCGATGCTTGAGCAGCCACTTCCGGCGGCGCAGGATGCCGCGCTGGGCAACTTTATTCATCCGCTACCGATCTGTGCAGATGAGAGCTGTCATACGCGTGAAAGCCTGACCCAGCTTCAAGGGCGCTATGAAATGGTGAATATCAAACTGGATAAAACGGGCGGCTTAACTGAAGCGCTAGCGTTAGCGGATGCGGCGCAGCAGCAGGGTTTTGCCATTATGCTCGGCTGCATGCTATGTACTTCGCGGGCGATTCGCGCGGCGTTGCCGCTGACAACCCGGGCGAAATTTGCCGATCTCGACGGTCCAACCTGGCTAGCTGCTGATGTTGAACCGTCGCTGCATTTCTCTCACGGCGTACTCAAACCGCGGGCTGCCAGCGCAGCAGATTGATCATCGCTTCCAGATAAACCTCGGTGGCTTCATCCACCGAAATCGGCGGCATCTCGGCGGTAATGCATAACAGGCCGAGATCATCGCACCAGCTACCAAACGAGCCTGGCGTAGCATAACCCACGCTGCTGACGACCGGCAGCGCCGTTTGCTGCGCCAGCCACTGCGCTAAATCACTGTGATGTGGATCGTCGATACAAGCCAGCGGCTCATGCCAGGAAACCACCCAATGCGGCTTTATTTGGTGAATCAGCTGACATAGCGCGCGGGTTTCAGGTTCTGACGAAGGGCTGCTACCGGTTGATAGCACCACATCACGCTCATCGGCTTCGCTGTTCCAGCGATAAACCGTATCGCCGCTCTGCCAGTTAGCAGCGGGGAAATTACGATTGAGATCGACACCGTTAGCGTTAGCGCGCAGCCCCAGCTGACAGCCATCTGGATTCACAGCCAGAATGACGTGATGACGACGCAGAGCATCGGGCAAAGTGCGCATCGCGCCGGATAAGGTGGCAATAGCGGCATTCTCATCACCGTGTGTGCCGGCAATGATGAGGCCGCTTTCTGCATCCGCCGCGGGTGCAGGGAACCACAGCAGCGGGGCGCCCAGCACCGATTGCCCGTATTGCTGCCAGACAGCGTCCAGTTTGCCGCGTAGCGGACGTGGATGGTATGACGACATGACGTTCCTCATTGAGATGCTTCCAAACGCAGCCAAAGCTTACTGGCGCTCAAAGTAAAAAATGTGACCGATAATCCAGCCTCAACATAACGGTAAACAGCGCGTGGGGAAATAGCTATATATCAATCAGCAATTTGCGATAAAGTGCCGAAAGTTACTGGCGACACCCTTTGTTTAGCAGTCGCCATTTTTTCGCGTAAAGGAGTGGTGATGAATCTAACGTTTCGCATGACGCTGTCGGCCTTAATCGTAACCAGCGCAGTCTCACCCGCATTCGCCGCCAACGTTTCGTCGGGCGCCCAATTGGCCAGCACGCAGGAAATTGTTCGGCATATTAAAGATGAACCCGCTTCGCTCGATCCTATGAAGGCAGTCGGCCTGCCGGAAATTCAGGTGATGCGCGATCTGTTCGAAGGGCTAACCAATCAGGATGCGCATGGCAAAATCGTGCCCGGCGTCGCGCAGAGCTGGAGCAGCAGCGATAACAAAACGTGGGTCTTTACCCTGCGCAAAGACGCGCGCTGGTCAAATGGCGAACCGGTGACCGCGCAGGATTTTGTCTATAGCTGGCAGCGTTTAGTTGATCCAAAAAACAGTTCTCCGTTTGCCTGGTTTGCCGCGCTGAGCGGCATTGAGAATGCTGATGCGATCACCAAAGGGCAGATGGGCGCCGATAAGCTCGGCGTATCCGCAATAGACGCCACTCAGCTTAAGGTGACGCTGTCACGTCCTGTGCCATGGTTCCCAAGTATGGTCGCTAATGCAGCAATGTATCCAGTACCGAAAAAAGTGATTGAAAAAGAGGGAGATAGCTGGACTTCTCCCGGCAAGCTGGTTGGCAACGGCGCCTATCAACTGCAAGATCGGGTGGTGAATGAAAAAATTGTGCTGGTACGTAACAGCCATTATTGGGATGACAAAGCTTCAGTGCTGACCAAGGTCACTTTTATTCCCATCAACGAAGAGTCCAGCGCGACCAAACGTTATCGCGCTAACGATATCGATATCACCGAATCCTTCCCGAAAAACATGTACGCGCTGCTAAAAAAAGAGTTGCCAGGCCAGGTTTATACGCCGGATCAGCTCGGTACCTATTACTACGCGTTTAACACCGAGAAAGGGCCGACCGCTGATGTGCGCGTGCGTAAGGCGCTGTCGTGGAGCATCGATCGCCGCATCATCGCGGAGAAAGTATTGGGCACCGGTGAAAAACCGGCCTGGCATTTCACGCCAGATGTCACCGCTGGCTTTACGCCGCTGAAAAGCTATCTGCAGCAGCATAGCCAGCAGGAACTGAATGCGCAGGCCAAAGCCCTGCTGACCGCCGCGGGTTATGGGCCGGGCAAGCCATTGCACCTGACGTTGTTGTACAACACGTCAGAGAGCCATCAGAAAATCGCTATCGCGGTGGCGTCAATGTGGAAGAAGAATCTCGGCGTTGATGTCACCTTACAAAATCAGGAGTGGAAAACCTATATCGACAGTCGTAACAGCGGCAGTTTTGATGTGATCCGCGCTTCATGGGTTGGCGATTACAACGAACCGTCTACTTTCCTCAGCCTGCTAACCTCCAGCCATAGCGGTAATATCGCGCGCTTCCGCAGTGCCGATTATGATGCGGTGATCACCAAAGCCAGCACCGAAACCAGCGTCGCGGCGCGTAACACCGATTACAACAAAGCCGAACAGATTATTGCCGATCAGGCCCCGATCGCGCCGATCTACCAATATACTAACGGACGCCTGATCAAGCCGTGGGTGAAAGGGTATCCGATCACTAATCCGGAAGACGTGGCTTACAGCCGCGAAATGTGGATTGAGAAGCACTAAATCGCCCGGTCGGCATTAACGTCAACCCTACCCATCGGGCGATCAGGATGATCGCCTGTCATCTTTGCTCACAGCCTGATGATTGCAACTGGTCTGCGCCACGCTAGACTGTATCGTATTGATTTTGATAGCGAGGCGAGTTCGTGAACGTCATTGAAGGTAAAGCACTACAAGTATCCGATGCCATTGTGTCCTGTCAGCTTGATGGCACCGGTGGCATGATCCCCATCGACGATAAAGACGTGATCAACTGCGAACGTCCCTGCTGGTTACACCTCAATTACACTCAACGGCAAAGTGCGGAATGGCTGCAAAACACGCCGCTGATTCCCGATTCCGTGCGCGATGCGCTGGCCGGCGACAGCATGCGGCCTCGCGTTACGCGCCTTGGCGATGGCTTTATGATTGTGCTGCGCAGCGTGAACCACAACGCCGATTCACGCCCCGATCAACTGGTGGCGATGCGCGTGTTTATCAACGACAAGCTGATTGTGTCGACGCGCCGCCGCAAAGTGTATGCAATTGACGCGGTACTGACCGATCTGCAAAACGGCAATGGACCGGTTGATGGTGGCAGTTGGCTGGTTGATGTGTGTGATGCGTTGACCGATCACGCCAGCGAATTTATCGAAGAGATGCACGATAAAATTATCGAGCTGGAAGATGCGCTGATGAACCAGGAAGTGCCGGCGCGCGGAGACCTTGCGCTGCTGCGCAAGCAACTGATTGTGATGCGCCGCTATATGGCACCGCAACGTGATGTCTACGCGCGGCTGGCTATCGAAAAAATGGCGTGGATGAACGATGACGATCGCCGTCGTATGCAAGAAGTCGCGGACCGATTGGGCCGCGGACTCGACGATCTCAACGCAGGCGTAGCGCGTACCTCAATTCTGGCGGATGAAGTCGCTTCGATTCTCGCGGAGTCAATGAATCGCCGCACGTACACCATGTCGCTGATGGCGATGATTTTCCTGCCCGCTACGTTTCTCACTGGGCTATTTGGCGTCAATTTAGGTGGCATTCCCGGTGGTAACTGGGCGCTTGGCTTTACCGCGTTCTGCGTGCTGCTTTTGGTGATGGTGGCGGGCGTGGCGATATGGCTGAAACGGCGTAAATGGTTGTAGGGCAGAAAAGCGGAGTAAACCTGATCGATATCAATATCCCGCCAGGTCAATCGGGGCAAACTCTTTCCCGCAGGTGAATGCAACGTCAAGCGATGGGCGTTGCGCTCCATATTGTCTTACTTCCTTTTTTGAATTACTGCATAGCACATTTGATTCGTACGACGCCGGCCTATCCGCCGGCTTTTTTTTGCCCGCTTGGCTTGCTCGCGCATCCTTTCCTATGCTTACAGGACATTCAGCAACAAGGAGAAGGGCATGCAACCGATTACTGCCAGCGAACCGATTCCTACCGATCCACCGCCAATTCCTGAACCGATTCCACAACCGCAACCGATTCCACCCGCACAGCCGCCTTACGACCCCGAATTTCCACCGATTCAAGATCCGCCACCGCACCGCTAATAAAAAAGGCGCGTAGCCAAAGCGACGCGCCTTTCGTTACATCAATGACGATTATTTAATTTCCAGCACATCAAGGCGCACGCTGAGATTAGGCGCATCTTCCTCTTCTGGCTGCCAGCCCGCAGGCTGCACCGGCAGGCTTTCACGGTCGAAGGCCAAATCGCCGCCGTCGACGACCGCATCACCGTGTTTAATACCTTTGAAATCAAACAGATTTATGTCCGCCATGTGTGATGGCACCACATTTTGCATCGCGGTGAACATGGTTTCGATGCGGCCAGGATAGCGTTTATCCCAGTCACGCAGCATATCAGCCACCACCTGACGCTGCAGGTTCGGCTGCGAACCACACAGGTTGCAGGGGATGATTGGGAACTGACGCGCTTCGGCAAAACGAATGATGTCTTTCTCGCGGCAATAAGCCAGCGGACGGATCACGATATGTTTGCCATCATCGCTCATCAGTTTCGGCGGCATGCCTTTCATTTTTCCGCCATAAAACATGTTCAGGAACATCGTCTGGAGGATGTCATCACGATGGTGTCCAAGGGCGATTTTGGTACATCCCAGTTCGCTCGCAGTGCGATACAGAATGCCGCGGCGCAGGCGTGAACAGAGCGAACAGGTGGTTTTGCCTTCGGGGATTTTATCTTTAACGATGGAATAGGTGTCTTCGTTAACGATGTGGTACTCAACGCCCAGCTCATCCAGATAGGCCGGCAGAATATGCTCGGGGAAGCCAGGCTGTTTCTGGTCGAGATTCACCGCCACCAGCGAGAAGTTCACCGGCGCGCTCTGCTGCAAATTGCGCAGGATTTCCAGCATGGTGTAGCTGTCTTTACCGCCAGACAGACAAACCATGATGCGATCGCCTTCTTCAATCATATTGAAGTCGGCAATGGCTTCACCCACGTTGCGACGCAAACGCTTCTGCAGCTTGTTGAGGTTGTACTGTTCTTTCTTTGTTACTTCTTGATTTTCTGACATTATTTTCACGCTTGAGAGTGAAGGCGAGGGCCGTTAGCGGCTGAAGCAATCTTCAACGGCAATAAACCCTATAAACATGACTGCGTATGGTACGGATTGCGGGCGCGAATGCTAGCCTCAAGTGATCTCTTTTATGCGCAGAGAGCAATGCACTGGTAAATCTTATGTCCTGTTGAACCCGCAAAAAGCCCGGCCTCTGTTGCCGGGCTTGTTCATTTAGTCACTTCTCTCGCTTTTTCCTGCCAATTCCGCCAGGCGTTGATAACGCTGATTGGCGGCTTCTGTCGCATCCTGCCACAGCTGCGAGGCCTCTTCGGGGCGCTGGGTTTGTAACTGGCGGAAGCGCTGTTCGTTCATTAATGCCTGTTCCAGTTCTGAAGTCGGTGGACGCGAATCCAGCGCCAGCGCAGCTTTACCTTGCTCCGCCCGGCGCGGGTCGAAGCGATACAGTGGCCAGAAACCGCTGGTGGTGAGCAGGCGCATCTGCTCGTGGCTGTAGGCCAAGTCGTAGCCATGCTCTTCACACGGGCTGTATGCGATGACCAGCGACGGACCTGGCCAGGCTTCCGCTTCCTGAATGGCTTTTACCGTTTGGTTGAGCTGCGCGCCGAGAGAGATCTGCGCCACGTACACATGGCCGTACAGCAGCGTAGACATGCCGAGATCTTTCCGTGCCTTGCGTTTACCTTGCTCACCAAACTTGGTCACCGCACCAAGCGGTGTCGCTTTTGATGCCTGACCGCCGGTGTTGGAGTAGCACTGCGTATCCAGCACCAGCACATTGACGTTTTCGCTCAGGCTCATCACGTGATCGAGGCCGCCGTAGCCGATATCGTAAGCCCAGCCATCGCCACCAATCAGCCAGACGGATTTCTCCACTTACGCATCAGCAGCCTCAGTTAAGGCTTCCGCTTCAGACTGTGACGAAGCGGCAAGCAGGGCGCGCAGTTGGGCTATCTGCTCACGTCGCTGTGTTATGGTGACATTGTCACTTTTAAGTTCGTCTACTAATCCGGTGGGCAGAAGTGGCGCGCACTGCTCGAGCAAGCGCAGCGCGCGCTGTTTTTGCAGATCGACACTCAAGCGGAACCCCAAACCAAACTCGGCGTTATCTTCAAACAGCGAGTTCGCCCACGCCGGACCGCGCCCATCCGCGTTGGTGGTATAAGGCGTCGAAGGCAAATTGCCGCCATAAATCGAAGAGCAACCGGTGGCATTAGCAATTAATAAGCGATCGCCGTACAGCTGCGTCAGTAACTTGATATACGGCGTTTCGCCGCAGCCAGAACAGGCGCCAGAATATTCAAACAGCGGCGTAATCAGCTGCGAAGTACGGATATCAATACGTTCCAGCTGTTCAGCGGTGATCTCCGGCAGCGCGAGGAAGGCCGCATAGTTGGCTTTCTCAGTTTCAACATGTTCCAGCCGCGATTGCATATTGATGGCTTTGATTTCCGGATGCTGACGGTCGCTGGCCGGGCACACTTCCACGCACAGATTACAGCCGGTGCAATCTTCCGGTGCCACCTGCAAGAGATACTTCTGCCCACGCATATCGCGTGATTTCACATCCAGTGAGGCCAGCGTAGCAGGCGCATCTACCAAGGCTTCTGGGGCGACAACTTTGGCGCGAATGGCCGAATGCGGACAAGCTGCGACACAATGGTTGCACTGCGTACAGAGATCGGGCTGCCAGATGGGCACCGCTTCGGCAATATTGCGCTTTTCCCACTGCGTGGTGCCAACGGGCCAGGTGCCGTCGGGCGGCAGCGCCGAGACCGGTAATTTGTCGCCGAGACCGGCTAACATCGCCGCGGTGACGGTTTTGACGAAATCCGGTGCGCTGTCCGCTACCACCGGCGGGCGGTGGGGGCTGCGATTGTCAACCGGCTGCAGCGCTACCGCCTGCAGTGCCTGTTGCGCCATCGCCAGCGCCTGCCAGTTACGCTGCACCAGCGCTTCGCCTTTGCTGCTGTAGCTGAGCGCAATCGCGTTTTGTAGTTCAGTCAGCGCGCTATCGCCCGGCAGAATCTGCGTCAGCTGGAAAAAGGCCATCTGCATAACGGTGTTAATGCGCGCGCCTAGTTGACATTCACGCGCGATGCGCGCCGCGTTAATCACAAACAAGCGTGCCTGCTTGTCGTTCAGCTGACTCTGCACTTCCTGCGGCAAACGCGCCCACACTTCATCAGCAGCGTAAGGCGTATTGAGCAGGAAAATCCCGCCTGGCTTAAGCTGATCGAGCATTGAATATTTATCGATAAACTGCAGTTGGTGACAATCGATGAAGTCTGCCTGCTGAATCAAATAGGCGGACTGGATCGGATGTTCGCTGACGCGCAGATGGGAAACCGTCAGCCCGCCGGCTTTTTTCGAATCGTAGACGAAATAGCCCTGCACGTGCCACGGCGTAGCGTTGCCGATAATCTTCAGATTGTTTTTGCTGGCGCTAACGCTACCGTCGCTGCCCAAACCGTAAAACAGCGCTTCCAGCCGCGCGCGGTTGGGCACGATGTTGGCTTCCATCGGCAGTGAAAGGTGGGTGACATCGTCGTAAATCCCCACGGTAAAGCGTGCCGGTGGCAGATCGCGCTGCAGCGCGCGAAACACTGCCAATACCGCATCGGGCGCGAACTCTTTCGACGACAAACCATAGCGACCACCAATCACTTTCGGCAGCGATGTCCGCTCGCCGCGACTGTAGGCTTCAGCTAACGCAGTTATCACATCCAGGAACAGCGGTTCCCCTAGCGCGCCCGGCTCTTTGGTGCGATCAAGCACCGCAATGCGCTGTGCGCTTACAGGAATCATCTGCAACAAATGCGTTGCCGAGAATGGGCGATACAAGCGTACTTTTACCAATCCCACTTTTTCGCCACGCTGTTGCATCTCATCAATCGCTTCTTCAGCGGTGCCACAGCCGGATCCCATCATAATGATCACGCGTTCGGCCTGCGGATGGCCGTAAAACTCAAACGACTGATAGCAGCGTCCGGTAGTTTCGCCAAAGGCTGTCATCGCTGCTTCAACGTGTCGGGTGCAATCGTCGTACCAGCGGTTGGTGGCTTCGCGAGACTGGAAATAGGTATCAGGATTGGCGGAGGTTCCGCGAATGGTCGGACGATCCGGCGTGAGCGCACGGGCACGATGAGCGGTAATTGCTTCGCCAGGCATCAGCGCCTGCAAGGTTTCATCGCTGATCGGTACAATCTTGTTGATCTCGTGCGAGGTGCGGAAGCCATCGAAGAAGTGAATAAAGGGAATACGGCTATTCAGTGAAGCGATTTGCGCGATTAAGGCAAAATCCTGCGCTTCCTGCACGCTGGATGCACAGAGTTGGGCGCAGCCGGTTTGGCGCACCGCCATCACATCGGAGTGATCGCCAAAAATCGACAGCGCGTGGGTCGCCACGGTACGCGCCGCTACGTGCAGCACAAACGGCGTCAATTGCCCGGCCAGTTTGTAGAGCGTGGGGATCATCAATAACAATCCCTGCGACGACGTAAAGGTGGTTGAGAGCGCACCGGTTTGCAGCGCACCATGCACGGTGGCAATCGCGCCACCTTCCGACTGCATCTCAATCACACGCGGCACGTCGCCCCAGATATTACGGCGGCCTTCACCTGACCAGCTATCTGCCAGTTCAGCCATCGTTGAACTGGGCGTGATGGGGTAAATAGCAATTACTTCGCTGGTGCGGAAGGCGACCGACGCCACCGCACCGTTACCGTCGACGGTAATCATAAATCGTCCTTTGCTACGCTGAGAAACCCGCAAAATTTACGGGGTTATCAGTTCAGTTTAGCAAAGCACCATGATGTGACTTTCTCATCAGTGTGCAAGCGGGATGCCAGCGCACAAGCCTCTAAAATTGATGATTTTTACATCATCTCCAGCGATTGAACGCCTTTGATTTCCATCACCTTGTCGTAAATATTGTGCATCGGCGTGCGCCGTGACAATGTCACCTCAACGCTTAATTCGCACAAGCCATTCTCCTCGTCACGATTAACGACGGCGATATGCCCGTAACGCACGTTCTCGCGCTGTAGCACCAGTAAGACAATCGGCACGCTTTTGGGTTTGAGATGCACTAGCAATGTATGATGACGGCCAATCAGCCAGTGGCTAATGCGACGAAAGGTTTCCAGCACTACCAGCGCCAGCACGGTGCCATAAATGCCGATTTCGTACATGCCGCTACCGATCACCAATCCAATTGCCGCCGTCACCCATAAGCCAGCGGCTGTAGTAAGGCCTTTCACTACCTGTTTTTGAATAATGATGGTACCCGCGCCGAGGAAGCCCATGCCGCTGACGACCTGCGCTGCAATACGGCTGGGATCGAGCGCCACATGATCGCTCACTAACATATCGGCGAAGCCGTATTTCGACACCAGCATAAACATGGCGCTGCCGATGCCGACCAAAATGTGGGTGCGCAGACCGGCTTCTTTAGCGCGTAGCTGGCGTTCCAGGCCAATCAGACCGCCGAGAATTCCGGCTAAAGCAATACGGATTAGCATATCCGTCAACATTGTTCTCTCCTTAGTTATTGATAATTGGGTAAGTGGCAGCGAGAAAAGGGTGGAAATATCCCAATCAGGATAATTCTGCTTGCAAAGCATGGAAGAAAATTTTGTAAAAAGCTGTGTCTCCCCTCGATCCCTTGCCACGCCTGACATATGCTGGTGCGACTTTTTCGCTCAATCCCCGGAGCCCCATCGATGAAAGCCGCACTTTTTCTGCTGGCCGGAGCCACATTGTTACTTTCTGCCTGCAGCAGCAATAGTGATAACGAACCGCCGCAACAAGCCACTGCCGCACACGTATCACCGCGCGTTGTGATGTCATCTATGGCTGAAGTGAATTGCAGTAATGCCGGGGGCTCGCTGGCGTTTTCACGTCAGTTAGATGGTTCACGCATAGGCATGTGTCAGTTGGCCAATGGTCGTCGTTGTGACGAACAGGCGCTGATGGGTGGAAGCTGCGCCCGCTAAGGCAGGCGCAGGATAATTACGCGGTGACCAGATTCGGGCTGATTTCACCCCGTTCCAGCTGCTGCAAATTGCCGAGTGTGGTTTCTGAAATCGCCGTTAGCGCTTCGGCAGTCAGAAATGCCTGATGGCCGGTAAACAGTACGTTGTGACAGGCGGACAGGCGGCGGAACACATCGTCCTGAATCACGTCATTTGATTTGTCTTCAAAGAACAGGTCGC
Organism: Pantoea nemavictus; assembly: GCF_037479095.1. Taxonomy (NCBI): domain Bacteria; kingdom Pseudomonadati; phylum Pseudomonadota; class Gammaproteobacteria; order Enterobacterales; family Erwiniaceae; genus Pantoea; species Pantoea nemavictus. Next base: position 4,282,702 of record NZ_JBBGZW010000001.1, on the reverse strand, counting down.
GTTCGTTTTCATACACATCCATACCCAATGAACCAATCTTTTGTTGCTTGAGCGCATCAATAGCCGCCTGCGAGTCGATTAATCCGCCGCGGCTGGTGTTGATGATCATCACGCCGTCTTTCATTTGGCTAAACGCCTGGGCATTCAGCAGATGATGGTTTTCCGGCGTCAGCGGGCAGTGCAGCGTAATCACATCGGCTTCAGCAAACAGCGTTTTCAAATCGACGTATTCCGCACCCAGTTCCAGCGCGGCCTGGCTTGGATAAGGATCGAACGCCAGTAAGCGCATGCCAAATCCCTTCAGGATACGCATCGTGGCCACGCCGATTTTGCCGGTGCCAACGATGCCTGCGGTTTTGTTGTGCATGTTGAAGCCGGTTAAGCCATCCAGTGAAAAGTTGGCGTCACGCGTACGTTGATAGGCGCGGTGAATGCGACGATTCAACGTCATCATCAGACCAACCGCATGCTCGGCCACCGCTTCCGGTGAATAAGCCGGTACCCGCACCACGTTTAAGCCCAGTACTTTCGCCGCAGCCAGATCGACATTATTAAAACCGGCGCAGCGCAGCGCGATGTGCTTAACACCCAACGCCGCTAACTCTTCCAGCACCTCTTTGCTGGCATCATCGTTTACGAAAATGCACACCGCATCGCAGCCAGCGGCATTTTTCGCCGTGGCGGGCGTGAGCAGGAAGTCAAAAAACTGCAGCTCAAATCCAAAGCTGGCATTGACGTGTTCGAGGTATTTCTGGTCGTAATGCTTGGTGCTGTAAACCGCAACTTTCATTGTTTCGCTCCTGAAAAATGCAACGTCGGTATCCTCACAGGATAACGTTTTTCGCGGCATTTTGCTGTTCTTCAGCCAGACTAAGCAGCTAACGCCTTCATTTGTGAGATATAACATGCCATCATTAAATCCGTCATAATTCGAACGTCAGGAGCCTTGGTGGCGTGTACTCACCCCAATCTCTTACTGCAGTAAGCTTCTGGTGATTCACCCACTTGCCGCCTTACTGTCATTCGAATTATTTAGGACTTATTTAAAGGGATAGTTAGCTACCATGCCGCGTGGTCTCCGCCGAACACTTGCTGCGCTACTGGCGCTGATACTGCTGCTATTGGGATTGCTGCTGACGCTCACGCAATGGTTGCCGCGTCTGGCCGGTATCTGGCTGCCGGAAAATACCCGCGTTGAGCTCAACGGCACGCCGCGCTGGCAGCAGGGTGCCCTGCATTTCCCGGCGGTGCGCTATCTGGCCGGTGATTGCGAACTGGCGAACGTCCACGATGCCGCGCTCGGCTGGCAGCAGAAACGTTGGCAGCTTAGCGCCGCTGACGTACAGCTCAACAGTGATTGCCTGCAATCACTGCCGCAAAGCGCCGCAAGCGGTGCACCACGTAGCCTGGCCGACTGGCAGAAGATGCTGCCCGGCGCCGATGTGCATTTGCAAAAAATCACTGTTCTGCCGTGGCAGCAATATGCTGGTCGATTCGATCTTACCTTAGATCAAGAGGTTCAGCGGCTGCGTTACCAAGGCGACAATCTCAATCTTGAGGCCCGTTTGCAGGGCCAACAGATGCACATTAGTCAGCTGCAACTCAGTCATCCTTTATTGCCTAAACCGCTCAATCTGCACGGCGATGTGACTTTGCCAACTTTTGCCAACGGCTTGCCGGTAGCGGGTGAACTCAGCGCAGACCTTAACGTGGCGCAGTGGCCACAGCCGCTGACGCTGACCCTCAACTGGCAACAGCAGCAGGGTACGTTAACCGTGAATCAGCAGGGAGATGAACTGCCGCTGCTGCAACTGCCGTGGCAGGTCGATGAGCAGGAAATACGCATCACGCAGGGGCAATGGCGCTGGCCACAGGCCGATCAGCCGCTTTCAGGCGGTCTGGCGCTCACGCTGGAAAACTGGCAGCAAGGTCTGGAAAACACTCTGGTCAGCGGACGATTCAATTTGCTGACGCAAGGGCGCGGCGGCAAAGGCAATCTGGTACTGAGCGTTGGGCCGGGCAAACTCAGCATGATCGATAGCGCTTTGCCGTTCCAGCTAACCGGCGAGAGTAAATTCGCCGATCTGCAACTGTTCGGCAGCATGCCGGGCTTGTTGCACGGGGTATTAACCGATCCACAGCTCAGCCTGAAGCAGGGTGCGCTGCTGCGGTTGCGTGGCCGCTTACTTTCAACGCTGGAAGTGGATGAAGCACGCTGGCCGCTGGCGAGTGTGACGCTGGCTTCGCGCGGCATAAACGGTCGCCTGCAGGCGATACTCAAAGCGCACGATCCGAACTTTGGCCGTTTCACCCTGCATCTCGATGGGCGCGCCACGGATTTCTGGCCGGATAGCGGTATCTGGAACTGGCGCTATTGGGGCGAGGGTGCCATCGCGCCACTGGCGGCCAAATGGGATGTGAAAGGCACCGGCAGCTGGCAGGACACCTTGATCAGCCTCGATACGCTGAATACCGGTTTCGATCAGCTGGCCTATGGCATGGTGCAAGTCGCAAAACCGCGTCTGATGCTCTCCGCGCCGGTACGCTGGCAACGTGATCCGCAACAGCCCGCGTTTAACGGCGGCTTCACGCTGAAATCTGGCCAAACCCAATTTAGCTACGGCGGCTGGCTGCCACCTTCAGAACTCAATTTTGAAGCCAAAGGCAGCGATCCCAGCCATTTCCTGTGGCGTGGTCAGCTGACGGCGGAAGATATCGGACCGGTGCGCGTGCATGGCCGCTGGGATGGCGAACGATTGCGCGGCGAAGCCTGGTGGCCGGCGCAGTCGCTGACGGTGTTCCAGCCGCTGCTCAGTAGCGATCTGAAAATGCGCATTCAGTCGGGTGAATTACGCGCGCAGGTGGCGTTCTCGGCCGCCAGCGTTCAGGGTTTTGAGGCCGGTGGTCACTGGACGGTGAAAAACGGCAGCCTGTGGATGCCGGACAGTGAAATCAACGGTATCGATTTCTCGCTGCCGTTTCGCCTGAAAGACCATCAATGGCAACTTGGACGTCGCGGCCCAGTATCACTGCGCATCGCTGAAGTGAAAAACCAGTTCTCGCTGCAAAATATCACCGCTGATTTGCAAGGCCACTATCCGTGGCAGGAGCGCCAGCCGTTAACCCTAAGTAATGTCAATCTCGATTTGCTGGGCGGACACGTCAGCATGCCCGAGCTGCGTATGCCGCAGCATCAGGCCGCGCGCGTCTCGCTGAAAGAGATCAACCTCAGCAAGCTGGTCACCGCGATTAAGCCCAAACAGTTTGCCATGTCCGGTAAAGTTAACGGTGAGCTACCGCTGTGGGTGAATAATCCCCAATGGTTGATTGAAAAGGGTTGGGTCGCTAACAGTGGGCCGCTGACGTTCCGCCTGGATAAAGATATGGCGGATGCCATTGTCAGCAACAATGTTGCCGCCGGCGCGGCGATGGATTGGCTGCGCTATATGGAGATTTCGCGTTCGTGGGCCACGCTTGATCTGGATAACTTCGGCAACTTGATCATGCAATCGGAAGTGAAAGGCGTCAGCCAGTTCAGTAACCGTCGACAAACCGTCAATCTGAACTATCGACATCAAGAGAATCTGTTCCAGCTGTGGCGCAGCCTGCGCTTTGGCGATAATTTGCAATCCTGGGTGGAGCAAAATGCCACCTTACCCTCGAAAAAGGATCCCCAACCATGAGCCTCAGGGCATTACTGGTGCTGGCAGCCTGGCTGCCATTGAGCGGCTGCGTGCCGCGTATTGAGGTGGCGGCACCGAAAGAGCCCATCACCATCAATATGAACGTGAAAATTGAGCATGAGATTCACATCAAGGTGGATAAAGATGTGGAAGCGCTGCTGAAGAACCAGAGCGGCCTGTTTTGAGGAGATGCATGATGAAACGCAAGGCAATCGCGCTCGTTGTAGCGCTGCTGTTGGTGCCATCAGCGTGGGCGTTGACGCTCGATGAGGCGCGTCAGCAGGGGCGCGTAGGCGAAACGCTGAGCGGCTATGTCGCGGCGCGCCAGCAGGATGACGTAACGATCGAACTGGTTAAGCGTATTAACGCCGGCCGAATGGAGCAGTATCAGCGCGTGGCGCAGCAAAATAATCTAACCGCCAGCGAAGTGGCGCGCATCGCCGGTGAGAAACTGGTGAATCGCGCCGGCAGCGGCGAGTATGTGCGCGGTATCAATGGGCAGTGGCTGCGTAAATAGCGCGCATAAAAAAGCCGGGCGCTCAGGCCCGGCAAGAGATGGCATCATACCCTTTATGGCTGGGCATTCATCACGTTCAAAAATGATTACGCAGCAACAATTTGTTTGATGGCGTCTTTGGCATCGTTAGCCGCTTTGGTGGCCACTTCAGGACCATAAGCGATGCCTTCCGCGAACACGAAGTTCACGTCAGTGATACCGATAAAGCCGAGGAACAGTTTCACGTATGGCGTCAGCAGATCGCTGGCCGTATCTTTGTGGATGCCGCCACGGCTGGAGAGGATTACCGCACGCTTGCCGGTCACCAGGCCTTCTGGGCCTGCTTCGGTGTAACGGAAGGTCACGCCAGCGCGGGCAATCAGGTCAAAGTAGTTTTTCAGCTGGGTTGGGATGTTGAAGTTGTACATTGGCGCCGCAATAACCACGGTGTCATGGGCTTGCAGTTCAGCAATCAGTTCGTCAGATAACGAGAGCGCTTCCTGCTGACGCGGAGACAGCGGGGCGTCTGAAGGACGCAGCGCGCCAACCAGCTCACCATCCAGGACTGGAATCGGCTGAGCCGCTAAATCACGCACTGTCACTGAGTCACCTTTGGCGCGTGCTTCTTCAGCGTAGAAGTCAGCCAGTTGATTTGACTGAGAGTATCCAGCGAGGATGCTTGATTTCAGAACTAAAACTTTGCTCATGGTATTTTCCTGTGCGTTACGCGGTTGGCTTACCGCTCAATGCTTTACACTGTACGGAGTTAGCCCGCGAGGTAAAAGCGCAATATTTCGAGATCTATGTTCGAAATTATTGAACAAGCTCGCACGTCCCGCTCAGGCAGGCGTTCCAAATTGTGCTATGATGGCGACCATTAATTGCTTGAATCCGCCGGGAAAGTCTCCGGTTTGCTGCAACAATAGGTAACGCATCGCTATGTCATCATCCGCACCTTCCCCTTTAGCCTCCCTTTGGACGCGGCTCGATAATCTGACGCTGCGCGATGGTCAACGCCTGCGCCGACGTTTGCTGGGCGCGGCAAAGGTGAAAAATCCGGTTAAGCAGCAGGAGATTGTGGCTGAACTGGAACCGGAATTTGTCGCGGCCGAACAGCGCCTTGCGCAGCGTAAGGCGGCGACTCCGCGCATTACCTTCCCAGAAAGCCTGCCGGTAAGTCAGAAGCAGCAGGACATTGCCGATGCCATCCGTGAGCATCAGGTGGTGATTGTGGCGGGTGAAACCGGATCGGGTAAAACCACCCAGTTGCCAAAAATCTGTCTGGCGCTGGGGCGCGGCGTCAAAGGCCTGATTGGCCACACTCAGCCGCGTCGTCTGGCGGCGCGCACCGTAGCGAACCGCATCGCCGATGAGCTGGAAACCTCGCTCGGTGGCACCATCGGCTACAAGGTGCGCTTTAACGATCAGGTCAGCGAAACCACTCAGGTTAAGCTGATGACTGACGGTATTTTGCTGGCTGAGATCCAGCAGGATCGCCTGCTATTGCAGTACGACACCATCATTATCGATGAAGCGCACGAACGCAGTCTGAACATCGATTTCCTGCTCGGCTATCTGCGCGAACTGCTGCCGCGTCGTCCCGATTTAAAGGTGATCATCACCTCGGCGACCATCGATCCGCAGCGTTTCTCGCGTCACTTCCATAATGCGCCGGTGATTGAAGTTTCTGGCCGGACTTATCCGGTGGAAGTCCGTTATCGTCCGATGGTGGAAGACGCCGACGATACCGATCGCGATCAGCTACAGGCGATTTTCGATGCGGTGGATGAGCTTGGGCAGGAGAGCCGCGGCGATATTCTGATCTTTATGAGCGGCGAACGCGAAATTCGCGATACCGCCGATGCGCTGATGAAGCGTGATATTGCACACACCGAGATTCTGCCGCTGTATGCGCGCCTGTCGAATGCCGAGCAAAACCGCGTATTCCAGTCGCACAGCGGACGCCGCATCGTGCTGGCCACCAACGTCGCGGAAACCTCGCTGACGGTGCCTGGCATCAAGTACGTTATCGATCCCGGCACCGCGCGCATTAGCCGTTACAGCTTCCGCACTAAAGTGCAGCGCTTGCCGATTGAGCCGATATCTCAAGCCTCCGCTAATCAGCGTAAAGGGCGCTGCGGCCGCGTTTCCGAAGGGATCTGTATTCGTCTCTATTCAGAAGACGATTTCCTTAGCCGCCCGGAATTTACCGATCCGGAAATTCTGCGTACCAATCTCGCATCGGTGATTTTACAGATGACGGCGCTGGGGCTGGGTGACATTGCCGCTTTCCCGTTCGTCGAAGCGCCCGATAAACGTAATATTCAGGATGGCGTGCGCCTGCTGGAAGAGCTGGGCGCCATTACGCTGAGTGAAGATGAAACCTATAAGCTGACACCCTCAGGCCGCCAGCTGGCCCAGCTACCGGTCGATCCGCGTATGGCGCGTATGGTGCTGGAAGCACAAAAGTTTGGCTGCGTGCGGGAAGCGATGATCATCACCGCCGCGCTGTCGATTCAGGATCCGCGCGAGCGTCCGTCGGACAAACAGCAGGCTTCTGATGAAAAACATCGGCGCTTTGCCGATAAAGAGTCCGATTTCCTTGCGTTCGTTAACCTGTGGAATTATCTGCAGGATCAGCAAAAAGCGCTCTCCAGCAATCACTTCCGCCGCCAGTGTAAAACTGACTTCCTCAACTATTTGCGTGTGCGCGAATGGCAGGATATCTATACCCAACTGCGCCAGGTAGTCCGAGAGCAAGGCATGCCGGTCAATAGCGAACCGGCGCCGTACCGCGAAGTACACTGCGCGCTGCTTACCGGCTTGCTGTCACACATTGGGCAGAAGGACAATGAGAAGCAGGAGTTCACCGGCGCTCGCAACGCGCGCTTCTCGATCTTCCCCGGTTCCGGCCTGTTTAAGAAGCCGCCAAAGTGGACCATGGTGGCCGAACTGGTCGAAACCAGCCGCTTGTGGGGCCGCGTTGCCGCGCGTATCGATCCGGAATGGATTGAGCCGCTGGCGCAGCATCTGATCAAGCGCAGCTACAGTGAACCGCACTGGGAAAAAGCGCAGGGCGCGGTGATGGCGACGGAAAAAGTGACGCTTTACGGCCTGGCGATCGTGCAGGCGCGTAAAGTTAACTACAGCCGCATCGACCCACAGCTGAGCCGTGAGCTGTTTATTCGTCATGCGCTGGTGGAAGGTGATTGGCAGACGCGTCACGCGTTTTTCCGTAATAACCTGAAGCTACGCAGCGAAATCGAAGATCTGGAACACAAATCGCGCCGCCGCGACATTCTGGTCGATGACGAAACGCTATTCGCGTTCTACGATCGCCGCATTGGCAGCGACGTGGTGTCGGCGCGCCATTTCGATAGCTGGTGGAAACAGGCCAGCAAAGAGAATCCCGATCTGCTGAGCTTTAATAAGCAAATGCTGATCAAAGATGGCGCCGATAAAGTCAGCCAGCTCGATTACCCTAACTTCTGGCATCAGGGCAACCTGAAACTCAAACTGAGCTATCAGTTTGAACCGGGCGCGGATGCCGATGGCGTGACGGTGCACATTCCGCTGCCGCTGCTCAACCAAATTGAAGAAACCGGTTTTGAGTGGCAGATTCCGGGCGTGCGCCGCGAACTGGTTATCGCGCTGATCAAATCGCTGCCGAAGCCGGTACGCCGTAATCTGGTGCCTGCACCTAATTACGCCGAAGCGTTTCTTGGTCGCGTCACTGCCATGGAACAACCGCTGCTGGATGCACTGGAGCGTGAGTTCCGCCGCATGACCGGCGTCACCATTGACCGGGAAGCCTGGCAGTGGGATCAGGTGCCCGATCATCTGAAAATGACTTTCCGCGTAGTCGATGAGCACAATCGTAAACTGCAGGAAGGCAAAAACCTGCACCAGCTCAAGCTGTTGTTGAAGGGCAAGGTGCAGGAAACGTTGTCAAAAGTGGCGGATGATGGTCTGGAGCAGAGCGGGTTGCACATCTGGAGCTTTGGCGACTTGCCACAAAGCTACGAGCAAAAACGCGGCAGCTATCAGGTTAAAGCCTGGCCTGCGCTGGTCGATGAAAAAGACAGCGTGGCGATTCGTCTGTTTGATAGCGAAGCCGAGCAGCAGAAAATGATGTGGCGCGGCCAGCGTCGTCTGCTGCTGCTGAACATCCCGTCGCCGACCAAGTATCTGCACGAGAAGCTGCCAAACAAAGCCAAGCTTGGGTTGTACTTCAATCCGTACGGCAAAGTGCTGGAGCTGATCGATGACTGCATCGCCTGCGGCGTGGATAAGCTGATGGCAGACGCGGGCGGTCCGGCGTGGCAGCAGGAGAACTTCGAACAGCTGCGCGACAAAGTGCGTGCCGATTTGAATGAAACCGTTGTCACTATCGCCAAACAGGTCGAACAGATCCTGACGTGCGTGTTCAATATCAACAAGTTCTTGAAAGGACGCGTGGATATGTCGCTGGCGCTGGCATTAGGCGATATTAAAGCGCAAATGAATGGCCTGGTGTATCGCGGGTTTGTTACCGGCAACGGCTGGTCGCATTTGGGCGATACGCTACGTTATCTGCAGGGTATTGAGCGCCGGCTGGAGAAACTGCCGGTGGATCCGCACAGCGACCGCGCGCGCATGCTGAAAGTGCAGGCGGTTGAGCAGGCATGGCAGACATGGCGTAATAAATTGCCACCGCAGCGGCAGGATGATGCGGAAGTGCTGGCGATTCGCTGGATGCTGGAGGAGCTACGGATTAGCTATTTTGCGCAGCAATTGGGTACGCCTTATCCGATTTCGGATAAGCGCATTCTGCAAGCGATGGAGCAGCTGAGTTAAGCGATTCGCATGTTAGGAGGTCGCCATGAATGGCGACCCTACGAAAGCGGGCATCAATATCACATTAACGAGAGAAAGGTGGGCAGTGGATTAGAGCGTCCGCCGCAGGGACAAAAACGCCGGTAGCGTTTTTGAACAACGCATAGCGTTGGCCCACGAAGTGGGCGAGCCTCAGGGACGAGGCGAGTAACCGGCGGTCGAGGCTACAGGGATGTATTCACGCCGTCTTTACGCAATGCCCGCCTTTTTCGACTGAGACGCACGTTACAAAGACCGCACATTACTGTGCCAACTCTTCCAGCTTATCCTTAAACGACGGCACCGCAATGGCGCGGTTATCGGCGCGGTAACGATCTGCCGGTGCGGGCGCCGAACTCTGCACCGCAATTAACTGCCACTCATCGCCATTTTTCAACAGCAGCGGCGAACCGCTGTCGCCTGGCAAGGTATCGCACTGGTGCGATAACACCGCACGCTGTGCCCAGCCGGTAACTAAACAATCACTGTGCGAATAGAGCGTATCCAGATGATCGGCCGGATATCCCGCTTGCGTCACTTTGCGCTCGGTGGTTTTCAGTGCAGCCGTCAAATCGCCACGGGAACCTTCAAACAGCGGAATCGGCACAATGCCGGACGGCGGGTTATGCAAAATAACCAGCCCGTAATCGTAAGGTGCAGCACCCGGCGGCACGATCCAGCCTTCGCCGTCAGCCTGCAATCTGCGCGCTAAAGAGGGCTCTACGCGCGCATCAATATCATGAATCTCGTAACGCCAGCCTTTTGCGCTGGCCATAAAACGCAGCGCTACCGGCTTATCAAACTTCCCCGGCGGTGCCAGCAAACAGTGCCCGGCCGTTAACGCCAGGTGGGCAGAAATCAGGGTGGCAGTACAGAGGTTACCGCTTTCGGTCTCTAACTGACCGATGGCATCCCAGGGCGCAGCACTCACGTCGCTAATCGCCTGGCGGTGATCTTTGCCAAAGAACAAGGTTTTGATGTCTTCCGGGCTAGGCCCATCTTCATCATCGGCATGTGCTGCGAGGTTAAAACTGAAAAGACCAACAAGTAACAGGATAGCCAGGCGCATAGTTCTCTCAATGGCGAGAATAAGTAGAAGTTGTTGTCATCACGCTTGAGCGATAACTATAGTCGGTGAGCGGTAAAAAAGGGAGAAATATTGGAGTAATCAGCACGCTACAACGACTAGATAAAAAAGCTGGCTGCAACTATGCCACAGAGGATCATCACAATCAGAATAATTTCGAAGCGATAGCGACGCACCATTTTTCGCTACTCCAGTAAATAAACACCCGGCTTAACCGGGTGTTTTCAATCATTAATGCGGTGTTGGCGCTAAAGGTAAACCTTATTTAGCCGCTTTTTTCACTTTGTGATGCTTTTTAGCAGCCTGCGCTTTCTGTGCAGCTGGCTTAGTTACTTTGTGGTGCTTTTTAGCAGCCTGCGCTTTCTGTGCAGCTGGCTTGGTTGCTTTGTGATGCTTTTTAGCAGCCTGGGCTTTCTGCGCAGCTGGCTTGGTTGCTTTTTTGTGGTGCTTTTTAGCAGCCTGGGCTTTCTGTGCAGCTGGTTTGGTTGCTTTTTTGTGATGCTTTTTAGCGGCCTGAGCTTTCTGTGCAGCTGGCGCTTTCTTCTCTACTTTCTTGTGCTTCTTAGCAGCCTGCGCTTTCTGAGCAGCAGGTTTCTTATGATGTACTGCTTTGTGTTTCGCTGGAGCAGCAGTCGTTGCTGGCGTTGCTGGCGTTGCAGGAGCAGCTGTAGTCTCAGCAGCGAAAGCAACAGAAGACATACCCATAGCAGCGGCGATCACCAGTGCAAATAATTTTTTCATTGCAAAATCCTCGAACTATTTTTTCATGTGTAGCCCACTGCGGGGCCGGTGAAAACACTATATGAAAAACAATTCAGGCTTTCCGTGAGGCATTGGTATCGGCGTGTAACGGATTGTACAAAGCGGCGTAAAGGAAGTGAAAAGGGCGGCCGCATGGGCCGCCGCGCAGTTTACTCAGAGAGATAGCGTTGTTCAAGGTGCTGACGGAAATAGTGCGGATTCAGCGCTTCGCCAGTAGCGTTTATCAACAGCTGCTGGGTGGGGAAACGGCTGCCGTGCTGCCAAATGTTCTGCTGTAACCAATCAAACACCGGCTGCAACTCGCCTTGCTGAATCAGGCTATCTACCTGCGGGATCGCACGTTTCACCGCCTGGAACAGCTGAGCAGCGTACATCGCGCCCAACGTGTAGGTTGGGAAATAGCCAAAGGCACCGTCGGTCCAGTGGATGTCCTGCATGCAGCCATCGCGATAATTACCGCGCGTATCAATGCCCAGTGATTGCTGCATCTTCTCGTCCCACAGCGCCGGGATGTCTTCCACCTCAATGTCGCCTTCGATCAAGGCACGCTCGATCTCGTAACGCAAAATCACGTGCGCCGGATAGCTCAACTCATCGGCATCAACGCGAATAAAGCCTGGCTTCACGCGCTGCGTCTGACGGATAAAGTTTTGCAGCTCGAGCGCTGGTTGATCGCCCATCAGCGCCACAACCTGCGGATGAATGTGCTGCAGAAAGGCTTTGCTGCGTCCGAGCTGCATCTCCATAAACAGACTTTGTGACTCATGGATGGCGGTAGAACGCGCCTGCGCCACCGGCTGACCGCGCCACTGCTGCGGCAGATTTTGCTCATAGCGCGCGTGCCCGGTTTCATGGATCACGCCCATCATGGCGCTGAGGAAGTCGTTCTCGTTATAACGCGTAGTGATGCGCACATCTTCCGGCACGCCGCCGCAGAATGGGTGCGCACTGACATCAAGTCGACCGTGATTAAAATCGAAGCCCAGCGTCTTCATCACGCTCAGGCCCAGCTGCTTTTGCGATTCAATCGCGAATGGCCCAACGGGTTGTGCAATGGGCGATTGTTGTTGCTTCACTACCGCTTTCTGCAACAGGTCTGGCAACCAACTTTTCAGATCACCAAAGGTTTGATCCAGCTGGGCGCTGGTCATGCCCGGTTCAAACACATCCAGCAGCGCGTCATAGCGCGAAACGCCGAGCGCGTCGGCTCGCAGCTGCGCCTCTTCACGGCTCAGCTTCACCACTTCTTTCAGATTGGCCGAGAAACCCTGCCAGTCGTTAGCCGGACGCTGCTGACGCCATGCATGCTCGCAACGCGAACCGGCCAGCGATTTGGCTTCCACCAGCGATGCAGGCAGCAACGTTGCCTGCTGCCATGCCCGCTGCATCTCGCTCAGGTTAACCTGCTCGACATCATTCAGTGATTCCTGTTGCGCCGCAGCAAACAGCCCGCCGAGACGTTTATCGGTCAGCACTTCGTGCATGAACACGCTAAGCTCGGCCATCGCTTCACCGCGGGCCTGGCTGCCGCCTGGCGGCATGGTGGTTTGCATATCGACACCGGCAATGGCGCCTAAATGGCCAAAGCGGGAAAGACGCTGAAAAGTGCGGCTAAGTTCTTGATAAGCTGAAGTCACGTAAAAAGCTCCTTATGACGGTAAGCGTGGCGCAATGTCCCGCAAGGGTAGATCAACCGGCCAGCAAAAGCGAACGCTGGCACCGCCTAGCGGGCTGCTCTCGATGGAGACATTTCCCTGCATAGCCAGCGCGATAGAGTGCACGATCGCCAGGCCTAAACCGCAACCGCCGGTGGCGCGATCGCGGCTTGGATCCAGACGTACGAAAGGTTCGAAAACCCGGGCTCGTTCCTCCTGCGGAATGCCCGGGCCATCGTCTTCCACCTGCAAACAGCCGATAGCGCCATCAAACCACAAACTGACGCGCAATCGCTGTTGCGCATAGCGCAGCGCGTTGTTCACCAGATTATCCAGCACGCGCTCCATCAGTCGCGTATCGGCGCTGCCGACGTTTTCCAGCTGCGGAATATCCAGCGCGATCTGTGTCTGCGGATTCATGGTCTGCACATCTTCAATATGCACGCGCAGCCATTGGGCGAGATCAAAGGTTTGCAGATGAAGATCGACGCGGGGGCGATCGAGGCGCGCGTAGGTCAGCAACTCCTCTATCAAACTCTCCAACTGCCCGACATCGCGGTTCAGCGCGGCGGATTCCGCTGCGGTCAGATTATCGCTCATCTCCAGCCGATAACGCAGGCGCACCAGCGGGGTGCGCAACTCGTGCGCGATGCCATCGATTAACTGTTTCTTGCTGGCCACCAGCGTATTGATGTTCTCCGCCATCTGGTTGAAGGCCACGCCAAGGCTGTGCAGGCTGGAGGTACTTTCAAAATGGGTGCGTACGTCCAGCTCGCCACGGCCAAAACGCTGCGCGGCTTTCTCAAGGCGCTGCATCTCTTGCCAGTGCGGACGCAGCCAGATAAATACCGGCAGCGCCAGCGACATGCCAATAAATGCCAGCAGCGCAATATCCAGAATTCGCATCTGGTGCAGGTAGAAAAGATAGGGAATAGGGCCAACTGAGAGAACGTAATGGCTACGCGGGATGTGCTGCAAAAAAGTGTACTGATCGTCGATCGCCACAATTTCCCCGGCGCGCAGGCGTTTCATGTCTGCTTCATCCAGCTGATATTTGCTCATGGGTTCGATATTCAGGTCAAATGACAGATCGAGATCGAGGCTGCGAATGGTTTTACTCCAGTCGCGGGGCGGGATCTCGCGCAGTTCGCTGCGCATTAAAAATAGTGAACTGGCCATCAAATCGTTCATCGACTGGCGACCCGCGCGTTCGGCGGTGAATTTGTACACCAGACCGACCAGCAGCGTCATCACCAGAAAACAGACGAACAGCAGCAAATAGAACTGAATGAAGAGCTTTCTCATGCGGAGCGGGTATCCCAGGCCTGTGGTGCGAACAGATAGCCTTTATTACGGATGGTTTTAATGCGGAACGGCTCGGTAGCGCTGTCGTACAGTTTTTTACGCAGGCGAGAAATTGCCACATCAATACTGCGGTCCATGCCATCGTAGGTCACGCCACGCAGCGTTTTCAGCAGCGCATCGCGGTTGAGAATCTGCCCAGCGTGATTGGCCAGTTCCCACAGCAGATCGAAATCGGCGGTTGAGAGCACAATATTCTCTTCAAATAAGATGACCTGGCGATTAAGCGAATCGATGGTCAGCGAACCAAAACGCAGGACGCGCTGCGAACTTTGAATAGCAGGCGTCACTTCAGGCTGGCCAACATGCGCCTGGCGCAGGTGCAACCGCAGGCGCGCCAGTAATACGGCGGGTGGCGTGGTTTTGAGAATGTAATCGTTAGCGCCCATCTCCAGCGACAAAATATGGTTCATGTCGCTATCGAGCGAAGTCAGCAGCACAATTGGGCCTTGCCAGCTGGCGCGCAGATCGCGGCATAAGGTCATGCCATCTTTGCCAGGCAACATGATGTCCAGCATCACTAAATCGGGATCGTGGGTGGCAATGGTGGCTTCGGCGCGGTCACCGCGCGTTTCAACAATCACTTCAATATCGTGGCGGCCAAGGTAAGCGGCGATCAATTCGCCAACTTCTGGCTCATCTTCCACATAGACGATTTTATTCATAATTCACTGAGACGGGTGAGAATGTCAGCAGCATAGCTTTTCCTGGTCCTGAGCTCTACGCTACCGCACGAAATATCCCTGCCTTACTGGTATGTATACCGTGAAATGTGCCATTATTAGCGGCGCGTTGTCGCGCAAGGTTCGGAACCGTAACGAAAAACAGGAGGAGTGCGAGGGTGTCTGATAAAGAGCTGGCTTCAGCCGGATACAGTGATCGCATCTGCTTCAATTACAGTGATTTTCTCTCCGCTTCCTGTAAAAAACGCTGGAGTTTTGTCGATGCCATTTACGGCGTGATGCCCATTTTTGGCATGGTGACACGTAAATCAGCGCATAACCTTCCGGCCAGCGACGATCACCTGAAAGAATTAGCATTACAAATCATTTCAACTCAGGTCAGCGATGAGATTAACATCGCGCGTTTGATCACCCTGGCCGAGCAACAGCACATCAGTCGCTTCGATATTCAGCTGCCTTATCCGTTGTCAGCTGAGCAGCTTGACGCTATTCATCAGGAATACCACAAGCCGCTTAATCTGACACAGCAGGATGACCTGCTGTGCGTTTCCATTCCGGTCCAGCCGCACTAATTCGTCAACTGCCACAGCGCGGGCAGTGATGCAGCAATCAACAACACAATCGCGATGCGTTCCAGCTGTGACAATAGGTTTTCGCCACGGCCGCCGCGTCGTGCATACAGAAACAGCAACAAACCTGGCGCATAGAGCACCACCGAAAGCAATAAATGCAGTGGACCGGATGCATACAGAAGCCAAATACCGTAAGCGCTAGCGCCAATGCCGGTGAACATCGCCCAGGGTTTGTTCTGACCGCGTACCACCTTAATCAGATACAAACCGACCAACAGATAGGGCACTAAAATCATTTCCGAGGCGATGGTCAGCAGCGTGTTGTAATCCGCGCCGGTCACGGCGATCAAAATCAGACACACCTGCACGCTGCCATTGGTGAGCCATAACGATGCAGCAGGTGAGTTGTGACGGTTCTGCCGTGCAATGCTGCGTGGAAATGCGCCTTGCTGTGCCGCCAGGAACGGTACTTCAGCGGCCATAATCGTCCAGCTGAGATAAGCGCCACAAACGGAGATGATCAAACCGACCGCAATCACCGCATCGCCCCAATGTCCCAACAGGTGTTTCATTAAGCCGGCCATGGAAGGGTTGCGCATCTGCGCCAGCTCGGCGCGCGGAATGACGCCCAACGACAGCAACGTCACCAGCAGATAAACCAGCAGCGCCGCCAGCACCGCCATCAGCGTGGCGCGCCCAACATCCTGTTTGTTACGTGCGCGAGCAGAAACCACCACCGCACCTTCGACACCAATAAACACCCACAAGGTGATCAGCATGGTTTGCTTCACCTGCTGCCACAGAGGTTGCCCCAGCTCAACGCCGCGAAAATCAAAGCGGAAGCGATCGTAATTGAACGCCAACAGCGCCAGCACTACAAATAGCAGCAGCGGTACCAGCTTACCTAACGTTGCCAGTAGATTAATGCTGGCCGCAGTTTGGACGCCGCGCAACACCAGGCAATGCACCAGCCACAACAGCACCGATGCACCGAGCATCGCCTGCCAGGTATTACCATCACCAAACACCACGTGTCCGGGTGTATCGGTGAAGAAGCTCAGAGCGGAGAAGACAATCACCAGATAGGAGACGTTAGCAATCACCGCACACAGCCAATATCCCCACGCCGAGCAAAATCCCATCAGCTCACCAAACCCCGCGCGCGCGTAGGTAAAGATGCCGCCATCCAACTCCGGTTTCAGTCGCGTGAGTAATAGCATGGCGAGCGAGAGGAAAATAATCCCCACGCCGGTGATAAGCCAGCCGATCAGCAGCGCGGCCGGACCGGCGACCGCTGCCATATTTTGCGGCAGGCTGAAAACACCCGCGCCGAGCATGGAGCTGAGCACTAACGCAGTGAGCGCGCTAAGACCTAATTTTTTATCCAAAACGCCCATCCTAAGCAGCATAGTATGCTGGGTGGTGACGATTCCTTTGGTGTCTCAGGTGGCGATTTGCCAACTTTAAAACGGAATCACCTAAAACAAGGCGGCAGATTTTACGGAGTGCGAACAGGGAAGGCAATGCAAGACTATGCAAATCTGCGCACAGATTATGCAATCAATTGAGAAGGGCGGCGAATACCGCCCTGAGGGGAATTTATTTGAACAGATCGGCCGTAACGGTCAGGTTGCCGCCACTCTGGTTCTGCCATTGGCGCGTAATGTGGTAGTACTTGGCACCTTTCGCCACTGCACGCTTGCCAACCGCTTCGGAGATTTCGGTTGGTGTACCGAAGTGATCGGAGAAGGTGATGGTGTCGAACGGTTGCATTTGAGCAGCGGTAATCGCATTCACTTCCTGCACGCTGCGGCCGTCCGCAGTTTTCACGGTGTAACGTTCGCCAGTGGAGCTTTGTGTTTCGAAGAAACGCCCCACATTGCGGCTTGGCGTCTCAGAAGAGGCGACTCCTGGGATGGCCACTTTCGTCGCTGCGGTGCCACCGGCGGCCAGCGCTGCTTTACCGGCTTCTGAATCAGCAGGGATGGAGTCTGAGGTGTTTTGCACCTTACGCTCTGGCGCATCGGCTTTGTACACATAAGCGGTTACATACTGATTGCCGCCATTGTTGGCATCAACCTGACGCACAATAAAGAACGAGGCCGCGCCCTTATTTTTCGCCGCTTTACCAATTGCCTCGTTGACATCCGGCTGGCTAGAGAAGAATCCATTGACCGATACGGTATCGTATGGCTCAAGGCGATAGGCTTCTGCTTTCGGCAGCTCTTTCACGCCTGAGAAGCTGCGATATTTGGTTGAGTCATCCGCTTTCGGGGCATTGGCTTTATAGAGATCAGCCGTTACGCGCCAGTTACCGCCATTGCCGTTACTGTCATTGATACCTTGCACATAGAAAGAGTCAGCGCCTTTGGCATCGGCTTGTTTAGAGATGGCATCAGTCGCATCGCCAATGGCATTGAAACGGCCGCTGATATTAATACGTTCGAATGGTTTCAACGCGGCCGCTTGCTCTGGCGTTAACTCTTTAGCAGCAAAAGCATTTGCTGCCAGCAGTGATAACAAGGTTGACGCCAGAATGGTGTTCTTCAGCTTCATAAAAATGATCCTTCGCCTTACGCAAAATGAGTACGAAAACGTGCTGGACTCTTGATGTATAACAGATTAGCCGCTGATTATTGCATGTAATAATCGGCCTGTCTCAGCCAATTTAAGCGCATAGGATTGACAATAATTGCGGATTATTCTCCGGGCTGTCATTGGCTTGTGCTAAGGCTTTTTTTTGCACAGTTAACCACTTAATCTGGTAACACTTAGTGCCATAATAGTTAACGCATTGTTAATTAAAGGTTTTTAAAAATACTTAATTCGACATGACACGATTTTGCGTAGCAGAATATTTTTTAATACGCCCTAAATGCAGTGGCAATACATAGCATTCAATCTTTGCGTCTGAATATTTGTGTGAATGTCATAAGTGCGCGTTATCGCTGTAGATCACTCTTCATATTTTCAGTAGGTTATAAAGACTTTGTTACATTGTGCATTTTGCTCATAAGAAGCTGAAACACCGTTTCGACTTTTGAGCATTTGCCACTTATAGAACCTCATCCTTTAATTGTTGAAAGGAAACAGTATGTTAATTGGGATACCCAAAGAACGGTTAGCCAATGAGTCGCGCGTGGCCGCCACGCCGAAGACCGTTGAGCAACTGATCAAGCTGGGATTCAGCGTAACCGTTGAACAGAACGCCGGGCTGCGCGCCAGTTTCGATGATGAAAGCTTTATTGCTGCTGGCGCCACTGTGACTAACGGCGCTGATGTATGGCAGTCAGATATCGTATTAAAAGTGAATGCGCCTGACGATCAAGAGATCGAACTAACGCGCGCCGGCAGCACGCTGGTGAGCTTTATCTGGCCGGCGCAAAACCCTGCGCTGCTGGAGAAACTGGCTGCGCGTAACGTTACCGTGATGGCAATGGATTCGGTGCCGCGTATCTCACGTGCACAGGCGCTTGATGCGCTGAGCTCAATGGCGAATATCGCGGGTTATCGCGCCATCGTTGAAGCAGCTCATGAATTCGGCCGCTTCTTCACCGGTCAAATCACCGCTGCCGGTAAAGTTCCACCTGCGAAAGTGATGATCATCGGTGCGGGCGTGGCGGGTCTTGCCGCAATCGGCGCCGCGGGCAGCTTGGGCGCCATTGTGCGCGCTTTCGATACACGTCCGGAAGTGAAAGAACAGGTGCAAAGTATGGGCGCCGAGTTCCTTGAGCTGGACTTCGAAGAGGAAGCCGGCAGCGGCGATGGCTATGCCAAAGTGATGTCTGAAGCCTTTATTAAAGCGGAGATGGAACTGTTTGCGGCACAGGCGAAAGAAGTCGACATTATTGTCACCACCGCGCTCATCCCTGGCCGCCCGGCACCCAAGTTAATCACCGCAGAAATGGTTGCCAGTATGAAGCCGGGCAGTGTCATCGTTGATCTGGCGGCGCAAACCGGCGGCAACTGTGAATTGACGGTTGCCGATCAGGTTACGCTGACCAGCAATGGCGTGAAAATTATCGGTTACACCGATCTGCCAAGCCGCCTGCCAACACAATCTTCTCAGCTGTACGGCACCAACCTTGTCAACCTAGTTAAACTGTTGTGCAAAGATAAAAATGGTGAAATCACCGTTGATTTCGACGATGTGGTGGTGCGCGGTGTCACGGTGATTCGTGATGGTGAAGTGACCTGGCCAGCACCGCCGATTCAGGTTTCGGCGGCGCCAAAAGCACAACCCGCAGCGCAACCTTTGCCTAAGGCTGAAGCCAAACCGGTTTCGCCGTGGCGTAAATATCTGCTGCTGGCGCTGGCATTAGTGCTGTTTGCCTGCCTGGCGAATGTTGCACCGGCTGACTTCTTATCACACTTTACCGTCTTCGCGCTCTCGTGCGTGGTGGGTTACTACGTGGTGTGGAACGTGAGTCATGCCTTGCATACGCCGTTGATGGCCGTCACTAACGCCATTTCCGGCATTATTGTGGTGGGCGCGGTATTGCAGATGGGCCATGGCGGTTGGGTAACGATTCTCTCGTTTATTGCCGTGCTGATCGCCAGCATCAATATTTTCGGTGGTTTCACCGTCACCCAGCGCATGCTGAAAATGTTTCGTAAGAATTAAGGGGTAGCAACATGTCTGGCGGATTAGTTACTGCAGCATATATTGTTGCCGCAATTCTGTTTATTTGCAGCCTTGCGGGTCTCTCGAAACACGAGACCTCTAAGCAGGGTAATATTTTCGGTATGAGCGGGATGGCGATTGCGCTGCTCGCCACCATTTTTGGTCCAAACACCGGTAACGTTGCCTGGATTTTACTGGCAATGGTGATTGGCGGTGCGATTGGCCTGCGTTTGGCGAAGAAAGTCGAAATGACTGAAATGCCTGAGCTGGTGGCGATTTTGCACAGCTTCGTGGGTTTGGCGGCGGTGTTGGTGGGCTTTAACAGCTACATCGATCATGCTCCAGGCCTGGCACCGGTGATGGAAAACATCCATCTGACCGAAGTGTTCCTGGGTATCTTCATTGGTGCAGTGACCTTTACCGGCTCGCTGGTGGCATTTGGCAAGCTGCGTGGAAAAATTTCCTCTTCTGCGCTGATGTTGCCACATCGTCATAAAATGAACCTTGCTGCGCTGGTGGTCTCTTTCCTGCTGATGCTGTGGTTCGTGCAGACCGATAGCACTGGCGCACAAGTGTTTGCGCTGTTGCTGATGACGATGATTGCACTGGTGTTTGGCTGGCATCTGGTGGCATCAATTGGCGGCGCCGATATGCCGGTCGTGGTCTCGATGCTGAACTCATATTCCGGTTGGGCGGCTGCGGCGGCAGGTTTCATGCTCAGCAATGACTTGCTGATCGTGACCGGTGCCTTAGTAGGTTCCTCCGGTGCCATCCTCTCTTATATTATGTGTAAAGCAATGAACCGCTCGTTTATCAGCGTTATCGCCGGTGGCTTTGGTACCGACGTTAGCGTGGGTGGTGAAAGCGAGGAGGTGGGTGAACATCGTGAGATCACCGCTGAAGAGACCGCCGAACTGCTGAAAGCCTCGTCTTCCGTGGTGATCACGCCGGGTTATGGCATGGCGGTGGCGCAGGCACAATATCCGGTTGCTGAGATTACCGAGAAACTGCGCGCGCGCGGCATCAAGGTTCGCTTTGGCATTCACCCGGTTGCCGGTCGTTTGCCGGGTCACATGAACGTGCTGCTGGCGGAAGCCAAGGTGCCTTACGATGTGGTGCTGGAGATGGACGAAATTAACGATGACTTCAGCGATACCGATACCGTGTTGGTTATCGGTGCTAATGACACCGTCAATCCGGCTGCGCTGGAAGATCCGCGGAGTCCAATCGCCGGTATGCCCGTTCTCGAAGTGTGGAAAGCGCAGAACGTGATTGTGTTTAAACGTTCGATGAGCACCGGATACGCCGGCGTACAGAATCCGCTGTTCTTCAAAGACAATACCCAGATGCTGTTTGGCGATGCGAAAGCGAGTGTGGAAGGTATTCTGCGCGCGCTATAAACAAGCAGGGCGGTGAAGTGATTCACCGCCCTGGATGCAAGGAGCAAGGACGGCCAATGCGTGCCGTCCTTTTTTATTTAATCGTCTTCATCTTCTTCGTCATCGTAATCAATCGGCGATTTAAAATCGTCCGGTTTGATTGCCAGCAAATCACAGCGCAAATGATCGATCACCTGTTCCGCCGTGTTGCCCAGGAATGCCGCAGACAATCCGGTGCGGCCAATGGTACCCAGCACCACAATTCCGGCATCCAGATGCGAAGCGATATCTGGAATCACTTCCTCGGGCAAACCTTTTGCCACATGCGTAAACTCTTCACTGATCGAGAATTTCTGGCGCAGCGCTTTCATCGCCACCAGATGCTGGCCACGAATCGCATCGTTATAAACGCTAGGATCAAAGTCAGGCAGTTCAATAGCAATATTGATTGGCGTAATAGGGTAGGCGCCGACTAAATGTACCTCAGTGTGATTTACCATCTCAGCGAGCAGCGTCGTTTCACGAATCAACTTTTGATTCAGCTCATCATGATGCGGCTCTTCGCTGGCCAGGTTAACCGCCACCACCGCTTTGCCCCCTTCAGGCCAGGCCTGATCTTTCACCATCCATACCGGACATGGGCATTTACGCAACAGATGCCAATCGGTTGGGGTGAATATCACCGCCTCCAGACGATCGTGTTGGTGCGCCATTTTCAGCACTAAATCATGCTGATGCGCCAGAATCTCCTGGATGATGGCTTCGTAAGGGCGGTTATGCCATACCACTTTGATTTCGATCTCAACGCCAGCTTCCAGATAAGCCTGGGCCTGTTGGCGAATCCACTCGGTACGTTGACTAATTACCCCTTTGCGCATGTTGGATCGCTCATCGGGTGACAGTAACGTAGTCATTTCGTAGGAGAAGTCGTAAATAGGCAGGAAAGCTTTGATTTTTCCGCCGATACGCTGATTAAGATAAACCGCACGACGCAGCGCGGGCTGGTCATCCTGTTGGGCGTCAATCGCCACCAGAATATTTTGGTACCGGGACATAAGCCGATCTCCTAAACCAAAGCAAGTTGGATTAAAGATAGCCTAAGTTTACGTAGGGCAGAAGCGGAAAAGTTGTTGCCGGATCAATAAAATAACTTTTACTGACCCGGCACAGAACTACGCGGCTTGTTCAGTCTGGCCAGCGAGTTCTGCCAGTAAAGCGTGGTTCTCAATGGTGATATATTTGCCTTTAACGGCAAGCATGCCACTTTTCTGGAAGCGACCGAGCAGACGGCTAATGGTTTCTACGGTTAGTCCCAGGTAGTTACCAATGTCGCCACGCGTCATGGTCAGACGGAATTCGCGCTGCGAGAAACCGCGCTGGCCGAAACGGCGCGACAGGTTCCAGACAAAAGCCGCCAGGCGCTCTTCGGCATTCTTCTTCGACAGCAGCAAAATCATATCCTGATCGCCTTTAATCTCGCCGCTCATCAAACGCATCATTTGCTGACGCAGGGCGGGCATTTTACCTGAGAGATCGTCAAGGGTTTCGAAGGGGATTTCACACACCATCGAGGTTTCCAGCGCTTGTGCGAAGCTAGGATGTTTGGCGCCAACAATCGCGTCAAAACCCACCAAATCGCCTGCCAGATGGAAGCCAGTAATTTGCTCATCACCTTGTTCAGTAATGGTATAGCTTTTGATGGAACCGGAACGAATAGCGTAAAGGGATTTCAATTCATCACCGGCTTTGAACAGCGTCTGGCCTTTCTGAATCGGCTTTTTGCGCTCAATAATATTATCCAGCTGATCCAGTTCGTGCTCGTTCAGCGTGAAGGGAATACACAATTGGCTGATACTGCAATCCTGGCAATGGATGGCACAACCGCCAGACTGAATACGTCGTATGCTGCGTTTTTCCGGGATCATATAGTTACGCTCGATGATTATTGACTGCGGTCAATTTTAACATTTTTCTTCGCGAAGGGAACTCATCCGAGCAGTAAATGCCCTTAAAACCACATCAATGCTGGGTATTCCCGGGTTTGCGCCGCTTTAAACGACATGGCTTTTTTGATCTGGAACGTTTAGTTGCCATATTTACAGCTATTCAGTTCCTGTTGGAGCGCAAAAAGTGACAGATGTATTGCTAATCATCCTTTGCTACTCTTTTGCTTTAGCGTCGAAATGGACGCTTAGGTAAACACCAGGCGAGAGGAAACACCATGAACCTTGATGATGAAGACCTTTTCCGCGACGCCATGGGTGATGTCACACCCCTCAAGAATTGCGCTAACACCCAATGGTTACGCGCGCCATCGCCGAAAGCTCCGCGTGCACCCCATGAAGGTGATAAACAGGAAAATTTTCTAACGCGTGGCTATCTGGACATTATTCCGCTGACCACGCCGCTGGAGTATAAGGTGGATGGCGTCCAGCAAGGGGTGCTGGACAAGCTTCGCTTAGGCAAATATCCCCCCGAAGCCAGCCTTAATTTGCTGCGTCAACCGGTCGAAACCTGCCGTCAGGCGCTGTTTAGCTTCATCCTGCAGGCGAATAAACACGGTTTACGCAATCTGCTGATCGTGCACGGCAAAGGGCGTGATGATGAGTCGCACGCCAATATTGTGCGCAGTTACCTGGCGCGCTGGCTGCAGGAATTCGAGCAGGTTCAGACATTTTGTACTGCGCAACCGCAGGACGGCGGGGCTGGTGCACTGTATGTCGGGTTACGCAAAACCGAACAGGCGCGGCTCGAAAACCGCGAACGCCATGCTAAGCGCAGTCGTTAACTGTGGAACTTGCGGATGGTCGCCATCAACACTTCGGTGCTCAGGCTTAAAGGGCTGCCGCTGCGGGTAATAATACCGACCGGCTCGCCCGGTCCCGGCGACGCAATCGGCAAAGCGCACAGCGCATCGTGATTTAAATCTTCCTTAATCGCGCCAGAGGGCACAAACCACACGTAGTCGTAACGCAGCGCCAGCTGACGTGCCAGCGACGTAGATGAAGTTTCCACGCAGTTGGCCGGCAGCGAACAGCCTTGTTCATTTAGCATATGCTGGGCAATGCGGCGTGGCGCCGTACCTTCAGGAGAAATCACTACCGGCCACTGCATCGCGCGTGAAAGCATCACGTTGTCACTCAACAGCGGATGATCCGGGCGTACCACCAACTTGAGTGATTCCAGGAACAGCAATTCATAGGTCAATCCGGCCATCATTTCACTGTCAGCCATGCGGCCAATGCCGACATCAAACTCGCCGGCGCGTAAGCCAGCCAGCAAAACGTTGTTGTGCAAGGTCGCCACCTGCACGGTGGTATTCGGCTGCTGTTCATGGAAGCGATCCAGAATCTGCGGCAGCATGCCCATGGCGGCAGTGGTAAGCGCGCCAAGGCGAATGACCACCGGGCGTCCCGGCTGCGGTGCGTTAAAACTCTGCCCCGCATGATTGAGCGCATCCAACACTTTTACCGCGTGAATCAGAAACTGTTCGCCCAAAGTCGTCAACTGGGCGCCAAGTCGACCACGTTCGAAAAGCCGCGCTCCCGCCAACTCCTCCAGCTCGTTCAGCGTTTTTGACAGGGCAGGCTGGCTAAGATTAAGCGTCTCGGCGGCACGGCCAAGCGTGCCTTGCTGCGCCACCGCCACAAAGGTATGTAAATGACGCAAGCGAATGCGCTGATTGAAAAGGATATTTTTGTCCATACGCCCAACATAATGAGTTCTGCCGAGTAGCGGCAATGGGGAAAATGAAATTATGTTAACCTGCCTGCAAAATTATATTAACAAAATTGCTGCAAAGAGACTTGAGCAACTAACCCCCTGAATTCATTGCTGTTACTGTAAGCACTATTATTTCCCCTTGCCGCATGACTCGGATAATCAAGGGCTTGCAGCCAAAAATCTTGAATGATTCTCAATTGCACTCAAAAACTTCGCCCGTTATTGTTAACGATGAGCTATGATTAGCGCCGTTTTTTTACTAAATCTGATGCCCTAAACGGTTAAAAGTGCAGGAGTCGTTACGTGACCAGCGTTGAAGCAGTAGACGTTCGCCAGCTTATCAACAAGAGTGCGCTAAGCAGCTGGCAGAAGCGCTTAATTGCGCTGTGCTTCGTGGTGGTGGCGCTGGACGGCATGGATATTGCGCTGATGGGCTTTATCGCACCCACGCTGAAAGCCAGTTGGGGCGTCACCAATCATCAGCTTGGCATGGTGATTAGCGCGGCACTGATTGGGCTGGCGCTGGGTGCCATGGTTGCTGGACCGCTGGCCGACCGTTACGGGCGCCGCGTGATGATTCTTATCAGCGTACTGTTTTTTGGCCTGTGGACGCTGGCTACCGCGATGGCGCAAAACATCGAACAGATGATGCTGTTTCGCTTTCTCACCGGTTTAGGGCTCGGAGCCGCAATGCCGAATGTCGGCACATTGGTCGCTGAATATGCGCCAGAACGCCGTCGTTCTTTCATTATCACCGTGGTGTTCTGCGGCTTTACCTTTGGTGCCGCAACGGGGGGCTTTGCTGCTTCCTGGCTGCTGCCGCGCTACGACTGGCATTCAGTGATGCTGATGGGCGGCGTGCTGCCGCTGATCGTCCTGCCGTTTTTAGTGCGCGGTTTACCTGAGTCAGTCCGTTTCCTGATTAGCCGTCGCGCACCCGCTGCGCGTATTCACGCCATCCTCGAACGCATGATGCCGGGCAGCGTAAAGCCCGGTAGTCATTATCAAAGTCCTGAATTGCCGACTGCGCGCCGCGGCTCGGTGGCCACGGTGGTGTCGCGCCGCTATCTGTTTGGTAGCTTGATGTTGTGGGGCGGCTACTTTATGGGGCTGTTTCTTGTCTATTTGATTGGTAGCTGGATGCCATCACTGATCAGCACGCTTGGTATGTCGGTTACTGAAGCGGCGATTGTCACCGCGATGTATCAGGCGGGTGGCACCATCGGCTCGCTGTTTGCCGGCTGGCTGATGGACCGCATCAACGCCAATCTGGCACTGGCGCTCATCTACTTTTGTGGCGGAATTGCCATTGTGGCACTCGGCTTTTCCCCGGCACAGGTCGGCTTAATGAGCGCCATCGCCTTCTGCAGCGGCTTTTGCTTTAACGGCGCCAACACCGGAATGAATGCGCTCTCCGCCAGCTATTACCCCACTCACGCGCGTGCTACCGGTTCCAGCTGGATGCACGGCGTGGGGCGTGTCGGCGCCATTATCAGCGCATTCGTTGGCGCAGAGTTGTTAACGCTCGGCTGGTCGTTCAGCCAAATCTTCCTGCTGCTGGCGATCCCAGCGGTGTTAACCACCATCATGCTGGTGCTGAAGTGTCGTTATGGTGACCAGGCAAACGTCGTTGAGTGACAAGGCGATCACAGTTCCACGAAATTGTTACCCGCAGTTAAAGGGTTGATCTACAGTAGCAACAACCCTGTAGACCAAGGTGATGATGATGCCTAACTTTCTCAGCAGTGATGCCATCCGCACGCTGTTCTCCCACTCCATGTCGACCATGTATCAGCAGGAAGTGCCGCAATACGGCACGCTGACGCAGTTGGTCACCGCTGTTAATGACCGTACGCTGGAAGCCAATCCGGCGTTAAAAAATCGCCTCTCGGCGGCGGATGAACTGAGCCGACTGAGCGTCGAGCGCCACGGTGCGATTCGCGTCGGCAAGGCTGATGAACTTAATACGCTACGCCAGATGTTCGCCGTCATGGGTATGGAAGCGGTCGGTTATTACGATTTGTCGCAGGCTGGCGTGCCGGTGCATTCGACGGCATTTCGTCCGGTTAGCGATCGCGCCCTGCGCCATAATCCGTTCCGCGTCTTCACCTCATTGTTGCGCCTCGAATTGATTGATGACGAAGCACTGCGCGAAAAAGCCGCTGCGATTCTCGCCGCGCGCGACATCTTTACACCCGGCTGTCGCGCCTTGATTAGCCAACATCAGCAGCAGGGCGGCTTAAACGCGGCTGACGCGGCTCGCTTTGTGCAGGAAGCGCTGGAAACCTTCCGCTGGCATGCGCATACCACGGTGGACAGCGCCACTTATCGCGCGTTGAGCCAACAGCACCGCCTGATTGCCGATGTGGTTTGTTTCCGCGGTTGCCATATCAACCATTTGACGCCGCGTACGCTGGATATCGATCGCGTGCAAGCGCTGATGCCCTCGCGCGGCATCGATCCCAAGACCCTGATTGAAGGCCCGCCATCGCGTCAGGTGCCTATTTTGCTGCGCCAGACCAGCTTTAAAGCATTAGAAGAGACGGTACATTTCAACGATGGCACGCCAGGCACGCACACCGCGCGCTTCGGTGAAATTGAGCAACGCGGTGCGGCACTGACGCCGCAAGGGCGCGCGCTTTACGATCGTCTGCTGGCTGAAGCCGGCACCGGCAGTGATAACCAGCAGCATCAGCAGCATCTCAGCGCCGTATTCCGTGATTTTCCGGATGATGAAACCGTGTTGCGCGAACAGCAGCTGGCGTGGTTCCGCTATCGACTGACCGAAAAAGGCGAGCATCAGCCACCGCGTGCGGGTGAAAGCGTCGCGCAATTGCTGGCTGAAGCGCGTTTAACCGCTGAACCGATTGTCTATGAGGATTTCTTACCGGTTAGCGCGGCGGGGATTTTCCAATCTAATCTCGGCGATGTGGCGCAGGCACGCAGCGCAGGCAATGCCAGTCGAGCCGATTTTGAACGGGCGTTGGGTAGCGCGGTGCAGGATGAAATGGCGTTGTATCAGCAAATGCAGCAGCGCAGTCTGGATCGCTGCGGCGTGGCGTAATGCGTAAATAATAGAGCCGGTCTGTGAAGTGGCAGTCTCACTTCAGCAGACCGGCTGCTTTTCTTGTCGTTATTGCAAGCGCGAATCACGCACCAGCGTGTACTTCCCAGCACCCAAAAACATAATGGCCAGCGCGCCAAGCAGGTAAAGAGCTTCTGTTTCCAGGGCCCAGGCACCGACATCCGTGCGATGCCAGATGGCGCCCATTTTTACCAGCAGTGTCGCGACGATCATATTCACCGCAATAATGAACGCCGCCGGGCGGGTCATTAATCCGATAATTACCATTACTGGCGCCGCTATTTCCCCGATGTAAGCACCGTAAGCGATGAAACCTGGCATCCCTTTGACGGCAAGCATGTGCGCGATCCAGCCAACGCCATGTACCACTTTGAATGCACCATGAAACAGCAGTAGTCCGCCAAACGTCAAACGTAACAGCAGCTTACCGAAGTCCGGGTGATCACACATCCGGTTGAACATCTGATTAATGCCACCAAACATGCTGTTTCTCCGTCGCGCCAGGTTAACTTGTAACCTTAGAACAAATGGCCTTGATAAGGTTAACCAAAATATTTGATGGAGTTGTTCAAAGATTCACGCCGCGTTTCGGCTTAATCTGCAAATGCTTTCAGAACATGGACATTCACTCAAGGCCTGCAAATAATGGAATGATGCTTTATCAGGGAACCCGAGATGAATAATGAACGACGTCTGAGGATCATGACCGCAGAAGGTGAACTCAGAGGCCTAATGGATGAAGATCTTTTTGTCTTCAAGGGAATACCGTACGCCGCAGCACCGGTCGGTGCATTACGCTGGCGACCGCCGCAGCCGGTGCAACCCTGGCAAGAGGTGCGCGATGCCACCGAATGGGGCGCTGCGAGCTGGCAGAATCATAACTATTGCGTGGCTGCCGGCGGTGGCGATCCTGGCCGCTTAAGTGAAGATTGCCTGTACCTGAATGTCTGGACCCCCGATGTTGAGCCATCGCGACCGCTGCCTGTGATGGTTTGGTTACACGGCGGGGGTTTTACTATTGGTGCGGGCAATCTTGATCCCTATCGTGGCAAAGCGCTGGCGGCACAAGGCGTGGTGGTGGTGACGCTAAACTATCGCCTGGGCCATTTCGGTTTCTTTTCTCATCCCGCGTTGGATGCGCAATACCCGGCAGGCGGCGTGATCAACAACTTTGCCTTGCTCGATCAGATTGCCGCCTTGCAGTGGATTCAGCGCAATATTCCCGCCTTTGGTGGCGATCGTCACAACATTACCTTGTTCGGTGAATCATCTGGCGCGCGCAGCGTGCTCTCACTGTGCTGCTCTCCACTGGCTGAAGGGCTGTTTCACAAAGGCATTGTGCAGAGCGCCTACAGCTTGCCGGATATGCCTAAACAGCAGGCACAACAGCTGGGACTGCAGGTTGCCGCCCATTTTGGTTTGCCAGAAAATGCCAGCGCAGAACAGCTGCGCGAACTGGCTGCCGACCAATTTTGGCCGCTGGAACGTCCGTTAGCGCTCGGTCCCGTGCCGATCAGCGGTGATGCCGTACTGCCCACGCCGATGTTGAATACCTTTATGAGCGGCAAACAGCATCGCATCCCTTTAATGATTGGCAGCAACAGCGATGAGGCCAGCGTGCTGGACTATTTTGGTGTTGATGCCACCGCCGTATTGAAACAGATGCGCAGCAAAAACCGCGTCAGTTATCGCCTGATGAAATGGCTTTACGACCTCCACGATGACGCGCTGCTAGGACGTGCAGTGGCGCGCGATATGGCTTTTACCGTGTTGCCGTTTATCGTTGCGCAGGCACAGCACAAAATCGGCTTGCCTGCCTGGCGCTACTGGTTTGATTACGTCTCAGAAAATGCCCGTGACCTTTATCCGCATGGCACCTGGCATGGCAATGAAATCCCCTATGTCTTCAACACGCTCGATACGCTTACGCCGGTGGCTGAACGCACTTACAGCGAGCAGGATAAAGCGTTTGCCGCTGAGGTGAGCCGCTATTGGGTCACCTTCGCACGGGAGGCCAGCGAATTTAGCTCGCATTTGCCCGGAGCCGTGGATTGGCCGGTCTGGCGCTCGGGTGAAGATCTGACGCTGGCGCTTGGCGATCGCGGCAGAGCACAAGCGGTGGTAAAGACGCGATTTATGCGTGGCAGGCTGCGCTTATTCCGCTTAATGATGCGCAGTCACGTGAAACTTTAGTGAGGCTGCTAATGGTGTAATTGCGCAAATGATTTTATAAGGCAAATTCGCGCCTATGCTGCTGATAAATCGTAGAAGTGCTTTTTACTCACCTCAGTCAGTAAGCAATTAATTAGCTTACAAAACCGTTACATTTTCCTTATCCGATGCCGATAAACGCAATATGCCCGATTTTATCGGGCCTCCTTCGCGTTTCACACCAAGGGATTATGTATGGGTATCTTAAAAAACTTCACCATCCGCGCCGTAATGCTCACCATTCTCGGGCTGTTTTGCCTGCTGTGGTGTGCCGTTGGGCTGTTTAGCGTCCACTCACTGAACGCCCTCGGCGAGGGCAACGAGATTGACCGCCAGCTGGTTAATCAAATGACGGTATTGAGCAAAGGGAATGACCAGTATTTTCGTGTAGTTACGCGTCTGTCGCGCGTGATGGAAGGCCGTGCGTCGGGAGCCGCTGTCAATGGCGATGCTTTCGCACCGGTGCAGCAAGCGCTCGACAATATGAAAAATCTGCTGGCGCAGTTCAAAACCATGGCGCCCGGTCCAATGGACGAAGCGACCGCCAACAGCGTGATTGCTAACTGGCAAAAGCTGCTGGATGAAGGCATCGCCCCGCAGGTTGCTCTGGCGCAACAGGGCACGGTGGATGCGTATCGCGCGCAGGCCAATAACGTTACGCCGCCGCTGAGCCGCGCTTTTGGTGCCAGCGCAGAAGCCTTCAACCAAGCCGCAGGCAACAAACTGGATCAGACGCGCGTCACCGTCGATCATCTCACCAGCATTACCAAAGTGATTATTTTAGTGGCGGTGGTGATTGGCTTGTTCATCCTGCTGTTTACCGATCGTTACCTGGTCGCGATGCTGGTAAAACCGCTGGAGCGCGTGCGCAACCACTTCGCCATCATTGCGCAGGGCGATCTCAGTCAGCCGGTGGCCGAGTTTGGCCGCAACTGCGTCGGCAAACTGGTGCCGTTACTCAGTGCAATGCAGGACAGCCTGCGTGAAGCGGTAAGCGCCATTCGCAGCGGCACCGAGAATATCTATCGCGGCGCCGCAGAAATTTCGTCCGGTAACAACGATCTCTCATCACGCACCGAAGAGCAGGCGGCAGCGCTGGAGCAGACGGCAGCCAGCATGGAGCAGCTCACCGCCACGGTGAAATTTAACGCCGATAATGCGCGTCAGGCCAGTTCGTTAGCAGAAACCGCTACCGGTACCGCGCAACAGGGCGGACGTCTGGTGGGTGAAGTCGTCACCACCATGCAAGGCATTTCCGGCAGTTCGAAGAAGATTGCTGAGATCACCAATGTGATTAACAGCATCGCTTTCCAGACCAACATTCTGGCACTGAACGCTGCGGTGGAAGCCGCGCGCGCCGGTGAACAGGGGCGTGGTTTTGCCGTGGTGGCCAGCGAAGTGCGCAATCTGGCACAGCGCAGCGCCGGTGCCGCAAAAGAGATTGCCACGTTGATTGAAGACTCCGTGCAGCGCGTGGAGAGAGGCTCGGAGCTGGTGAGCAGCGCGGGCAGCACCATGCACGATATTCTTAAGTCGGTGCAGGACGTCAATGAAATCATGAAGCACATCGCTGCGGCTTCGGAAGAGCAGAGCAAAGGCATTTCGCAGGTCGGCACCGCCGTCACCGAGATGGACAGCGTGACGCAACAGAACGCCTCGCTGGTTGAAGAAGTGTCTGCCGCTGCCAGCGCGCTGGAGCGTCAAACCCAGGAGCTGCAGGCATCAGTAGCCAGATTCCGTCTGTCGGACAGTACGCCGGTCAGCAGCGTTGTTGTCGCACCTGCGGCCACCGCGCTGCGTCGTCCGGTACTGGCAGGCGCCGCTGGCGCTCAGCCGAAATCCACCACTGACGAATGGGTCTCTTTCTAAACGTCCGATAACCACGCCACCAGTTCCGGCAGGAACGGTGGCGCATCCTGTTCCGCTCGCTGTAACAGGCTGTAGCTCGCGCCGGTTGCCACACTGGCGGCAAACGGCGCAATCAAGCGTCCATGCGCCAGATCATTCTGCACTAAGGTGACATCCGCCACCGTGACACCAAATCCCTGAATCGCTGCGCTGATGGCTAAATCCATGGTGGCGAAATGCTGATTGCGCGCCATTGGCAGCGCCGCAGATTGCTTTGTCAGCCACAGCTGCCAGTCGCGCACATCCTGTGTGGGATGCAGGAAGGTAAACTTCGCCAATTCACTAATCTGTCCAGGCGGCGTGACGCTGCTGGCCATCACCGGCGTTAAACGCTCCTCGAACAGACAAATTGCCCCCGCAGGCGTTGGTCCAAACACAATCGCCGCGTCAAAATTCTCCAGCTGTGAGCCATGATCGAGCGTGGTAGTGAGAGCGACGTGAATGTCAGGACGCTGCTGCTCCAGCGCCACCAGTCGCGGCACCAGCCAGCGCATCGCGCAGGTCGGTGCCTTGAGCCGAATGGAGGCGTTGCTGCGGCTGGCTTTTTCGGTGGCATTGACCAGCAAGGTGAATCCTTGCTGCAGCTCCGGCAGCAGGGCAGCGCCCTGCTCGGTGAGATGCAATCCGCGGGCATGGCGCGTAAACAAAGCGAATCCTAACCAATTTTCCAGCGTAGCAATTTTGCGGCTCACCGCGCCCTGAGTGATGCACAGTTCGCTAGCCGCGCGCGTTAAATTAAGATGACGTGCGGTAACCAGAAACGCATGAATGGCATTAAGCGGCAGAGCAGAGCGGGACATAACAACCTCAAGCTATGATTTTTAATCATGGCTATTATGACAACAATTCGCTTGTCGACTCAAGCCACACGCCGTTGAATAGAAATCTATTTTCATTACGTGGTTATGCAACTTTCTGAGGCAACGATGACCCTGAATAGCAGTGTTAACATCTCTTCCAAACAGCCTGATGTCGGCACGACGATTTTTAGCGTCATTGGCCAGCTGTCGGCGCAACATCAGGCTATTAACCTTTCGCAAGGCGCACCGAATTTCCCCTGCGATCCGCAGTTGGTGGAGCTGGTAAGTAAAGCGATGCGTGAAGGGCACAACCAATACGCCTCGATGACCGGCTTGCCGGCGCTACGTGAAGCGCTGGCCGAGAAAGTCCACACGCTGTATGGCCAGCAATATGATGCTGGCAGCGAAGTGTTGATCACCGGCAGCGCCAGCCAGGGCATTTACATGGCGATCTCGGCGCTGGTGCATCCCGGCGATGAAGTGATCTTCTTCGAACCGGCCTTCGACAGCTATGCGCCGGTGGTGCGTTTGCAGGGCGCCACGCCAATCGGCCTGAAGTTGCAGGTTCCTGATTTCGCCATCGACTGGGACGAACTGCGCGCTACCATTACTCCGCGCACCCGCATGATCATCATCAACACGCCGCACAACCCTAGCGCGCAGGTGCTGTCAGCGGCGGATTTGGATCAGCTCGCGGCGTTGACGCGCAACACCGATATTGTGGTGCTGTCTGATGAAGTCTACGAACACATTCTGTTTGATGGCCGCACGCATTGCGGTATGGCGACGCATCCAGAACTGGCGCAGCGCAGTGTGGTGGTTTCCTCCTTTGGCAAAACCTTCCACGTTACTGGCTGGCGCGTCGGTTATGCGCTGGCACCGGCCGCGTTAATGGAGGAGATCGTCAAAGTGCATCAGTTCATGATGTACGCCGCTGATACGCCGATGCAGGTCGGCTTTGCTCACTATCTGCAACAGCCGCAAAACTATCTGCAGCTATCGCCGTTCTATCAGGAGAAGCGCGATCGCCTGCTGACATTGCTGCAGGATTCGCCATTTAAGCTGCTGCCGAGCGCCGGCTCATTCTTTATGTTGGCCAGCTACGGACATTTCAGTGACGAAAGCGATAGCGAAATGGTAAAACGTCTCATCGTCGATCACGGTGTGGCCACCATCCCGTTGTCGGCGTTTTATATGGACGGCACTGACAATAAATTAATTCGCCTGTCATTCGCAAAAGACGACGCAACACTTCAGGCCGGTGCAGAAGCGCTCTGCCGGGTCAAAGGGTAACTTAGGGGTAAATATAATGAAAAAATTGAACGCACTGTTTGTCGCTCTCGGTATGCTGACCTCGGCGCACGCGCTGGCGCAGGAAACCTTACGCTACGGTCTGGAATCGCAGTATCCGCCGTTTGAAAGCCGCAACGCGCAGGGCGAACTGGAAGGTTTTGATATCGAACTGGGCAAAGCGATTTGTCAGGTTGGCAACTTCGACTGTAAGTGGGTGGAAAGCAGCTTTGATGCGCTGATCCCGGCGCTGCAGGCGAAAAAGTTTGATGCCATCAACTCAGCGATGAACATCACCGAAGCGCGCGCCAAAAGCATCGACTTCACCAAGCCGATTTACCGCATTCCCACCATGCTGATCGTGAAAGAGGGCGAAAAGCTGCAGCCAACGGCGGAATCGCTGAAAGGCAAAAATATCGGTGTGCTGCAGGGTTCGATTCAGGAAACCTACGCGAAGAAACATTGGGAAGCGCAGGGCGTAACCGTGACCTCTTACCAGGATCAGAACCAGGTTTATAACGATATGGTGGCAGGTCGTCTCGACGGTACGTTGGTGATGTCGGCGGCGGGTCAATCGGGCTTCCTGGAAAAGCCGCAGGGTAAAGGCTTCGCCTTTGCCGGTAAGCCGGTTGAGGATGACACCATTCTCGGCACCGGTATCGGTTTTGGCCTGCGTAAAGGTGATGCCACACTGAAGCAAGCGCTGGATGCGGCTATCACCAAGGTGCAGACCGACGGTACCGTTACCAAACTGGCGGCGAAATTCTTCCCTGGCATTGACGTGTCAGCGAGCAAATAATGTAAAAAAGGTCGCCAAACAAGGCGACCTCCATTTAATCGTAAGGTCGTCTTTTATGACGACCTTTTTTGTGTTATTTCGCCGCTAAATAACACAGCGCTTCCGCTACCTGATACGACTTCACAAACGATGGAACCGGTAAAAACTCAAAGCGCGAATGGAAATTGTGCGCGCCGGTAAAGAAATTCGGCGTCAACAAACCTTTCGCTGACAGCGCTGCACCATCGGTGCCACCGCGCATTGGAATCACTTTTGGTTCTACGCCTACTTGTTCCAGCGCGGCAAAAATCAAGTCAATTGCGCGACGATCCTCACCAATTGCATTACTGATATTGCTGTACGTATCGTTAATGGTCAGCGCCACATGTCCGGTGGGATAACGCGCGGCAATCTCATCGGCCACTTCCACCAGTTGCTGCTTCCGCTTATCAAAACCCTGCAGATCGAAATCGCGAATCGAGGCTTTCAGGATGGCGCGGCTGGCATTGGCATGCATATCATTGAACCAGATATAGCCTTCGCGGCCTTCAGTATGCTCGGGTGTTTGCAAGCGATCAAAGCGCGAGATGAAGTCATGCGCCATCAGCAGTGGATTAACTAACACGCCTTTGCCCGACATCGGATGCGCCGGTACGCCGGTGAACACCAATTCAGCGGCGGCGGCGTTGAAGTTTTCATATACCACTTCACCCAACTCGCAGCAGTCGATGGTCCAGGCAAAATCGACGTTAAAGCGTTGCTCCAGATCGAGCGCTTTCGCACCGCGCAGGCCAATCTCCTCATCGGGCACAAAGGCCACCACGATATCACCGTGATCGCCACGCAGGTTTTCCAGCAGCGTCATCACCACCGTCACCGCTGCTTTGTTGTCGGCACCGAGCACGCTGGTGCCATCACTAAAGATAATCTCTTGCCCCAGATAAGGTTGGATTTCCGGGTGTTCCGCCACGCGCAGCCAGATGTCCTGCGTACGATTCAGGCACAGATCTTCCCCGTTAAACGTCAGGGTTTGCGGGTGAATGTCCGGCGACAAGCCCACATCCACGGTATCAATGTGGGTGATAAAGCCAATGCGCGGTGCAGCAGGACGATTGCCGGGTTTGACGGCGGTAACCGTGGCGTGCTGGTCAATCACAATCTCCTGCAATCCCAGTTCGCCCAGCTCCTTTGCCAGTAATTCCGCCATCGCATGTTGGGACGGCGTACTCGGCAGCGTGGTTGATTTGGCATCGCTCTGGCTGGAAACCGCCAGATAACGGTAAAAACGCTGGGTCAATTGGCTGGCAAGTTGGTCTGTCATCACAATTCCTTATTAGCATTGCGGCGTCGGTAGTACGCGTGCTGGTTAAATCATGTTATTTATTAGTCAGATGAACATTAAATAACGAAGCTGACTCATGGAAGTCAATAAAAAGCGAGGATCTTAATGAAAAAAGTGATGGCAAAACTGACGCTGACGGCACTCGGATTAGCGGTAGCAGGCGGCGTTTCGGCGAAAACGCTGGTTTATTGTTCAGAGGGATCGCCCGAGAACTTCAATCCGCAGCTGTACACGTCGGGCACCAGCGTGGATGCCAGCGCCGTGCCGATTTTCAACCGCCTGGTTGATTTCACCCCGGGCACAACCGAACTGGTGCCGAGCCTGGCCGAGAGCTGGGACATCAGCCCGGATGGCACGGTTTACACCTTCCATCTGCGCAAAGGGGTGAAATTCCAGAGCAACAAACTGTTTAAGCCTTCGCGCGACTTCAATGCGGATGACGTGATCTTCTCGTTTATGCGTCAGATGGACGCCAAAAATCCCTACCACAACGTCTCGGGCGGCAACTACGCCAACTTTGAAAGCCTTGAGCTGGCGAAGCTGATCAAAGGCATTGATAAGGTTGATGACAACACCGTGCGCATCACCTTAGCGCATGCCGAAGCGCCATTCCTCGCTGACCTGGCCTGGTATTTTGCCTCGATCCACTCAGCAGAATACGCCGACCAGATGTTGAAAGCGGGTACGCCAGAAAAAGTCGATATGGAGCCCATTGGCACCGGCCCGTTTGAGCTGGTGCAGTATCAAAAAGATTCGCGCATTCTCTATAAAGCCTTCCCGGAATACTGGCAGGGCAAGGCGAAACTCGATCGCATCGTGTTCTCCATCACCCCGGATGCGTCGGTGCGTTACGCCAAGCTGGAGAAAAATGAGTGCCAGATTATGCCGTTCCCCAATCCGGCCGATCTGGAGAAGATGCGCAGCAATCCTGATCTGACCCTTGAACAGAAATCGGGTCTGAACACCGGCTTCCTGTCATTCAACACCACCAAAGCGCCGCTGGATAACGTCAAAGTGCGTCAGGCGCTGGCGATGGCGATTAACAAGCAGGCGATCATTGATGCCATTTTCAAAGGCACCGGCACGGTGGCAAAAAACATTCTGCCGCCCGACGTGTGGAGCGCGGATAAAGACCTGAAGGATTACGACTACGATCCCACCAAAGCCAAAGCGCTGCTGCAGGAAGCGGGAATTAAACCGGGTACCGAAATTGCGCTGTGGGCGATGCCGGTGCAGCGACCGTACAACCCGAATGCACGACGGATGGCGGAGATGATTCAGGCCGATTGGGCCCAGGTGGGCATCAAAGCCAATATCGTTAGCTATGAGTGGGGCGAGTACCTTAAGCGCGTGAAGGGCGGCGAACACCAGGCAGCATTAATGGGCTGGACCACCGCGACCGGCGATCCGGATAACTTCTTCGGCCCGCTGTATAGCTGTACGTCGGCGAATGGCGGTTCCAACTCATCCAAATGGTGTTATCAGCCGTTTGAGAAAATCATCACCGAAGCCCGCGCCGAGCAGAATCATGATAAACGCGTCGCGCTCTATCAGCAGGCACAGCA
Source organism: Pantoea nemavictus (assembly GCF_037479095.1). NCBI lineage: Bacteria > Pseudomonadati > Pseudomonadota > Gammaproteobacteria > Enterobacterales > Erwiniaceae > Pantoea > Pantoea nemavictus. Next base: position 4,244,843 of record NZ_JBBGZW010000001.1, on the reverse strand, counting down.
AATGATGCACGACCAAATGCCAGCGGTGATGATTGCGCACTCAACCATTTTCGAGCCGGTACGCAAATCGGTGAGCGGTTATCAGGTCGATCCGTTCGGTAAACACATCTTCTATCCGGTGGATATCAAGAACTAAGCTACGGACGCCAGCGCTGGCGCAGCGGCTTCTCCAGCGCATCCAGCTGCTGTAACAGAAACGAAAGAAACACATTCAGGGCGGCGCTACGGGGCCGCCCTGATTGCGCCTGTAGCTGCAACGTGCGTTGGCTGAGTTGATCAATGCCCACCGAGCGCAATATCAAACCGTGCGTTTCAGCTTCCTGCAGCACGGTAAAGGCGCTGCAAATGGTTACTGCCTGCGGCGTGCGTAGCAGGAATTGAAACAGCATCGAGAAGGTATCGCAGGTCATTACCGGTTCCACCAGGCAGCCGCTCATGTGGCTGGCGAGTTCAAACAGCTGCCGTACCGTGGTGTTCTGCTGCGGTAATGCCAGCGGATAGTGGCTGAGGTCGGCCAGCGTGACCTGTGGCGTGGTAGCTAAAGGATGCGACTGATGCATCACAATTAACACCGGTGCCGGCCAGGATCCCATCACTTCCACACCGCGTTCGGCATGCAGGCTAAACTGCAACGCCACATCACACTCGCCGTTGCGCAGCGCTTCCGCCACACCTTGCGTACTCGCCACTTTTATCTCGAACAACACGCCAGGATTGTCATTACGAAAATCAGCAATCATGCGCGGCAACAGGGTAAACGCCAGTCCATCGGTACAGGCCACGCGGATCAGCGTGCGGCGCACCGCTTTCAGGCCCTTAATTTCCGCCAGCGCATACTCCATATCCAGCAGATTCTTTCGCACATGATGGGCAAAAATCTCGCCCGCCTCATTCAACACCATGCCGCGCGCGTGACGGGAAAACAGCGGCACGCCGACCTGATTCTCCAGCCGCTGAATTTGTCGACTAATCGCCGACACCGCCACAAACAGCTGTTCGCTGGCGGCGCTGAGCGAGCCGGTATTCGCGACGGCGAGAAAATAGCGGATCTCACTACTTAACATGCGGGTGCCTCATCGTGGTGCATGCCTCGAAAGTGGGCAAGCTAGCTTTGCCATAAAAGCAAATCTTACTCGATAAATTGATAATTGTGGCAAAGCAGTGTTTCCGCAAAGATGACTTAACGACAAAACAATAAAAGACAGGGCAAACATGACAGCACACCAGGCGGTTCAACAGGCCAGCGCTTATTTCGACAGCGGAGAATTTCAACGTATTTTGGCGCGTCGTGTGGCGCAACGCACGGAAAGCCAGCGTCAGGATCGTGATAACGAATTACAGCGCTATCTGCAGGACGAAATCGGTCCGCAGCTGATTGCGCTTGGCTTCACGCTGCACTTTATCGACAACCCGGAAGCCGCCAATCGACCGTTCCTCGTGGCGATCCGCATTGAAGATCCGGCGCTGCCAACCCTGCTCAGTTATGGTCACGGCGACGTGGTATTTGGCGATGATGAAAACTGGCGCGCGGGCTTATCACCGTGGCACATGGTTGAAGAGGGCGATCGCTGGTATGCGCGCGGCAGCGCCGATAACAAAGGCCAGCACTGCGTGAATCTGGCGGCGCTTGAGCAGGTGTTTAAGGTGCGCGGCGGAAGTCTGGGCTTCAACTGCAAAATGCTGTTCGAGATGGGTGAAGAGATCAGCTCGCCGGGTCTGGCGCAGCTGTGCCAGCAACATGGCGAACTGCTGCAAGCCGACCTGTTTATTGCTTCCGACGGCCCGCGTCTGAATGCGATTCGTCCAACGCTGTTCCTCGGCTCACGCGGCGCGGTTAACTTCCGTTTGACGATTAACGCGCGCGACAACGCTTATCACTCCGGTAACTGGGGCGGACTGTTAACCAATCCGGGTACGCAACTGGCTAGCGCTATCGCTGCACTGGTTAACGCACAGGGCGTGTTGCAGGTTGCTGCGTTGAAACCTAACTCGCTCACGCCGCAGGTGCGTGACATTCTGGCGGATATCGAGGTCGGCGGCATGCCGGACGATCCCGCTATTGATGTCAACTGGGGCGAGCCGGGCCTGTCACCTACGGAACGCCTGTATGGCTGGAACACGCTGGAAGTGCTGTCATTCCTGACGGGCAATCCGGCTCAGCCGATGAATGCGATACCGGGCAGCGCGACAGCGGTATGCCAGCTGCGCTTTGTGGTCGGAACCGATTGGGAAAACCTCGCACAGCATGTGCGCGCCCATCTGCAACAGCACGGTTTTGGCTATGTTGAGGTTGAATTCATGCGCGGATCGCCCGCCACGCGGCTCGATCCGACCGATCCCCTCGTCGACTGGGTGTTGACGAGCATGGCGGAAACCAGCGGCAAGAAACCGGCGCTGCTGCCCAATCTCGGCGGTTCGCTGCCAAATGAAGTGTTCTCCGATATTCTTGGTTTGCCCACGCTGTGGGTTCCGCATTCGTACCCGGCCTGTGGGCAGCATGGCGTCAACGAACACATGTTGAAATCGATCGCGCGCGAAGGTTTGCAGATCATGACGCGGCTGCTGTGGGATTTAGGTGAGCAGGGTACGCAACTGGTGGCACAGCATCGTGCGCATGTCGGAGGTGGGCAATGAGTACGCTGAATAGCACCCTGCCGTTGAACACCACCAAGCCCAGCCTGCACAAAACGCTATTTGCCACTTGTATCGGCAACGCGCTCGAGTGGTTCGATATCGCCGTCTACGGCTTTTTCGCCAGCTACATTGCCCATGCCTTTTTCCCTACCAGCGATCCCTCGGTCTCAATGCTGCTGACATTTGGTAGTTTTGGCGTGTCGTTTCTGATTCGTCCTTTAGGCGCGATTGTGCTAGGCAACTATGCCGATCGTCATGGTCGGAAAAAAGCGCTGCTGCTGTCGATCAACCTGATGATGCTTGGCGGTGCCGTCATCACCTTTATGCCAGGCTACAGCAGCATTGGCCTGATGGCGCCGCTGCTGATTTTGCTGGCACGTCTGGTGCAGGGTTTCTCGGCGGGTGGCGAGTTTGGCAGCTCAACGGCATTCCTGGTGGAGCACTTCCCGGAACGTAAAGCGTTTATCGCCAGCTGGCAGTTTGCTACCCAGGGTGCCAGTACCTTGATGGCATCAGCATTTGGTCTGGGATTGACGCAGATCCTGACGGAAAGCCAGATTCAGGAGTGGGGCTGGCGGATTCCCTTTGCCTTCGGCCTGCTGATTGGTCCGCTGGGGATTTACATTCGTCGTCATGTCCACGAACCGGCAAGTTTTGCTGAGCACAAACCAGAAGCCGCGCCGCTGAAAAGCCTGTTTGGTCGCCAGAAGGAGCTAATGCTGTTGGCGATCGGCCTGATGGTGATCTCAACGGCCGTTAACTACATGCTGAATTACGTGCCGACCTATGCCACCAAAAATCTGCACCTCTCTGGCAGCGTCGCGTTCACAGCAACGCTGCTGGCGGGGGTGATTTTGACCGTGGTAACTCCGATTATGGGGCTATGGGCAGAACGCGTAGGACGTGTGCCGCTGATGTGGGGTTCACTGCTTCTGCTGATCGTCACCATTTATCCCGCCTTTAAGCTGGTGGTTGAACACACCACGCCCACCACGCTGATTCTGCTGGTGTGCTGGATGGCGCTGCTGAAATCGATTTACTTCTCGACGGTGCCGTCAGTGATGGCGGATCTGTTCCCGATTGGCACGCGTGCCAGCGGCATGGCAATCAGCTATAACGTGGCGGTAACGGTGTTTGGTGGCTTTGCACCGCTGATTTGTACGCTATTGATTAGCGCCACCGGTACCAGCCTGGCGCCGGGTTATTATCTGATGGCGATGTCGGTATTAAGCGGTCTGGCCTTGCTGCGCAGCCAGAAGCGCGTCTCGTAATGATTTCCCGGTGCGCAGCAATGCGCACCGGGTTTTCCTCATGAGAACTGCAAATAGGCCACGTGCGTCTGTAAAAACTCTTCTAACCCGTGACGTCCATCGGCGCCCCCGATCCCCGACTTACGCCAGCCGGCGTGGAACCCTTGCATCGCCTCAAAATTCTCACGATTGATGTAGGTTTCACCAAACTTCAGCTTACGTAGCGCTACCATTGCGGTGTTCAGATTCTGGGTATAAATCGAAGACGTTAGCCCATATGCGCAATCGTTGGCCAGCGTCACCGCTTCGTCGAGAGTTTTGAAGCGCATTACCGGCAGTACCGGGCCAAAAATCTCCTCCTGCATAATCTCCATATCCTGACGCACGCCGGTGATGATGGTCGGCTCAAAATAGAAGCCTTTATTACCGGCACGTTTGCCGCCCAGCAGCACCTTGCCGCCATCGGCTACCGCTTTTGCGACTTTCTGCTCAACCCGTTCTAATGCGGCCGCAGTGATGAGCGGTCCCATATCAATGTCGTTGTGCTCCGCCGGGTTACCGAACTTCACCTGCTGCATAGCCGTAGTCAGTGCGCTGATAAAGCGATCGTAAATGCCCTCCTGCACGTAAACACGCTCGGCACAGTTACACACCTGTCCGGTGTTGATGACGCGGGAACTGACAATCGCTTTCACCGCTAAATCCAGGTCGGCATCATCCATCACGATAGCCGGCGCTTTGCCACCGAGTTCCAGCGACACTTTGGTGACATTTTTTGCCGCGGCTTCCATGGTGGCGATACCGGCATTAACGCTGCCGGTCAGGCTCACCAGGCCCACTTTCGGGTTGCCTGCCAGCTCCTGACCAATTTCCGGGCCATAGCCGTAAACCATGTTGATCACGCCCTTTGGCAGGCCAATGTCATCAATGATTTGCGCGAAGATCGCCGCATTATTTGGCGTCAGCTCACTGGGTTTGATCACGATAGTGTTACCGGTCACCAGTGCAGGTGCCGCTTTACGTGCAATCAGGAAGAAGGGGAAGTTCCACGGCAGAATACCGGTGGTGACACCAATGGCTTTTTTGAAGACAAAAATGTTTTCATTTGGACGGTCACTGTTAATGATCTCTCCATCATAACGACGCGCCCATTCGGCCATGTACTCCAGATAGTCGGCAGTAAACAGAACTTCGGTTTGTGCCAGACCCTGCGTTTTTCCGCCCTCAGCAACGATAGTGGCGGACAGTTCTGCTTCACGCTGGCGTATCCCAGCGGCAATTTTACGTAACCAGTTGCCACGCTCTACCGCCGGTAGCGCTTCCCAACCCGGCTGTGCCGCTTCGGCGGCGTTGATCGCCTGTGCGGCGTCTTGCTTACTGCCTTCCGGCACGCGCGACAGCAGCGCTTCCGTTGCCGGATTAATCACTTCAATCCACTTGTCGTGGTGATCGGCCACAAACGCGCCATTAATATAATGTTGGTGATGTGTTGTCATTTGCAGGGGCTCCGCGATCTTCTTCGTTAAAAGTTTGTGAAGTGCAGAGTGAAACAGAACGCGGTGTCGCACCTTTTTGTCACTGCCAGGGCGCAGAAAGGGATGGCAAAGAAGGGAAGATCAACACGACAGACGCAGCATTCCTGGCGAAATGCCGCGCTTTCAGCGGGTTAGCAGCAAAATACGCGTGTTAACAGCGTGTCATGAACCGGGCATCGCCGCGCCGCTGGCAATAAACCAGGCCAGAAAACTGATGCCTGCAATGATGATAGCAATGGGGAATAGCAGTCCGATTTTCATAATAATCCCGAGAGTTAGGCGAGCTGAACAATAGTGCGATGGGTTTTCATCATACTAAACAGTTGGAATTGCGTCGCGTCGTCCACCTGACGCAGATGTTCACCTTTCTGATAATGAATATGGTGAACCTGCCCCAACTGCCGCCAGACGACAATCACCGAGGCCAGCAAAGCGCAATTCTCTTCGCTCTGCACGCAATCCAGCGTGGCATAGTGTGCCTCATCCAATCCATTAATAAAGACGTTTAGCGCCTGCGCCGGCACGATAGCGCGGATGTCATCCAGCATCACGCGACTCACTGATTGCGACAGCAGCAGTCTCAATCTTTTGGTATTCATCTCAATCCTTCGTCTTGATGATTTTCCCAACGTTATACGGATTATTTGCCATAGGGGAAAGTCTGGCTGGCGGCTTTGTGTGACTGCCATGTTAATAGACACGGTGGCAGTAAACCAAAAACTGTGCTGATCAACACAACACATTGAGAAAAAATTTCGAATAATAAGCAACTTATGAAAATCTGAACGTGACCTGCCTGCAAATGCGATTTTGTGATCCTTATGTTGACGACCCCCCGAATTTTGCCAGCTACCTGCGCTTTCCGGCAGCCATCCAAAGGCTGAAGAAAAGCTGCCCACCGTAGACTGCCGGTAATCGGGAAACCGCCGGTTTCCTGTTGGCCTCAACCTTACGAAGGAATAACAATGAACAGTGCCATCATTGCAGGTATTTTCTGGCATCTGGTGGGTGCCGCCAGTGCCGCCTGTTTTTATGCTCCATTTAAGCAGGTGAAAAAGTGGTCTTGGGAAACAATGTGGTCGGTGGGCGGCATCATGTCGTGGCTGATCCTGCCGTGGGCAGTCAGCGCGGTGTTGCTGCCAAATTTCTGGGCCTATTACAGCAGTTTTAGCTTCTCCCAACTGCTGCCCGTATTTCTGTTTGGTGCCATGTGGGGCATCGGCAACATCAACTATGGACTGACCATGCGCTACCTCGGCATGTCGATGGGGATTGGGATTGCCATCGGCATCACCCTGGTGGTGGGAACCTTGATGACGCCGCTGTTGCAAGGCCGCTTTGTCGAGCTGTTCAGCTCGGCAGGTGGACGCATGACGCTGCTCGGCGTGTTCGTGGCGTTAATCGGCGTAGCGATTGTTTCACGTGCTGGTCTGCTAAAAGAGCGCGCGCTGGGCATCAATGCGGAAGAGTTCAATCTGAAGAAGGGACTGGTGCTGGCGATCTTATGCGGCATCTTCTCCGCCGGCATGTCGTTCGCCATGGATGCCGCGAAGCCGATGCATGCAGCCGCCGCGAATCTGGGTATCAATCCACTTTACGTGGCGCTGCCGAGCTATGTCGTGATCATGGGCGGTGGTGCGCTGGTGAATCTGGCTTACTGCTTTATTCGGCTGGCGGTGAAAAGCGATCTTTCGGTGCGTCGTGATTTCTCCGTGGCCAAGCCGATGCTGCTTGCCAATATCGCCTTTGCGGTATTAGGCGGCACCATGTGGTATCTGCAATTTTTCTTTTATGCCTGGGGCCACGCCAAAATCCCAGCACAATATGACTTTGTCAGCTGGATGCTGCATATGAGTCTTTATGTACTGTGCGGTGGGTTAGTGGGACTGGTGCTGAAAGAGTGGAAGTCGGTGGGGCAACGTCCGGTACGCGTGCTGTCACTGGGTTGCGTGGTGATTATTATTGCCGCCAACATTGTTGGCCTGGGAATGGCGGCCTGATGAAAAGCCTGACGCATAGATGATGCGTCAGGCTTTGGCCTTCTCCGATGAAGGTTCGCGCTGCGGCAGAAAACGCTGTCGCCACGCACTTGGCGTTAAACCTGTTTCTCGCGTAAACACCACGGAAAAGTAGTTACTGTCATCAAAGCCGCAGCGCGCGGCCACTTCACTGATTAAGCCATCCTGGGTTCTCAACAGATACTTTGCCTGGCAGAGCTGCAGTTGTCGCAAATAGTGCCCTACGGTCATACCGGTTTGCTGACGAAAAAGCTGTTTTAACGCCCGCTCGCTCAACTGATTCTGCTGGCAAAACACCGCCAAATCGAATGGACGGCTGATTGCACCCTGCAATGCTGACATCAGCAGATCCAGCTGCTCGCCCTCCGGCAGTGCCCATGGGCGGTCAGCGGCATAACCATGACGACGCAAAATCAGCGCAAGCTGTAAAAATAGCGCTTCAGAGAGTTGAACGGATAGCGAATCGCTTTTACGGCTTTCTCGCTCCAGTTGGCTAATAACACCGCGAGCCAATGCCATACCGCGGGTGGTTAAACGCCAACATGCCGGCGAGTTCTCCTCCTGCGGTGGCAACAACTGGCTCCAGTCGAGCTCAAGACGAAAACGATCTCGGCAGTAAAGAATGTTATCCAGCGCCAAATCGTTGACGCTGTCATAGCTGTGGCAATCATTATCACGGATGTAAAACACGTCGCCGCAGGTGATCAACCATGGGCGATCGTTTAACACGTGCAGGCCGTTGCCACGCCAGACAATCACAATTTCACTGAACTCATGGCGATGCGGAGGGAAGGAGGGCTGCGGCATGCGCTCGGCCACCGCAATCGGCAGATTGGTGGCCGGAAAATAGTCTTCGCGCGTAAGGATCAGCGACATGAGGAAACGCTCCCGTTATAGCATCTGCTGGCGCTCCGCTCTGGGCGCACAGCCAAATTCCCGCCTGAACAGCGTGGAGAAGTGGTTGCTGTCACCAAATCCACACTGATAGGCGATGTCTGTAATGCGCATATCACTATGCCGCAGTAAATGCCGCGCCTGTAGCAGGCGAAGCCGATTGAGGTAACGCTGCGGCGTATTGCCGGTTTGCTGCTTCATCTGGCGGTGCAGGGTACGCAGTGACAGCGAAAAGCGGTCGGCCAGCGCATCCCACACAATATCTTCACTGTAGTGCTCATTGAGCCAGTCGAGTAACCGATGCAGCCGCGCTTCCTGATCCTGCAATTGATCGTTATGAGCCGCTTCGCGCAACACGATCAGCAGCTGTAGAAACAGCTGCTCCTGATGCGCGTGCCGCTCCAGTGACCAGCCATCCTGCTGCTTCATCTGCGTCACTATCTGCAATGCCTGCGCCATGACTTTGTGATTAATGCGCCAGTGCGAAGCATATTTGTCCTCTTCTTCGCGTGGCAGCAGATCCTGCAAACCCGAGAGAAAACGAAACGCTGCCGGGCTGCGGTAGAGCACATTGGTCAGACACAAATTCTCCGTCTGCTCATAGAGATGGCGATCGTGATCGCGCACAAAGCAAACGCAGCCAGCAGATAACGCCTGCGGCTGACCGTTAAACACATGGATGCCTGAACCGTGCTCAACCAACACAATTTCATGGAAATCATGATGATGCTCGGGAAATGCCTGCTGCGGCACGCGCGGCTCAATGGCGATGGCGTAATTCCCTTCAGGGAAGAAATCTGCGCTATGTAAAACGGTCATGTTTTGCCTCTCAACTCACTTAACTGCAGCCGAGTCTACGCAGGCGTTCAGCACCTTACCTTGAATTTTGATCTGAGTGACGCAGGAAAATGGCTAATTTTTCAAGATCTCAGCCCGGATTGACGGAAATGCGGCAAGGCTCACAACTCTCTCCTTATGTGGTTCTGTGAGCTTTCTCACGAACTTCTTTGTCAGTCTGCCAGCGACTATTACGCACTGGCAGTAAGGGGAAGGTGGCAAAAAGCAGAGATTTCTAAGCTGTAGCCATCTCATTACAGGAAGAGCACGCCATGAGTATGCGTAACATTGTTGCCATTGATTTAGGCGCATCCAGCGGGCGCGTGATGCTCGCACAATGGAATTCAGCGAATCAGCACATCAGCCTGCGTGAAGTCCGCCGCTTTGCGAATCAGCGGGTGCGCCGTGCCGACTATGATTGTTGGGATTTGGACCGTCTTGAGCAGGAAATTCGTCTCGGGCTGGCTCAGTTAGATGAGGACGGTATTGTGCCGGACAGCATTGGGATCGACACCTGGGGTGTGGATCTGGTGCTGCTGGATGCCAACGGGGAGCGTGTCGGTGAAGCGGTGAGCTATCGCGACAAGCGGACGGAAGGTCATATGGCTCAGGCCATCAAGGACTTGGGTAAAGGCGCAATCTATCAGCGTACCGGTATTCAGTATTTGCCCTTCAACACCCTTTATCAACTGCGTGCGCTGCATTTGCAGCAGCCGGATTGGCAGGCGCAGGTTAAGCATGCATTGATGATTCCCGATTATCTGCATTATCGCCTTACTGGCCAGATGAATTGGGAATATACCAATGCCACCACTACCCAGTTGCTCAACATTCACAGCGGCGAATGGGATAGCGATTTGCTCGCCTGGGCTGGCGTCCCTGCAACGTGGTTGGGTAAACCGACGGCGCCGGGCAATACCGTGGGTTACTGGACCAGCGCCAGTGGCAATCAGATTCCGGTGGTGGCCGTCGCTACACATGACACGGCCAGTGCCGTGTTGGCTACGCCGTTAATGCAGGATGATGCCGCCTATCTGAGTTCAGGCACCTGGTCGCTGATGGGTATTGAGAGTTTGCAGCCTTGTGTCAGCGCTGCCGCGCTTGACGCCAACATTACCAATGAAGGTGGCGCAGAGGGTTACCGCGTCCTGAAAAACATCATGGGTTTATGGTTATTACAACGTGTCTGCAGCGAACTGCAAATAACCGATCTCTGCACGCTCATCGCCCAGGCCGAGAAAGAGCCTCTCTGCCGCGCACTGGTTAATCCCAATCACAGTCGTTTTATCAACCCAGACAGCATGGTGCAGGAGATTCAAAACGCCTGTGCCGAGCAGCACATGCCGGTTCCGCAAACCCCAGCCGCCCTAGCCCGTACCATTTTCGATAGCCTGGCATTGCTGTATCGCCAGGTGATTGGCGAACTCAGCCAACTGCGTGGTGCGCCGCTGCGTCAGCTGCATGTGGTGGGCGGAGGTAGTCAAAATCCATTGCTAAATCAACTCTGTGCCGATGCCTGCCAGCTGCCCGTGTTGGCCGGCCCCATCGAGGCTTCAACGCTCGGTAACATCGGTTGCCAGCTGATTGCCTTAGGCGAATTGCGTGACGTTAGCGATCTGCGCTGCTGCATTAGCCAAAACTTCCCGTTAGAAAAATTTGAACCGCTGAACAACGGCGCCTTCGCTGCCCATCAGGCACGCTTCGCGGCGCTGAGCCAACCTGCTAAGGAACTTGCATATGACTAAGCTGATTGAACAGGCCTTCGAACTGGCCAAACAACGCTACGCAGCAATTGGCGTAGATGTGGAACAGGTAATGGCACAACTGGACGGCATTCCTGTCTCGATGCACTGCTGGCAGGGTGATGACGTACGCGGTTTCGAAAATCCCAACGGTGAGTTGACCGGCGGTATTCAGGCCACCGGCAACTATCCGGGCCGTGCCCGCAATGCGGATGAGCTGCGTGCTGACGTTGAAAAAGCGATGTCATTAATTCCGGGCGCCAAACGCCTCAACCTGCACGCAATTTATCTGGAGAGCGATACACCCGTTGAACGTGATGCGATCGAACCTAAGCATTTCAGCAACTGGGTTGAGTGGGCCAAAACGCATAAATTGGGTCTCGATTTTAATCCAAGCTGCTTCTCCCACCCGTTGAGTGCGGATGGCTTTACGTTATCGCACGCGGATAAAGGTATTCGGCAGTTCTGGATCGACCACTGTAAAGCCAGCCGCCGCATCTCCGCCCACTTTGGTGAGCAGCTTGGTAGCCCTTCCGTGATGAATATCTGGGTACCGGATGGCATGAAGGATCTTACGGTTGATCGCCTGGCTCCCCGTCAACGTCTGGCCAGCGCACTGGATGACGTGATCAGTGAAAAACTCAATCCCGCGCATCATATTGATGCGGTAGAGAGCAAGCTGTTTGGTATCGGTGCCGAAAGTTACACCGTGGGATCCAATGAATTCTGCCTCGGTTACGCCAGCAGCCGCCAAACTGCATTAACGCTTGATGCGGGTCACTTCCATCCAACTGAAGTCATTTCCGACAAGATCTCTACGGCAATGCTGTATGTGCCACGCCTGCTGCTGCACGTGAGCCGTCCGGTGCGCTGGGATAGCGATCACGTGGTGATTCTCGACGATGAAACACAAGCCATTGCCACCGAGATTGCCCGCCACAAGCTGTTTGACAAAGTGCATATCGGCCTCGACTTTTTTGACGCCTCGATTAATCGCATCGCGGCCTGGGTTATCGGCACGCGCAATGCCAAAAAAGCGCTGCTACGCGCACTGCTGGAGCCCACCGATCAGTTACGCAAGCTCGAGAGCGAAGGGGATTACACCGGGCGTCTGGCGATGCTGGAAGAGCAAAAATCTTTGCCGTGGCAAGCCGTTTGGGAAGCCTGGTGCCTGCGCCACGATGTCCCGGCTGATGCCAGCTGGCTGAGCGAAGTCCGTCATTACGAACAACAAACACTGCGTCAACGTTAAGGGACAAACTATGCAAAAAATTCTCTCTTCCGCTTTTGTTCAGGAAATGGTTAAAGCGACTAGCGACATGTGGTTAAAGGGCTGGGATGAGCGTAACGGCGGTAACGTCAGCCTGCGTTTATTACCGGAAGAAGTTCAGGATTTCACCACTGATTTCTACGCAGAACCGCGTTGTATCGAATTGACCAAACCTGCACCGGCGCTGGCCAATGATTGGTTCCTGGTAACCGGTTCGGGCAAATTTTTCCGCAACGTGCAGATCGATCCCGCTGATTGCCTCGCGCTGCTGCAGGTGGATGACAAAGGGTTGTCGTACAAAATCCATTGGGGATTAAGTAATGGCGGCTTGCCCACTTCCGAGTTGGCGGCGCACTTCCAGTCACATAGCGTGCGTAAGCAGATCTCAAACGGCGTTGATCGCGTCATTATGCACTGCCATGCCACCAACTTTATGGCGCTGAGCTATGTGGTGGATCTGGATTCCGCGCGTTTCACGCGTTTGCTTTGGGAAGGCAGCACCGAATGCCTGGTGGTGTTCCCGGATGGGGTAGGGATCCTGCCGTGGATGGTGCCGGGTACCGATGGTATTGGTCAGGCTACCGCCGATGCCATGGCAAATCACAGTATTGTGATGTGGCCGTTCCACGGCATATTTGGTGCAGGTCCAAATCTTGATGAGACCTTTGGACTGATCGATACCGCTGAGAAGTCATCCGAAGTGGTGGTTAAAGCGCTTTCGATGGGCGGCATTCGTCAAAGCATCACGACTGAACAGTTGATTGCGTTGGGCGAGCGTTTCAACGTTAAACCGTGGCAGGCTGCGCTGCAGGCGGAGCGCAGCGATGTTGCGTAAAGCCTTTGTGATGCAGGTACATGCTCACTGCCATGATGAGTATCTGCGTCGTCACTCACCGATTTGGCCGGAGCTGGCAGAAACGCTGAAAGCACATGGCGCGCAAAACTACGCCATCTGGCTGGATGAGGAGCGTAATCTGCTGTTCGCTAGCGTGGAAATTGAATCTGAAGCGCGCTGGGATGCGGTGGCGAAAACGGAAGTGTGCCAGCGCTGGTGGGCATTGATGAAAGATTTGATGCCTTCGAATGCGGATAACAGTCCGCTGAGTGCGGCATTGAAACCGATGTTTTTCCTGCCGTAACTCTGATTTGCCTCTGCATGCAGTAAGCGAGCAGAGGCAATATTCAGGCCGGCAATGACGTCGGCCTGAATAATATTAAGCACTTAATTCACAATATCCTGCCAGAGCGGGCCATATGGCCATCTGCGTATCGACAATCTGATCAAGATCTGCACGATCGGCGCCTTCCCGAGCGCGAACCGACATTCCTTGTAATAAGCAGGCCAGATAGCGGGCTAACGTGGTGCTGTTGGCACATTGCGGCAACTCGCCGCGTTGCTGCCTTGTATCAAGAAAAGCCTTCAAGGCTGATTCCTGCGCATGGTGCTGTTGAGCAAGCATTTGCGCCACTTCTTCTGAGCCTGAAGATAACGCGCTGGAAGTACAAATAAAGAAGCAGCCAGCGGGTTTGTCACATTCAGTGAAGCAAGCGGCAGTCGCGCGGAAATAGGCTTCAATCGCCGTTTTCACATCCAGAGCATCATCATTCAGCACGGCATTGCGCTGCGCGCTAAATGTCTCGATGTAACGCTGCATCGCCGCGCGGAATAAACCTTCTTTATTTTCAAACTCTGCGTAAAGCGTAGGGGCTTTCGCGCCGGTTGCATTGACCAAATCGGACAGCGACGTGCCTTCGTAACCATGCGCCCAGAACAGCATCAATGCCTTATCAAGAGCATCGTTGCGATCAAACACTTTCGGGCGGCCACGCGTTTTACGGTTCACCGCATCGATAATTTCTGTCATTGGGCACCTCAAACTTTAAAAACACTCAATTAAATTACCGATCACTAACTAAATATGCAAGCGCAGCCGAAAATGCGCGGGGACCTCTTTGCCCGTTTGTGCTTTTAACTGGGCAAAGCACCCGAATGGATAAGTCAAAAAGGGCGCGGAAGCCCATAATCACGCCACTTCCCATTAAAATAATGACCGTTAATAAAATGATTGACGCGGCCACCCTTTCGGCAGTAGCATTTAATTAACGGTTGTTAACTAAATCGCGACCGACCCCAATTCATCTGTGAAAGAGAGAAAATTATGAAAAGCATTAAACTGACCCTGGCCGCTGTAGCCCTGTCTTCAATCGCATTTGGTAGCATGGCTGCCGATCTGGTGAACGAGGCTCCACTGAATCAACAACAAGTTGGCGTGATTAGCGCATCAGGCAGTACTAACCTGACATCGCTGGAGAATCAGCTAGCGGAAAAGGCCAATGCTGCCGGAGCAAAGTCTTTCCGCATCACTTCGACCTCTGGCAACAACAAGTTAAATGGCACAGCGGTAATTTATAACTAATTGATTATTGTGCGAAGCGCGGAAACGCGCGGCGGGCGAGACAAGTAAAAGGCTTCAGAAGATTATCCTTCTGAAGCCTTTTTTATTATCCGTTAGAACGTAACTGCGGATAGCGGCGGAAGATAGCAATGCACCAGAACAACGCGGCAAGACCAATAATGCCACCCACGTTACCAACATCTGACATATTCATATGCAGGCTAACCTGGTTGCCCAGCAAGGCACCGGCGCCAATTCCGATGTTGTAAATACCCGAGAATAGCGACATGGCGACGTCGGTAGCGTCTGGCGCCAGCGCCAGTACGCGCACCTGCATTGCCAGGCCAATCATCATCATCGCCATGCCCCAGATGATGCACAACACGGTGATAGCTGCCGGACGCACCGCAGCAAACACCAGCAGCCCCATGCTGAGTGTGATCATCGCAATTGCGGCGATCAGCATTGCCGAAGGGAATTTGTTGCCCAGGGTACTGAACAATATGCTGCCGATAATCCCAGCCGATCCAAACAGCAGCAGAAGTAGGGTGGTAAAATTAGCATCAGCATTCGCGACCACTTGCATAAAAGGTTCGATGTAGCTGTAAGCGGTATAATGCGCGGTTACCACGACTGTGACCAGGATGTACATGGCCACCAGCGCGGGTCTGCGGAACAGCATCGGCACGCTGCTCAGCGAACCGGTATGTTCGCTTGGCAGACGTGGCAAGACGCGCATCAGCAAAATCATCAGGACTAATGCCGAAAGACCAATCATGCCAAAAGTCGTGCGCCAGCCAAGATACTGACCAACGATACGACCAATCGGTACGCCCAGCACCATCGCCAGCGCCGTACCGGTTGCCAGCATACTTAATGCCTGGGTTTTCTTACCGGCAGGCGCTACGCGAATAGCCAGCGAAGCGGTAATCGACCAAAAGACCGCATGTGCTAAGGCAATACCAATGCGCGAGATTACCAGCGAGGTGAAATCCCACGCCACGGAGGAGAGCACATGGCTGGCGACGAAGACGATAAACAGGATTGACAGCAGCAAACGCCGCTCAATGTTGCGGGTCAGCAACATTAACGGTAGCGATAAGAGTGCCACGACCCACGCATAGATAGTCAGCATGATGCCGACATCGGCAGTCTTCATGGCATAACTGGCGGCAATATCCGACAGCAAACCGACCGGAACAAATTCGGTGGTATTAAAAACAAAAGCGGCAATAGCCAGCAGCACGACGCGCAGCCAGGCTGTTTTACGGGAGACGGTAGTAGATTGCATGGAGTTCAAATCTGTCAGACAGCGAGTGAAAGGGCCGGCGTGGCACCCAATTTAAGTGACCGGTGTCACAAATTGCCGCTATTGTGGAGCATTAATGAGCTGAGGGAAACCTTTTGTCGGGCTTTTATTACTGAATATTTTTTATCGCCGAAAGCGTGGTTAATAGCCTGAGGTTATTAATGTTTCTTGCTGCGACGTATCGACCTTAGCGCTGAGAATGGACGGCTGGATCTTACCGCTGAAAAGCTGCAGGAAGATCCAGTGAATATTAAGCTGAATTTTATCGTTATTATGAAACGCCTCAGTACCGCTTAACAAAATGACTTCGCTGCCCGGCCATTCTCAGACCACTATTATCAGAGTCTCACCATATGTTTTAGTGCCACGCTATTCTGGGTTGTCATGTTTTTTTTTAGCCCAATCGGGCAGCAGTGCTCACATCCTAACGCGCTGGCATAAAATTTACGCGCCTGCTGAATAGCCGCGTTGGGCGTGTAGAAGGTACCCAGAAAACGCCGTGCATTATCGGAAGGTAAGAACGGGCATCCCGTTGCATGTACTACATGGTTGTCGTTATAGCCGGCATGCTTATCGACGTAATAATAGAGTTCCATCTTACGGCCTCATTGCTGTGAAATAATAAAAAGTCTAACTATTGTTGGAATGGAATGAATTATAGCGATGAATGGCCGTTTTGTTTTATCTGGGACTGGCAGAATGCCGGATGACGTGGACCGCAGAAGAGAACGGGGCGCTAACGCCCCGCTTAAAAGATGAAAGGTATTACAGTTTTCGGCACTGCAAACGCCAGCCAACCAGCAAAGCCATTAACAATAGCAGGCTAATGAACGCGGTGACGCCGTTCCAACCATAGCTGTGCCAGAAAACCCCGCCCAGCGTACCCGCCACGCTAGAGCCAACATAATAACTGAACAGATAGAGTGACGATGCCTGGCCTTTAGCGCGGCGCGCGCGCGGGCCAATCCAGCCGCTGGCCACCGAGTGTGCCGCAAAGAAGCCGGCGGTGAACAGCATCATGCCAGGTAAGATTAGCCACAGCGAGTTGAACGCCGTGAGCAGCAGACCAACCAGCATGATCGCGGTGGCAGCAATCATGACCGGGCCGCGCCCGAAGCGGCTGGTCATGGCACCGGCCTTCGGCGAACTCCATGACCCCGTCAAATACACTACCGAGAGTAAACCCACCACCGCCTGGCTCAAAGACCACGGCGCGCTGAGCAGACGATATCCGATGTAGTTGAATAGCGTGACGAACGCGCCCATTAACAGGAAGCCTTCGGCAAACAGCAGCGGCAGACCTTTATCACGCCAGTGCAGGCGGAAATTGATCAATAAACTGCGCGGACGAAGCGAGGCGGGCCTAAAGTGGCGTGATGCCGGCAGAATTTTCCAGAACATCAGCGCACCCGCCAGCGCGAAGCAGCCAATCACCCCAACCGCGACACGCCAGGAGAAGAAGTCAGTGAGTACGCCGGTGAGCAGACGTCCACTCATGCCGCCAATCGAGTTACCGCTGATATACAGCCCCATTGAAAAGGCGATAACCCGCGGATGAATCTCTTCACTCAAATAGGTCATGCCAACTGCCGCGACGCCACTCAGCGATAAACCGATCAATGCGCGCATCAGCAAAATGCCTTGCCAACTGCTCATGGTCGCCGAGATTAGGGTACAAATGGCGGCCAGTAACAAAGCGGTGACCATTACCGATTTACGGCCAATCGCATCAGATAATGGACCGGTAAACAGCAATCCCAACGCCATTAAGCCGGTCGAGAGCGAGAGCGAGATGCTGCTTTGCGCCGGGGAAACGCCAAACTGCTGTGACAGCACCGGCAAAATGGGCTGCACGCAATAAAGCAGAGCGAAAGTGGCAAGGCCGGCGGAGAACAGGGCAAGCGTCACGCGCATAAACTGCGGCGATCCGCGTTCAATCCATTCTGAAGGGGTTGCAGCTGAAGCAGGCTTTACCGATATCTCGTCTTCATCGAGTATCACCGCCTGGGAAGAGCGACTCACGGAACATCCTCGGTTTGGGAAGCATAGCGTTACTGTAGGAAAGGGCGAATAGGTTGTACAATATATTAATAATCTCAAATAAGACGTTTAACATATGAATATAGAGTTACGTCATTTACGCTATTTCATCGCGGTTGCGGAAGAGTTGCATTTTGGCCGTGCCGCGCAGCGTCTGAATATTTCACAGCCGCCGCTCAGCCAGCAGATTCAACAGCTGGAGCAGGAGATTGGTGCGCAACTGTTCACGCGCACCAATCGCAGCGTGCAAATTACGCCGGCCGGCGAACTGTTTTTGCAGGATGCGCGCACGATACTACTGCAGGTTGATCAAGCCGCTCGCCGCGCCGCGCGTGTACATAGTGGTCAGGAGGGCGAGTTGCGGATTGGTTTTACCTCTTCGGCTCCTTTTACCGGATTAGTCTCGGATGCGCTCTATCAATTTCGTCAGCGCTGGCCTGACGTGCACATTCAGATGCAGGAGAACAATACGCGTCAGCAGCTGGCGCCTCTGCATGATAACCGGCTGGATCTGGGGGTAATGCGTAATACGCCGTTACCGGCTGATCTGCAGCATCGCGTGTTGCTGCGTGAGCCGCTTTGCGCGGTGGTGCACTGGGCGCATCCACTGGCCGATGCTGAATCGATCTCCATTCAGGCGCTGGCCAACGAACCCTTTGTGTTTTTCGATCCGCAGGGTGGAACTGCGCTGTATGGTGAAATTCTGGCACTGCTGCATCGCTATCAAATCAAACCCTTTATTACCCAGGAAGTGGGCGAAGCGATGACTATTCTTGGACTGGTGGCGACCGGTCTTGGCGTTTCGATTTTACCGGCTTCATTCCGGCGCGCGCGCCTGGCAGACGTGGTATGGATTCCGTTACAGGAGAGTGACGCGATTTCTGAAGTTTGGCTGGTGTGGTCAGCAATGCGCGAACCCAGTGCGCAGATGACTCATATGATGTCGTTGATGCTACAAAACGCAGAGATTTGAACCACCTTGCGGGCAGCGGCATAAACTTTATGTGCGATAAATCACATTTCTAATCAAATATTTGACGCTGCCGGTCAATCTGCATCACCATAGCTGCTGTTTATTTAGAAGCGCGAAAATAATGGGAGCAGGGCGTGAATCTGTACAGTCAACCTGGCCATATTGACCAGATAAAACAGACCAACGCAGGTGTGGTTTACCGACTGATTGACCTTTACGGCCCGATTTCGCGTATTGAGCTTTCTAAACGTGCCCAGTTAGCACCCGCCAGTATTACCAAAATCGTGCGTGAAATGCTCGATGCCCATCTGGTACAGGAAACCGAATTTCAGGAGCCGGGCAGCCGCGGTCGTCCAGCGATTGGTCTCATTCTCGATACGTTAGCCTGGCACTATCTCGCCGTTCGCATTCAACCGGGACAGATTACGCTGACGCTGCGCGATCTCAGCACGCGCGCGTTGCAGGAAGATCGTTTGCCGTTACACGCCACCGCTGAAAAACCGCTGCTGCAAACGCTGCATGATGTAGTGAATGACTTCTTTATTCGCCACCAAAGCAAGCTGGAGCGTTTAACGGCCATCGCCATTACCTTACCGGGATTAATCAACGCCGCATCCGGTGTGGTGCATCGTATGCCAGGTTATGACGTGCAGGATATGCCCTTAGGCGAAACGCTGGCAGAGCGCACCGGTTTGCCGGTTTTTGTGCAGCATGATATTTCTGCCTGGACGTTAGCCGAAGCGCTGTTTGGTGCATCAAGCGGTGCACAGAATGTGATTCAGATTGTAATCAATGAAACCGTTGGCGCCGGTGTGATTAGCGGAGGACAGCTGCTGCATAAAAGTGGCCGCACCCTGGTGGAGATCGGGCATACGCAAATCGATCCTTATGGCCAGCAGTGTTATTGCGGCAATAATGGCTGTCTCGAAACCGTGGCCAGCACCGGAAGTCTGTTGAATCTGACGGCGCAGCGTTTGCCATCGCAGCCAGATAGCCTATTGCATCAGGCGCCACTCACCATTGAAACGCTTTGTGCCGCTGCGCAGCAGGGCGATCGTTTGGCGCGCGACGTCATCGCCGGTGTCGGGCATCATGTTGGCCGCATGCTGGCAATGATGGTCAACATCTTTAATCCTCAACAAATACTTATCGGTTCGCCGCTAAATCAGGCGGCTGATGTCCTGTTTCCTGCGGTGAGCAGTACCATTCGTCAGCAGGCATTGCCGGCTTACAGTAGCGAAATCCAGCTGACACCAACGGCTTTCAGCGATCCTGGCACCTTCGGCGGCGCTGCGCTGATAAAAGACGCGCTATATAGCGGCCATTTATTGGTAAAACTGTTGCAGGGATAATGACAGCCCGCCTTAAGTTTGCGCTAACGCAATCTGCCATCAAAAACATTTCCTTAAACTGCCTCCTTCGCACGTTACACATCGCTTTAATGAAGGAGGAGAAAGGTGAAAACGCTTTTTGTCACCGGTACCGACACCGCGGTGGGTAAAACCGTGGTTTCACGCGCGTTGTTGCAGTGCTTTGCCCAAGCGAATGTCTGCGCCGCAGGTTTCAAGCCTGTTGCCAGAAACGCGCAGCTCACGCCGGAAGGATTACGTAATAAAGATGCAGTGTTACTACAGCACTCTTCCGGTCTCACTCTGCCTTATCACGCCGTTAACCCTATCATTCTGGAAGAGGATGCGATTAGCACCGGCTCGTCACAGCACGTTGATTATGCACAGCTAAGTCAGGGGTTGAAGGAGTTACAGGAGTGCGCAGCCCGCGTGGTGGTGGAAGGCACCGGCGGCTGGCGCAGTTTAATGAACAATCGGCAGCCTTTATCACAATGGGTGCAACAAGAGCATCTGCCGGTGGTGCTGGTGGTGGGAATTAAAGAGGGTTGCATCAGCCATGCTTTACTGACCGCCGATGCCATTGCGCTTGATGGATTGCAATTAGTGGGTTGGGTCGCGAATCGTATTAATCCCGGTTTAGCGCATTACGCTGAAATCATTGCGGTTTTACGCGAAAAATTGGCTGCGCCACTGCTCGGCGAGTTGCCTTATCTTCCACGCGCCGAACAGCGCGAACTGAGCGGCTACCTGGATATTTCTTTACTGAATACGGTGTTGTCGCACGACGATAGTGCAAAGCCCGCCGCCTGATGAAACAAAATGCAGCAAATGATCAATGGCTGAACCCATGGTTTCATGGCTCGGCCATTCCTCCTCTTCAGTTAAATCCTCATGATTTCAATTTCTTATTATAAAAAACACGCTGTTTCTTTCGCGATGGCGTGATTCATGCATCAGCTCCCCTGATGAATATCTTGCCGGAGCCGCGTTATGTCGCAATCAGATGAAAAAGGTTTGTTATATGGGCTGAATGACCGCATCGGTCCATTGCCTGCATTTTGTGCCGCACTGCAGCATGTACTGGCCAGCGTCGTTGGCATTATTACGCCACCGCTGATTATCGGTTCCGTACTGGGACTCCAGGCGTGGATTCCTTACCTGATCAGCATGTCGCTGGTGGTTTCTGGTCTGGGGACATTTCTACAGGCGCGTCGCTTTATGGGGATTGGCGCCGGAATGATCTGCCTGCAGGGCACCAGTTTTGCCTTTCTCGGGGTAATTTTATCGGGAGGGTTAATGGTCAAGGCACGCGGTGGATCGCCCGAAGAGATCATGGCGATGATCTTTGGTTGCAACCTGGTCGCGGCCATGATTCCGATGCTGATCAGCCGCTGTATTGCGCCGTTGCGTAAAGTGCTGACGCCGGTGGTGACCGGCACCGTGATTACCTTAATTGGTATCAGCCTGATTAAGGTCAGCATCACCGATTGGGCCGGCGGACATAACGCCACCAATTTCGGTGCACCCGGCAACCTGGCGCTGGGGGCGCTGACGCTACTGGTGATTATTGTGTTAAACCGTTCGCAAAATCGCTGGACGCGCCTTGTCGCGGTGGTTGCCGGTATTGCCGTGGGTTGTCTCGCGGCAGCCTTAACCGGACATCTCAGCCTGAAGCCGATGGCGGAGACGCCCTGGCTGATGATGCCTGAACTGTTTCGTTTTGGTTTTGCTTTCGACTGGACCATCTTCGTGCCCATTGCGTTGGTCTCTGTGATTGCGGTGATTGAAGCGGTTGGCGATCTCACGGCCAACTGCATGCTGTCGCAACAGCCGATTGAGGGCGAGGAGTTTGAGCGCCGTATGCAGGGCGGCATTTTTGCCGATGGGATTAGTTGCTTACTCGCTGCGGTTTTTTCTGCCTTTCCAAATACCACTTTCGCGCAAAATAACGGCGTCATCCAGATGACCGGCGTGGCCAGTCGCTATGTTGGCATGGTGATTGGTGTGATGTTGCTGCTGCTCGGGATGTTCCCAACCATTGGTTATTTGCTGCAGCAGATTCCGCCGCCGGTGCTTGGCGGAGCAACTATTGTGATGTTTGGTAGCGTAGTTGCGGCAGGTATTCGCGTGATGACGCAAACGCCGCTCGGACGTCGCGAGATGTTGATTGTCGCGGTTTCGTTCGGTATCGGCTTAGGCGTAGAAGCGGTACCTGAAGTGCTGAAACAGTTTCCTGCATTGGTAAGCAATCTGTTTGGTCATGCGGTGACAACGGGTGGGATGCTGGCGATTGTGCTTAATGTGATTCTGCCAGCTGAACGTGGTGAAGTGGTTGCAGTTAAAACGGTTGAGGAATCGTCCTAACTAAACGCACCGAGTCAAAGAGCCGAGGGGCATATGGCAGAGGAGTAAAGCATCCCGCGCCAGGGAAGGCGCGGGCTGAGCCTCAGGGACGATTTATGGCGACTTTACGATCTGCCATATGCCCCTCGGCGACTGCACAAAATTTTACGGATTCAACCGACGACGCGTGCGTCCAGAGCTCAGATAATCAGCAATATAATCCTGCGATATCTCGCCGCTGTAACGCCCATCCTCATCAACAATCGGCATCCACACTGTGTTGTGCTCATAGAGTTTCGATAACACTACGCGCAGGTTTTCTTCCGCTTTGCCCGTCACTTTAAAGGTATGCAGCATCTCTTCGCAGCGGCCCGTTGCGGCACGCGCTTCGCGACGCTTCACAAAACCCAGTGGCTTGCCATCTTCATCCACCACCGTCACCGAACGCATATCGTTATCATCCATGGTGGCGAAAGCATCCTGCAATGGCGTATTACGCTGCACGGTGATGGTAGGTAGTTGATCGGTAACATCGCCCGCCTGCACCAGCAACAAACGTTTCAGCGTACGGTCCTGACCGACAAAAGAGCCGACAAAATCGTTGGCGGGTTTTGCCAGCAGCTCATCCGGGCTGGCGCACTGCACAATTTTACCCTGACCAAACACCGCAATGCGGTCGCCGAGTTTCAGCGCTTCATCGATATCGTGGCTTACCAGCATCACGGTCTTCTTCAGCTGACGCTGCATCTCAAGGAATTCGTTCTGAATCACTTCACGGTTAATTGGATCGACCGCACCGAAAGGTTCATCCATCAGCAATACCGGTGGATCAGCGGCCAGCGCGCGAATCACGCCGATACGCTGCTGTTGCCCACCGGACATTTCACGCGGGTAACGATGCAAGAACTTGGTCGGATCGAGTGCCACCATGCTCATCAGCTCCGTGGCGCGTTCGCGGCAGCGCTTTTTATCCCAACCGAGCATGCGCGGCACCACGGTGATGTTCTCTTCGATAGTCATGTTCGGAAACAGACCAATCTGCTGGATGACATAGCCAATGTTACGGCGCAGGGTCACGGTATCCTGTCCGCTGGTGTCTTCACCGTTGATTAAAATTCTGCCGCTTGAGGACGGGATTAAACGGTTAATCATCTTCAGCGTCGTGGTTTTGCCACAGCCCGATGGGCCGAGCAGCACACACATTTCCCCGGCAGGGACTTCCAGGCTGACGTTATCTACGGCATTTAATGACGTGCCGTTCTTTTGCGTAAAGGTTTTCGTCAGGTTTTCCAGTTTTATCATTATCGAATCCCCTTAGGAGTCAACGCCGACTGCAAACGGTGCAGCAGCCAATCAAGCACAATCGCGAGCAAACAAATCATTAAAGCACCAGCAATCAACATGCGCACATCGCTGCCGCTGATACCGTCGAGTAGCTGCAGGCCCAGGCCGCCGGCACCAATGACCGCAGCAATCGCCATGACACCTACGTTCATCACTACCGCAGTACGAATACCGCCGAAAATCACCGGCAGCGCCATCGGA
This sequence comes from Pantoea nemavictus, assembly GCF_037479095.1. Lineage (NCBI taxonomy): Bacteria > Pseudomonadati > Pseudomonadota > Gammaproteobacteria > Enterobacterales > Erwiniaceae > Pantoea > Pantoea nemavictus. The sequence goes on along the minus strand of NZ_JBBGZW010000001.1, from coordinate 4,220,708 downwards.
ATTTCTACCCAGCGCAGGCGTTGCCAGAAGGTCATGCCAATCCCGCGACCGGCTTCACGCAGACCCGGCGACAAATTCTCCAGTGCGGTATGGGTATTGCGCACAATCGGCAGTAACGAATAGAGGAAAACCGCAGTAATCGCGGGAAGGGCGCCGATGCCCTGGCCGATCATCGAAAACAGCGGAATCATCAAGCCAAACAATGCAATGGTCGGAATGGTTAACACAATGGTGGCAATACCCAATACCGGCGTCGCCAGCCATTTGAAGCGCACAATCAAAATGCCCAGCGGCACGCCAACCATGATCGCGAAACCGACCGCCACCAAAACCAGCCACGTATGTTGCCAGGTGAGCGTCATCAAGGTGTGCCAGTTATTCATGATGTAATGCAAGGTATCCACAGCGCCTCCTTACAGCATGTTTTTAGATTGAAGGAAATCACGCGCCACCTGTTGCGGTGACTGATGATCGATATCGACGCGCTTGTTCATCTCGGTGATGGCTTCGTCATTAATCAATGCCGACAGCTGATTGAGCGCGCTATCTAACCCTGGATGGCTCTCAAGCACATCCTGACGCACCACAGGCGTGACGTTGTAACTTGGGAAGAAGTGCTTATCATCTTCTAATACCTTGAGTTCGAAGCCTTTCACCCGGCCATCGGTGGTATAGATCAGGCCGGCATCAACAAACCCATCGCGAATCGCGTTGTACACCAGGCCGGGATCCATCTGGCGAATCTGCGGTCTGTCGAGCGGCATGTTGTAGGCTTTTTGCAGCGGCTTCAGGCCATCGGAGCGTCCTGAGAATTCGAGATCCAAACCGAGTTTCCAGTTGTGGTCCGGATCGTTCTTGCGCACCTCTTCCAGCTTCGCCACCAGCTGCGACATGGTGTTGATGCCTTCTTTGTCCGCGCGGTCACGCTGCATAGCAAACGCATAGGTGTTGTTCATCGGGGCAGGATTGAGCCACACCAATCCCAGTTTGGCGTCCAGCTGTTTCACCGTCTTATAGGCGTCTTCGGTCGACATCGGCTTATTGATGTGATTAAAGATGATCAGTGAAGTCCCGGTGTACTCCCAGGTCATATCAATCTGTTTATTGATCATCGCGTTACGACCAATAGTGGTGGCGATATTGGTCTTCGGAATCACCTGAAAACCTTTTTTCTGAAGCCACAGCACCGTCATCGCAGACAGGATGTGTTGCTCAGTAAAACTTTTGGTCGCCATGGTAATGGGGGTTGCAGCGGCGGCGCTTTGGCTGATTAGCAGCGTCGCGCTCAGTGCCAGCGCAGTACGTTTTACCCAGCGCGCCAGCTTATTGGCAGTGGCCATCACAAAACTCCTTGTGTTAAGCCGCAGAGTGCGGGCTGAGATAACGTCCCAATGCCGCAAGCAGCATGTCGAGAATCAGGGCAACTAACGCCGTTGCGACTGCGCCCAGAATCAGCGTTGGGAAGTCGTTGAGGTAAATGCCAGGGAAGATCAGCTCACCAAAGCTGCTGGCGCCAATCAGGAAGGCTAAGGGCGCAGTACCCACGTTAATCGCGGTGGCGATGCGTACACCGGCTAAAATCACCGGTAACGCGTTGGGAATCTCTACCTGACGCAAACGCTGAAACTTAGTCATACCTATACCGTTGGCGGCTTCAATCAGCGACGGCGGAACCGCACTTAAACCGGCAAAAGTATTACGCACAATCGGCAGCAGCGAGGCGAGGAACAGGGCAATCAGCGCAGGTCGATCGCCAATACCCACGATCACCATGGCCAGCGCCAATACCGCCAGCGGTGGCAGCGTATTACCCACGTTGAAGATTTGCATCACGTATTCTGCCCAGCGACGGGCGAAAGGACGGCTGAGTAAAATGCCGCTGGGAATACCGACCAGTAGCGCGAAGAACATCGACCAAAACACTAAAAACAGATGCTGCTGCGCGAGATAAATTAAATCCTCTCGGCGATCGCGCAGCGTATTCAGGCCCAGCCCCCACACCAGCAGGGCTATCACCGCAATGATTGCGAGCAATGCCAGTCCAGCACGGCGGGCGAGCGATGCATTTTGCATAGCAAGTATCTCCCTGATTTAAAAAATCGTTCGATCGGGTTATGTCATTCTCAGGATGACGGCGCAGTGCAGAAACACACACCTACGAAAATCCTTCATCCTTTTAAATTGCAGTTAAAATGACTGTTAGCAGATGCTTTTGCAGCGAATAACTGGAAAGCACCGTAAAAAGCTATAGCAATGCTTGCCGATAAGCGCCAGTTTTTGCGGCAAAATCAGACAGATAGAAACGATAAAAAATTGTGCTTAACCCGCGTGGAATAAGGCATTATCCGACAATAAAAAATTTTCATCGAAATAGGTGACGGCGTCACAAAGTGGCGCACACAGAGGAAACTGCTGCGGTGAATTTTGAGCTAGCCTTGTTAGAAATTAGGGAGACGTATGACTGAAACTGCAGAATTGAACACGGAACATCGTCACTGGATTCTCATCGGCTGCATGCTAGCGATGTTTATGGCGGCGATTGAAGTCACCATCGTGGCCACCGCGATGCCAACCATCATTGCCGATCTTGGCGGCTTTGCGCAGTTCGGTTGGGTATTTTCCATCTATTTGCTGACGCAGGCGGTCAGTGTGCCGCTGTATGGCCGCTTAGCCGATATGTGGGGGCGCAAACGGCTGCTGTTTATCGGCGTGTCGCTATTTTTGGTCGGCTCCATTCTATGCGGATTTGCCCACAGCATGACGTGGCTGATCCTGTTCCGTGCCTTTCAGGGATTGGGCGCAGGCGCGATTATGCCGCTTACCTCAACCATCGTGGCGGACGTCTACTCGCCGCGCGAACGCGCGAACGTACAGGGCTGGCTCTCTAGCGTCTGGGGCGTCGCGGCGATCATTGGCCCGCTCAGCGGCGCCTGGCTGGTGCAGCACTTCAGCTGGTCGGTGATTTTCTGGGTCAACGTGCCGATTGGCCTCATCGCAATGCTGCTGCTGGCGCGTTTTCTACCGACACGTGAGCAGAACCAGCAAACCACGCTTAACCTCACCGGCAGTTGCTGGCTGATGATCTGCGTTACGGCGCTGTTGGTGGCGCTGTTGCAAGCCGAGGTGCTGGGTTATTGGCTGCTGCCGTTCCTGCTGTTAGCGCTGGTTGCTGCCTGGCGCCTGAAACATCATGAACAGCGCGCCGATGCACCGCTCTTCCCGCTAGAGATTTGGCGCAGTCGGCTGATTGTCGCCGGCAACGTCGGCAATCTGATTATCGGTGCCAGCATGATGGGCATCAGCGCTTTTTTGCCGACGTGGATTCAGGGGATTACCGGCGGCACGCCGCTGCAGGCGGGTAGCGCATTGGCGATGATGTCGATTGGCTGGCCGCTGGCGAGCACCCTGAGCGGACGATTGATGCTGGTGACATCGTACCGCTTCACTGCGCAAATGGGGGCGTTACTGCTGATCGCTGGTAGCGCATTGCTGCTGCTACTGCGCAGCGACAGCTCGATCATGCAGGCCGGTTTAACCGCCTTTGTGATTGGCACCGGCATGGGCATGACCAGCACCACCTTTTTGGTGTCGGTACAGAACCATGCCCATTACGATATTCGTGGCATTTGCACCGCCTCAATCATGTTCAGTCGCATGATCGGCTCGGCAATTGGAACGGCATTATTAGGCGCGGTGCTCAATCTCAACCTCTCGCTGCGTCTGCCGCAGGCCGACGATCCGATGCAAAAAATCATGTCGCACCAGAGCCGCCAGGCGCTGCCGGAGGCGACGCTGCATGACTGGACCGGGCAAATTGCCAGCTCTTTACATTGGGTGTTTGTGGTTTCACTGCTGATTGCGCTGTTAACGCTGTGGGTTGCGTGGATGATGCCGCGTCAAAGGCCGGAAGTGGAGTAAAGCAGGGCGGCCTGAGAGCCGCCCGAAGGTTTACTGCGCTGGCGTATCCTGCGAGCTGCCAGCGCTATCTGGTACGCTGCTGTCGCCGTCACGACCATTTTTCTTGTAGACGATTTTCTGTGTGTCGTTCTCACAATGGCCCACAACCTGACCGCCGACCTGATCGGCTTGATCATTGGCCACGATATCCAGCGTGAAGTCCGATTCGGCAACGCCGTTGTTAATAATTTTTTTGCTGATGTCCGCTTTAACACTTTCACAAGATGCCTGCGCCAGAACCGGCAGCGCCAGCATCGCCATCAACAGAACTGCATTACGTTTTTTCATCATTCACTCCGTTGGTCAGAATTCCTATCGAAACTATAGCAGTGATGACCAATTATGGCGCCAGCGGACGTCCGGTACGACGATCAAGGCAGCGCAGCGTATTGGGTTCCCAGTAAGCGTTAACGTTGTAACTCTTCTCGCAGGAGTCGCGGGTATCAAAGGCTTTATCGGCTTTGTCGAACTCTTTCTCAACGCGCGTATTCACTTTGTTACGCAGGTTTTTGGTATCGTTCCATTGCTCTTTACTTTGGCGAGCGGCTTCGTTGCTGGATGCGCTGCTACCATCTTCAATAATCAGGCGATCGGTTTTGGCGGAAGCCATTGGCGCAGCCAGCAACACGCTGGAAGTCAGCACGGTAGCCAGCAGGGCAGAAAACAGTTTTTTCATTGTCATTTCCTTCAGTTAACACCAGCACAGCCGGGATCGCGGCTGTAACAACCTTAGTCGCTAGTATATCATCGCTGCTTCTTTGCTCACCAGCGGTGAGCACTCTGTTTAGCTTAGTGAGAGATTTACCATGCTGGTGAAAACCACCTTGCTGTTTTTTATCACTGCGATCGCGGAAATTGTGGGTTGTTTCCTGCCGTGGCTGTGGCTGAAGAGGGGCATGACGGCCTGGCTGCTGGTGCCGGCGGCGGCGAGCCTGGCGCTGTTCGTCTGGTTATTGACGCTGCATCCAGCGGCAAGCGGACGCGTCTATGCGGCGTATGGCGGCGTGTATGTGTTGACCGCGCTAATCTGGCTGCGTGTGGTGGATGGTGTGAAGCTGAGTACGTGGGATTGGGTCGGCGCGCTGGTTGCTTTTAGCGGTATGCTGATCATCGTTGCAGGCTGGAGCCGTGTTTAATCACCGACAACATGAAAGTACGATATTAGGGGAAACATCCCGATGAGGTCGTAGCGGCGAAAGCCGCCGGAGCGCCTCACGGGATGGTCGCCCCGGGTATCTCGATGGCGCAGCGTGCAGCTGCTGTTAGCCTTTATGCACCTTCAAACCTGCGGTGGTTTGCGTTACGGGCATAATCTCGAGCGTATTGATGTTGACGTGTTTTGGCAGTGTGGTCACCCAATATACCGCTTCGGTAACATCTTCGGCCGTCAGTGCGGTGGTGCCTTCATATACCTGTTCCGCTTTGCCATCATCGCCTTTAAAGCGCACGTTAGAAAATTCGGTGCCGCCAACTAAACCTGGCTCAATATCGGTTACGCGCAGCGCGGTGCCGTGCAGGTCGGTACGCAGATTCAGGCTGAACTGACGCACGAACGCTTTGGTCGCGCCATAAACGTTACCGCCTAGATATGGCCAGCTGCCGGCTATCGAACCGATATTCACAATATGCCCCACGTTGCGCTCAACCATCGCAGGCAGCACTGCGCGCGTCATATACACCAAGCCTTTATTGTTGGTGTCGATCATATTTTCCCAATCTTCAATATTGGCTTTATGCGCCGGTTCAACGCCCAGCGCCAGGCCGGCATTGTTCACCAGCACATCAATATCGCGCCATTCGGCGGGCAGGGCGGCAATCACTTCGTCGATGGCGGCGCGATTGCGCACGTCCAGCTGCACGGTATACAGATTGTCGCCCAGCTCTTCTTTCAACTCTTTTAAGCGCTCAGCGCGACGTCCGCTGGCGATCACCTTGTGACCTGTAGCAATGAAGCGGCGGGTGATACTTTGACCAAAACCAGCAGTTGCGCCAGTAACAAAAATAATCATCTCACTGTTCCTTAAACGATTTCAGGTTATCAGCCACACCTTAGCATTAACCTTGAACCCATGCTCATGAAAACCAAGTGCAAGCTGTTGCAGGATTTTGCCTGCACGTTGAGAGTGCAATCACGCACCACAAAGACGCACGTCCTTGGGTTAAAAACAGGCGTTATGAGGCAAAACTCACCGCAATGTTAAATAGCAACCGTTTGCCACTATAAGCAAGCGGTTGCGCATACGATTGCTATGCCAGCTTGACACAAAAACCAGTCAAATCAACCTATTATATTGAATTTAAACAGTATTTTTTGTTCTTTGCGTTGGCATGCGCTTTGCAAACTATCTTTAAGCAATTACCTGCACATAAAAAGCACCAAGGAACCGTTATGCCTTACGCATCCGAAACGCTGCTGCGCGCCAGCTTCTTTGATATCACCGCTCTGGCCGCGCAGCCGGACGACATCGCCGCTAACGCGCGCTATCTTGAAGATGGCTTATTAACACTGCGCGACGGCAAAGTGGTCAGCCTCGAAAGCTGGCAGATCGCGGAAGGGCGCGTCAATCCGGCAGAGGTTACCGATCTGCGCGGCAAACTGATTGTGCCGGGCTTTATCGATACCCATATTCATTACCCGCAAACTGAGATGATTGGTGCCTTCGGCGAACAGTTACTCGAATGGCTGAATCACTACACCTTCCCGGTGGAAAGCCAATATCACTGTCCCGATCACTCAGCAAAAATGTCGGCGTTCTTCCTGCAGCAACTGTTATCAAACGGCACCACCACCGCGCTGGTGTTTGGTACTGTGCACAAGCAGTCGGTGGATGCGTTATTTAGCGCGGCGCATCAGTTGGATATGCGCCTGATTGCCGGCAAAGTGATGATGGATCGCAACGCGCCGGAATACCTAACCGAAACGCCGGAACAGAGCTACCAGCACTCGCGTGAACTGATTGAACGCTGGCATCAACGTGGTCGCCTGAGCTATGCGCTCACGCCGCGCTTTGCGCCCACATCCTCGCCGGCGCTGCTAGACAAAGTGCGTCAGCTGCGCGAAGAGTTTCCGGATGTCTGGATGCACACGCACTTGAGTGAAAACCAGCAGGAGATCGCCTGGGTAAAAGCACTGTTCCCGGAGCGTGACGGTTATCTCGACGTCTACCATCATCACCAACTCACCGGCAAACGCAGCGTGTTCGCCCACTGTTTGCATCTGGAAGATAAAGAGTGGCAATGCCTGCACGACACCGATTCGTCGATTGCTTTCTGCCCGACCTCAAACCTGTTTCTCGGCAGCGGCTTGTTCAATATCAAACGCTGCTGGCAGCAGGGCGTGCGCATGGGCATCGGCACCGACGTTGGCGCGGGAACCACTTTTAATTTGCTGCAAACGCTCGGCGAAGCCTACAAAGTCGGTCAGTTACAGCAGTACAAACTCAGCGCCTGCGAAGCGTTCTATCACGCCACCCTGGGCGGCGCGCACGCGCTCGATCTGGATGACGTCATCGGCAACTTTAATCCCGGTAAAGAGGCCGATTTCGTGGTGCTCGACCCGGCAGTCTCGCCGCTGCAGCAGTTGCGCCATGCCAACAGCAAAGATATCTGGGAGCGGCTTTTTGTGCTGATGACGCTGGGCGATGACCGCAATATTGCGCAGACCTGGGTGAGCGGTAAGCCGGTATGGCAGCGCGAAAGTGAGGAGCAAATCGCATGATTCAGTTTTTACTCAACAATCGTTTAGTCACAGAACACGCGCTGGATCCCAATCTCACCGTGCTCAACTACCTGCGAGGTGCGCAGCAGCGACGCGGCACCAAAGAAGGTTGCGCCTCAGGGGATTGCGGTGCCTGCACCGTTACGCTCGGTAAGGTCGTCGATGGCCAGATGCACTATCAGGCGGTCAACAGCTGCCTGACGCTGGTCAGCAGCCTGCAGGGTAAGCAACTGATCACTGTGGAAGATCTTAAACAGGGCAGCGAACTGCACAGCGTGCAGCAAGCGATGGTGGATTGCCACGGATCGCAGTGCGGTTACTGCACACCGGGCTTTGTGATGTCACTGTTCACCCTGCAAAAAAACAGTGATGGCTGGAATCGTCATCAGGCAGAACAGGCATTAGCGGGCAATCTCTGCCGCTGCACCGGTTATCGTCCGATCATGGATGCAGCGCAGCAGGCCTGTGAACACGCATGTACAGATGCGTTCACCGCCAACGCCACCTCGCTGGTGCAGCGTTTACAGGCGCTCAGCAACGATGAAGTGCAGATCATCGAAGCCGATGGCAGTCGCTGTTATCTGCCGAAAACCGTGGCGCAGCTCGCCGATCTTTATCAGCAGCATCCCGAGGCGCGTTTAGTGGCGGGCGGCACCGATCTGACACTGCAGATCACCCAGCAGTATCAACGCCTGCCGCTGTTGATTGCGCTGGAGCAGGTTAACGAACTGAAGATTTGCCACCAGGATCAAGACCATATTTATCTCGGTGCCGCCGCCTCCTTGCACCAGTGCTACCAGTTTCTGGCGCAGCAGATCCCGGCATTTAGCCGCATGCTGGAGCGTTTTGCCTCGCTGCAAATCCGCAATCAGGGCACGTTAGGCGGCAACATTGGCAATGCATCCCCGATTGGCGATTGTGCGCCAATGCTGCTGGCGTTGAACGCACAACTGGTATTGCAGCAGGGCGAACGGCAGAGAAAAGTTCCGCTCGATCAATTCTTTACCGCATATCGTCAAACGGTAATGCAGCCGGGTGAGTTCATTCACAGTATCACTATCCCTAAAGTGACGGTGTCACCCAACTTTACCGCATGGAAAGTGGCGAAACGCCTGGATGACGATATTTCCGCCGTGTTCGCCGCCATCAATCTGCACATCAACGATGAGGTGATTGTGGAAGCGCGTATCGCCTTTGGCGGCATGGCAGCAACACCGAAACGCGCGCTGGCAGCGGAAACAGCATTGCTTGGCCAACCGCTGAATCTCACCAGCATTGAAAAAGCCTGTGCCGCGCTGAGCATGGATTTCCAGCCGCTGAGCGACTTCCGCGCCAGCGCCGATTATCGCCTGCAGGTGGCACGCAATCTGCTGCGCCGCTACTACGCGCAAGCGTCTGGCGAGCTGACCATTACCGAGGTGTCGCGCTATGTCTCATAACCGCCCGGAACTGAATGAAACCCTGCTGAAAACGCAGTTCGCCACCGGCATGCAAACTGGCGTGGGGCGCAGCAACAAACATGAAAGTGCCGACAAGCACGTCTCCGGTGAAGCGCTATATATTGACGATAAGCCCGATCTACCGGGATTACTGCATCTCTGTCCGCGCCTCAGCGAGCATGCGCACGCGCGCATCACCAAACTCGATGTGCAACCCTGCTACGCGGTGCCGGGGGTGGTCAGCGTACTGACCTGGCGCGATGTGCCAGGCCTCAACGATGTTGGCCCGCTGGAGCCTGGCGATCCGCTGCTGGCGCAGGACACCATCGAATACTTTGGCCAAATTGTGATTGCCGTCGCGGCTGACTCTCCGGAAGCGGCGCGTGCCGGCGCCGCAGCAGCGATGATTGAGTATGAAGCACTTCCGGCGGTACTCGACGTGCGTGAAGCACTGGAACAGCGCTTCTTTGTGCAGCAGCCACATGTTCATCAACGCGGTGATGCCGAAGCCGCGCTGGCGCGAGCGCCTCGGCGAATTCAGGGCGAGTTTCATATCGGCGGCCAGGAACACTTTTATCTGGAAACCCAGACGGCGCTGGTGATTCCTGGCGAAGATGACAGCCTGCAGGTGTTCTCCTCCACGCAAAACCCCACCGAAGTGCAAAAACTGGTGGCGGAAGTGATGGGCATCACCATGAACAAAGTCACCATCGATATGCGTCGCATGGGCGGTGGCTTTGGTGGCAAAGAGACGCAGGCGGCGGGTGTGGCCTGTTTATGTGCTATCGCTGCACGCCAGCTGCGTAAACCGGTGAAGATGCGCCTGGCGCGGCGCGACGATATGCAGATTACCGGCAAACGCCATCCGTTTTTTGTGCGTTACGACGTCGGCGTTGAGGCAGATGGCCGCTTCTGTGGCGTGAAAATTGATTTGGCCGGCAACTGCGGCTATTCACTCGATCTCAGCGGATCGATTGTTGATCGCGCGATGTTCCACGCCGATAACGCCTATTACCTGGGCGATGCGCTGATCACTGGCTATCGCTGCCGCACCCACACCGCGTCTAACACCGCTTATCGCGGCTTTGGCGGCCCGCAGGGCATGGTGGCGATTGAGCAGATCATGGATCACATCGCGCGTGAAATGGGACTGGACCCGCTTGAGCTGCGCAAACGCAACTATTACGGCAAAACCGATCGCAACATCACCCATTTCCACCAGCAGGTGGAGGACAATCTGCTGGATGAGATGACCGCCCAGCTCGAAACCAGCAGCGAATATGCGGCACGTCGCCGTGAAATTAGCGCGTTTAACGCCAGCAACCGTTTTATGAAACGTGGGCTGGCGCTGACGCCGGTGAAATTTGGCATCTCCTTTACCTCCAGCTTCCTTAATCAGGCGGGCGCGCTGATTTTGATTTACACCGATGGCACGGTGCAGCTCAATCATGGCGGCACCGAAATGGGTCAGGGTTTAAACACCAAAGTGGCGCAGATTGTGGCGGAAGTGCTGCAAATCGATATCAGCCAGATTCAGGTCACCGCCACCGATACCGGCAAAGTGCCGAACACCTCGCCAACGGCCGCCTCTAGCGGCGCCGATCTCAACGGCAAAGCGGCGCAGAATGCCGCGCAAATCCTGCGCGAGCGCATGACCGAGATGCTGTGTCAGCAGCATCAATGTGCTGCTGACGCGGTGAGCTTTAGCAACGGCATTGTGCGCGTCGGTGAGAAGCACTTCACTTTTGCTCAGGTGGCGCAGCTTGCCTGGCTTAACCAGGTGCCGCTCTCTGCCACCGGCTTCTATAAAGTGCCGGGCATCCATTACGATCGTGCTGCCGGACGCGGCAAACCGTTCTATTACTTCTCTTACGGCGCCGCCTGCTGTGAAGTGTTGGTCGATACTTTGACCGGCGAATACCGCCTGCTACGCGCCGATATTCTGCATGATGTGGGCGCCTCGCTGAATCCCGCTATCGATATCGGGCAAGTGGAGGGCGGTTTCGTGCAGGGCATGGGCTGGCTCACCTGCGAAGAGCTGGTATGGAATGATAAGGGCAAACTGCTCACCGACGGCCCAGCCAGCTATAAAATCCCGGCGATCAGCGATGTGCCTAGCGATTTGCGCGTCACGCTGGTGGAGAATCGCAAAAATCCGCAGGACACGGTGTTCCATTCGAAAGCCGTTGGCGAGCCGCCCTTTATGTTAGGCATTGCCGTATGGTGTGCGTTACAGGATGCCGTCGCCAGCGTCGACAACTATCGCCGCCATCCGCAACTGGATGCACCCGCCACGCCAGAGCGGGTGTTCTGGGGGATTCAGCGCTTATCAGGAGCAGAGCATGATTTATCATGACTGGATCAGCGTGCTACACAGCCTGCGCGAAAAGCGCGAGAGCTGCGTGCTTATCACCGTGCTCAGCGAGCGTGGCTCGGTACCGCGCGATCGCGGCAGCAAGATGGTGGTGAGCGCCAGCGATACGTTTCTGACGATTGGCGGTGGTCATCTTGAATATCAGTGCATTGCGCAAGCGCGTGCCATGCTGCAGCAGCGGTGCACGCAACCGCGCAGTGAAGAGTTCGCGCTGGCCGCACGTCTCGGCCAGTGCTGCGGCGGTCACGCCACGTTGCTGTTTGAACCGCTGATGCAGCATCAGCCAGAAATTCACCTGTTTGGCGCCGGTCATGTTGGCCAGGCGTTGGTAAATTTACTGGCAACCTTACCGTGCCATATCACCTGGATTGATAGCCGCGCCGCGCAGTTTCGCGCGGTACCGGCTGGCGTCACGGTGCGCCAGGTCGACGATCCTATCGACTGTGTGCGGGAAGCCGCCCCCGACAGTTACTTTGTGGTGATGACCCACGATCATCCGCTGGATCTGGCGCTCAGCGAGGCGATTCTGCGCCGCGGCGATTTCCGCTATGCCGGAGTGATTGGCTCGGCGACGAAAGCCCAGCGCTTTCGTTATCGGCTGGAGGGCAAAGGCATTGCCACCGAATCCGTTGCGCGCCTGCGCTGCCCGATTGGTTTAGCGGATGTGAAGGGCAAGTTGCCAGCGGAAATTGCGGTGGCGGTGGCGGGCGAAATCATCAGCGTTTATCAGCAGCAGGCGATAAGTTGTTGAGAGAGGTGGAAACTGCCAGGATAGAAACATCCCGCCGCCGCCGTGCGGCGTTGCTGATTATCAGGAGCGATAATGACTTCACGAGCCAATCCGTTTTTCACCACCAGCAGTTTGCCGTATCAAACGCCACCCTTTGATCAGATTCAGGAAGACGATTTTCTGCCTGCGCTGGAAGCGGGTATTGCAGAGAAACGCCGCGAAGTGGCGGCGATTGCCAGCAATCCGGATGCGCCAAGCTTTGCCAACACCTATGAGGCGCTGGAGCGCAGTGGTCAGCTGTTAAAACGTGTCAATCTGGTGTTTGGTGCGATGACATCCGCCAATACCAGCGATCGCTTACAGGAAATCGACGAGCAGATTACCCCGCAGCTCACCGCGCTGAATGATGAAATTTGCCTCAACAGCCAGCTGTTTGCCCGCCTCGATAGCGTCTATCAACAGCGCGGTTCGCAGTGTCCGGATGCCGAAGCGATGCGTCTGGTGGAAGTCACCTGGCAACATTTCCAGCTGGCGGGTGCCAGCCTGAGCGAAGCCGATAAAACCCAGCTGCGCGCCTGTAATCAGGAGCTTGCAAGCCTCAGCACCCGTTTCGGCAACAAGCTGCTGGCCGCCACCAAAGCCGGTGCCTATATAGTGAGTGATGTGGCAGCGTTAGCCGGACTAAGCGATGAAGAGCTGGCGCATGCCAAAGCTGCAGCAGAAGCCCGCGGTTTCGCGGGAGAATGGTTGATCGCGTTGCAAAACACCACCCAGCAACCGGCGTTGCAATCGCTGCACGTGCGCGCTACGCGTGAAGCGCTGTTCCAGCGGGCGTTGACGCGCAGTGAGCAGGGCGATGAAAACGACACGCGCGACATCGTGTTACGCATGGCGCAACTGCGTGCCCAGCAGGCGAGTCTGCTCGGTTTCAAAACCTATGCCGCGTGGAGCATGCAGGACCAGATGGCGAAAACGCCGGATGCCGCGTTTGCCTTTATGCGTAACATTGTGCCTGCCGCGCGAGCGCGCGCCGAACGCGAAGCCGCTGATATCCAGCGCGCCATTGAGCAAGCGCATCACAGTTTCCCGCTGCGCGTCTGGGACTGGAATTTCTATGCCGAGCAGGTACGCAAAGATAAATACGCGCTGGATGAGAGCCAAATCCGCCCTTATTTTGAGCTGAACAACGTGCTGGAGAAGGGCGTGTTTTGGTCCGCCAGCCAGCTGTTTGGCATCCGTTTCAGCCAGCGCCACGATCTGCCGGTGTATCATCCGGACGTCAACGTTTACGAGATCTTCGATGCCGATGACACGCCGCTAGCGCTGTTCTACACCGATTTCTTCAAGCGTGATAACAAAAGCGGCGGCGCGTGGATGAGTAATTTTGTCGATCAGAGCACGCTGCTCGGCACCAAGCCGGTGATCTACAACGTCTGCAACTACACCAAGCCGCAGGCTGGCCAGCCGGCGCTGCTGAGCTGGGATGAAGTGATCACGCTGTTCCATGAATTTGGTCATGCGCTGCACGGTTTATTTGCCACGCAGCGTTATCCGAGCTTGTCCGGCACCGCCACGCCGCGCGATTTTGTTGAGTTCCCGTCGCAGATTAATGAACATTGGGCCAGCAACGAAGCGGTGTTTGCTAACTATGCGCGTCACTACCAAAGCGGCGAGGCGATGCCTGGCGAATTGCGTGACAAGATGGTGCGTGCCGCGAAATTCAACAAAGGCTACGACATGACCGAGCTGCTGGCCGCGGCGCTGCTTGATTTGCAGTGGCATTCTCTGACCACAGATGATAATCCGCAGGACGTCAGCCACTTTGAGCTGCAGGCGCTGGCCGCCGAAAACATTGCACTGGCCGCAGTGCCGCCACGTTATCGTTCCAGCTATTTCCGTCACATCTGGGGTGGCGGCTATGCAGCAGGTTATTACGCCTATATCTGGACGCAGATGCTGGCCGACGATGGCTATCAAGCCTTTGTCGAGCGCGGCGGATTAACGCGTGAAAACGGCCAGCAGTTCCGCGAGCATATCCTGTCACGCGGCAACAGCACCGACCTGCAGCATCTGTGGCTGGCATGGCGCGGCAAAGCGCCGGAGATCGGTCCGATGCTGAAAAACCGTGGGTTAGAGGAAGCGTAACGATTCTTTGTAGGGTCGCCATTCATGGCGACCCGGTTCACCCGAACGGCCCGCCTTCAATGGTATCGATCATCCCGGCCAGCACGCGCTCGCCGGTTTCGTTTTTCAAATCCGCGTACCACGCCGCAGTCACCTCTGCATCTTTCGCATGCGTCACATCGCAGCGCTTGCGCGCCTTAATGACCAGATCTTTGGTGCGATCCACGCGCCGCGCTTCGTAGCGCAGCAACGCATCCTCAATCCCCAGCGAATGCGACGCCAGCGTCTGCGCCAGCACCACCGCATCTTCCATTGCCGCACAGCCACCTTGCCCTATATCCGGCGTGGTGCTGTGCGCCGCATCGCCCAGCAAGGCCACACGCCCTTTGACGAAACGGCTGAAGGGTTCGATATCGTGAATTTCTACCCGATTAGTAGTTTGCGGATTGAGGCTTTCAATTAAGCGCTGCACCGGTTCGGCCCAGCCGCTGAAGTAGCCTTTAAGATCGTTTTTCAGCGTCGCGCGATCTTCCGGCAGGCCTTTAGCTAGCGGGACATCAAAGAAGAAGTAGAAGCGATTATCGCTGACCGGCATCAGCGACACGCGTTTCCCTTCGCCGACAAAAGTGGTCCACTGATCGGCAGGCGCGATGGTTTCATCAATGGTCACCAGACCGTTCCAGTTCACGTAGCCGGCATAACGCCGCTCCACGCGCTCGCCGAGCACATAGTGACGAATCACCGAATGCGCACCATCGGCGGCAATCAGGAAATCGCCCTCGGCCTGGCTGCCATCATCAAACCAGGCGGTGACGCCTTGTTCGGTTTGCTCTACCTGCGTTACGCGCTTGCCGAAGCTGATGCGCGAACGTCCGTAAGTATCGATTAGCATTGCCTGTAACTCAGCGCGCGCCACCGGATAGGGATATTCACCCACCTGCTGCACCAATGGCTTCATGCTGAAACGGGTGAGCGTATGACCGCTGTGCGCATCGTTATAAGCCATAAATGCCATGTTGCCGCCCAACGCGCGCAGCGGCTCTTTCATGCCTAACGCATTGAGGCATTTGACGCCGTTTGGCCAGATGGAGATGGCTGCGCCCACTGGCTTCATCTCTTTCACCGCTTCAAACACCGCCGTGGTAAATCCCGCCTTTTCTAGCGCAATCGCAGCACTCATACCGCCAATGCCTGCGCCAATCACAATCGCTTTCATAACCGTCTCCTTTGCTATACAGAAGAGACTGCAACTTTTGTACCAAATTGGCGGATTGGTCGAACTGCGGCTATCTACTTGATTTTATATTGAAGCAGCAGCACTCAACCTGGCTATGCTGCACTACGATGGCGCGCAACGATGCACTGGATAAGGGCAATTTATGCGTGATGATGAATCAAATGTTTCAGCATGGTAATTGGTCGCGCAACAGCCATACTCTTTACACCCTTTCTGCGAGGAATCACTCATGAAGTGGATCATGGTTTTCGCGTTGCTGTTCAGCACCAGCGTGCTGGCACAACCGCAATGGCAGCCGGAGCGCAAAGCACCGGTGGTGCAACTCACGCCGATCGCCGCCAAGTGCGATGTTTCAGCGTGTCAGCAAAACTGCTATGTGCAGCAATCACAGTGTAAAAACGATAACAACGGCGGCTGCGGCTCGCTGGCACAAATTTGTGTACAAAACTGTTCCAGCCAGTGTCGCTAAGTGAAATAAATCTGTCATAACCGATGACTGGTCGCCATGAATGGCGACCCTACAGACGTTCCAGCGATGATAATTCAGGAATATGCATTGATGCTGCAGCGCGGGTGTTGAGGCGACATCCCAGCCCGCTGAGTGAGGGATTCCAGGGCGAGCCGCAGGGATGCGGCGAGAGGCGGCGCTGAGCAGGAGCGAATCGCCGCCGGTCCGTCAGGAATCGCGATTGAGTGAAGGCACCGCGAAGCGGCGGGATGGGCTGGCGCAGGGCCCGGAGTGAAGAGGGCGTGGCCAGACGCCCTCTTCTCGGTCGCCGCACGGCATAGCTGAAACTGCCCCAGCCGAGGGCGAACGAAAGTCGCTCAGCGCTTAACTGATCGGCATTACGCCATCAATGGCGACCCTACGAAAGCCGTACCAGCAGGTAGGGTGCGCATGTAGTTAGGCTTTAATTCGCCGGTCAAGCGTGAAGGGCACTGAAGTGGCTTGGGCGATAAGGGCTGCAGCGGCGGGATGATCGGGATGCAAAATGGCATTGTCTTCACCGGTCAAAATGCTCGGCACCGTCAGCAGCAGAGGCAATTTACTCTCCAGATTGAGAAATGCCGCGCCAATCGCCTGTGTCTCTTCCTGCTGCTGATATTTGTGCCAGTCGCTGGGCAGTTTGCTGCTGTCCAGCGCCATAATTTCGCTCTCCGGAATCGGCACGGTAAAGATCACAAAGCGACTCTTCTCCAGCATGGCTTTGCCCGTATGCACCACCAGTTCGAGCGTGGCGAGCGCCTTTGAGCTGCTGAGGTAAACCGTTTTAATGCCGGGCGGATTCCAGCGGCCGCCCCATTTTTCTGCGCCAGCGCCGCTAAACGCCTCGCTGGCGTACTCTTCTTTCACTAAACGATAAAACAGTCGGTAGGGAGCATCCGGTTCCTGCCGTTGCATCATTACACAATCACTCCGTGTTCCAGACGGCCAATCAGCGTTAACACCGCATCACACCCTGCGGGCGTGCTGAGCATATCCATGGGCAAGGCATTATCCAGTGCCAGTGCAGGTTGATACATCCAGTGCATCGCGGCGTCAACGTCGCCCGCAAACAATTGCAGTACAGCATCCAGAATTTCGAACACCTGATAAACCCGCGCGCCTTGCTCGACGGAGAGCTGCGAACCGGCTTTCTCGCGACGACGATAGGTATTGCGATCGATTGAAACCATTTGGGCAACGTCGAGCGGCGTCGCTTTGAGCACCGTGGCAGCGCGTTCAACAATAGCGACATCCAGGCCCTCGGTTATCAGCTGGTGTGCTTTCAGCGGATTGCGTGGCAAGCCCATCTGATCCATAAAGGATTGATGGACGTGCTGGATCAGCGTCGGGTCAAAGACGCGCGCGGCATTGCCGTGATGGAAAGGGGATGCAGTTGTCATAACAACCTCCTATGCAATGTTCATTTGAACATTTTGATAGTTCAAGTGTACAGCACTGCACAGAGGTTGTCATTTTTTGTCCACGCGTAAAAATAAACGGCGATTAATCCACAATAAATAACGTTGCGCCCTGAGTCGTTGAAGAGCGATGTGCTTCCGCATTGTCCGCAACCTGGTAACTGACGCCAGCGGTTAAGGTGAAGGTGCGTCCATCATCCAGCTCGGTCACCATTTCACCCTGCAGGCACAGCAAAATATGTCCTTTACTGCACCAGTGATCCGCCAGATACCCCGCTGAATACTCGACCATGCGCACGCGAATATCGCCGAAGCGCTGGGTACGCCACAGCGCAAAGCCCTGTTCGCCGGGATGCGTTTCCGGTGCGATGTCGTCCCAGGTGGTGATGCCAAAAGGAAGCTGATTGATTTGCATGCGGATACCCTAATGATGTTAAGGCATCCATGATTAGCAGCCAGCGGCCATATTAGCCAGTAAAATCAACTGGCTTCCTGCCACATCTCGCGCATTGCCAGCTCCAGCTTTTTAAACACCCGATAGCGCGAGTCATGGAACGCAAAACGTTCCGCACGCGGCAGCAGTTCGCCAGGATTGATCTGCACCGCCTGCTGCGCGGCTGCGGCGAGATTACGCCATGCGCCGACGCCCACCCCGGCACACAAGGCGGCGCCCAGCGCACCGGTCTCTTTGCACTCTGCCACGCGGATAGGAATGCCCAACACATCGGCAAACATCTGCGGCCAGATACAGCTGCGCGCCGCGCCGCCGGACAAAATCGCATGGGTAAACGGAATGCCGGCCGCACGCAAGCGATCGATATGCGCCCGATGCGCAAAGGTCACGCCTTCAAATAACGCGAACAGCATATCGGCACGCGTATGCCAGCCGCCAAGACCGTAAAATCCGGCTTTTGCCGGTTCCGATTTGCGCCCGGAATAGAGGTAAGGATGATAGAGCGGCAGCTGCGCATTCGGTTGTACGTGGGCCACAATATCGCTGCTGCGCGCGGCGCCCTGACCGCTGCGACCGTCGTCGAATTCACGCAGGAACCAGTCCAGATTGGCCGCGGACGTGGCGCTGGCTTCAATCGCCATATAGCGATCCGTTTCAATAATCGAATTCATAAACACCGGACGCAGATAATCAGGTTTATCCACCACCACCTGATTGATGCTCCAGGTGCCTGCCACAATCGATGCTTCGCCGCTGTTAACCACGCCCGAACCCACCGCGCTGGCCACCACATCGAAAATACCGGCCACCACCGGAATGCCGGCGGGTAAACCGGTGAGCTGAGCTGCCCGTGCGGTGACATGGCCGACCACCTCACAAGATTCACGCAGTGCGGGTAACAGAGCGAGGGCATCTTCGATGCCGTACAGCGCCAGCAGTTCACGGCTGTAACCCCGTTGGCGATAATCAATCAAACCGGCGCCGGCGGCATCCGAAAAATCTGCGCTAATGGCACCACTGAGGAAATGGGCGATAACGTCTTTGGCGCAGAGTAAATGGCCGATCTGCGCCCAGCGTTCGGGCTGATGCTGCTTGATCCAGCTAATCAAAACCGGCGTGGCCGCGGGCCAGGGTTTTTGCAGTGAAATCTGGTATATGCGCTGGTCTGCGCCGCTGCTTTCCAGCGCCTGCACCGTTTCACTGGCGCGATGATCGATAGACTGAATACCAAACAGCGGCTGCTGCTGTTTATCCAGCGCGTACAAGCCGTTGCCGTGGCCGGCAGCGCCCACCGCGATCACATCACTCGCTGGCGTTCCTGCCTGTTGCAAACAGCGGCTCACGGCATCGCTAACGCCATGCCAGATATCCGCGACCGGCCGTTCGGCGTAACCTTCCTGCGGCCGATGCGTTTCGCCAGCGCACTCGGCAACGGACAATACGCGCCCGCTGAGATCAAACAGCACCGCTTTGATCATGGTGTTTCCGGCATCAATACCGACTATCTTCATATCCGACTCCGTTCCATTCGCGAAGACGGCGCACCGCTTAAGCGCCGGTGCAGGTAAGGCTTAACCCTGCTGATAGATTTCCAGTGCGTCCGGGCCGCTGGCACCCTGATGAATAATCGCCATCAGCGCTTTCACCACGCGTGACGGATTATCGTGCTGATAAACGTTGCGGCCATACACCATGCCGCTGGCACCTTGCGCCATCAGCGCGGCGCTTTTTGCCAGCACGCCCGCCAGCTCGCCTTTGCCACCGCCGCGTACCAGCGTGGGGCAGCGCGCCGCTTCGACCACGCGATGGAAATCTTCCACGTGTTCGGTGGGATCGGCTTTGATGATATCCGCACCCAGCTCACGCGCCAGGCGCACCAGCGGCACAATCTTCTCCACATCGCCAAGGGATCCATACGCCGCGCCTTGCCCGGCGGGCGCCATTACCAGCGGTTCAATCATCAGCGGCATGCCATAGCGATCGCACGCCTGACGCAGGCGGCCAATATTCTCGACGCACATGCGGAAAATACCCGGCTCATCGGGGATCAGATAGAGATTCACCACCACCGCAGCGGCGTCCATCTGCAGCGCGGCGAGAATCGGCTCATCGGGATTGTGCAGCACCGCCCACATTTCACGATGACGCGCGGCGTTGTAGGCGTTGCCAACATCGGTGCGCATCACCAGCGCCGGTTTGCGCCCGGCGACGCGCTGCAGCAAATCGGCCTGGCCGTAATTCACCTGAATCGCATCCGGCTGTGCGGCGATCAGGTTATCCATCACTGCCTCGATATTCTCCAGCCCGATAAGAAAATCCGGCTCGTTGGCGATGCCATGATCGATCGCCACATCCAGACATTTGCCGTGTTGCAACAGGCGATGCATGCGCACTTTATTGGTGACTGACATGGGGTGTTTCCTCCTGAAAAACGGTGGGGTAAAGACCGGTGAGGCCGTGTAAACGCGCCAGATTGTCACAGCCGCGTTGCAGCTGCTGCGCGCGTTCGGTGTCGCTCCAGCCCAGCCTGGTCGCCATTAACTGGGCAATTTCCTGCACCAGCGGCGCGTTGAGTTCACCGCAAATCGCCAGCGAGGTGCGGCGCACCAGCAGATCTTCCAACTGGCACACCTGCTCGTGCTCAATCAGATAGCGCAGTTCGAGGTCGCTGTACGCCGCATGATGCTGCAGCGGTTGCTCGCCGTGCTGCTGAATCAGCGCCAGCAGCGGCAGGGCGCGGCTACCGTAGCGTTTAGCCAACTGCCTGACGCGCGGCAGCGGCACGGTAAAACGCTGCGCCAGTTGAGCCAGCCACGGCGTTTGCTCTGAAGGTTGCGGGAAGTCACGGCCACCGCCAATCGGCACCTCGCCGCTGGAGAGCTGGCGCTTTTCCCCCAGCAGACGTAACACCCGATCCGCCGCTTCTTCACCGAACTGGCGGAAAGTGGTCCATTTGCCGCCCACCAGACACAGCGTGCTCCAGGCGCGATTGACGTCGGGCGGCAGCATCACTATTGAGTGATTACGCGAGATTTGGCCGTTGAGTTTGGCATCGCTGGCAGGCAGCGGACGCACGCCGCAGAAGGTGTAAACAATGGCTGAATCAGGCACTTCAACCTGCGGAAAAACGAAGCGCAGCGAGTCGAGGATATAGGCCTTTTCATCTTCTTCGCACACCACCGCATCAGGATCATCAACGCGGATATCGGTTGAACCCACCAGCACCTTGCCGAACCACGGGAACATGATGCAGACCCGGCCTTCCTGATTTTCGAAGTAGACCATTTCGCCATCCAGCATATGCAGCAGCTCAGGATGATCGAGGATCAGATGCGATCCTTTGGTGCCGCCAATCAGCTTCGGCAGGTCGTCGCGAGAAGAGAGTCGTTGATTGAGCCGATCGATCCACGCGCCACCGGCATTCACCAGCACATGCGGTTGCAGGCGAAAGCGCTCGCCGCTCAGCGCATCCTGCAACACCACGGTTTCACCCTCGGCGCTGACCAGCTGCAGATAGTTGAGCGCCAGCGCATCCGGACACGCCTTTTCGGCATCATCAATTAGCTCAAATCCCAGACGTTCCGGCGCGCTGATCCACGCATCGTAGTAACTGGCGCTGTATTTCACCCAGGGCGCGAATCCCGGCCAGCGATCGCGCGTGGCGGCTTCATTACGCACCTGATGCTTCGGCATCGAACCATACTGGCGGGTGTAGATGTCGTACAGGCTGAGCCCGGTTTTAATCAGCAATGCACCGCGCCGCGCTGGTTTATCACTGAGTCGCAGAAAGCGGCGCGTGGCGTTGATTAACCCCCCCGCGAGATTGTCGATCGGCACCGTGGTGCGCAGCGGAAAGACATAGTGCGAGGCATTTTTTAACAGGCGATCGCGCTCGGTGACCGACTCTTTCACCAGCGTAAACTCGCCGGTTTCCAGATAACGCAATCCACCGTGGATCATGCGCGACAGCGCACCGCTGGCCGCCTGGCACCAGTCGCCTTTCTCCACCAGAATCGCCGGAATACCTTGCAGCGCCAGTTCACGGAAGGTACTGATGCCGTTAATGCCGCCGCCGACAATCAACACCGGCGTGGAAGACCGCTGGCGCAGGGCGCTCAGACGCTGTTCGCGCGTTTGCCTATTACTCATGGTTCGCTCCTCGGCTGATGGCCAGTTCCAGTACGCCAGCCGCAGTGGATTCATCAGTGACTATCCCTTGCAGCCACTGACCGTGCAGGGCGCAGTGAATCGGGTCGACTTTGTCACGCCCGGCCACCACGGCCATGGAAAAGGGAATGCGCTGCAGTTCGGGCAAGGTCAGTCCGACTAAACGACGGTTGGCGTCAAACGGGGCGGGCTGGCCGTTGGCATCCAGCAGCCAGGCTAACAGTTCACTGCGCGCACCGCTGGTTTCGATGCTGGCCGAAGCGTGGCGTGCCGCCAGGTTGAGATCGTAATAGCTGGAACTGTCGCTATGAATCGATCCTAATCCCACCACCGCCAGCGTGGCATTGCGCGCTTTATCCAGCACCTGTTCGACGGCGCTGATGCCCATCAGCATGTCGCGTTCGTCGGCAGAATCGGTAAACAGCGGGGCGTGGATCTGCCAGGCGTGCCCGCCAAGCCGCGCGGCCATTTCCGATGCCACATGATTAACATCGGTGTAGTGTTTGCCTTGCACGCAGCCCAGGGCAGGCACCACCTGCACGTCGTACTTTCGCGTCGGCTGCAGGGCGTCAACTAACGCGCTGACGCCTTTGCCACCGGTGATGGCAATCACATCACCATCCTTTAGGCGTGAAAGCAGATACTCTGCCGCCGCCGCGCCAACCATCTGCAGGCTATGGTCCTCGCTGCGCGCCACGTTGGGCGCGACCACCACCTGTTGCAGCTGGCCGAGCGCGGCCAGATCGCTCTCCAGCTGGTGCGCCGACAGCCACGGTGATTTGATGGTGATCTCCACCATACCGCTCTCTTTACCCTGACGAATCAGCCGATTGACGCTGGCCACCGACAGGCCGGTCTCCACCGCGATATCTGACTGCTTCTTACCGTCGAGGTAATACATCACCAGTACCTGGTAAATCTGACGCGCACTATGAAACGCGGGATGTTCGCTAGCAAATTCCATGGGCGATAAGTCCTTATGCAGCACGGTATTTATTCAGTAAGTGATCGATGGACACCGCCGCTAGCAGGATGAGACCTTTGATCAGCTCCTGCCAGTAAACGGAAACGTTAATTAAAATCAGCGAGCTGGTAACAATCGACAGCAGCGCCACACCCAGTACCGCGCCGAGAATCGATCCGGTGCCGCCTTTCAGGCTGGCGCCGCCAATCACCGCCGCCGCAATAACATTCAGCTCCATGCCGACACCAAAGGTGGGCGTGGCAGATCCGAGCCGCGCCATATAGATGATGCCAGCCACACCGGCGAGCGTTGAGGTCAGTACCGTGACCCACAGTTTGATGCGATTAATATTGATGCCGGAGTAGGCGGCGGCACGTTCGTTGCTGCCGGTATAAAAGACTTTGCGAAAAAGAGTGGCTTTGCGCAGCAGGACGTCAAACAACGCAACCAGGACAAAAAACAGCACGATGACAAACGGAATGCCCCAGATCGCGCCCTGGCCGATGAATTTGAAACTCACGGGCAGAGTAAAGAGTGAGAGCGGCGTGCCCTGAGTCACAATCATGCACAGGCCACGCACAATCACCATCGCCGCCAGCGACGCGATAAAGTGGCTGAGGCCGATTTTGGTCACGGTTAATCCCATCAGCAAACCGACCAGCGCCGCCGCGCCAATGCCGCCCAGGCTTGCCAGCCAGGGATCGATGCCGCTCAGGAACAACTGTCCGGCGACCACCATTGAAAGACAAACCACCGCACCAACGGAGAGATCGATACCGCCGACAATCAGCAGAATGGTCATGCCGATGACGACGATGCCTTCAATGGAAAACGACAGCAGCATCGCCTTCATGTTGGCCCAGGTGAGAAAGTAGGGCGAGGTAAAGCTCATCACCACGAAGATCAGCGCAATGATGACAATCAATCCCACTTCGCGCTGCTTATGTATGCCGCCGAACAGCGACCAGCGGGATTTTTGCAGGGTGGGCAGGGTGGTATTCATGGTCATACGGCCTCCGCTTCGGGAATGATGCCAGCGGCGAGCCGCATCAGGTTCTGTTCTGTCATGGCTGCACCGGCCACTTCGCCGCTGATGCGCCCTTCATGAATCACGATGATGCGATCGCACAGGCCAATTAACTCAGGCAGCTCCGACGAAATCACCACCAGACCCACACCGTTCGCCGCCAGTTTGGCGAGAATGCTATAGATTTCCGCCTTGGCGCTGACATCCACACCGCGCGTTGGCTCGTCGAGAAACACAATTTCCGGTTGCACCGAGAGCACGCGCGCCAGCGCCACTTTTTGCTGATTACCGCCCGACAGCGAAGAGACCGGATCGCTCAACTTGCCGTGCTTTAGTTTCACCTGCTGTGCCAGCGCTTCAGCCTGCTGCCGCTCGCGGCGCGGACTGAGCAGCAGCCGATGATGACTCACCGCATTGATATCCAGCGCCGAGATATTCCATTCGATTGGCATCGCCAGAAACAGCCCGGCATCTTTGCGATCTTCCGATAAATAGACCATGCGCTGTGCGATGCTGGCGGCGTAATTGCGCAGCGTTACCGCTTCGCCTTTAATCCGGATTACGCCGCGTTTGGTTGGCAACAAACCACAAATTCCTTGGGCGATTTCACTGCGTCCGGCGCCCATCAATCCGCCAATACCGAGAATTTCACCGGGACGCAGATCAAACTGGATATCGTGGAAGTGTTTGCCATCGCCCAGTTCGCGCACTTCCAGCAACGGCGACGCCGCACTAACCGGGCGTTTATCTGGATAGAGCTGCGACAGTTCACGTCCGACCAACCGGGTAATCACCTCATCGGGCGTCATACTCTGCAGCGTCGCACTGTGTACGGTGCGGCCATCGCGCAGGATGGTGATGTGCTGGCACAGCGCAAAAATTTCCGCCATGCGATGGCTGATATACACCACCGCGATCCCTTGCGCCTGCAGTTGGCGCACAATGGTAAACAGCGTCTGGGCTTCCGGTTCGGTCAGTGCGGCAGTGGGTTCATCCAGAATCAGCAGGCGGCAATCGAGCGTCAACGCTTTGGCAATCTCCACCAGTTGCTGCTGCGACAGGGAGAGCTCGCCGACCTTGCGGGTTACCGCTATCGGCGCCAGGCGGTTCATCACCTGTTGGGCCTTTTCACGCAGCGCTTTATGCGGCATCAGCACGCCACGCTGGCTGGCGGCGTGCGCCATCCAGATGTTTTCGTACACGCTGATATCCGGGCACAAAGCAATTTCCTGATGCACCAAACCAATACCCAGCTGTTGCGCTTCGCGCGGCGAAAGGATGGTCACCGCCTTACCCTCCAGCAATATCTCGCCGCCGTCCGGACGCAAAATGCCATCAATGATATTCATCAGCGTCGATTTACCCGCGCCGTTCTCGCCGGCCAGCGCATGAATTTCACCGGCGCGCAGGGTGAGATCCACGCCCTGTAAAGCCCGCACCGCGCCAAAGCTTTTACTGATGCCGCGCAACTCCAGTAGTGCCGTCATGATCGTCACCTTTACTCGTTGATGCCTTTGGTACCACGGCGTTTCAGATAGGCATCCCAGCGGAAATCGTCGGCATTGTCTTTTGTCACCACCGCGTAGCCGTTATCGAGGATCGGGAAGGCGAAGGGATTGGTGCCGGTGCGTTTGGCATCATTCATGGGATCGATCAGTTCAGGATGGGCGGCGAGGAAAAGCGTCATAAAGCCCATGTAACCCTGAATGCCCTGATTCGGGTTGATGGCGCCAAACACCTCGCCGCTTTTGATCATATCCAGCACCTTGGCGTTAACATCAACGGTCATCACTTTCACTTTGCCGCCATTTTCCGCGACCGCCTGAGCGGCACCAATCGCCGAACTGGCTTCCGGCATAAAGATACCCTTCAGGTTGGGATTGGCCTGCAGCATCGAGAGTACGGCGTTATAGGCCTTAGAAGGATCCTGATTGGTGGCGGCGCGCGCGACCAGTTTGCTATCCGGGAAGGCGGTTTTCATTTCATTGATAAAGGCGCTAACGCGGCGATCGTGATTATCCTGACCCGGGTTTTCCAGCACCGCAAACTCGGCGCCTTTGCCCATCGCCTTGCCGAGTTCATCAGCGGCAGCTTTCCCTTCGCGGAAGTTGTCTGAGGTGATATAAGCCACGCGTTTGCTGTTAGGCGAATCGGCGGCGAAGGTAACGACCGGAATACCCATTTCGGCGGCACGATTAATCGGCTCAATAAAGGGATCGGGATTCATTGGATGCAGAAAGATGCCGGCGGGTTTTTGCGCCAGGATCTGCTCAAAGCTGGAGAGCTGTTGGTTAACGTCATAAGCCGGCGTTCCACCGTAAACGGTTTTACAACCGAGCTGATGCGCAGCCTGTTTAAACATTTCATACACCGGGAACCAGTATTCAACACCGGTTACCATCACGTTCATGTAGTAGGTTTCGCCGGGCTTACAGCGAAATTGAGGCGCGTCATCGGCGGCGCTTACGGTGTTGGTTAAACTGCTCGCTAAGCATAAACTGGCGAGAAGTGCGGTGATTTTTTTCATGTTTTTTCCCCGGAACTGACGCTGAATGTGTATGGCTCAGCCGTGACAACAAAACGCGGAAAAACGAGCCGGGGCGAACTTGAAAATTATTTCTAACGCGTTAAATAATTTTCACAAGGTATAAAAGCTGGCACGGGAAAGATCAATTTATGGTTAATGAATTGTTTCGTAGTTGTGATTGCGTTCACTAATCGCCCATTGCTCCCGGCTTAAACCAAAACTTTCATATGAAACCCATTCAATCTTTTTAATGTGACCGTCATCGATATTTTGAGGTTGCGTGATTGTTAAGTGCTGCTCATTTGTTATGAATGAAGCTTAATTAAGTTTCGAATGAAGCAGTTAAGCCAACAAATCGGAGCAGCAAATGAATACAACGTTCACTTCATTGCAACAACCTGATGATTTCAAACAAAACGTTCGCCTGATGAAAAAAGTGCTCAGAGAGCAGATCGGCGATGTAGAAGGGCTGTTTGAACAAGTCAGAGCGAAAATCGTCAGCGAAATAGCGGCAGCGCGTGCAGAAGAAGCGCAATACGGTTCAGCCTGGCCGCAGATTAGCCAGGAAGATATCGCTGCCGGGCGTATCAGCGAAGAGGTGAAGGATCATATTCGTCGGCGCGGTTGTGTAGTGGTCAAACAGACCTTCAGCCGCGATCAGGCATTGGCGTGGGATGAATCGATGCTCAAGTACCTCGATGACAACGATTTCGACAACGTCTATAAAGGCCCAGGTGATAACTTCTTCGGTAATCTTGAGGCTTCACGCCCGGAAATCTATCCGATTTACTGGAGCGAGGCACAAATGTCAGCGCGCCAAAGTGACGCCATGGCGCAGACACAATCCTTTCTCAATCGCCTGTGGAAGTTTGAGTCGCGCGGTACACGCTGGTTCGAGCCAGACGTCAGCATTATCTATCCCGATCGCATTCGCCGCCGTTTGCCTGGCACCACCTCGAAGGGGCTCGGCGCACATACCGATTCCGGCGCGCTGGAGCGTTGGCTGCTGCCGGCTTATCAGCAGGTGTTCAGCAAAATCTTCACCCACCAGTTTGATCAATACGATCCATGGGATGCCGCACACCGCACCGAAGTGAATGAATACCAATCTGGCACCACCACCAAATGCTCGGCATTCCGCACCTTCCAGGGCTGGACCGCGCTGTCAGATATGCAGATTGGGCAGGGCCTGTTGCATGTGGTGCCGGTGCCAGAAGCGATGGCCTATTTGCTGCTGCGTCCGCTGCTGAAGGATGTGCCGGAGGATGAGCTGTGCGGCGTTGCGCCGGGTAAAGTGTTGCCGGTTTCCGCGCAGTGGCATCCTGAGTTGATTGAGGGGTTATGCTCGATTCCCGCGCTGCAAGCCGGCGATTCGGTGTGGTGGCATTGTGACGTGATCCATTCGGTGGCGCCGGTTGACGATCAGCAAGGCTGGGGCAATGTGATGTACATTCCCGCTGCGCCGCTGTGTGAGAAAAACGCCGCCTACGCCAGCAAAGTGGCACAGGCGCTGGCCAGCGGGGCTTCGCCAGGTGATTTTCCGCAGGAGGATTATGAAACCCAGTGGCGCGATCGTTTCACGCTCAATGCACTGAATGCCAATGGGCGCCGCAGTCTGGGATTGCGCTAAATTTCTGGTAAGCTTGGCAAAAATCTTTCAGTAGCGGGTGTTATGAACGCACGTCATCAGCAAATTATCCAGTTGGTTAGTGAACGCGGCAGCGTCAGTGTCAATGAGCTGGCGCAAACCACCGGCGTTTCGGAAGTGACCGTGCGTCAGGACCTCAATCTATTGGAGAAAGGCGGCTTTCTGCGCCGCGTGCACGGGTCTGCCGTGGCGGCAGAAAGCGATGATGTGGGCGCGCGCATGCAGACCCGCTTTGCGGTGAAGAAGCGTCTGGCAGGGCACGCTGCGTCGTTGGTGAACAGCGGTGAAACGGTGTTCATTGAAGGCGGCAGCACCAATGCGTTGCTGGCACGCGAACTGAGCGATCGCAGCGATATCACCATCATCACCGTGAGCCACTACATCGCCGGATTGCTGCGTGAAAAGGGCGGCGATGTGATTATCCTCGGCGGTCTTTTTCAAAAAAGCAGCGAATCGGTGGTGGGGCCGCTGACGCGTTTATGTATTCAACATCTGAATTTCCACAAGGCGTTTATCGGCATTGATGGCTGGGATAGTGTCACCGGCTTTACCGGTCGCGACATGCTGCGCTGTGACGTGGTGAATGCCATTATGGAAAAGCCGACGCACACCATCGCGCTGACTGATTCATCGAAATTTGGTCAAATCCACCCGTTTGCGCTGGCCCCGACGCAGCCGTTTAACACGCTTATCACCGATACCGAACTGGATGCCGCCTATCAAAAGGCGCTGCGCGCGCAGGGTGTGGCGCTTAATTTGGTTTAACTGACGACCCCATCATTTCGTGTGTCATTCAAGTGAAAACGGATTGATAAATTGCCTGCCCCATAGACTTGCGCGGTCAACCTGGTTCAGTTCCGCTTCGTCACATACGGTGCGCCAGTGGCTTTCGATCGACGTTTTCATCATCATGAATTGCTCATGCGCATCAGTGCGACTCAACGCAAAATGATGGGCCGCGCTCAGACAACTGGTCATGCGGCTTAAATTATTATTGCCGCTGATGAGCATCGCCTGCGAAGCTTCATTACCTGCTCGGCCCTGCGGGCAAATATCATAAGCTGGCGTCAGACTAAAGGAGTTACCATCCCAAAACGCAGCGTGATTTCGCGCATGATCATCGGTGTTGCCGCAGAGAATATTGAAGCAGAGCCGCTTATACAGTTCTAACAATGTCTCATTGGGTGATGCGAAGCGCTGACGAATTATTTCAGCTAACGTCTCATAACTGGCATAACGCGCGAGCATATCGTCGAGTTCAAACAAAGTCAGAGCGGAGAGCATAACTTTGCGTGTCCATCCATCGGACAGGTACTCACGGTCAAAGCGCTCAATCATGATCACATCGCGCCCGCTAGCCTTAACAAGTTTCACCGGCGCGACATTTAAGCCTGCGAAATATGCAAGCCGCATTGCAAGAAATTCGCCTTTTACCACATTCCATATATCGGCACTGGCTGAAAATTTAGCGATATATTTTTTTCCATCAGCTTCGATTAACGCTTTAGGGCGTGCGCCGCCAATCGACGTGCCATGAAACAACGCTTGATCCAGTTCTGGTGTCAACGGCACACCTTTTTCAACCCGATCAGCTGACTCAAGTAATTCAGGAAGGCTCACATTTTCAGCGGCTCTTGGAATATAGTCCGTTGCGGAATGCTGGAAATCCAAAGCACCGATGCGATCTGAACCGGACTCCATCAGGTAGGTCAGCTCATCAAGCATTCCGGTATCAACATTGGCACCTTTTCGTCCCATGCGACGGTTGATGATGACACGACGGCCCCAAGCGTCAGGTGCGCTATCTCGAATACAACCCGCAATTTTCAGACCATTCAAAGGAGGAATAATCCCCGTACGCAAAGGAAGTTCGTTCGGATTAAGCGGAATACGATTTTCTCGTTGCAGGTAACTGCGACCATAGTTGAAAAGTAGAGTATCTCCCTCAGTTTCTAGTCTTCCCGCTACCACCGGATGAGTCTCACCCGGCAACCATATCCATACGTAAGCTTCTCTAAAATGCTGTTCAGAAGTCATCTTTCACCTTCCTGGTGCTCTTTGTTTTACTGGTGTGTTTTGGTAATAGCTTTAGCTTCTCCTCCACACGATTACGATGACTGACCAATGATGGCAAACTCACCTCTGTATCAAAAAGAGGAATACCCAAAATGGCCGCAATCTCAAAATAGGTGCCTATCTGGCATTTAACATCGCCTTGCTCAACGCGATATAACGTTCCCCGAGAAATTCCGGCTCTTTCTGCCAATTCTGCGGCAGGGATCTGTTTTTCAATACGTTCAGCACGAATCAGAGAAGCCAATAACGCAATGGCTTCCTGAGCATATCGAGAGGGGGGGGATCCGACAAAAGTCATGATTTGCTCCATACATAATACAAATAGCCATTATATGTACTACATATAGAACATTATAATCGGATGAGAGATTCTAATCCATCTTGAGAAAGATCATATTAATAGGTGTTGTTCTCTGTACAGTACGTATAGGCCTTATATGTACTGTACAGCAAACATTGAGGTTAAAATTACGGAACCAGCGCCTGCGCCGTCATTTCATCAGTAATCAAACCGGTAACCAATCCGCTGGCCAGCACCGCGCGAATCGCTGCGAATTTGCTGGCACCGCCGGCTAGCGCAACAATCTCAGCGCGATGTGCCAGATCCAGCTCCACCGATAGGGTGCGCGCCGTCAGGCTGTTGTGGATCATCTGTCCTTTAGCATCAAAGAAATGCCCCAGTAATTCACCCACCGCGCCGGAAGAGGAGATGTCATTGATCTCGGCTTCATCAATCATACCGGCTTCCACCAGCTGAGCGGCAGGTTCCACCGTCCCGATGCCAACCAGTTTGACTTCACTCTGCGCCGCCATGGCAAACACTTCACTTACGCCGCGCTGCGCCAGCAAAACGTCACGATCTTCCTGCGTATTGGCGAAAAAAGGGACCGGCATCATGTAGGCCTGCGCACCGGTTTTCTCGGCGATGCGATGCATTACATCATGCGGATTCAGTGCGTAGTTGCGGGTTAAACAACCGAGCAGCGAGACAAAACGCATATGCGGTGCGTCGATGCGCGGCAGCTGATGGATGGCAGCGGAAAGGGTGCGGCCATGTCCGAGACCCAGGGTGGTGGAGGGGGATGACGTAAGCAGGTTACGCAGGTAATCCGCGCCCGCCATGCCTAATGCGCGCACCGGCAAGCCCTCCTCGCCGAGGTCGGGCGCGACGCGGCAGAAGTTCAAGCCGAACTGCGCGCGCAGTCGATCTTCTAACGCCACGCAGGCGACGATATCGCCATCAATCGATACTTTTACCGCGCCTTCTGCCACCATGCGCGCAATCATGCGATGGGTTTTCACCGACGGCAGGCCGAGCCGTTTCGCCACCTCAGCCTGCGTCAAACCGCCGACGTAGTGCAGCCAGGCGGCACGCAGGGCCAGAGATTCGTCGCGTTCAGTCGAGGTTGAAGCCGTTTTCATCATGTGTGCCTGTGGTTGGTTATGGTTGGGTGATGTGCGTTTTCCCCTCACCCTAACCCTCTCCCGCCGCGGGAGAGGGAACTGTCTGCTGCGGCCTGCTCGATTGGCTCCTTCTCCCGCTGGCGGGAGAAGGTTGGGATGAGGGACAGCGCGCACATCAGTGCGCACATCCCATCACTCCGCTAAATGCAGATCCTGCACCCCGGTATCAATATGCTCCGCCCAGAAGGCGACGCTCTCGGCAATCTCTGCCACCACCTTGCTGTCCGTCGGCTCGCGCTCTTTGAAGCTCAATTCAAGACAGATTTCATTATCCTGCGCGCCGCCGCGCGCCAGCGCGTCCAACAGCGGCTGCGGTTGAATGCGGCCGCCGGCATTGTACTGCAATGTAAAAGGTCTGTGTCCGCCTTTATCCAGCATGCTCTGCTTAATGTGAATGATCGGCGAGTAACGCGGCACCGCTTCCGCCCATGCGTAGGGATCGAAGTCGCGCGGGTCGGCGGAGGTCACATCACCGTGATCGATGTCCGCCATCATCCACATTGGCAGCGCGAAAGCGTGCGCGCTCAGGCGCTGTTGCAGCGCTAAACAGGCCGGAATGGTTTCACCAAACTCGCGTCCAATACTCATTGGCTCCCAGAACAGATATTTCAAACCGGCGGCTTTGGCATGCTCAGCCACCTCAGCCCAGCACTCAATGGCGATATCAATCAGCGCTTCGCGGCGTGCAACATGGTTAAAATCCTGCTGGGTAAAGATGGCAAACTGCGACCCCACCGCGTCACCGCCCAGTTCGGCGGTGATATCGGCGAAGGTTTTGAACCAGTTGACGTAATAGCGGCGCACTTCAACATCAGGGTGGCCAAAATGGTTAAGCCGGCCATACGGCCCGGTCATTCCCGAGGTCACGCGCACGCCAGTAGCGCGTAGCGCCTGCTGCATACGCCGTGTCATGCGGGTGATGGTGGCGGCAGGCCAGCCGGGATTGATGAACTCATGCGTGAGCTGCAGATCACGGATGCGAATCTGCTGCGCCACGGTAGCGATCAAATCCTGCGGATCGGCAAAGCGGTTCACCAGCGGGTTGGTATTCAGTGATAGCGTTAACGGCATGGTTCACCTCTTATCCAGCGTGTGCCCGCAGCGGCGCGGCGGCAATGAAGGTCGCGTTGAACCACTGCGTGAAGGCTTGCTGCTGTGCGTCATCCAGGTGCAACTGATGTTTGGTGCGGCGCCACAACACATCTTCCGGCTGTTGCGCCCACTCGTTTTCCACCAGATAGCGCACCTCGGCCTCAAACAGTTGCCCACCAAAGTGACGCCCCAGATCGCTCAGCGCATTGGCATGACCGATCAACTTATCGATACGCGTGCCGTACAACCGCGCATAATGCTTACGCAGCGGCTGTGGCAGCCACGGCCAGAGCGCCTTTATCTGCTCTAAGAAACTATCGAAATCGGCATTGGGCATATCGCCGCCCGGCAAGGTGGCGGCGCGCGTCCAGTCGGCGCCCATGTTAGGGAAGAAGGGTGCCAGCTTCTGTATCGCGTGCTCGGCCAGCTTACGGAAGGTGGTGATCTTGCCGCCAAACACATGCAGCAGCGGGGCGTTTTGCTGATCGTCGAGGTCGAATACATAATCACGCGTGACGGCCGACGGGTTGCCTTTGCCATCATCAAACAGCGGACGTACGCCGGAGAAGCGCGTGATCACATCGCTGGCGCGCAGTTTTACCTTGAAGTAGCGATTGACCACATCGATGAGATATTGCTGCTCGCTGTCGTCAGCGGTAACCGCTTCCGCTTTGCCTTGCCACGGAATATCGGTGGTGCCGATCAGCGCTTTGTCGCCTTCATACGGGTTAATGAATATCACCCGTTTATCCGTGTTCTGCACCAGGTAAGCCTGCTGACCTTCCCAGAATTTCGGCACGATAATGTGCGAGCCTTTCACCAGGCGCACATTGCGGTTGCTTTTGGTGTGGGTGACCTGATTGACGATATCCAGCACCCACGGCCCAGCGGCATTAACCAGCACTTTGGCAAACACGGTGTGTGACGCGCCGCTGGCATCCTGTAGCGTGATCTCCCACTTGCCGTGATGCCGTGTGGCTGCGATACAGCGCGTGCGCGGCAGAATGGTGGCACCGCGCTCGGCGGCATCCAGCGCATTCAGCGTCACCAGACGTGCGTCGTCCACCCAGCAATCGGAGTATTCGAAACCTTTTTGATAGCTATCCAGCAGCGGCGCACCTTCCGGATCGCGGTGTAAATCCAGCGAACGCGTGCCCGGTAATTTCTGGCGCCCGCCAAGGTGGTCATAGAGAAACAGCCCAAGGCGCACCAGCCACGCCGGGCGATCGCTGGGGCTGTGCGGCAAAACAAAGCGCATCGGCCAGATAATGTGCGGTGCCGCGTTAAGCAAAACTTCCCGCTCAATCAGCGCCTCGCGCACCAGCCGAAACTCATAATATTCAAGATAACGCAGCCCGCCGTGCACCAGCTTGCCAGAGCGCGATGAGGTGCCCTGCGCGAGGTCATCTTTCTCGCACATCATCACCGTTAAACCGCGTCCGGCGGCATCGCGCGCAATACCTGCCCCGTTGATACCGCCGCCAATCACAAATAGATCCAGCATGTGTTCACTCATGATTTACTCCTTAAAACTGTTTTAGCGCGTGCCAGGCGGCAGGAAGATCGTTACGCATCTGCTGATAAGTGGGGAAAAGCTGGTTATAACGCTGCTGCAAATCGGCCGAGGGCGCTTCGGGCGCATCGAGTAACGGCATCACCCAGGTTTTGACGCAGCTCTCCATCGATGGGTAAGCCCCAATCGCCACCGCCGCCATCATGGCGGCACCCGCCGCGCCAGCTTCTTCGCGCTGGCTGATACGCACCGGTGCGCCAATACAGGCCGAAAGGATCTGCCGTAGCGGCTGTGAACGCACCGCACCGCCGGTTAAGCGAATTTCGCCCGGCAGGCTGCCCATTGCCTGATAGCAATCGCGGGCCGCCATGCCGATACCTTCGATCACCGCACGCACCAGATCGCCAAAGTTGTGGGTGTAACTCAGTCCGGTAAAACTGGCGCGCGCCTCGGCATTCACAAAGGGTCCACGCTCACCGGCAATCGAAATATAGGGGTGATAGAGCAGGCTGCCGGGCTTCGCGGCGTTGAGCCAGCGATCGATATGTCCGACTAAACGCGCGTGATCGATTTCGCAGCCAAAACTGTTCAGCAGCTCGCTGGCGAGGTTTAACAGCCAATCGAGATTAAGCGTGGACGCCATATTGGTTTGCACCTGAGTGACATAACCCGGCCACGGCAGCGGAATCACATAGCCGGTTTGCGCCGGATTAAGCCACACCTCATCGATGGTGACGCTGCGCAGATGCACGCCGGTGGAACCGACAATCGAGCAGGCGGTATTGGCTTCACCGGTATGCACGCCCGCGCCGAGTGCTGTCATCGCCATATCGACATAGCCAAGGCAGATCGGTGTGCCGGCGCGTAAACCGGTGGCCTGTGCGGCTGCGGCGGTGAGTGGATGCGTGGTTTGCGTACCCTCGATAATGTCTGGCAGCAGCGTGCGACGATGCTCAAGTCCCAGTGCGGCTATCACCTGATCGTCATAGCGCTGGTGGCGGAAGTTGCCAAAGGTAAAGCTGGCCTCTGAAGGATCGGTGGCGCGAATGCCGGTGAGATTGAGATACAGCCAATCTTTGCAGTGCAGCGCCACTTCGCTGTTTGCCAGTAGCTCGGGGTAGAAGCGATCCATATGCGCCAGCTGCGATCCCTGCTGGCAGGTATTGAGTCCGGTGCCGGTGGCGCTAAAGCGTGCGGCGGCTAATGGCTGCTGATTCAGTCTCTCTACCGTCGGTGCCGCGCGTGCGTCCAGCCAAATCCACGCATCGCCAACCGGCTGATTATTCGCACCCACCAGCCAGCTGCCGTCGCCCTGGGCGGTCACCGCGACAGCGACCACGCGCGCCGCCAGATTTTCCACCCGATCGCCCAGTTTGCGTATCGCCGTCACCGCATCCTGCCAGGTTTGCGTCATCGACTGCTGCGCTGCGCCGCCTTCACTGCGGTAATAGCTGTTTCGTACCGATGCGCATGCCAGCTGCGTGCCATCCAGATCAAACGCCACCGCTTTCACTACCGAGGTGCCGGAATCCAGACCCAGAATGATATCGCCACTATCCACGTACACCTCCGAGAGAAGAAGAGTTCAGTTCATCGCCGTTAATCACCCCGCAAGGTGTTAACGGTCTGTGATGATTTTGCTAAATAATGTCTTACACCAGTTCCCACTGAGATAACATATCGATTGTATTATTTTTCTAAAAAACGAATAAATTTCACATGAGAAAGCGAAGTCGATCACGAAATGAGCGATATAGGCGAGTAAGTGAAAATAAAATATCAGGTAGAAAAGCCATGCAAAGCGCGGAAATAGCGGTTTTTGATGCGACCGACATCAATTAAGCGATCCAGATCGCTCTCCTGAAAAAATTGCGCGTCAGCTGTTGACAATTTAGTCACATCAGCACAATCCTCATCACACAAGTTATCACATTTATAACATTATCGGCGCGATTATCGCAGCTGATAGCTTGAGAGGTCACGTTATGTCCGATGTCTCGATACTGGCTCAACAGATTGCCCGTAAGCGGGTTAAGCGCTACGCGGCGATAGGCATTGTGGTGATCGCCGTTATCAGTGCGATGGCGCTCGACACCAAAGTGGTGAAAATTGGCTCCGCTGATGACGCGCAAGAGCAGGGCTTTTCACCCGACAGCTACGGTCAGAAAACCTTCCCAACCATTCAGCAGGATGTGCAGTCACGTGCCGTAGACGCGAAAACCCTGGCCGATGCGCTACAGGCTAATCAGCAGGACGCAGTGCAGAAATATGGCGTAGGCGCGCCGCTGCCGGTGTTCTCGGTAAAACTGCAAGGCGTAGTGCTGGCGGGTCAGATGGGCATTTTTCCGCTGAAAATCGACGGATTAGCGGGGGATATGCAGGTGCGACTGCAAACCGGTCCGGCGATTACCGGCACCGATCTGCGTGACGCGAGCGGCAAGATTCAGTTCGGCGATTTCACTAACCAAATCGAGTATCAAAATGCCGGTTCAGCCATTAATCGCGCAATGAAAACCGCCGTGCTCGACCCGCTGGATCGCGACGCGCTGCCGGGGAAAACCGTGCAGGTAGTCGGCGTGTTCCGTCTGCTCAACGCGAAAAACTGGATGGTGACGCCGGTAAGCATGGAGGTGAAATGAAACCGTTCAATGTTAATCCTGCCTTGCTAAAAGGCGAGGTGATCCTGCAGGCGCGCAACATCAGCAAAATTTACGGCTCCACGCACGCGCTGAAGGGCGTCAATTTCGAGATTCGTCGTGGCGAAGTGACCACGCTGTTTGGTGAAAACGGCGCGGGTAAATCGACGCTGATGAAAATTTTGTCTGGTGTGATTACGCCAACAACCGGGGAAATTCTACTACACGGCGAAGAGAAGACGTTTCGATCCGCCACTGAAGCGCGTGACTGCGGCATCTCGATTATCCATCAAGAGCTCAACCTCGCGCCCAATATGAACGTGCGCGACAACATCTTTATGGGGCGCGAAATCATGAAGCCAGGCGGCGTCGATTACGCCGAAGAGGCGCGCGTGACGGCGCACCTGATGGCGGCGCTGGAAGAGGAGATCGATCCGCTTACGCCGGTAGAAAACCTGCGTCTCGGTCAGCAGCAGATTGTCGAAATTGCCCGCGCGCTATCGGTGAACTCACAGATTTTAATCATGGATGAACCGACGTCGGCGCTGAGCGCGGTAGAGGTAGCGGTACTGTTCCAGGTGATTCGCGATTTAACCAGCCAGGGCGTGGCGATTGTCTATATCTCGCACCACCTGGAAGAAGCGCTGGAGATTACCGACCGCGCGGTGGTGCTGCGTGACGGCGCGATGACGGCGTATGCCAAACGCGATGAGATCGACCTCGAATGGATCGTGCGCAATATGGTGGGCGACCATTTTGATCTTGGCTCGCCGCCGCAGGGTTATGAGTTCGGCCAACCGGCGTTGACAGTAAAAGATCTCACGCTGAAGAGTAAAACCGGCATCCGGCTGGTGGACAACCTGTCCCTGGCGGTACGGGCCGGTGAGATCGTCTGCATTTATGGCCTGATGGGCGCCGGACGCACCGAGCTGCTGGAGTGCATCGCCGGACGTCTGCCGCAAAACAGCGGGCAGATTCTGCTGCAGGATACCGATATTTCCGCACTGACCATTTCACAACGCATTCAAATCGGGCTGGCGCTGGTGCCGGAAGAT
This sequence comes from Pantoea nemavictus, assembly GCF_037479095.1. Taxonomy (NCBI): domain Bacteria; kingdom Pseudomonadati; phylum Pseudomonadota; class Gammaproteobacteria; order Enterobacterales; family Erwiniaceae; genus Pantoea; species Pantoea nemavictus. Next base: position 4,182,601 of record NZ_JBBGZW010000001.1, on the reverse strand, counting down.
CGGCAGCGCGACGGCCTGGTGCAAACCATGTCGGTGGGCGAGAACCTGTCGCTCGCCAGCATCGGCGACTTTGTGCGCGGCCTGGTGCTGTCGAGAAGTCGTGAAAAGCAGCTGGTTAACGACAGCATTCGCAATGTCACGGTGAAAACCGCCGGCGGCGAAGCGGCGATTGGGTCGCTCTCTGGCGGTAATCAGCAAAAAGTGGTGATCGGCAAGATGCTCGCCACCCGTCCTAAGGTGATTTTGCTGGATGAACCGAGTCGCGGCATCGATATCGGCGCTAAAGCGGAAGTGTTTCGCCTGCTGGCGGAGAACGCCAAAAAAGGGCTGGCGGTGGTGTATACCACGTCGGAAGTGGGCGAGTGCCTGAGTATTGCGCATCGCATTGTGGTGATGAGCAAAGGGCGCATCTCCGCCATCTTCGATGCGTCAGTCAGCAAAGAACGCATTATGGCCGCTTCAGGCGAGTCTCTGGTGGCATGACATGAAAAACGGAGCAAAACAGATGAGTGACAGAACACAAACGCTGGCTTCGCCGCCGGTGGCCGCAGCAAAAAAGCGTGATAAACAGCTCAACGTGGCGCACCTGCTACTGGAAGGGCGTGCCTTTATCGCGCTGCTGGTGATTATCGCGACTTTCTCCTTCCTGTCGCCTAACTACTTTACCGGCGCCAACTTTCTTACCATGGCGTCACACGTGGCGATCTTCGGCTTGCCGGCGATTGGCATGCTGTTGGTGATCCTGAACGGCGGCATCGATCTCTCGGTGGGATCAACGCTCGGTCTGGCGGGCGTGATGGCCGGATTTATGATGCAGGGCATCAATCTGGAGGCGCTCGGCGTGGTGCTTTATCTGCCAGTGTGGGCGGTAGCGATTTTGACGCTGGTGGTGGGCGCGCTGGTGGGCTTAGTCAACGGCGTACTGATTGCCTGGTTCCGCGTCCCGGCGTTCGTCGCTACGCTCGGCACCATGTACGTGGCGCGCGGTATTGCGCTGCTGATCACCAACGGCCTGACTTACAATAAACTCTCTGGCAGCGAAGCGTTAGGCAATACCGGTTTCGACTGGCTTGGCTTCAACCGCATCTTCAATATCCCGGTCGGCGTGCTGGTACTCGGCGCGGTGGCGCTGGCCTGTGGCTTCCTGCTCAGCCGCTCGGCATTTGGTCGCTGGCTCTACGCTTCTGGCGGCAATGAACGTGCTGCCGATCTGTCGGGCGTGCCGGTGAAGCGCATCAAGATCAGCGTATACGTGTTGTCCGGCGTTTGCGCCGCATTAGCCGGGCTGGTGCTCTCTTCCCAGCTCACCTCGGCAGGGCCAACGGCGGGTACCACCTATGAGCTAACGGCAATTGCCGCCGTGGTGATTGGTGGCGCGGCCTTAACCGGTGGACGCGGTAACGTGCGCGGCACGCTGCTTGGCGCGTTCGTGATTGGTTTTCTCTCTGATGGCCTGGTGATTATCGGCGTCTCTGCTTACTGGCAGACGGTGTTCACTGGTGCCGTGATCGTGCTGGCGGTATTGCTCAATACCTTGCAATACGGGCGGCGCGCTCGCTAATTCACGCGCGCTGCTTCAGCAGCGTGCGGATATCCGTAAAACCTGTACCCCAATAATAACGGAGCACCTACTATGTTCACAAAACGTCTCTTCATCGCTGCTGCGGCGATGGCCATTACCACCTTTGCGGCACCCACCTGGGCCGACAACGGCTTAATGACCATCATCGTTAACGATCCCTCTAACCCTTACTGGCTGACAGAAGGTCAGGTGGCGCAAAAGGCCGCTGAAAAGCTCGGCTACAGCGCCAAAGTGAGCGCACACAAAGGTGACACCAACACCGAAAGCCAATTGATTGATACGGCGATCACCAACAAATCCAAAGCGATTATTCTCGACCCGGCTAACGCCGATGGATCGGTCGGATCGGTGAAAAAAGCCATCGCCGCCAATATTCCCGTGTTTATCATAAACGCCGAGCTTAATCAGAGCGGCCTCGCCAAAGCGCAGCTGGTCTCGAATAACGCCCAGGGCGCCGCGGTCGGCGCGATGGAGTGGGTGAAGCAGGTGGGCGATACCGCGAACTATGTTGAGCTGGTTGGCCCGCCATCGGATAACAATGCCGCCACCCGCGCCAACGGTTTTGATACCGTGTTGACGCAATACCCGACCCTGAAAAAAGTCGGCCAGGAAGTGGCCAACTGGGATCGTACCCAAGGCTTCAATAAGATGCAGTCGCTGCTGCAGGCCAATCCCAACATTAAAGGCGTGATCAGCGGCAACGACGAGATGGCGCTGGGCGCCATTGCTGCACTGAAAGAGGCGGGCAAGCTGAATCAGATTAAAGTTGGCGGCTTTGACGGATCGCCTGATGCGGTTGACGCCGTGAAAGCCGGCACGCTAGCCTACACCGTGATGCAGCCGGTGGCACAGTTCGCGCAGAAAGCGGTAGAGCAGGCGGACAGTTTCCTGAAAACCGGTAAAACCGGTGCCGCATCCGAGAAGCAGCTTTTTGACTGCATCCTGATCACCAAAGAGAACGCCGGCAACTTCGCCTCGCCGTTTGTGTTGAAGCAGTAAGTTACAGAGCGCACAGTCCTGTAGCGGCGCGATTCATCGCGCAATAAATTGCGCCGCTACGGTACGTGCGATCATCATTACCTGTCGTCATTTGCCAAAACCTTGTTTAAACGCTGTAATAAGTGCCGAACCCGCTTTTCGCTTCACACCGGATGAAATATGGCGCACAACCCGCAGGACTCTTCCCTTGGCGTTTTTATGGCCGAAACCCTCCCCAGCGATAGCCGTCAGGCACGCCAGCTGGCGCGTCGCCAATTGATCGCTGAAGCGGTAATGGCTGAAGGGGCGATTCGCATCGAAGATATTACCGATCGCTTCGGCATCAGTTTGATGACCGCACACCGGGATATCGATGAGATGGTGGAGCGTGGGCTGCTGCATAAATCTCGCGGCGTGGTTTCAGCCACGCCAACCAGCCTCGTCGAATCCAGTGATATTTATCGTGCCACGCGCCAGCTGGAAGAGAAGCAGGCCATTGCCGATGTGGCCGCGACCTATCTGGAGCCGGGCCAGGCCATTTTTCTTGATGATTCCACCACCGTATTGCAGATGGCGCGGCTGCTGGCCGCACGTGCGCCGCTGACGGTGATCACCAACTCGCTAACCTTAATGAACGAGCTGCGCAACGGCCGTGATATCACCTTAATGGGACTGGGCGGACAGTTTTATCACTGGTGCAATGCCTTTATGGGCCGCATGACGCGCGAAGAGATTGCCAGCCTGCGCGCCGACGTGTTTTTCGTCAGCATGTCGGCGATTATCGACGACGCGGTGTTCCATCAGTCCGCTGAGACGGTAGAAACCAAACGTGCGATGTTTGATGCGGCGCAGAAACGCATTTTGATGATGGATGACACAAAGTTTGAACGTCGGGCGCTGCACCGCTTTGCGCATCTCAGTGAATTCGACGTGGTGATTGTCAATCAGGGCACGCCAGTTCCGATTCTGCGCCGTATGCAGGATTTGGGCGTCAACGTCGTAGTAGCACCGATGAAAATAGCCAGCCACGTTCCATCGTAAGCAATGCATTATCACGCTGCGTCTCTTTACATTTATTTAAATATATCGAGACTTAATTGCTTTTTTTAGTTTCTTTAACACTCTTGTTAATTATTCAGGGGTTTCCTGGTCATTATATTGCCAATTTGCTCTACGTTTACTATTCGGCCAAATTTCAGAATGATGGGGTATCTGATGCTGATTAAACTTAAACGTACGCGCACGCATGATGAGGATCGCAATCTGGCGATGTGGTTAGCCACCGCCGCTGGAGTGCTCAATGCGATCGCCCTCGGGGCATTTGGTTTTTTCCCCTCACACATGTCAGGCAATACCTCACAATTATCCAGTGAAGTGTCGAACGTTAATTTCCGCGACATCACCTTTTTAGCTACCATTCTGTTTGCTTTTGTTTGTGGCGCGGTCACCGCCAGAATGGTGGTGATTAGCGGATTGGCCAATGGCAACCGGATTATTTTCTGCCAGATTCTCTGGGTGGAAGGGCTGGCATTAATATTATTATCGCTGTTTGAAATGTTCTTTTATTCATCGGCCAATAATCGCGAAGTTATTGTCATTCTGGGCTTCCTGATGGGCATACATAATTCAACATCAACGCAATTATCCAATGGCCGCGTACGCTCAACCCATATTACCGGCACCTTAACCGATGCCGGGATTTCTCTGGCTTCGGTCATAGCGGCGCTGTTTCGTCGCGATCCGTCGAAAAACGTATCCGGGCAGAAGCGCCAGCTGTGGACGCATCTGACCACCATTTTCTCCTTCCTGATCGGTGGGATTGTCGGTTTGATGATGTTCAAACATCTCGGCTTTAAAGCCATGGCGATGGTTGGTGCCATTCTGTTGATAGTCGCCACGCTGGCGATGGTGAGAACGGTGGTGCGGGTAAAGCGCACGGCGGCATAACCTGGTGATGAAGAGCAAAGCGGCTCCGCTTAAGCCGCTTTGCTAGTGCCAGCTTCAAATAGGAATTTTTACCTTCCGCAGCGTCTGAAAACCCCTTAAATTCACGCCGACGAGCAGTGCCAGTCACAACAGATTGGGTATTTTAACAACAATCAAATAAACACTTTTGCATGCCATAAAATAATGGCAGTGAGGCTTTGTATGCTTTTAAAACGCAGCTGTAAAATTGCTATGGTTATGTTGGTGATGTTTTCGGTGACCGCTTGCGGCATGTCTCATCGTGGCAGAAACACCGCGATTGGTGCCGGTGTCGGTGCCGTAGGCGGTGCGGTATTAACCGGCGGCAGCACCTTCGGCACGCTGGGCGGCGCGGCGATTGGTGGCTTAATCGGACATGAAGTGAGCCGTTAATTTTCTTGCCATTGAGATTCGCTGCCTTATTTAGCGGCAGCGAATCAGAGTTCTGATTATTACCTGCCTTTGAACATCCCCCGGTTATTTTGATTACCCAAAATCCAGACTAAAAATACAAACACGCCAAATCCAACGAGATCGGCGAAGCAGGGCGCGCATTACTGGCCGAGATTAGACGAGCGTTAACTTCTTTGTCATAAATAACACGCTAAAAGTTCTGAATTGTCCTTTACCCAGCGATGGTTCGGCGTATGAAGAGTAAACACTTATCGAGCCGAATTTATTCAATCTATTTTTCAGCGCGGCGAAAGTTGGCAGGCGTCGTTAAGGGCAGGAGGTAAGGTTTGTTGGGCCTGAGTGCGCATTGGCATATCTCATTTAACATAATCATGATTATGCGCACTTAGATTGTAGGTGCTATTTGATAATGTCACTTTTTAGCTAGTTCATAATGTCACCCAGATACGGCGCGTTTGCCACCTTTTCTGGCAGATCTCTGCTGATGCTGGTGACCATGTCGAACAAAGAACTTCACCGTCTTCCCGTGATTCAGGCTGTTATCGAAAAACGCCTGCGTCGTTGTGATGCTGCTTCACAGTTACAGCTTACTGAACGTCAGATTCAGCGGCTGATGAATCGCTATCGCGAGTCCGGCGCTGCCGGGCTGACGAATGCGCGTCGCGGTAAACCTGGCACGCACCGGATTGGTGATGCATTGCGCTGCCAGATACTGACGCTGCTACGCGAAAATTACGTCGGTTTCGCGCCCACACTTGCCGCAAAAACGCTCCAGCCGCGTCACGGTTTTACACCGTTCCGTTTGAGATATTATGCCGCCACCAAACTCTGAACGCGGCACGCTCAACGCCATACGGATTTTTCAGCCGGACATCCTCTCAGTCAGACAACATGAAATTAAAGCAAACCATGGTAAATACCTGATTAATAACCCTAATCCACGCCAAAAGCCCCTTCCGATTTAAATTGACTTCAATCTAATTTATGTCAATATACTTGGCGCCAATGGGAAGGCTTTTATCGTCTGTTTTCCTTTGTGCCTGTCGTAAAAAGAGTGATACGTAATCAGAGTGCTGGGGATCTTCGTGGTTTCTACGGGAGCTGCCCCGGTCGAGAATTAGTGGTGATATGAAAGAGTTAAACGATGAAGTGTGCTGTACAGGCCCAGAAAATGAAGCACCGGTTACCGTCGATCAGTTTCTGTGCTTTGCACTTTATTCCGCATCCCTTGCGATGACTAAACTTTATCAATCAAGACTAAAGCCCCTTGGCCTGACATATCCCCAATATCTGGTGATGCTCGCGCTGTGGGAAAAAGATAATGTCACGGTTTCAGATCTAGGCGCACGCGTTCAGCTCGATTCAGGAACACTCAGCCAATTGTTAAAACGGCTTGAGCAGAGCGGCGTGATCTGCAGAACGCGAGATGTGGGACGCGATGAGCGCAGAGTACTGATTTCTGTTACCGCGCAGGGTCAACAATTGAAAATTGAGGCTGCCGGCGTTCCCGCCGACATGGTGTCAGTGATGGATACACCTTATGAGGAACTGGCGGATTTGACCGTGAGAGTTGCCGAGTTGCGTAAAAAACTTATTAGGGCACTCCCCTGACGGGCTTTGAGCATAGGGAAGTCATTCATTCACCTAACTATTTTGGAACAGGCTGTAATTTTATCAGCTAATGAACTCAGGAGTTTTTATGTCATTTGATAAATCAGAAAATATGGATGACATTCATGCGGTAATAGGTCATGCAGTCTCATGCTTGCTTAAATCCGATCAACCTTTGCAAATTGACCTGATCACCGCGCTTTTGAAACATCATGAAGAACAAGCGCCGATTCAGCTCAAAAGTGGTTATGTTGACGCCATGGGCAAAATCGCGGAAAAGATGAGCTAATAAAAGGCGTTGAGCAATGCGTCGATACCTCACGAGGTGTGCCCTTTGCCCTATTCCTGCTGTTCACTGAATTGGTATTACAATCAACAAAAGCGTTGGCATATGAGTTAAAGCAGAGCCTTAAATCAGTGCTTTTTATCATCCCGAGCATAGTTTTGATGACTAAACGTAGCATCACCGAAATCCCGCTCAATACTCAACTTGTTTGTCCTGACGCTATGGCTTCTTATCTCCGTCAACGCGTATTGACAGGCCGCCTTCTTGTAACTTTCTTCTTCTGTTTCCGCCATAAACTCGAGTTTTGCAATGAGTGCCACAGGCGATATCGCAATGCCATCTTCTAAAAGCGCCAGAAGAGCCTCGCCAATCATTCTGTCTTTCATCAGTTCATCGTAACTTCTATTCATCAAGATCTCTGTATTGTCACTGTTTCCCAGGCATGAGCGCGTTAGCAATGGTGTTGTTCTGTCTCGCAAAATCAACATGCGTTGGTCAGGTTAAGAGAAAAATATTGTTTTGTAAAACTGAATCCGCTGCGACGTGCGGCGGTTGCCGCCTGGTGCAGGAAATACGCTATTTATAGCCTGAATGCCACTTCCAGTTTATCGATATGAGCCTGCCATTCTGCCGGTTTTTTCTTCTGGAAACTTTCCAGGTTAAACAGTTTCCATTTCACTGATGGGAAATCCTGGAAGTTATAAAGCGTCCAGTCAGGTTCCAGACGATTGAAACGCAGAAGAAATGATTTGTCTTCAGGTGTCAGACTCTTGCGTATTATCCTGATGAGCTCGTCTCTCGTATGTTCATAATCTACATAGCTAAATGGAATATTACTCATGCCTATAAACTGGTTTTCAAAGGCACTGCGTTGATCCTGCAAATGAGGATCCAACATTTCATGCATTGGTCGCGTGCTGCTGGCCAAGCCATAAATAAGACCGCGTTTTATCTCATCATTGAAGCCTTCGCTTTCAAGCATCAGTTTTACGTCAAATAAATCGCGCGGATGCTGTCTATCGAGTGCCGCACAGAGCTTACCGCCGTAAAGCTGGGATTTTGATACCACCCGGATCGAACAGAAAGCGTCAAATGTCTCCTGTGCCAGTTCGCACAATGGCATTTTCACTGGCTCGGCGATCAGCCCCCTGCCAACCATGTTGACCTCAAGTTTGATCAGCACATCATTTTCTGTCACCTGCAATTTGCAGACATCTGCCCGGTGCTGAACTTGTATGCTGCCTCTCAGTACCTGAATGTTTCTCTGTACGCGTTGCAATGCCTGATTTATACCTGCCAGACTTTCAGCACGTTCGACAATAGGTACATAGGTAAGGTCGATATCAACCGAAAGCCTTGGCATGTCACGGTAGAACAAATTGATCGCGGTGCCGCCATGCATCGCAAAGCACGCTTCTTTAGCGACTTCCGGCAGCACATCCAGCAGCAGCTGGACTTGTTTTCTGTAGGTATCCTTCATTGGCCTGACTCCAGTTCCTTTGGAATGGTTATCTGATATTTATTACTCAAACTACCGCCTGGAACGATGACTCTTTTACCACTTCCCAGGTTAATATTTTCGGTTTTCAGAAAGCTGAACCAGTCATGACCGGCTTTTTCTGCCATATAGAGGAAGAGCCTTTTTACTTTTATCGACGTGCAGCTTTCAAGCAGCTTTTGCACGGTGAGTGGCCGCAAATTATTTAAGCCCTCCATCAGCTCGAAGACTTCCATCAACGGCTGGTGATCGGGTGCCAGATAAAGGCATTCCATAATGGCTCGAGCCGGGCTCGATACCCTTACTTTGAATGACTTATGCTCCATCTCAATCAGTCCGAGGTTCGGAGGTAGAAAACCCGACGACTTGCAGTCTATTTGCATACTCCAGTCATAACTCTCATACCATTTGGGCAGCTTCTCCCCAGGCGGACCGAAAAGCATCACGCGATTTTCATTCAGGCCTAGATAATGTGATTTGCCCTGGAGAGCAAGTGCCGTTTTGGCAGCAGGATGGATTGCCATTCCCAGCTGTGACTGTAGAGCATAGAGTCCGCCAAGGTAGTCAACTCTGTCGCCCTTGCGTATCACCGCGCCCGTTCCAATTGACTGAAACCACTGGCTTTTACGGTACTGCTTCTGCAACTCCAGGCTGTATCCCTGCTCTATCAGCCACGCGGAGGTAAGCACCACTCCAGCAGGAATGGTGCTCAACAGATGGTTTAATTTTGATGGTTTTAGGGTAGTCATAATACTTTTATAGATTATTTTTCAAACCATAGCAAATTTTTGGTTTGAAAATATAATTATTAAGGTACTAAAGGTACCCTTTAGAAAATTTATTTAAACTATTCATTGGGAATTGGTTTGTGGTAAGGCTAGGTTGGCATATAGCGCTGGAGCGCCGTCATTCATTTAAATCTCGCCCGCCACTCCCTAAGGTGCGCCTTCAGCTACAGTTAACATCATCAACCATTTCAGAACGATGACCTGCATGAGCGCTTCATTAACCACTCACCTGTTCGCCCGTTTGCGGCTACTGATTTCAATTATTGCTGGCGTCATTTGTTATTTTGCACTTCCGGCGCAGTTAGGCATGATGCAGCGCATGTTAATTGGCTGGAATGCTTTGGCGTGGTTATATCTGTTTTTTATCTGGTTTCGCATGTTGCGCACCGAGGGGAAAGATATTCAGCGCATTGCCAAAATACAGGACCAAAGCGCCGCTTTGGTGTTAGGCATGGTGATTTTTGCTTGTATGATCAGTATCGTCGCGATTCTGAGTGAGCTTTCATCCCTGCACACTCTCACGGGAACGCCGCGCGCGCTGCATTTACTGCTGACGGCGATGACGCTGATTGTGTCATGGGCATTACTGCCCAGTTCCTTTGCAATGCACTATGCCCATCATCACTATCTGCATCGCAGCAAAGACGTCACGCCGATGATCTTCCCGGAAAAGCCTGACGATCCCGACTACTGGGATTTTATCTACTTCGCCTTCACCATCGCCGTCGCGTCGCAAACAGCGGATGTTGCTACTGGCACCACGGAAATGCGCAAAATTACGCTGTTGCAATCGGTCATCTCGTTTATCTTCAATCTGGCGATATTGGGGTTATCGGTAAACGTGGGTGCCGGATTGCTGAGTTGAGCCAGCAACAGCAGCGGATTAACGGCGACCTTTAATCACTGACGCTTTCCAGTTGAAATCGCTGACTTCGCTCTCTTTCAACGATTCCGGTTTCTTGCGGCGGGTCGGCGTTTTTTTGGCTTTTTCCGCGATGGCTTTCTCTTTTGCCAGTTTCGTGGTCATAACCTGTTGCCGGGCTTCTGCCGTGAACTCTTTCTCTTTTTTGGCGTCCGGCTCTTTGCCGGTGCGCTGGCGATACTTCTCTACCAATCCGCGCATCACCTCTTCTACCGCCACGCGTTCATTGAGATTGAATTGATCGATGGAAATCATTTTCTTGTCGTTCATAGCGTATCGTCCATTAGTGAATTCGCAGCCACAAGTGTACAGCATTGAGGTGGAATTACCGGCAATGAAGATCGCCCCATTGCCGCTAGCCTGGCTTTCTTGTAACCTTCCCCGTCACCATTTTTAAGGAATTTCTATGAACGATCATCGTTCTAAAGACCCGTTGCACGGCGTAACGCTTGAGATGCAAATCAATGCGCTGGTCGCCCATTATGGCTGGGCTGCACTGGCTAAGCTGATTAATATCAACTGCTTTAAAAGCGATCCCAGCGTTAAATCAAGCCTGAAATTTTTGCGCCGCACGCCGTGGGCACGCGCTGAAGTGGAAGCGCTGTACCTGGATTCACTGAACGATTTCGCCGCTAATAAAAGCGATGATGCCGAGCCCAATCCCTGGACGATGGGTCGCGACAAGTAATTTCAGGCGACAATCCCGCCAACGCTACGTGAAATCTCAGTAATAATCCCCCTGCGCTTTTTCCAGAATTCACGTAGCAGCGTCATTAAACTCACGCACTTTCCCTGCGCGTAATACCACGCAAAACTTCATAACCTTGCCCGCGTCATCACATTTTCCAATGGCTGAGCATATTGTAAGTTTCCATTCTGCATGCCAGTATCGATACATGTATATACATGTATCACCAAGAGATCTCACATCCTACTAACAATAATTCGCCACTCTTAGACGCTTCAGCGAGGAAACTATGTCAGCCGAATCACCTGCAGCAGATTACGCGGGCGCGGATAAACAGCGCCTGTCAGAAACGCGGTCCATTGATTACATTCCACCAGGCGAACGTCACGGCCATCCGTTCAGCCAGTTCACCCTGTGGTTTGGCGGTAACTTGCAAATCACCGCCATTGTGACGGGCGCGCTGGCCGTGGTGTTGGGCGGCGATGTGGTGTGGTCGATTATTGGTTTACTGGTTGGGCAGATTGTTGGTGCAGCGATCATGTCACTGCACGCCATCCAGGGGCCGCGCCTGGGATTACCGCAAATGATCACCAGCCGCATGCAGTTTGGCGTTTATGGTGCGGTGATTCCGTTAGTGCTGGTTTGTATTATGTACGTCGGATTTTCTGCCAGCGGCACGGTGCTGGCCGGCCAGGCGCTGGCTAAACTGATCAATACCAGCAATGCGGCTGGCATGATGCTGTTCAGTGCCATCATTGTGGTGATTGCGGTGCTGGGGTATCGCGTCATTCATAAGCTCGGTAAACTGGCCAGCGTGATTGGCGTCCTCGCCTTTATTTATCTGTTCATCACGCTACTCTCCAGTCATGACTTATCAGCGGTATGGCAAAACCAGCATTTCAGTGTCGCCAATTTCTTACTGGCCGTATCGCTCTCCTCCTCATGGCAGATTGCATTTTGCCCGTACGTCTCTGACTATTCGCGCTATTTACCCGAAAATGTCTCAGCGAAGCAACTGTTCAGCAGCGTGTTCTTCGGCACGGTTTTAGGCACTCAGGCTTCAATGACCTTGGGTGTGATCGTCGCAGCCATAGCGGGTAAGGCTTTTTCAGGGAATGAAGTCGGCTATATCGTCAGTTTAGGCAGCAGCGCGACCATGGCGATGGTGATCTATTTCGCGATCTGTTTTGGCAAGATCACCTTTACTACCCTGAACGCCTACGGCAGCTTTATGTCGCTCACCACCATCGTCTCAGGATTTCGGCAGAAAACCTCGCTCAGCCGCGCGGGTCGTATCCTGTTTGTGGTACTGATGGTGACGATCTCTTGCGTCATTGCGTTGATTAGCGAACCGGCATTTCTTAAATCTTTTACCCATTTCCTGCTGTTTTTGCTGGCCTTTTTCGTACCGTGGAGCGCGATTAGCCTGACGGATTTCTATTTGATCACCAAAGGAAAGGTCGATGTCCCGGCGCTTTCTCAGCCGCACGGTCGCTACGGCCGCTGGAACTGGGCGGGCATTATTGTCTACTTCTGCGGCGTGCTGGTACAGCTGCCGTTTATTGATAACCCGCTGCATCACGGATCATTAACCTGGATCTTCGCGGGGAATGATGTGTCATGGATTATTGGCTGGTTTGTTACTGCACTGCTGTGGCTCATCGCCAGCAAGTTCGATCGTCGCGGCCGACTGATGCAATCTGTTTACCCCAATCAGTGACGTTGTCACCGCAATTGCATTAATGAATGGCGCTCACAAGTGTATTCTGCTGTGAGCGCATTATCATTCCATCGCCCCGCCGCTACACTTTATCCACGCTGCATTTATGGAGAAAAAGATGAACGAGCAATTTGACGGCAATGGTATTTTCCCGAAAGGGCCAAAAAACGACGCATTGGCACAATATTTTACCGGTACCAGCTATCTAAACATGCTGACAACCGAAGGCGTCACGATCGGTAATGTGGTGTTTGAACCGGGTTGCCGTAACAACTGGCATATCCATCATGGGGGTGGCCAGATCTTGCTGGTGACCGGCGGACGCGGTTGGTATCAGGCCTGGAACCAACCGGCGCGTCAGTTAGTGGCTGGCGACGTGGTTAACATTCCTGCGGGATTGAAGCACTGGCATGGCGCCGCAGCGGACAGCTGGTTCGCCCACATTGCCATCGCGGTGCCGGCCGAAGGCGCCTCAAACGAGTGGCTGGAACCTGTTTCTGACGAGCATTATCAGCAGCTTTGATGGGTTAATGATGCCAACCTGGTCGCCATCAATGCCGACCAGGTTGGCATGAACGGCTATTTGTAACTGACTATCGTCACCCAATTCGCATCGCGTCCGGCAGGCGCTTCGCTCACTCGCTTCAGCGCCCCACTTTCTGCATCAATTTCATAGCTACCGATGACCTTACTCTTCTCGCCGCTGGCAATTAACCAGCGTCCATCAGCGGTGATGGCCATGCTGCGCGGCTGCTTCTCCACTTGCCAGCTAGCAATCAGCGTCAGTTTGCCATCGGCGCTATTGACCCGATAGCCGGTAATGGTGCTGCTGGTTCGCTCGCTAACATAGAGAAAACGTCCGTCCGGCGTCAGGCCAATATCGGCCGACCAGATGCGTGGCGTGGTGTCGCTATAACCTGGCGGACGCTCACGGCCATGTTCGAGTTTATATTGCGCGGCGACGGCATTCGGCGTCTCCGCCACTTTTACCAGCTCTCCGCTGGCTTCGCGGCGGAATTGCGTGATAATGCCGCCCATCTCGCCGATGTTGTAGAGATAGCGATTGTCAGGTGAAAGCACTGAATGGCGCGGGCCATTTTCCGCAGCCGTTTTGACGTAACCGTTACCCAACGCAGTTAATTCACCCTGCGCGCTTAGCGTTAGCTGCAGCACGCGATCGGTGCCGAGATTGCCGACATAAGCAGAATTGCCGCTCGCATCCACAATCACTGAATGTGCCGCATGGCCGGTTTTGAAGCTGCCAACCGGCGGCGCAATCATCTTGCCATCGCTGTTAAGCTTATAAACATGCACCACGTCACCGTCGTAAGAGGCGCCGAGCAAAAAGCGGCCCTGTTTATCCGTGCTGATATAAGGATAACTGGCTGCGGCGGTGACGGCGCTGGTTTGGCTCAGATCGCCGGTTTTACTGTCGATGTTCCAGCTCACCAGTTGCAAAGGCTTGCTGCGGATCGCCGCATAAAGGTGTCGATGATCGGCACTCAACGCCATCGGCATCACTTTGCCGCCGGCATGGGTACGACCCAGTAATTGCAGCGCACCGGTTTGCTCATTGAGCGCGTAGCGGGCGATGGTGCCGTCATCCGCTTCCGAAACATAAACAAAGGTTTGTGCCAGTAAAGGCGCACTCGCCATCATTGACGCTATTAGCGTCACCGTAGGTAATAAGGTCTTCATCCTGCTCCTTTAGCGTACCAATGACGGACGTTTGGCGTCGTAGCGCCAGTTATCAATCAAAAACTGCATACCCAGCGCATCGTTACGATTTTTGTCCGGCAGCGCCTGATAAAGCGCATGCGCCTGTTCGAGGCGCTCCATATCCAGCTCAATGCCCAAGCCTGGCCCAGGCGGTAATTCCAGATAACCCTCGCGGATTTGCGGCGGTTGACGCGTCAGCTGCTGGCCATCCTGCCATATCCAGTGCGTATCGAAAGCCGTCTGACGATCGCCCGGCGCGGCGGCACCCAGATGCGCCACCATCGCCAGCGAAATATCAAAGTGATTATTGGAGTGACAGCCGGTGGTCAGCCCCCATTCGTTGCACAGCTGTGCCACTACGTTGGCGTTACGCATCGTCCAGAAGTGCGGATCGGCCAGCGGAATATCAATAGCATTAAGCTGTAACGCGTGATGCAGCTGGCGCCAGTCGTTGGCGATCATGTTGGTGGCGACCGGCACGCCTGTGGCGCGGCGAAACTCAGCCAGCGTTTCCCGCCCGGAATAGCCCTGTTCCGCGCCGCAAGGATCTTCCAGATACGGCACTTTACCCGCCAGCTGTTTGCCAAAGCGGATCGCTTCCTCTAATGACCAGCTGGCATTGGGATCCACCGTCACGCGCGCATCGGGAAAGCGTGCCAGCAGCGCTTCTACCGTTTCAACTTCCACTTCACCGGCCTGCACGCCGCCTTTTAGTTTGAAGTCGCGGAAGCCGTATTGCTCAACCGCGGCTTCGGCTAAACGCACCAGCGCTGCGCTATCCATCGCCGCTTGATGACGCAGGCGGAACCAGCCCTCTTGCTCATCATCTCCCGAGCGATAATTCATCGTGGTGCGCTTGCGATCGGCGATGTAGAACAAATACCCCAGCACCGGAATACGATCGCGCTGTTTGCCGCTGGCGAGCAGATCCGCCACCGGCAGATTAAACAGTTTGCCTTGCAGATCCAGCAGCGCCGCTTCTATCGCTGCGGCAGCATTATAGAACTTCTCCGGATTCATCTGCGGGATATGGATGTCGTTGGTATGCGAGGTTTGTTGCAGACGCGCTTCACTGCTGAATAGCTGGCTCAGCGTGGCGTTGAGGCGCAGCAGCGAACTGCCCTCAATCAGCGGACGGAACTGCTCCAGCAGTTGCAAGGTCGACGCATGACACGGCGTTTCGCCCACGCCGGTATGCCCGGCAGAATCGGTCAATATCACGATAATGCGCGTGAAGTAGCAATTATGGGCGCCGCCGATGTTCAGTAGCATGCTGTCGTAACCGGCAACCGGCACGATGCGCATCGATTTAATGACTGGACTGTCTGACATGGTTTCTCTCCGTGTGACCGAATGCGGGGGGAACGGGTTTGCGACGCAGCAGCAGCCACAGGCCGGTAATCACTGACACACTGGTCAGGGCGTAGAGGCCGCCGGTGGTGCTGCCGGTGTGCATTTCCAGGTAGCCGAATACCGTGGGCGCAAAGAAGCCGCCGAGGTTGCCAATCGAATTGATGAGCGCAATGCCGGGTGCGGCAATCGACGCGGGCAATTCACTTTGCGGCATCGGCCAGAAGAAGGCCGCGCTCACCTTGGAACCAATGCAAGCCACAATCATCGCCACAAAGCCAAACCACGGCGTGCCAAGCGTAGCCATAAAGGTGCCGCATGCGGCAATCAGCATGGCGATGCCGAGTCCTCTATCCAGCTTATCGCGATAGCGATCGGTGGCTTTACCCAGCAGAAACAGCGCAACGATGGCGAACAGCCAGGGAATGGCGGTCAGCAGCCCGGTTTCGAAACTGTTGAAGCCCTGAATGCGTTGAATGATTTGCGGCAACCAGAACACCAGGGTGTAACCGGTCATGGTCATAGTGAAGAAGATCAGGCAGTAGGTGAGCAAACTGCGGTCGGCGATCAATCCCCAGCGACCGTGGCTAACGGCATGCTCTTCGCGGGCATCATCCTCAAGCGCCAACTGCTGCGCCAGCGCCTGTTTTTCCGCTTCGCTGAGCCATTTTGCCCCTTGCGGTTTTGATACCAGCACAAAGGCAGCCAGCAAGCCGATCACTATCGATCCGCCGCCTTCCATAAACATCACCCATTTCCAACCGGCGATCCCGCCGACATCATGCATCATCAGGATCGCGCCGGTAAGCGGACCGGAAAACAGAAAGGCGCTGGCCGTGGCGCTCAGCACCATCGCCGTGGCGCGGCCTCGCCAGGCGTTAGGCACCCATTGACGAAAATAGAACAGCACGCCGGGAAAGAAGCCAGCTTCCGCCACGCCCAGCAGAAAACGCAGCAGATAGAAATGCAGCGGCGTACTAACGAAACCGGTCAGCACCACCACCATGCCCCATGTAATCATGATGCGCGTGAGCCACACGCGTGCGCCGAGCTTCTTCAGCATCATATTGCTCGGCACTTCAAACAGCGCATAGCCGATGAAGAACAGCCCGGCACCTAAACCGAAAGCCGCAGCACTGATGCCCGCATCGGTTTGCAGTTCAGCTTTCACAAAACCGATATTGGCGCGGTCGATCTGGTTAACGATCAGCATCAGCGCCAGCATCGGAATGATGCGGCGGAAAAACTTGCCGATGGCGGAGGCGATAAGCGCCTGATGATCGGGGGATAATGGATATTGTTGTTGTGTCATGCGTCACCTGTAGGGATTAAAACACCGTATAGGTATACGCAGCAGAGTTAACGCACGGGTATGGGATATTGCCCGAGACCGCTTAGGCAAATGCCCTACGATTGTTAAAATTCATATGGTTATGTTAATTTCCAACGTAAAGTTTTGTCGCGCTTTGTGCGCTGGCTCAACATCGGCTTTAAAAACAGATGTTGAGCCAGCGCACAAACCTCCCTATTCCTCAACTACACTTGCCTCACGTGAAAACGCTAATAGAGGTAAAAATGTCGCAATCCAATCAACGTAACCAGGCCTGGCTTTTAGCCTCACGCCCTGAAGGCGAACCGGTAAAAGAGAATTTTCGCCTGGTTGAGCAGCCGATTCCTGAACTGAAGGATGGCGAGATCCTGCTGCGCACGCTGTACTTATCGCTTGATCCGTACATGCGCGGGCGCATGGATGACAGCAAATCCTACGCCGCACCGGCTGAGCTCGATCAGCCCATGGTAGGCGGCACGGTAAGCGAAGTTGCTGCATCCAAACATGCCGATTTTAAGCAAGGCGATCGGGTTCTCGCGCAAAGCGGCTGGCAAAGCTATGCGGTGTCAGACGGCACTGGCGTCGCGAAACTGGGCGATCTGCCCCATCCTTCCTGGGCGCTGGGTATTCTCGGCATGCCGGGCTTCACCGCCTATATGGGATTGATGGATATCGGCCAGCCGAAAGAAGGCGAAACCCTGGTAGTCGCGGCGGCCACCGGCCCGGTGGGAGCAACCGTTGGTCAGTTGGGTAAACTCAAGGGCTGTCATGTCGTGGGCGTCGCGGGTGGTGAAGAGAAGTGTCGCTACGCCATTGAGAAGCTCGGTTTTTCCGCCTGCATCGATCATCATCGTGACGATTTTGCACAACAGCTGGCGGCGGCCTGCCCGGACGGTATCGATATCTACTTCGAGAATGTCGGCGGCAAAGTGTTTGATGCGGTATTCCCGCTGCTGAATACCGCCGCGCGCGTGCCGGTGTGCGGCCTGGTTTCTGGCTACAGCAGTCGCGAATTGCCGCCAGGCCCGGATCGCACGCCACAAATTATGGGCGGCATTCTTAAGCGCCGGATTCGCATGCAGGGCTTTATCATCTTCCAGGATTACGGCGATCGTTATCCGGAATTCCTTAAGGCGATGACACCGCTGGTGGAGCAGCAAAAAATCCACTATCGCGAACATATGATCGACGGATTAGAAAACGCGCCGCAGGCGTTTTTCGATATGTTGCAAGGCAAAAACTTCGGTAAAACCGTGGTGAAAGTCGCACAGTAACGCGTTGTGTAAACGCCATTTTTCACTTTGCATAGCGGCAATTGAGATTTGGCGGTTGCTGAGCGCATGAGAAGATATTTTCCCTACATCGCCATTAATGGGAGTTCTCATGTCGCTCAGTCAAACCCCGCTTCTGAAAGTCAATTCCCAGCAGGCTGAAGCACCAGCTCCGGAAGTATTACCACGTCGGCAATTATTACCTGAATGGCACCCCACCGCCGCGTCATGCCTGGAGCTAACGGCGGCGAAAGCGCGCCGCTGGATGGTCAGCCGTGAGTCGCGGCTGGCCAAACAGGCGCTCGCGCAGCGTTACCGCCTGGGGTGGCGTAACACGCACCCGTCCCCGGCTGCGCAGCACCGGCATCACATGCTGGATAAAATCCTCAAAGCTACCGGGACTGATCGCCCAGGCAAGATTAAATCCATCCACACCCGACTCCACGGCAAACTGCTCCAGCTGATCGGCGATGCTTGCCGGGCCGCCAATCAGCAGCGGATGTAAACCGCCAATGCCGATGTAGCGCGCTGCATCACGCAGCGTCCAGAGTTTCTGATCGTCAATGCGCGTCAAACTGGCTAAGGCGGAACGGCAGGCATCGGTTTCACGAAACGCCAACGGGGTGTCCAAATCTTCTAACGACCAGTCGATGCCGGTCCAGGCGGAGAACAGCGCTAACGCCGCCTCTTCGCTGATGTAGTGCTGATAATCACGATACTTCGCGTGCGCGGCCTCATCACTCTCCGCGGTGATGACCGTAATGGCCGTAACAAAGCGCAGCGATGCCGCTTCACGCCCTTCAGCCGCGGCTAACTGGCGGATGCGTTGGATATCCTGCGCGATCGCCTGTGGCGTGATGCCACCGAGAAAGATCACCTCCGCATTACGAGCGGCGAACTGCGCTCCACGACTTGAGGTTCCGGCCTGAAACAGCACCGGCGTGCGCTGCGGGCTCGGTTCACTCAGGTGCGCATCCGGCACCTGGTACCAGCGGCCAGTATGTTGAATGGCATGCACTTTGGCCGGATCGCTATAAACACTGTTTTGTTTATCGCGCCGTACCGCATCCTCCTCCCATGATCCTTCCCAGAGTTTGCCGGTGACATCGAGAAACTCCTGCGCGCGATCGTAGCGTTCATCGTGCGGAATCTGCTGTGTCAGTCCCAGATTGCGCGCCGCTGAATCGAGCATGGAGGTCACCACATTCCAGGCGATACGCCCGTTGCTCAGATGATCGAGCGTGGTGAACTTACGCGCCAGCAGGTATGGCTGTTCATAGGTGGTAGAGACGGTGATGCCAAAGCCCAGATGCTGCGTCACTGCCGCCATGGCTGAAACCAGCAACAGCGGATCGTTCACCGGCATTTGCGTCGCCAGACGCAGCGCCGCATCCGGTTTGTGTTGCCAAACATCAAGTTGGCCGAGGGCATCAGCAATAAACAGTGCATCAAATCCGGCGCGATCCAGCTGCTGGGCAATGTTCGTCCAGTAACCTAGCTCAGTGTATCGATGGGCCTGATCCTGCGGATGTCGCCACAGGCCAGCGCAGAGGTGGCCCGGCACGTTCATCATAAAACCAAACAGCAAAAACGGCGCGTCGCTCATTGCCTTCTCCTCTCAGGCATGACGCCGAGCGCGTAATGCCCCGACCGCCAACACAATGAAAATTAAGCCGCCGGTGGCCACCTGCTGCCAGTAGAAGTTCCAGCCGATCAGCAGCAATCCGTTGGCGATAAAACTCAGCAGCACCACGCCAAGTAGCGTTCCCAGCACGTTGGGACGGCGGGATGGCGCGAAGGTGGCACCAATAAAACTGGCGCCAATGGCGTTAAGCAGATAGGCATTGCCCGACAGCGGCACCCAGGCTTTGACGTTTGCGGCGAGGATTAAGCCGACGATACCGGCAATCAGCGCTGCAGCAATAAAAGCCATGGCGGTAAGCCGTTTAACCGGCACCCCCGAATACTGCGCCACACTGTACTGCTCGCCCATCACCCGTAACGACCGGCCGGTGGCACTGCGGTGCAGCAGCTGATAGAGCGCGAGCGCCACCCATAGCAGCAGCCAAAGCGGCACAGGAATGCCGAGCAGCGCGCCGTGACCGATGGCCGAAAAGCCGTCGGGCAGTTTTTGGCTCAGCAGATAGACCGGCTGTCCGCCGTTTGATGACAGTTGCTGCACGCTTTGCCCGATAAACAGCGTGCCGAGCGTGGCGAGAAACGGCTCCACGCCCAGTTGGGTAACCAGAAAGGCGTTAAACACGCCAACCAGCAGCGCGGCGAACAGCGCCGCAATCAGCGCGACGGGCAGACTGACCTGATGCAGCACCAGTGTCACCAAAACCAGACAGGCGATATCGATCGATGTTCCAACCGAAAGATCAATCGCGCCAATGCGGGTAACCAGCGTCATCGCCAGCGCAACAATCGCCAGCGGCGCAACGTTATTTAGCAACACGCTGCGAATATTGGAGACAGTGGCAAAACCGGGCGCCGCGACAATAAATAACAGCAGCAGCGCCACAAAGGTCAGCACCACCACCGCACGCAATAAGCCGGCCTGACGCGGACGATGAGCGCCTGCGGATAACAGAGAGTCAGACACCTTGAGTCCTCCTTGACTGACGACGACGTAACAGCGCCGTTAACGCCACCACTAACAGGATCAACACGCCTTCGACGCCGTTGATCCAGTAACTTGAGACGTTGATGAGCTGGAAACCGTTGGCAAGCAGACTCAGGAACAGCGCACTGATCAGCGCGCCAGCGAGTGTCGGTACCAGACGACGGGAAAACACCACGCCCAACAGCGCGGCGGCAATCACCATCAGCAGATTGTCGTTCGCGCCGGGCGAACTGCCGCTTAACAGCGACACTGAAGCCACCGCCGCGATGGCGGCGCTAACGCCGCATAATACGTAGCTCAAGCCCTGATAGCGTTTGACGCCAATTCCCGCGGCATTGGCGGCCTGCGGATGGCTGCCTACCGCCTGCAACCGCAGGCCAAATGCGGTAAGACGACTTAAGGCGATCGCCGCAAACGCCAGCAGTAAAAATGACCAGCCCAGCCACGACACCGCTAACGGACCGTTACTTAACAGCAGATTTTGCAGGTCGCTGCTGGCCGACACCGATGCATTGCTGGTCAGCACCATCTCCAGTCCGATCGCGATATTCATGCTGGTAAGCGTCGCCAGCAGCGGCAAGATTCCCAGCCAGACAATCGCCAGCGCATTAAATAATCCCACCGCCGCGCCGGTTAATAGCGTCAACAGCAGTGCAATAGCGAGCGGCTGCCCGACGCTGAGCTGGCTGGCAAACACCGCCGCACTTAGGCCGAGATTAGCCGCAATCGATAAATCAATGCCGCCGGTGATGCCTTGCAAACCGCCACCGCTTAGTACCAGCGTTAAGCCGAGCGCCAGCGTCCCCACCACCGCGGTTTGCTGTAGCACGTTGCCGAGATTCATCACCGTGAGAAAAATCGGCGACAGCCAGGCAAACACCGCCAAAACCAGCACGATAATCAACAGCGATACGTGTTGCAGCCACTGCTGGCCGTGAGTACGCCGTGGCTGTTCGCCGGGTGCAGCTTGGGTGACCTCACTCATGATGCACGCTCCGTTAATGCGCCGGTGCCGGAAGCCCAGGAGAGAATCTCCTGATGGCTGGTCTGCTGTGCCGCCAGCGTGGCGACATGTTCGCCGCGCGCCAGCACCATAATGCGATCGGCCAGGGTTTGCAGTTCGAGTAAATCGGTTGAGAACACCAGGATCAGCGCCCCCTCATCGGCCAACTGCTGCAACGTGTGGTAAATCGCCGCCTTGGCCGCAATATCAACGCCCACCGTCGGCTCATCCAGCAGATACATACGTGCGCCGGTATTTAGCCATTTTGCCAGCACCGCTTTTTGTTGATTACCGCCAGAGAGCTGGCGCAGCGCGGCCAGTTGTCCTGGTGTGCGGATGGCCAATTGCTGAATATTCTTCGCCACCAACTCGCTTTCGGCTTGACGTGACACGCCGCCCCAGCGCAGTAAACGTCGTACGGTGGTTAAGGTGACGTTGTCACGCAGACTCATGTCCAGCGCGATGCCGTTGGCGCGCCGATCCTCCGGGACAAAGGCGATACCGCGTTTCACCGCCGCATGCGGTGAAGCCGGGATGCCCGCTACCTCGCCCAGTGTCATTTTACCGCTCACGGTATTCTCCAGCCCAAACAACGCGCGTATCAGGGTTTTTCCGCCCGAACCTAGCAAACCGGTAATACCGATGATCTCGCCCTGACGACCCGTGAATGACAGGTTGTGGAAACTACCGGGGGCGCTCAAGGCATCAACCTGCAATAGCGGCTCACCCACAGGACGTGGCTGACGCGGCATAAGCTCGTGGCGCGCATCGCCCACCATGGCACTAATCAAGGCTGACGGCGACAGCTGTTCCGCGCTGAACTGCGCCACATCTTTGCCATCCCGCAGCACCGTGACGCGTTGGCACAGCTGCTGGATCTCATCGAGATAGTGCGAGACATAAATCAGCGCGATACCCTGCTGGCGCATACGATCAATCACCCGAAACAGCGCATGCACTTCGTGGCGCGCCAGCGCGGCGGTGGGTTCATCCAGCACCACCACGCGCGGCGCGTTTTGTAGCACGCGGCAGATTTGCACCAACTGCTGCTCTGCCACGCTTAAGGTGGCGATCAATGCGTTGGGATCGAGCTGTAAACCGAAGTGCTGCTGCAGCTGCTGCTGAGCCTGCTGGCGCATGCGGCGACGCAGGATAAAGGGGGTCACGGCGGCGCGCGGTTCGTTGCCAAGCCACAACGCTTCCGCCACCGTCAGCGAGCCGGGCAGCAAGCGTTCCTGATGCACGATGGCGATGCCCTGTCGCTGCGCCTGTGCTGGCGTGCTCAGCGTGAGCGGCTGACCATACAGCTCAATACTGCCGCTATCGGCGGCATGAATGCCGCCTAATACTTTAATCAGCGTCGATTTACCGGCCCCGTTGTGACCAATCAGGCCATGCACTTCACCGGCATGCACGCTGAGCGACACCGATTGCAGCGCAGGTACGCCATCAAAGGCTTTACTGATGTGGTGCAGCTGCAGCAGCGGCGTATTATTTACCATCCGTCTGGCCCAGGGTTTTCTGCGCCTCGCCGGCATTATCTTTGGTTACCAGAATCGCCGGAACATAGGTCGCTGGCGGCAATGAACGATCGCCCGCGAGATATTTCGCCACGTTCTGCACCGCCGTTTGCCCAATCACATACGGCTGCTGCGCCACCACTGCCGCCGCGCTGGATTTGGCATCTTTAACCAGCGACACCACATCCGGGCTGCCGTCGACTGCATAGGTTTTGATCTCGTTGCGCCCCGCGGCATCCACCGCCTGGGTAGCGCCAATTTGTGGCACATCCCACGCGGCCCAAATCGCCTGAACCGATCCTTTCGGATATTTATTCAGTAACTGACTGATTTGCGCATACGCGTCTTGCACGGTATTCGGGATAACATCGCGCAGTTCTGGCTGAATTATTTTAATTTTTGGATACCATTTCAGCACGGCTTTTAACTGGTCATAGCGCATTGCAACCACGGGCACGCCATAGAAACCGTTAAATACCAGAATATTGCCTTCGCCACGTAAATCATTGACTAGCTTTAACGCGAGCTGCTCGCCAATATAAAAGTTATCTGACGTTGTGACGTTAATACTGGATGGGCTAGCGGTGTCGACAGTAAATAACGGGATGCCCGCCTCGCGGATTTTTTTCAGCCACGGCTCCAGCACCGACGCGGTGCCGAGTGTTTCAATGATCGCATCGGGTTTCTGTGCGATAAGTGTCTGAATTTGGGCAATTTGCTGCGACTCTTTACGGCCGCCGTCTAGCGCAATCGGCGTCCCGCCAAGGCGTTTCACCTCGTCGATTTGTCCCTGATAAGCCTTGAGATCCCAATAGTGATCGGTGCCGGCAACGGTAATACCAATGCGTTTACCCGCCAAAGACGGAATCGGATGATCTTCGGCGTGCGCCATTGCGGATAATAGTGATACAGAAGCCAGCAATAGACCTGCCAGACGATGCTTTTTCATGCTTAATATCCCTGGAAATAATAATATAATGTTGTATGACGCCTGTTAGCTGGCGCGTGAAATAAAAATTATCACAGCCATTTTTTATCCATAATGCTATTTTCACCTTAGACTAGCTGGCAATTGATAATAGCCAGCCAGCCGCGTTAATTAGCAGGCTAAAGGGTTAACGCGGCATCGAATTTAAGCGGCTGAGTGCGGGCTGAATGCTCCTGCTGCGTACTGGCGTGCGTGACAGCGGCAAGCAATTGCCGCGTATAGGGATGCACCGGACGATGCCAGATTTGCTCTACCTCCCCGGCTTCGACAATATCGCCCTGATTCATTACCAGCACGCGATCCGCCATGTAACGCACCACGGCCAGATTGTGCGAAATAAACAGATAGCTCAAACCAAACTCCTGCTTCATCTCCAGCAGCAGATTGAGGATTTGTGCCTGCACCGACACATCCAGCGCCGATACCGCTTCATCGCAAATGACCAACTTTGGCTTAACAATAAGCGCCCGAGCGATGCCAATTCGCTGGCGCTGGCCGCCAGAAAATTCATGGGCATAACGCGCTAGCGCCTGTCGTGGTAAGCCGACACGGTCCAGCATCTGATGAATACGCGTCAGGCGCTGCGCCGCTGGTGCCGGATCGTGCAGCCGCAACACCGAATCAAGAATGGTGAAAATGGTGTGCCGCGGATTGAGTGAGGCGTAAGGATCCTGAAAGATCATCTGCACGCTGCGGCGTAAATCGCGCAGAGCGGATTCCGGCAGCTGTGCGATATCCTTGCCCTGAAGGCGAATCTCACCGCTGTCGGGGGTTAGCAGGCGCAATATAGTGCGCGACAGCGTCGATTTGCCGCAGCCCGATTCCCCCACCAATCCCAACGTTTCTCCCTGCTGTAAATCAAAGCTGATGTCGCGAATAGCAGGCACGCGCCGGTTGCCGTGACCGTAACTGACCTGCAGATGACGCAGCGCCAGCAGCGGCGCGGCGGTTTCACGCCCATCAGGCGCAGCAAAGTTCAGCGTCGCGGGCTGGTGCAGGTTGAAACGGCCTTCGGCATCATGACGAATCTCGGTCAGCATACGCTGGCGATAATGCACGTCTTGTTCACCCAGCAGCGATGCCGCCAGTAAGCCTTTGGTGTAGTCATGCTGCGGCTGCGCAAACAGGGCTGGCGTCTGGTTATGTTCGACAATGCTGCCGTTGTGCATTACCGCGACGTTATCGGCCCACTGGCTGACCAGACCCAGATCGTGGGAGATCATCAACACGCTCAGCGACAAGGTTTTGCGCAGGCGATCGATCAGCGCCATGATGTTGGCCTGCACCGTGACATCCAGCGCAGTGGTCGGTTCATCGGCAATCAGCAGCTTCGGCTCACACGCCACCGCCATGGCGATCATCACGCGCTGTCGCTGGCCACCGGAGAGCTGATGCGGGAAATCATCCACCCGGCGCGCCGGGTCGGGAATATTGACCAGCTCCAGCAGCTCGATCGCCCTCGCCCGCGCCTGCTTTCGCGACAGCTTTTGATGAGCCATCATCGACTCCGCAATCTGCGCCCCGATGCTATACACCGGATTGAGCGAAGTCATCGGCTCCTGAAAAATCATTGAGATCTGGTTGCCACGCAGCGCGCGCAGCTGACGCGGCGGCAGGCTGAGCACATCGTCGCCAGCAAAAATAATCCGTCCGGCGGTGCGCGCCTGCGGCGCCAGTAATCCCATAATTGCCAGCGCCGTCGCAGACTTACCGCTGCCCGACTCACCGACCAGCGCCAGCATTTCGCCCTGCGCCAGCGTAAAGCTGATGTCGTTGACTGCCGGATGCGCGCCAAACTGAATCTGCAAATTCTCTACGGAAAGCATCGGTTTCATCATTGCTCACTCAGTCGCGGGTTAAAGGCATCATTGAGCGCATCGCCCAACAGATTCAGCCCCAGCAAGGTGATCACCAGCGCCACGCCCGGCTCGGCGGTGAGATACCACGCGGTGCGCAGCATTTCGCGACCGCTGCCTATTAAAAAGCCCCAGCTCACCACATTAGGATCGCCTAAGCCGAGAAATGACAGCGCAGCCTCCATTAAGATCGCGGACGCCACCATCACCGACGACGTGACGATGATGGCCGGCAGCGCGTTCGGCAACATTTCGCGCCAGATGATGTAGAGCGGCGAAAATCCCTGACAGCGCGCGGCCAGTACGAAGTCCGATTCACGTAGGCTGCGAAACTCCGCGCGCACCAGGCGGGCAATCGTTGGCCAGGTTGTCAGGCCAATGCTGAGGGTGATAAGCGTAACCGTCGGCGTGGCGACGGCCAGCACAATAATCACTAACAGAAACGCCGGCATGGTTTGAAACAGCGTGGTGATGCGCATCAAAAGATTATCCAGCACGCCACCGTAATAGCCGCTCAGGCTGCCGATTAAGGTGCCCGCCAGCAGGCCCAGCAAGGTTGCGCCCACTCCAATCAGCAACGACACGCGCGCGCCGTGAAAAATGCCGGCGGCCAGATCGCGCCCCATCGCGTCGCTACCCAAAGGCCAGGCGGCATCGGCGCCCGGCAGTAATAGCGGCGTGGCGATCATATCCAGTGGATCGCCGGGATAGAGCCAGGGCGCCGCCAGCGCCATCGCCAGCACCAACAGCAGAATAATGATGCCCGCCAGCCCGGCGGGATTGCGCAGCAGCTGACGCAGCGCGCGATGCTTGCCGCGCGGGGGAACAGGAAGCGTAGTAAACGTGGTCATTTAATTTCTCACGATGCGGGGATCGAGCCAGGCGTGCAGCAGGTCGACAATAAAGTTAGCCAGCAGAACCAGCAGCGAAGAAAACAGCAGAATGCCGAGCAGAATATTGACGTCGCGCGCCATCACCGCATCCAGCGCCAGCCGTCCCAGGCCCGGCCAGGAGAACACGGTTTCCACTACCGCCGCGCCGCTCAGCAAGGTGGCGATATGCATGCCGCTCACCGTCACCACAGGAATCAGTGCGCAACGCAGCACGTGCACCACCGTTACGCGTAGCGGAGAGATACCCTTAGCATGCGCGGTGCGCACGAAGTCCTGATGGGCGATCTCCAGCATCGCCGCGCGGGTTAAACGCGCATAAATCGCGAGGAAAAAACTCGCCAGTGAAAATACCGGTAATAACGCATGGCTGAGCAGATCCTTGAACTTATCCCAGCCGTGATAATTTGCGCCAATGGTCATATTCCCGCTACTGGGTAACCAGCCGAGATGCACCGAAAATAAAACCAGCAGCATCAGACCAATCCAGAATCCCGGCAGTGAATAGAGCAGTAAAGAAAACAGCGATAACCAACGATCGGGCCAGCGGCCAACAAATAGCGCCATAATCACACCGCAAATAATGCCGCATATCAGGGCCAGCGCCTGCGCTGCCAGCATTAATAATAAGGTGGCGGGTAAACGCGAGAGAATTAAGGTCGTCACTGGCGTATTAAAACGCGGAGAGAAGCCGAGATTGCCCTGCGCAATATGACTGATCCAGTGAATAAACTGCTGCCACGCCGGAAGATTGAGACCATATTGCTCGCGCATCAGCGCCATGCTGGCCGCGCTGGCCCCGCCGGACTCACCGGCCATTACATCCACCGCATCGCCCGGAATCGCTTTCAGAATAATAAACATGATCAGCAATATACCGATGAGCGTCGGAAACAGCTGCAGCGTGGTTTTGATGAAAAAGGAGAGTAGCCAATGGCGTTCTCGCGGCATAGCCAACATCCTTGAAACGGAGTCATGCGGAAAAGGGAAAACTAACAGCCGCGGTTTTGGCGACTTAATAATTTATCTGGCTTAGCTTTGCCGAATTAAGGCTATCCAGGATTAATCGCGCTATTTCCGTTTTAAGCATGTGTAAACCCGAAATACTCAGTAGTCAGCGCCTTTTTGATACCGGTAAATAACGCCCTGAACTTATTGTCAAATATAAAGGCGGCGGTATGTCGGATAGACAAAAACAACCGGGGAATCGCGTGGCGGTGGATGTGGGCGGCACCTTCACAGACATCGTGATGCTGCAAAATGAAACGCAATATTCGGCCAAAGTGCTGACCAGCGCCGAGGCGCCAGAGCGCGCGGTGATTGCCGGTATTAGCGATGTACTGCAGCAGGCACAACTGCAGTTTTCAGACATCGACTCGTTGATTCTGGGTACCACCTTAGCCACCAACGCGCTGATTGAGCGCAAAGGCGCACGCACCGCGCTGATCACCACCGCAGGCTTTCGCGATCTGGTGGAGATTGGTCAGGAAGACCGTTTTGCCCAATACGATGTGTTTCTGCAAAAGCCGCGTCCGCTGGTGGAGCGTCACTGGCGCTTCACGGTGGAAGAGCGCATCGACGCGCAAGGTCAAGTGCGCATTCCCCTCAACGAAGCGCAGGTGCACGCGCTGGCTAAAGAGATTGCCGCGCAGGGCATTGAGAGTATCGCCATCGGCTTTTTACAAAGCTTTGTTAACCCAGAACATGAGCTGCGCACCGCGCAGATCCTGCATGAGCTGTTGCCCGAGGTGACATTGTCACTCTCCAGCGATATTTGCCCCGAAATTCGTGAGTATGAGCGTCTCTCCACCGTCTCGGCGAATGCCTACGTGCAGCCGCTGGTTGCCGGTTACCTGCGCCGCCTGCAGCAACAGCTCAGCCAACACGGTTTGCGCGTACCGCCCTTTTTGATGACCTCGGGTGGCGGTATCACTACGCTGGATAACGGCATCAGCGAGCCGGTGCGCCTGGTTGAATCGGGCCCGGCGGGCGGCGCGATCCTCGCCAGCAATATTGCGCAGCAGCTGGATCTGAAAAAAGTGCTGTCGTTTGATATGGGCGGTACCACCGCCAAAATCTGTTTTATCGATAACTTCCAGCCACAGATTTCCCGCAGCTTCGAGTTTGGCCGCGTGCATCGTCATCTAAAAG
Source organism: Pantoea nemavictus (assembly GCF_037479095.1). Taxonomy (NCBI): domain Bacteria; kingdom Pseudomonadati; phylum Pseudomonadota; class Gammaproteobacteria; order Enterobacterales; family Erwiniaceae; genus Pantoea; species Pantoea nemavictus. The sequence continues at coordinate 4,153,445 of NZ_JBBGZW010000001.1, read as the reverse complement.
GTTCCGGGCTGCCGATTCGTATTCCGGTGATTGATCTGGTGGAGATTGGTGCCGGTGGTGGATCGATTGCGCGCATCGATAACCTCGGACGATTACAGGTCGGTCCGGATAGCGCCGGCTCTGCGCCCGGTCCGGTGAGCTATAACCTCGGCGGCGAGTGGGTGACCATTACCGATGCCAACGCGCAGCTCGGCCTGCTGGATCCGGCCAGTTTTGCCGGTGGCAAAGTAGATCTCAATGTCGATTTGGCGCAGCATGCTCTTGCCGCGCAGGTCGGCGAACCGCTAAAGCTGCAGCCCGATGATGCCGCGCTGGCGGTGACCGAAATCATCGCCGAAAACATGGCCAACGCCGCCCGCGTCCACGCCAGTGAATCGGGTAAAACTGTCGATAACTATACGCTCGTCGCCTTTGGTGGCGCCGCCCCGCTGCACGCCGCACGGCTGGCCACCAAGCTCGGTATCGACCGGGTGATCATTCCGCACGCCGCCGGCGTCGGCTCAGCGCTGGGTTTCCTGTGGGCGCCGGTGTCCTATCAGGCGGTGCGCAGCTTCTATCAACGGCTGGATAATCTCGATTTCAATGCAGTGAATGCGCTGCTGGATGCGCTGAGCGATCAGGCGCGTCAGGTGGTGCAACAGGCGGATCGCCAGGCGCCGATTAACGTGCAGCGCAGCGTCTACCTGCGCTATGCCGGTCAGGGCCATGAGGTGCCGATTGACCTCGAAGGCGACACGCTGAATGCGCAACAGCTCGCCGCCCTGCATCAGCGCTTTACCCTTACCTATCAGCAACTGTATGGTCGCAGCCTCGATCACGTGGCGGTTGAAGCGATCAGCTGGACCGTCACCGCCTCTACGCCGGTTTCAGTGGTGACGCCACACAGCGCGCTTAGCACGCTGCCGGATGTCGCGCCGCAGCGTGAACTTTACTCTTTCCTGCAGCAGCAGCGTATTCAGGTGCCGGTCCAACAGCGCGTCGAGCTGACCAACGTTACCGACGGTCCCCTGTTAGTGGTGGATGCAGAAACCACCACCTGGGTTGATGAACAGTTCAGCGTGCAGCGCACCGCCGCCGGACATCTGTTGCTGCAACGTCTTTCTTCCGTGGGAGCCCAGCATGAGCAATAACGTGATTCAACATCAGGTGATCTGGAATCGCCTGATTTCAGTGGTGGAGGAGCAAGCGCAGGCGCTCATCCGCACCGCTTTCGGTACTGCAACCCGTGAAGCGGGCGATCTCTCGGCTGGCGTGTTTCTGCCCGATGGTCGTATGGTGGCGCAGGCGGTAACGGGAACGCCGGGCCACGTCAACTCGATGGCAGAATCGGTTAAACATTTCCTCAAGGTGTTTCCCATTGCGACGCTGCAGCCCGGCGACGTGCTGCTGACCAACGATCCGTGGAAAGGCACCGGCCATCTTTATGACATCACCATGGTGACGCCGGTGTTTTACCGCGATCGCCCGGTGGCGCTGTTCGCCTCTACGCTGCATGTGATTGATATTGGCGGTCTTGGCCCCGGCCCGGATGGCCAGCAAATCTGGCATGAGGGATTATTCCTGCCGATCATCAAATTCATTCACGCTGGGCAGCTCGACCAAACGGTGCTCAACATCGTCAAAGCCAACGTGCGGGAACCGGCGCAGGTGGAAGGCGATTTCCTCGCGCTGGTGGCCTGTAATGATGTCGGCGCGCGTCGCCTGCTGAGCGTGCTGGATGAGTTTGATCTGCCCGATTTGCTGGAAGTCGGCGAATACATTCTGCAGCGTTCACGCCAGGCGATGCTCGATGCGGTGCGTAGCTGGCCGGCTGGCAGCTGGTACAGTGAATTGTGGGTTGATGGCTACGATGAGCCGCTGAAGCTGCAGGCCAAACTCACGCTGAGCGAACAAGGCATCCACGTGGACTTTGCCGGCAGCGCCGGGTTTGTTGCGCGCGGCATTAATGTGGTGAAAGCCTATACCGACGCCTACACCTCGTTTGGTATCCGCTGCCTGATTGGCGCGGATATTCCCAACAATGCCGGCTCGCTCGGGGTGATCACCATTGATGCGCCGGAAGGCTCGATCCTCAATGCGCCCTATCCTGCAGCCGTCACCTCGCGGCATATCATCGGCCAGATGCTGCCGGATGTGGTGTTTAACTGCCTGCGCCAGGCGCGTCCCGGTGAAGTCCCCGCCGAAGGTGCCTCCTGCCTGTGGAACATTCAGCTATCGGGCGGCCATATTTTGCCGCAGTACGAAGCCAACAGCAGCCTGAAGCAGCCGCGTTTTTCCATTACCAGCTTCTCCACCGGCGGTACCGGCGCGCGCCCGGCGCTGGATGGCCTCTCAACCACCTCTTTCCCCAGCGGCGTGCGCAACGTCTCGCTGGAGATCCTTGAATCGATCAGTCCGGTGGTGTTTTGGCGCAAAGAGTATCGCCAGGATTCCGGCGGCGCGGGCGCGCAGCGTGGCGGACTGGGCCAGATAATCGAGCTGTCGCACGGGCAGGATTTGCCAATGGAGCTCGGCGCGGCCTGGGATCGCATTCACTTCCCGGCGCAGGGTGCCGAAGGCGGTCAGGCCGGTGCGCCCGGTCGCGTCACGCTCTCCACCGGCGAAACGCTGTCGGGCAAAGGACGTCAGGTGATCCCGCCGGGCAGCCATCTGATTGTCGAAACGCCAGGCGGCGGCGGTTTAGGTCACAGCTCGCAACGTGACGCGCAGCGCTTGCAGCACGACGTGGTGAATCAACTCATCACGCCGGCTGCCGCAGCGGAACTGTATGGCTATCACCCTAAAACGGAGTAACACCATGTTATTAAATTTTCGCCGCTCACTGCTGGCGCTTACGCTGGGAATGACGTTAACCGCAACGGTGCACGCCGCCGATCCGCAATCGGGTGGTACCTTAAATCTGGTGCTCAACTACGAACCGCCGGCGCTGATTGCGCTGACCACGGTGGCCACCCCGGCGCTCAGCGTCAGTGCCAAAGTCACCGAAGGCCTGCTGAGCTATGATTTTGACCTCAAACCGCAGCCGCAGCTGGCGACCCGCTGGGAGATCAGCCCTGACGGCACGCGCTACACCTTCCACTTGCGTCCCGGCGTGAAATGGCACGACGGCCAGGATTTCACCTCCGCCGATGTCGCCTATTCGATTGAGCTGCTGAAGAAGGTTCATCCGCGTGCATCCAGCACCTTTGCCAACGTCACCGCCATCGAAACGCCCGATGCGCTGACGGCGGTGATCGTGCTGTCGAAACCAGCACCCTATCTGATTAAGGCCTTTGCCGCCGCGGAATCGCCGATTATTCCGAAACATATCTATGACGGCACCGATGCGCTGACCAATCCGCATAACAACGCGCCGATCGGCACCGGTCCTTATATCTTCGATAAATGGGTGCGCGGCAGCTATATCCTCTACAAGCGTAATCCCAACTATTGGGATAAAAATCGCCCGTATCTCGATCAGCTGGTGGTGAAGTTCATTCCCGATCCCGCTGCCCGCTCGGTGGCCTTCGAAACCGGTGAAGCGGATTTAGGTTATCGCACGCCGGTGGCAATGAACGATGTGGCGCGCTTGAAAGCCTTGCCACAACTCGGTTTTGAAACCAAAGGCAACAGCTACTCCTATAACGTCAGCTCGATTCAGTTCAATCTCGACGATGCGCATTTTAAAGATCTGCGTGTACGCCAGGCGGTGGCACATGCGCTTAATCGCAATGTGATTATGCAGGTTGCCTATTTCGGTCTGGGACAGGTGACAGCGTCACCGATTGCGCCCGGCATCAAAGAATATAACGATCCGTCGCCTTCGCCGTATGCCTTCGATATCAATAAAGCCAATGCGCTGCTCGACGCCGCCGGTTTCCCCAAAGGCAGCGATGGCACGCGCTTTAGCGTAACGCTGGATTACAATCCGATAGCGGAGGATTTGCGCAAAACGGCGGAGTACACCCGCTCGGCGCTGGCGAAGATTGGCATCAAAGTGACCCTGCGCGCGCAGGACCTCTCCAGCTTTGTACGCCGCATTTATACCGATCGTGACTTCTCGTTTACCGTGAACGGTCACAGCAATCTGTATGATCCGACCGTTGGCGTGCAGCGCATCTACTGGTCGAAAAACTTCCGCAAAGGCGTGCCGTTCTCCAATGCCTCGGATTATCACAATCCAGAAGTGGACCACCTGCTGGAAGCGGCGCAAACCGAAAATGATCCGCAGCAACGCGTGGCTGAGTTCCGCCAGTTCCAGAAAATCGTCGAGCAGGATTTGCCGGACATTAATCTGATCTCGCCACAATTCATCACCATTTATAACCGCAAAGTGCACGATCACTCCGTTACCGCTGACGGAATCGAAGGCAATTTGTCACAGGTTTGGCTGGATAAAAAATAAGCTCAGCCGGAAGCCTTGTACCGCATGGCTTCCGGCGCTGTTTCACGCTTCGCTTGTTCGAATATTGTTAAGATCTGCTTAAAGATTACTGGTAATCCATACAGATAAGGTTCAGGATGGTTGCTCATCCTGGGTTAACGCCCACGGCAATTCACCCTCAATCTGAGGGCTCGTTATGTACTTTTATTCAACTGAAACCGTATGCGCCATTACCGGTGCTAATCGCGCGAATTTGCGTCGCTGGTTACGCGGTGGATTAATTTCTGAAAACCACGTCAATCAGGACTGGAGCCGTCATCAGGTTGATGAAGTTCTGGCCATGATGGCGTTAACCGCCGGTGGTGCCACGCTGTGGCAGATCTATCAGGGACGCCATTGCGGATTGGAATACACCTCCTCAGCCTGGATGGCGCGTCGCGGTGATGTATTACGCCAGCTGGAAATCGGCTCCGACCGCGAACTGGCGCGCACCGTGCGCAATCTGGCGGGTGATTACAGCAGCGACGATTTTATCGAGGTGTTGATGAAACCGCTGAACCGCTGGCTGCGCGATGATACCCGTCGCGGCGCATCACGGCGTCTGGCGCGCTTTCATGATGCCATCCTGCATCACAGCGATTGCGTGAAACGCGCGTCATCACGGCAGCAAAATATGCCTCTGCTGTTGGAAGTGGTGAGTAAAGGCGATGAAACCGAGATTTGGCTGGAAGCGATTCGCCTGACCGGACAAGGATTCTGTGTTGATGTGGACCAGGCATCACCGCCGATTCGCTACGGTTCGGAAAGTCGTCATAATCATCACCTGCTGTGGTGCGGAGCCGGCATTAGCGAAGAGCGAATGAGCCAGTTCCAGCGTGGATTACGTTCAGGTAAAACCGTGATGCTGAGCGGACCCGACCGTAGCATTCATTCGGCGGTTGTGGCTGCGCAAGTCGCTTAGCCGGTGCTGCATGCACCGGCTCTATTTTTTAATCCTATCCGCACTTTGCTTATGCAAAATAAGTAGTTAGCCACGGCAACAACGGTTAAATCCACTCACACCTACTTCTGTTACGCTCTCGCCTCCCAATCTGGAGGATCAATGAGTTCATTAATCGATATTTTCACCACCCACAAAAGCGACCGCAGTTTCACCGATCAATCCGTTGAGGATGCGGTGCTGGATCGCATCATTTCGGCCGCTTATCACGCGCCTACTTCGGTGAACTCGCAGCAAGTCTCATTGGTGGTCACACGTGATGCCGCGAAACGCGCGCAGATCTCACAAATTGCCGGCGGTCAGCCGTGGATTGCCAAAGCACCGGTATTTATTACCCTGGTGCTGGATATGCATAAATCTCGTCTGGCGATGCAGGCCATCGATCGCGAACAAATTGCGCAGCAGAGTATCGAAAGCATTGTCTCGGGCTCGACCGATATTGGTATTGCGCTGGGTTCAATTATGGCGGCGGCGCGTGCGGAAGGTCTGGGTATTGTGCCGATTGGCGGCATTCGTCGCGATCCGCAGGCGTTAATTAGTCTGCTCGATCTGCCGCAATACACCTTCCCGGTGGCTGGCGTGGTGATTGGCCATGTGGATCAACCTGCACATCAGAAACCGCGTCTGCCCTTAGCCACTTTCCGTCATGAAGAGCAGTATCAGCCTGCCGGGCTGGAGCAACATATCGACGCTTACAATCAGCAGATGGTGCAGCACTGGAAGAACATCGGACGCGATGATGGTGAGAGCTGGAGCGAAAGCGTCAGCGGCTATTATCACAAGATCTACTTCCCGCACGTGCTGGACGCGCTGAAAAAGCAGGGATTTGGCAACGACAAGTAATTGTGTTTCCCCGCGCCGGGTGCGCGGGGAATGAAGAATTAACGCCCTTTCTTTTTACGTCCTGGCTGGGCGAACCGCTGGCGATTAGCCGGTTTCGCGCCCGCTTTCTCACCGGACTTCGCCGCGCTGACGGCCGGTTTTTTCCCCGCTGCGGCCGGTTTCTTCTTCGCCTGCGTCTTCTGCGTTTTTTGATCTTCGGATGATGAGTCCTCAATCAGTTTGAACAGATCGATCAGTTCGTCATCGGTCAAATCACGCCATTCGCCGAGCGGAATGCCTTTCAGGCTGACGTTCATGATGCGCGTGCGCTCAAGCTTGGTCACTTCAAAACCGAAGTGCTTGGTCATGCGACGAATCTGACGATTCAGCCCCTGAACCAGGATGATGCGAAACACAAAGGTCGACTCTTTCTTAACTTTGCACTTCTTCGTCACGGTGCCGAGCATCGGTACGCCTGCGCCCATTCCGGCAATAAATTCATCGGTGATCGGCTTATCAACGGTAACCACATACTCTTTTTCGTGGTTATTACCGGCACGCAGGATCTTATTCACCAGGTCGCCGTGATTGGTGAGGAAGATCAACCCCTGCGAATCTTTATCCAGACGACCAATCGGGAACACGCGTTTGCTGTGATTGACGAAATCGCCGATGTTATCGCGCTCACCCTCTTCCATGGTGGTGATGATGCCAACCGGTTTGTTCAACGCAATCAGCACCAAATCTTCTTCGTCACGCGGTTCAATCAGCTGCCCATTCACTTTCACTTCATCCCCAGCAAATACCTGCGCACCGACGGCCGCGCGTTTGCCGTTAATGAAAACGTTGCCTTGTTCGATATAACGATCGGCATCGCGGCGTGAGCAGATACCGCTCTCGCTGATGTATTTATTCAGGCGGGTAGATGAGTTAGGCAGCATGGTTCCTCCGAAAAAAAACGGACTATACAGCAACCTTAGGCGTTGGTTAAGCGTCGCGACAATCATCAGCATTTCTCTCACCTTAAGATAACAGCACACTAACAATGTGGTTGTTCCTAAAGGATCGATCGGCGACAATTCGCCCCCATCGTTTTTTCTTATGACAGAGTGACCCCCGCATGACACATCAGCCATCGGTGACATGGATTGCATCCGTGCGCACGTTTCTGGCCCGCCTTTGGCCACATCCTTTACCGGTGGGCAAAAAGCAGCGGGTCATCGCCAGTATTGGCGCAGGATTGGGATTAATGATTACCAGCCTTACCAGTCATTGGCTGCTGGGCGAAGTGAATCTGTGGTTTGTCGCGCCGATGGGCGCTTCTGCGGTGTTGCTGTTCGGCCTACCCAATAGTCCGCTGGCACAGCCGTGGTCGATTGTTGGTGGCAATCTGGTAGCGGGCGTCATCGGTGTAACCACCGCGCTGTATATTCCCCATCCTGCGCTGGCATGCGGCGTGGCGGCTTGTTTGACGATTGCCGTGATGTTTCAGCTACGTTGCCTGCACCCGCCTAGCGGCGCGGTGGCGCTTACCGCTATTCTTGGCGGCAACGGCGTGCAGCAGTTGGGTTACCACTTTATTCTTACGCCGGTGCTGTTGAATTCGGTGTGTCTGGCACTGCTGGCGTTGGTGTTTAATAATCTGGCCGGACGCCGCTACCCGCATCCGCTGGCGGCGACGGAAGCCAAAGCACCGCCCGTCGTGATTGATGTGCCGATTACGCGCGACGACCTGCATCAGGCGCTGGAAAGTGGCGAGCTGCTGGATATCGATGAAGATGATTTGCAGCAGCTGCTGCAACGTGCCGAAGAGATCGCCATTCGTCGGCAGCGGCTCGCATCATAGTGATGTGGCGTAATGCCGAGAAGTTAAGCGCTGAGCGACTTTCGTTCGCCATCGCTGTCATGCCTGTGGGGTCGCCATTCATGGCGACCAGCTAACTTCCCCGCCATAACCTTTCACGCGTACCGATTCACCCTCAATCTCCACCACGGCAAACGGCACATCCTCTGCACCGTCCAGCATGCCTTTCTGGGTATAAAAGCCTGTTTGACCGATGCGCGCAAAGCCGCCGCGATGTTCATGTCCGGAAAAACAACAAAGTATGTTGTAACTAGAAAGCAGATCTGCCAGCTCACTAGCGTTGAGTAAGTTGTGGCTGTTGTGTGGCGCCAGCGGATAGTGACCAAATACCACCACTTTTTCTCCCTGCTGCGCGGCTTGCAGCAGCTGCTGTTCAATCCACGCCAGCTGCTGCGATCCTACCGCGCCATTCCACGGTTTCGCCTGCGGCTGTTGTCGCGCGGTGAGATCCACCAGCATCGCCTCCGCCTGCACACGGTCGTCACCGTTCAGCGTGTTGCAATACAGACTGACATCGTTGCCGTCATAAACAATAAAGCGCCAGCCCGGCAGACCAAAGGCGTAATAGCTTTTGGGCAGCGCGGCGGCCTCATTGAGATGCTGCGTGATGGTCTGCGCATCGTGATTGCCCAGCACCACCGCATGCGGATGTTCGAGGCGATCGTAAAGCGGCAGTATCGCCGCATAGCTGTGCCAGTGGCGATCGACAAGGTCACCGAGCGTGACGACAAAATCCAGCGGCTGCTGATTCAGCGCCTCAATGGCCTGCGGCAGCTTGTGCAACGCCTGCCGATAGTAGAGATTTTTCGCAACATCGGCGTCGATGTCGGCATATTGCGGATCGGCAATCAAACCAAAGCGCAGCGTGCCATTCAGCGGCGCGGCACGCAGATGAGGCAGCGCATATAACTCGGCGACATCGCCGAGCAACTCGCGCTGCAAGGCGGTCAGCGGATGCGGATAAGACACGAAAAGCACTCCTTAGCGAATACCGGCACGCATAAACGACTGAATAAACTGACGCTGAAAAATCAGGAACAGCACCAGTAGCGGCAAGGTGGTCATCAACGTGGCGGCGCCAATCAACGCCCACTGCACGCCCTGCTCCGGCGCGGAGAACAGCTGCAGGCCGACAGTCAGCGGCCGCACGTTGACCGAATCGGTGATCACCAGCGGCCAGAGGAAATCATTCCAGTGGAAGCTGATCGACACCAGTGCAAAGGCCACGTAAATCGGCTTCGCCAGCGGAATATAAATTTTGCGCAGAATATAGAATCGGCTGGCGCCTTCGACAATCGCCGCCTCTTCCAGCACCAGCGGAATACTTTTGAAGGTTTGCCGCAGCAGAAAGATGGCAAACGCCGAGGAGAAATACGGCAGCGCGATGCCGGTCAGCGTATCGCGTAAACCCAGCGCGCCGATGGTTTTGTAGTTATTCAGAATCAGCACATCGGGGCTGATCATCAGCTGCAGCAGAATCAGCGCAAAGATCACGCCGGAGAATTTGAGCCGGAAACGCACCAGCGCATAGGCAGCCATGGTCGCCAGAATCAGCTGCACCACCACAATCATCAGCACCAGCAGTGTAGTGTTGAGAAAATAGCGGCCAAACGGCGCGGCGTGCCAGGCATTGACGAAGTTTTGCAGCGTCAGCGGCGACAGCAGCGAGAAGCTAGCCTGATCCGATGCCGGATGAATCGCCACCCATAGTGCCACCAGAATCGGCAAAAACCACAGTAGCGCCGCCAGCCCAATTGCGCTGTTCAGGCACAGGCGGCCAACAGAGAGGTTTGGCTTCATTGATAATGGGCTCGCTTGTCCAACAGGTTAAATTTGATCAGCGCAATGGCGGCGAGGATCATCAGCAGCACCACCGTCATCGCCGCAGCAGCCGGCATGTCCCAGAAGCTAAAGGCGGTGCGATAGATATAAAACAGCAGCAGGCTGCTGCTGTTATTCGGTCCGCCGTTGGTCATCGCAATCACCTGATCGACAATGCGAAAAGCATTCATCGACGCGTTGATCAGTACAAACAGCGTGGTAGGCATCAACAGCGGCCACTGCACGCGGCGGAAGAAATAGCGGCGCGACGCCCCCTCTATCTGCGCGGCTTCGCTCAGGCGTGGATCGATCTGCTGTAATGCGGCGAGATAGAAAATCATGAAAAAGCCTGCTTCGCGCCACACTGACACCGCCATCAGACAATAGAGCGCACTTTCCGGTTCGCCGAGCCAGTTGATCGCTGGCAGGGAAAAGAGCGCCAGCAGCTTATTCAACAAACCGAGCTGCGGCGTATAGAAAAACAGCCATAAATTGGCGATGGCGATCATCGGCAGCAGCGATGGAATAAAGAATGCGGTGCGCACCAGCGCATTGGCGCGCATATGTCGATTGACTGCCAGCGCCATCAGCAACGCCAGCGTCACCGCCAGCGGAATGGTGATCGCCGCATACAGCAGGTTGTTCCTCAGCGACTGAATAAAGATGTCGTCATCCAGCAGCGCAACATAGTTATTCAGCCCGACAAAATGGGCGGGATGGCCGTTACGTGCCGCGCTAAACAGACTCTCCCACACCGTCGCCACTGCCGGATAGTGGGTAAACAGCAGCAAAAAGCTCAGCGCTGGCAAAATCAGCAGATAACCATACAGCTGCATCGACCATAACCGGGGACGACGAACCGGTGCGACGGTGAGGAGTGTGCTCATGATTATTGGTAGGATTTGAGCAGACGATCGGCCTGCTTCTGCGCGCCTTCCAGCGCTTCAGCCGGTGTTTTCGCCTGGGTGACCGCCGCTTCCACCGCGTGATTCAACGCATCCTGAATCTGCACGCTGTTATAGGTTGAAAGCTCGGGCTGGGCATATTTCAACTGCTCACGCGCCACCAGCGCCTGCGGTACCTGTTTAACGTAATCCTTCATCACCGTGGTGTCCCAGGCAGCTGGCGAGGTGGCCACATAACCGGTGGCGATACTCCAGCGCGCGGCTTGCTCAGGCGATGTCACCCAGCGAATAAATTCCATCGCCGCCTTCTGCTGTTGCGCTGAAGCGTTTTTGAATACATACAGGTTACCGCCGCCGGTTGGGCTGCCGCGTTGGGTTTTCTCGGGCAGCATCGCCACGCCAAACGGGAATTTGGCATTATCACGCACGTTGGTCAGGTTACCGGTGGTGGTCACCATCATGGCGGTTTTACCGCTAATAAAGTCCTGCGGTGTGGTGCCCCACGCAATCGCGCCTTTCGGCGATACCTGTTCTTTCTGGCCGAGATCGGTCAGCCACTGCAGGGTTTCTACGTTGCCCGGCGTGTTGAAGTTCACTGCGGTGCCTTTGCCGTTATCCAGACGGCCGCCGTTGGTGGCGGATAAGCCCTGGAAGTTCCAGTAGCCGTTTGGCGTAGACGGAATTTCGATGCCCCATTGGCTGACGCCGTTAGCATCTTTAATCGTCAGTTTCTTACTGAACTCCACCACCTGCTGCCAGTTAGCCGGCGGCGTATCGGCGTTCAAACCGGCTTTCTCAAACGCCTGTTTGTTCCAGTACATCACCACGGTTGAGCGCTGGAACGGCACGCCCCACACTTTGCCGTCAATGTGGCGCAGAAACGCTGGATAGAAACCATCGATCCACTTTTTACCCTCGTCGCCGCTCGCCAGATCGCTGGCGGCAACAATCGCCCCGGCATCTATTAATGAATAGGCTTCGATATCACCGATCACCGCCATTTGCGGGGCGTTGCCACCGCGAAATGCGGTCAGCGCTTTGGTTACGGTGGTGGCATAGTCACCGGTATACACCGGCTGGATACTCACCTCCGGGTGCTGTTTTTGGAAATCAGCCACCAGCGCATCCACGGTGTGGCTGACTTTGCCGCCAACCGCGATGGGATAATACATTTGCAGCTTGACCGGATCGGCGGCGAAGGCCGAAGCAGCAACCGCGAGCATTAAAGCAGAGGCAACGCGTGAGTAACGAATCGCAGACATGATTTTCCCTTCAGCAAATGACAATGGTTAAACGGCGTATTTTTTCTGTGCAGCAAACAACTGTTGTTCAGCGGCGAGGCAGCGCTTACCGCTCTCGCTGTGGAACAGATATTGTCGGGCGGCGGACCACTGCAATCCCACTTCGCTGCCGTCGCTGAAGCGCTGCATTCCCGGCACTTTAACCGTCAACGGCGGCTCAATGCCCGGCAGCACGCACACCAGCAAGGTATCGGCACCCATATATTCAGCGCTGATCACCCGTGCAGTCAGTGCCGCCTGTTCCGGCGCCATCAGCTGAATATCTTCAGCGCGTAATCCCAGGCTCAGCGTCGCTTCGTGGTACTCCACCACCGGTGCGCTGAGATGCATCAGGTAGTGATGAGATCCGTTGCGTTGCAGCGGCAGAATATTCATGGGCGGTGCGCCGATAAACTGCGCGGCGAAAATAGTGGCGGGTTGGTTATAGAGTTGGTCCGGCGTGCCGTGCTGTTCAATGCGGCCATCGTTGAGCAGGATAATGCTATCGGCCATGCTCATCGCTTCGGTCTGGTCGTGCGTGACGTACAGCAAGGTTAAACCGAGTTTCTTCTGCAGCGCGCGGATTTCACGGCGCATGCTTTGCCGCAGCTTGGCATCAAGATTCGATAGCGGCTCATCCATTAAGCACAGCGTGTTATTGGCGATGACCGCTCTGCCCAACGCCACGCGTTGCTGCTGTCCGCCGGAGAGCTGCGACGGCAAGCGCGCCAGCAGTTGATCCAACTCCATCAGCTTGCTCACCTCATCCAGACGCGCAGCATAGGTCTGCTTGTCTTCCCCCCGCGCTTTCAAGCCAAATAGCAGGTTCTCGCGCACGTTGAGGTGCGGAAACAGCGCGTAGGATTGGAAGACCATGGAGAGCTTGCGCTGCGACGGCGGCAGATGCGTGATGTCAGTATGGTTGAAGTGGATCGCGCCCTCATCGGCAGTTTCCAGTCCAGCAATGGTGCGTAACAGCGTCGACTTACCGCAACCCGATGGACCCAGCAGCGCCACAAAGCTGCCTTCTGCCGCCGCAAAACTAATATCATCCAGGGCGATTTTCTCGCCCCAGGCTTTGGTGATGTGATGAAGCGAAAGGTGGCTCATGCATGCGCAATCCAAAAATCAGAATGGCGGTAAGCTAGCGGAAGGAAATGAAGGATTTATGTCATTGCGGTGACTGCGCGGTTAAACAGATGCGCAATGAATTGCGCCGCTACAACGATCTGCACGCCTTGGTAGCGGCGCGAGTCATCGCGCTCTTTGGATTTTTTACGGGTTAAAATAGTGCTGCTTGAGTATCTCGGCGCCATCATCAATCGCTTTCAGCAGGATCTTTTCGCTGGTAACAGCGTCGCCTGCCTGTAGCGCGTCCAGTAAACGATCATAGTTGTGATGTCCGTTCACGACTTCGGTGGGCTGGGGATAGAGATAGTTAAAGCACGGCCCAATTTGCACCCACAGCTGTTCGATGAGCGCCTCCAGCGTCGGCATTTGCGCGTAGCTGTACAAGGTAAACCGAAACGCACGATTGGCTTCTAACGCCGCTTCCGCATCACCGCTCTGCTTGGCCTGCATAAAGCGCGCACAGAGTTTTTTCAGCTCGGTAATCTGTTTTTTCCCCACAAATGGTGTGGCGGCCTTCACCGCTAAACCTTCAAGCTGCTTACGGATTAGCGTAATTTCATCATAACGCTGGCGCGACATTTCTGGCACCAGAAAGGCCGCGGCGGGCGTGGCATCCAGCGCACCGGCAGAAACCAGTCGCAATAACGCTTCACGAACCGGCGTGATACTGGTGCCGAGTTGGGCCGCCAGATCGCGCGTCACCAGCCGTGCGCCAGGTTTGAGCTTGCCGACAATCAGCGCGCTACGCAGCGACGATTCCACCTGCGCGGTCAAACTCATGCGCTGCGCTTTATCCATTTCGATCATAGGTTAAGAGCCTTTTACTGGAATCCGCAAATGGTAAGTTATTTTTAATGTTTTATTGCCAACATCACAGATTATAGGATATATCATGTATTACAAATAAGCACAGTCTTGATTCTGGCAGTATCCACTCTTTTCACTACCTTGCCGTTGGCAATTTTGGGAAACGTTATGAGACTACCTGCAGTGAAGTTTGCCACCACCGCGTTGCTATTTGCTCTGATGCCAGCCGTACAGGCAGCAGAACTGACCATTGGCCAACCTACGTCCGCCACGGCGATGGATCCCGGCTTTCTCAAAGAATCTGCCACGCTGGTAGACAATATTTTCGATACCTTAGTGCGCCGCGCTGATGACATGTCATTACAGCCGGGCTTAGCCACTGAGTGGAAAGCAATCAACGACACCACCTGGCAATTTACCCTGCGCCAGGGCGTGAAATTTACCGATGGCGAGCCGGTCAACGCCGAAGCCGTAAAATTCTCCATTGAGCGTATTTTAGACCCTGCCAATCACGCCCCTACCATCTCCTATATCCGCACCATCAAATCGGTTGAGGTGATCAACGATTATCAGCTGCAGATCCACACCAACGGTCCGGATCCGCTGCTGCCGACGCGTATGAGCCGCTATCCGGCCTACATCGTGCCGCCTGCGTATGTGAAAAAAGTGGGTGCCAGCGAGTTCGCGCGCAAACCGATTGGTAGCGGCGCGTATAAGCTCGATAGCTTCATCCCGGACGAAAAAGTGGTGATGGTGGCCAATGAAACCTACTGGCGCGGCAAACCGGCCATCGATCGCGTCACCTGGCGCCCGATTCCTGAAGCCACTGCGCGTCTCACCGCGCTGCTAACCGGTGAAGTGCAGCTGATTGAAAGCGTACCGGCCGATTTAGTGCCCGCGCTGAAAAACCGCCCTAACGTCGAGCTGGAGCAGGTGAAAGGTGGCGGGTTAACCATTTACCTCGGCCTTAAAGATGATGAGAAACCGCTGAGTGATGTGCGCGTGCGTCAGGCATTGTCGCTGGCGTTGAACCGCCAGGCGTATACCCAACAGCTGCTGCACGGTTTCGGCACGCCAACCGGCACCATGGCCGGCGCCAATGATTTTGGTTACCTGGCAGTACCAGCCAGCACGCAGGATGTGGCGAAAGCCAAATCGCTGCTGGCAGCCGCCGGTTACGCTAACGGCTTCACCTTGCGCTTCCAGGCACCGCGCCGCTACATTGCCAGCGCTGATGTAGCGCAAGCCATCGTGCAGGATTTAAGTGCCATCGGCGTGAAAGCCGAGCTGGAAGTGCCGGAGTGGTCGGTTTATACCCAGCAAGTGGCGTCGCAGAAACAGGCACCGATGTACATGCTGGCGTGGGGCTCAACCCAGACGCTGGATGCCGATGCCGCGCTGTTCCCGATTCTGCGCAGCGGCGAGCCCTATTCCACCGTGCATGATGCCGAACTCGACAAGTTGCTCGATCGCAGCCGTCAGATTGTCGATCCCGCTGAACGCAAAAAAGTGTTAGAGCAGATTCAGCAACGCGTGGCGGAGCAACAGCCGCTACTGCCGCTGTATCGTGAAGATACCTTGTATGCGCACAGCACCTCGCTCAATTTCAAAGGCCGCGTCGATGCCCGCATCCCGCTGTTTGACCTGAGGCTGAAATGATCTCGCCGGGCACCGTGCTGCAGCGCCGTCCGCGCCGCCTGATCTACGGCGATGCGCTGATTGGCTCTCTTTTGCTGATGGTGGTAATTGTCGCGGCGCTAATCTCTCCCTGGCTGCCGTTGCCCGATGCATTAAGCAATAACCTGAATGAGATGTTCTTGCCGCCGGGCAGTTCCGGCGCGCAAGCCACTCACTGGCTCGGTACCGACCAGCTTGGCCGTGACCTGTTATCGCGTATTCTCTCTGGCACCCGATTGTCGCTGCTGGTGGTATTAGTCGCCGCCGCGATTGGCGCGGTGATTGGCGTGGCGCTGGGGATGATTGCAGGCTATGCCGGCGGTTGGGTTGATGCGCTGATCATGCGCTTGATCGACATCCAGCTGGCGGTGCCGTTTATTCTGTTAATTCTGTTGGTGATTGCGCTGATGGGCGCATCGCTCACCAACATCATTGTGATTATGGGCTGCACCAGCTGGGCAATTTATGCCCGCGTGGCGCGCGCCAAAACCTTAGAAATTCGCGAGCTCGAGTACATCCAGGCGGTGCGCGCCATGGGCTTCTCGCCGCTGCGCGTGCTGCTGCGCCATATCCTGCCCAATCTGCTGACGCCGCTGGTGGTGTTGCTGACGCTGGATATCCCGCGCCTGATTGTGCTGGAAGCGTCGGTGGGCTTTCTTGGCATGGGTATTCAGCCGCCGACGCCGACGCTGGGCAATCTGATCGGCGAAGGCCGCTCGTATATGCTGTTGTCGCAGTGGCTGGTGCTCTATCCCGGCCTGGTGATTGCTGCGCTGGTGATTGGCTGCAATCTGCTCGGCGATGCGCTGTTACGCCGTACGCACACAAGGCTGGATTAAGATGCTGAACATTCTGCTCAATCGCCTTGGTCAATCGTTGTTAGTGTTGCTCGGCGTTTCGCTGCTGATTTTCTTTAGCCTGCATATGACGGGCGATCCGGCGGCGCTGATGATGCCGCCCGGTTCCAGCCAGCAGGAGATTGATACCTTTCGCCACAGCATGGGCTTTGATCGTCCGCTGATTTGGCAGTACAGCCACTATATCGGCGGCGTGCTGCACGGCGACTTTGGTGAATCGCTGCGTTACAGCCAGCCGGTGCTGGCTTTGATTGCCGAACGCTTACCTGCCACTGCGCTACTGGCGGTGAGTGCGCTGGCATGGAGTTCACTGCTGGGTTTGCTGCTGGGAATGATCAGCGCCCTGCGCCCGCACAGCCTGTGGGATTTGGTCTGCCGCCTGCTGGCTTTTTCCGGCCAGGCGATTCCGGTGTTTTGGCTGGGATTGCTGCTGATTTTGCTGTTTAGCCTGAAATTACAGTGGCTGCCCTCCAGCGGTTACGGCACCTTCGCCGCGCTGGTGATGCCCGCGCTGAGCCTTGGCGCCTTTTACATGAACGCCGTGGCTCGCCTGACGCGCGCCAGCCTGCTGGACGTATTGCAACAGGATTATATCCGCACCGCGCGCGCTAAAGGGCTCAGCGCCTGGCGCATCGTGGTGCGACATGGTTTACGCAACGCGCTGATTCCGGTGATCACCGTTCAAGGCATGTATTTCGCCTCGCTGCTCGGCGGTGCGTTGGTGACAGAAATTATTTTTGCCTGGCCGGGCATTGGTCGTCTGGCTATTCAGGCGATTCAAAACCGCGACTTCCCGCTGGTGCAGGCCATCGTGTTACTCGCCGCGGTGGTGTTTGTGGCGATTAACCTGCTGATCGACCTGCTCTATCTGGTGCTAAACCCGAGGATTCGTTTATGAGTCGCCTGGCTGCCACCTTAGATCTGCTGAGTGAACTGACGCGCTGGCCGAGCGTGGCCGGTCAGCTCGCCGCACAGCGCGGGTTAGCCGCCTGGCTGGAACAGTGGATGGTGGAGCAGTTGCACGCCACGATCGTTTATCCGGTGGCGTCGCAAAATGACGACGCTCCACCGCTGGTGCATGTGCGCATCGATAACGGCAGCGACAAAACCGTGGTGCTGTACAACATGTACGACGTAATGCCTGCGGATGATGCCGGTTGGGATGTGTCACCGTTTGTCGGCGGCGTTTGTCACTGGGATGACCTCGGCGCGGTGTTTGTCGGGCGCGGCGCCGAGAACAATAAAGGTCCGGTTGCCGCGCTGCTGATCCTGCTGCGTGAGCTGCAGCAGAATCAGCAACTCGATTTCAATATCGAAATCCTGCTTGAGGGTGAAGAAGAGATAGGCAGCGGCGCGCTACGGGGTTATCTGGCGCAGCAGCCTTGCCCAATCGCCCCCGCCGAAGCGGTGCTGTTCCCGTCACTGTGCGAATACGGCGGCGGCGCACCGCGGGTTTACCTCGGCTTTACCGGACTGGCTTCCGGGCGTCTGAGCGTAACCGGCGGCGACTGGGGCGGACCGTCTTCAGCGATTCATGCCAGCAATGCCGGCTGGATCGCCAATCCCGCGTGGCGCCTGGTGCAGGCATTGCATGCCATCGCACCGGCCGAACACAGCGGCGTGCTGGCGTGCAGCACGCCCGATGATGAAGCGAATCCGCTGCTGGCGAGCTTAGCCGAGCGGTTCAGCCTCCATGACGAACTGCGTTTTCGTCGCAGCCAGCGCCTGATGATCGAAGGCGACACCCTGAGCTGCCTGCAAACGCTACTTGGCAGCGCGGTATTAACGCTGGCCGAACTGCACAGCGATCCGCCAGGCGGACGGGGTGTGATTCCGTTTCGCGCCAGCGCCGAATTAGCTTTTCGCATTCCGCCGGGCTTCGATCAGGACGCGATGATCGCCACCGCTCAGCAGCGTTTGGCGCAGCCGGATTTAGCCGGTAGCGAACTGCAGCTGTTCGACCGCTACCCCGGCATGCGTTTTAGCCGCCACGCCAGCGGCGTCGATGCACTGATCGCCAGCTATCAAACGCTGGGTGCCGCTCCGCAAATCTGGCCGTGGGCACCGGGCTGCGCGCCCGCCTATGCCTTCGCCGCCGTCGCGCCCGCCTTTCTGATCGGCGGATTAGGCCACGGAGGTAACGCCCATGCCGTCAATGAGTTTGTTACGCTGGCAGGACTGGAACGCTTCCAGCAATCCATGAGCCTATGGCTCACCGCATTCAATGATTCGGCCATTGGCCGGGTCGCGCCACACCAGGGAAACACCGCAGTACATAAAAATACAAGGCTATAAAAAATGAAATCAGTTGAAGAGTTTGAACGCGTTCCGCTCGGCTTCTTCCCCACGCCTCACGAGCCGCTGCCGCGGCTCAGTGAGGCACTTGGGATTACGCTGACGATCAAACGCGATGACTACAGTGGCTTCGGCGGCGGCGGCAATAAAGTCCGCAAGCTGGAGTACCTGATGGCGGAGGCCTGCAAAACAGGCGTCAATGTGGTGATCACCACCGGCGGGCATCAGTCGAACCACGCCCGCATGGTGGCCGCCGCGGCGCGCAAGTTTGGCATGCGTCCGGTGCTGGTGCTGCGGGGCAATCCGCCCGCCAACTGGCAAGGTAATCTGCTATTGGACAAGTTGTTTGGGGCCGAGGTGCAGTTCCTCGACCCCGACGGCTACTTCACGCAGATTGAAGGTGCGATGCAGGCGCATGCTGATGCGGCGATCGCCCGGGGTGAAACCCCAATGATTATTCCGCTGGGTGGCGCCACGCCACTTGGCGCGTTGGGTTATGTGCGGGCAGTGGAAGAGATGGCGGCGCAGCTGGCACCGAGCCAGACGCCTGCGCCCGACTTCATCGTCGCTCCTACCGGTTCCGGCGGCACGCTGGCGGGACTGCATGTCGGTACGCGCAACTATTGGCCTGAGACTCAAGTGATTGGTGTAAGCGTCAGCGCCAAAGCCGACTGGTTCCAGCCACGCATTGCCGGCATGGCGCAGGATTGTGCCGATCTGCTGCAGTGGCCGCAACGGTGGCAGCCGGACGACATCTGGATTGAAGATGGCTACGTGGGTCAAGCGTACGGCGTGCCATCGGACGGCGGTATCGACGCTATCTACAAACTTGCTCAGCTGGAAGGCGTATTGCTGGACCCGGTGTATACCGGTAAAGCCATGCACGGCCTGTTCTCGCTGGTGGAACTTGGGCGCATCCCACAAGGATCGCGTGTCACCTTCGTGCACTGTGGCGGTTCTCCGGCGCTCTATCCGTTCGCCGACCGTCTGCTGGAGCAGTAATGGACGCCATGTTGCGGGTGCTGGATGAAGCCACCGTTGCACAGCTGGGTGGCGACGATGTCGCGCTGGCGCTGGACGATGTCAAAGCGGTGGTTCGCCTGATGCGCCTTGGCGAGGCGCAGATGCCCGCCGAAAATCACATCGACCTCGGTACGCCGTTGGGTAAAGCCTATGCCTTACCGGCGCGCGTCGGCGGCAGCTACAACGCTGCGGGCGTAAAGTGGACAGCACATCGTCCACAGCGACCGGATGCACTGCCTGCGGCGCTGGCCTTAACGTTAATCAACGATGCGCACAGCGGCATTCCGCGTGGTCTGCTGGCCAGCGGTGCGTTAACCGCCGCGCGTACGGCGGCGGTGAGCGCGCTGGCGCTCCAGCTCGCGGCACCGCGTCCGGTGAAACGCGTGCTGGTGCTCGGTGCCGGTCTGCATGCGCAGGCCCATCTGCGCATGTTGCAACAGCTGTTTCCGCAGCTGGAGCAAATTGGCGTGTGGAATCGCTCGCCTTATAAACTCAGCGCATTTCGCGAAGTGCAAATCGAAACCGATCTGCCGCTCGCCTTAGCGCAGCCTTATGATGCGGTGCTGACCTGTACCAGCGCCGCGCAGCCGATTGTCGAGGCGGCGGCGGTACGCCCCGGCAGGATTATTGTGCAGGTGGGCTACCACGAAGTCAGTTTCGCCGCGATCAAAGCCAGCAGCAAAGTGGTGGTCGATGCCTGGGGCGACTTCGCCCAGCGCAGCGCTAAAAGTCTGTTTCAAATGTTCCGCGCCGGAGAGTTCCGTGAGCAGGAGGTGGCGGCTGACCTCGCTGCGCTGCTTCTCGATAACTGGCGTCCGGAGAGTGATGACAGCGTCTATTTCTCCTCGTTTGGCCTGAACGTATTTGATATCGCCCTCGCCGCCCGCGTGTTACAGGCCGCCGAACACGATGAGCTGGGATCGCTGCAGTCACTGTTCTCGGGAGTTCTGCATGATCATTGATGTGCACACCCTCCAGCAGCGCCAGGCGCGCGGCGAAGCGTTTCTGCTGATCGACGTGCGCGAGTTTGCCGACTGGCAACGCGCCACCTTGCCCGACGCGCAGCACTGTAACGTCTACGACTATTTTATTGAGGATTGCAGCGCGCAAGGGTTAGCAGTGATGGCAGCCGAAGCCGCCACCGCGCTGCAACCGATGTTTACCGCTTGGCCCGGCGCCACGCCGGTATTTTTTGAACAGCAGGTGGGCATGCGATCGCCGCGCGGGGCGTGGTTTGCGTGGCTGCTGCAGCGCGACGATGCGCTAATTCTGGATGGCGGCGTGGATGCGTGGACAGCTGCGGGATTCGAGCTTAGTCCAGGCCTGGGTTTGAGTCGTTCGGTGGCCCATCCTCCCGCAGCCCAGGTGCTGGCGTGGAATGCCGAGATGGTGTGTAGCCGGGAAGCGGTGTTAGCGGCCGATGGCGTGACGGTGATCAACGTCGATGCCCGTCGCCCCAGCGAATTTGATGGCAGTTTTGTCCACGCCTGCTGTCAGCGCGCCGGACGCATTCCTCACTCTGCCCTGTTGTTTTGGGAGGATGTCATTGCTAACGGCCATTTCTTACCCGCTGCGGACATTGCCGCACGTGCCGCGGCGGCAGGACTGAGTAAAAGTGCCAAACTGCAGGTTTATTGCCATCGCGGTGCCCGCGCCGCCACGGTGTTGGCGGCATTGAAACTGGCGGGCTATCCGCATGTTTCGATCTACGTCGGTTCCTGGCACGAATGGGCCGAACACCACGAACTGCCGCTATTACACGGCAGCTGAACGTTGCGCTAATGCTTGCTGAATGTCAGGCGCGGCGGCAAGCAGTTGGCGGGTATAGTTGTCCTGCGGATGGTTAATCACGCTGGCCGTGGCGCCTGACTCGACAATCTTGCCGTGATACATCACCACCACGCGGTCGCACAGTTGTCGCACCGCGCTGAGATCGTGGCTGATAAACAGCACCGATAATCCCAGCTTGTGGCGCAACGTATTAAACAGCGCCAGAATCTGCCCACGCACCGACAAATCCAGCGCGGCCACCGCTTCATCGGCCACCAGCAGCTTTGGCTCCATTGCCAGCGCGCGCGCAATCGCAATACGCTGACGCTGACCGCCGGAGAATGCGCCCGGTAAACGTCCGGCATGTTCCGCTTTCAATCCCACTAACGCCAGCAGCTCTTTTACCCGCTCATCCACCGCAGCGCCTTTGCGCAGCTGCCAAACGCGCAGCGGTTCGGCGATCTGCTCACCGACCGTGATCTTAGGATTGAGACTGGCGTAGGGATCCTGAAAAATGATCTGCGTGTGACGCCGTAAGGTGTGCAGCTGACGGCCTTGCAGATGGCGACCTTCGAAATGCACCTCGCCGCCGTCTGCCGCAATCAGACCTATCGCCGCGCTGCCCAGCGTGGTTTTGCCAGAGCCGGATTCACCAATCAGCCCGACAATTTCTCCCTGCGCAATCGACAGATTGGCCGGATGTAACACGGTTTGGCGTTTGGCCGGCCACAACGGCAGACGGCGCGGTAGCGGATAGCTTTTACAGATATCGCGTAATACCAGCAGCGGCGGCTGTTCCTGCGGTTTGATGGCGTCCGGAATGTGCACCGCCGAGGCAGCAATCAATTTGCGTGTGTACGCATGGGTCGGTGCGCCCAGCGTGCTGAGCACCGCGCCCTGCTCAACCAGCTGCCCTTGCTGCATCACGCACACGCGATCGGCGTAGCGCGCCACCACCGAAAGATCGTGGGTGATCAACAGGATCCCCATGCCCATCTCCTGCTGTAGCTCCTGCAACAGCGCCAGAATCTGCGCCTGAATCGTGACATCCAGCGCGGTGGTCGGCTCATCAGCAATCAACAACTGCGGCTGACCGCTGATGGCGCTGGCAATCATTACGCGTTGCCGCATCCCGCCCGACAGCTGATGAATATACTGGCGCGCACGCTGCGCCGGATTGACGATACCAACGCGATCCAGCAGCGCAATCGCCTCCTGCTGCGCCTGTTTCCAACTGAACTGGCGATGGCGCACCAGCACTTCGGCGATCTGCTCACCGATGCGCAGCGTAGGATTCATGCTGGTCATCGGCTCCTGAAACACCGTGGCGATGCGGCAACCGCGCAGTGCCTGGGTTTTACGCGCATCGAGCGGCTCGCCATTGAACACCACGCGACCGGCACTCTGCTCCACGCCGGCAGGCAGTAAGTTCATCAGGGCCAGCGAGGTTAAGGTTTTACCGGAACCCGACTCACCGACCAACGCCAGGATCTCCTGCCGATCGAGATGGAAAGAGACGTTGTCCACCAGCAGGCGCTGATCGTGAGTGTGCAGCGAGAGATGTTCAACCGACAGTAAGCGGACGTTATTCATCAGACAGGGATTCTCAACAGGGAAAAATACAGGATATATCCTGCACATAAGGTGAACAAGACCGTTAGGTTATGACACTGCGCGTTGCGGAATAAGCCTGTTTGCTGGCAGGCAAAGCGCGATGGCGCCTCACCTAAACCAAAATGAACAGAAATTTGCCGCTACTGCGACAAACTCAAAATCGTGCGGATGTTCTGCGCGGTTGTCGCAATAATATCAATCGCGCCGGTACGCAGCGCGCCGAGGATCGCCATCGCTTTGGTATTTTCGGCGGCAATCGCAATCACGCAGGGAATTTTGCGTAACTCTTCAATACTGAGGCCAATAACACGGTCGTTCATCACCGTATCGACGTGCTGCCCCTGCGAATTGAAGAAGTCATAGCCAGCGACATCGCCGGTGACGCCCTGATTGACGCTGGCATCGATGATTTCGTGCGGCGTAAACCAGCCGAGTTTAACCATGTAGCTGTTTTCGTTCATGTCGCCGATCCCCACCAGCGCCACATCCGCTTTGCGTGCGCGGTCCAGCGTCTCTTTGATGGTGCCGTTTTGCATAAAGGCATCACGCAGCGCCCGGTTCTCAACATAGGCGGGCGCATACAGCGTTTCGCTGATGCCGCCAAACTTCTTCGCCATGCGGCGGCTGATGTGATCTGCGTTGATGGCATCGCCCGGACGATGGGTGCCGCCAATACCGCTGATGAACAGGCAGTTGCGCGTCGGGACCTGGCCGGGATAATCGGCGACAGCGGCGACATTACGTCCTTGGCCCACGGCGACAATCGCGTCGTCTTTTAGCGACTGCGCCAGATGTGACGACACCAGCGCGGCGACCTGACGTCGCTGCTCATCCTGATCCGGCTGATCGAGCGCAATCAGCGCACGCTGCAGCTGCGGAAAGCGATTTTGTAGCTGTTGTTCAAGGCGAGTACTGAATACCGGATGATAACGCACGTTAATTTCGACGATGCCCTCTTCACGGGCGCGCTTCAGTAATCGGCCGACTTTGATACGAGAAATCCCAAACTTACGCGCAATCTCCTCCTGGGTGATTTCGTCCTGATAATAGGCGACGGCAATTTCCGTCAGCAGCTCGGAGTCCTGAGAAAGCGTGTTTTTTTCCATCCGTAACCTGTCTTGTTTTGTGATATCTGAATGCTCAGATTTTCGATTGTGCAACCGCACATTCCGTAGCGGCGCAATTTATTGCGCGATAAATCGCGCCGCTACAGAATGTGCGTGCTGCAAGTAGACTTTGGCAGGGAGTTATATCATTGATACGACTCGCTTCGCCAGACAGCAGCGCCGCGAGTCGTTGGACGCGTCACGCTTAGCGCTTGATCGCGTCGATTTTCAGCATACGGGCAATCACGATATCCAGCTCTTTCTGATCGAAGATTTGCTTCCAGTCTGGTTTCACAATCTTCTCGCGACCGTACTCCATGGCGATCATGCAGGCATCTGAGAACGGGTTGGTGGCGCGGAACGCCACCGCCAGCGCGATCTGAATATGGCCGTACAGCATCGCTTTGGCCGCCTCTTCCGGTACGCCGCTGTGTTTTACGGTTTCATCCAGCGCTTCTTTCATAAATGCGCCGACCATGCAGGCGACGGTCTCTACCAGCGTCGGCTCCAGATACGCCAGTTGCGTTACGGTTACCCAATGTACTTGCTCAACCGGGCCGTACATCACGCTGATCACCTTACTCAGCTCGGCTTTCTGCTCATCAGAACCGCTTTCATAAGAAGCCGCGACATGCTGAACGGCTGCAATGCCGCCGAACGCATCGGCATGCTCCTCTTTGGTGTAACGCTCAAGGAACACTGACGGATGGCAAGGATGCGCTACCGCGTATTCGATGCCATCACGATGGGCGATCAGATTGGCGTACGCCGCTGCCGGGTCCAGCGTCAGCAGAATCGCGCCCGGTTTCATCTGTGGAACCACGCCTTCAGAGACTTTGCCCAACACGATATCAGGCACCGCCAGAATCACCACATCACTCAACGGCACCACGGAGGCGGCATCAGAGAGTTCGCGGCCCTGGGCGCTCACCTGCTCTTGTGCCTTCGGCGAGTTCTCACAGTAAAATACCTGGTAATTGCTTTTCTGGAAGTTGGCAGAAATACGCATACCCATTTTGCCGCCCGCGCCAATCACGGTGATGGTTTTCAGTTGCACGCTCATGTTATTACTCCTGATCTTGTTTACTACGTAAGAATTCAACGGTGCGGCGAGTCCATTCGGCTTCTCGCTCGCAGGTCACCGCGGCATCGTCCTGCCATGGCAACCAGTGTTCGACGATTTGGTTAATGCCTTTATCCGCCGGGCGCACGCTGGCGATCATCCGGTCATAATCCAGCAAGCCTTCGCCCATCGGGCAGCCGGCAAACGTAAAGCCGACCCAGCCATCACGGCGCGTAAAGGCAAAGTCTTTGATGTGCAGATTGCCGACGCGCGCGGCGGTGTTGGCGATCACCTGCTCAGGTAACTCCAGTCCGGCGACACAGTTGGCGGGGTCGAGACACACCGCCAGCCACGGCGACAGAAACCGGTTGATCACCGACATCATCGCGCCGCTGTTCACCTGCTCATAGGTCTCCAGACAGAGACGCACCTGCTGGCGGGCGAAATCCGGCAACACGGCGGCAATCAGTTCAGCGGCTTCATCCAGCGACGGGCGATGGTCGGCGGTATAAAACATCGAGCGCACGACCTGTGCATCAAGGATGTGCGCCATATGCAGATAACGCTGCAGATGCGCAGTGCCGAGGCCGCGCGTCCCCAGTTCCAGCGTGATGCCCAGCGCATCGGCCTGCTGCCGCAATGCCAGCAGCTGTGCGTCTGACCAGCTCTCAATCGCCGGATAGTCGCAGATTTGAAACACCGACACATCGAGATCGGCGGTCTGCTGCAGCATCTGCTCCAGCGTCAGCGGGTCGGGCACTTTTGATGACATACGCCAGAAAAAGGCGTAAGTGCTGAGTCCGATACGGCTCATTAACGGCGCTCCTGAGCCAGTTCGCTGGCTTCCTCAATGATGTGTGCCAACGCGTTAGGATCGTGGGCGAAACGGCCAAGGAACAAGCCGTTGACGTCGCTGCCAAGGCGCTGAATCAGTCCCGGCCCGGCGCTACCGCCGTAAATGACTTTCAGGGTGATGCCCGCCGGCGTGGCCAGCTGCTGCAATCCGGCGCATACCGCGCGGATGTAGCTGTCTGGTGCCGGTTGCGGCGCGCCAATCGCCCATTGCGGTTCGTAGGCAAAGAACACCTCACCTTTTAATCCCTGCTGTGCGGCCTCGGCCAGCGCTTCAGCCAGCTGCTGTTCACACAGCGCGATCGCCTGCTGCGGTTCCGCCTGCTGCTCTTCACCAATACACAGCACCGGCGTTATGCCGTGGCGCAGCGACATCGCCACTTTGGCGGCGATCTGCACTTTGTCTTCATGAAAATGACGACGACGCTCGGCGTGACCAATCTCGGCCAGCGAACAACCTAACTCTTGCAGCATGCTGGCGCTGACTTCACCGGTCCAGGCGCCGTTCTCTGCCTGACACACATCCTGGCCGCCAAAGCGAATCGGCGTGTTGGCAAAGATCTCCGCTACGGCGGGAATGGCGGGATAAGCCGGCAACACGAACAGACCCACTTCGCCGCTTTTCACTGCCGGATGTTCCGCTACGGCAGCCACATCACGGCACCACTGCAACGTTTGCTGATAGCCGAAATACATTTTTAAACTGACGCCGAGCCAGATTTTTGGCTGAGACATGCTTCAAGCTCCTTGTTCCGAGGCACTGTGTTCTTTTAGCAGATCGCCAACGGTATTGACGATTAACGCCAGCGAAATCGCTCCGGCATCTGGCGTACCCACGCTTTTCTCTGCCAGCGGACGCGCGCGTCCCATCTTCGGCACCAGCTGCGCGGTATCCTGCGCTGCCTTGTCTGCCACCTTTGCCGCGGCTAGCCAGGCGTCGGTTAACGAAGCACCTGCGGCGACCGCTTCATTCAGGCTGTCGCTGAACGGCACCAACACATCGACCATGGTTTTATCGCCAACCCGCGCCTTGCCAAAATGCATAATGCCCTCTTTGGCTTCGCGCACGCCGGTTGCCACACGCTGTGCGTCTGGCGTCTGACGATCGCCGAGCGCGGTACCGAGCGCGGTGAGCGCCACGCCCCACAACGCGCCGGAGGTGCCGCCGGCTTTATCGGCCCACGCATCTGCCGCACGGCACAGCAAACTGCCGGCACCGGCACCGCGCGCGGCGACGTCACGCGCTTTCTCTACCGCACCCAATACGCCGCGCTCCATGCCAATACCGTGATCGCCGTCACCGGCCACCGCATCAATATCGCCGAGACGCTCAGCGTTACGCTGTAACATTTCCGCCACGGATTCGAGTAACTGCAGCACGCGCTTTGCGCTCTCCTGCGACTCAACCGTTGCGGTTGGCAACGCCTCTTCACTGCTCTCTTCCAGCTCGGCGGCGCTCAGCGGCTCAGCAACCAATACGCTCCCTTTGCGATAGGCTGGCGTATTGGTTGGCGCGCGCCACAGGGTTTCCAGCTGATCGTCCAGCCACATCAGCGTCAGCGAAGCTCCAGCCATATTAAAGCTGGTGACGAACTCGCCGACATCCGGCTCAACCACCTGCAGTTTGGCTGCGTCGAGCAGCTGCGCCACGCGGCGATAGACGACAAACAGCTCTTCATATTTTACCGAGCCCAAACCGTTGAGGATCACCGCCACGCGCTGACCTTCGGCCTGCTGGATGTCGTCCGGCAGTTCATTCAGCAGACGCTCAACAAAGATCTCTGCCAGCTCATCGGCGCTTGGCATGTCTGTCTCTTTAATCCCCGGCTCGCCGTGAATGCCGAGACCGAGCGCCATGCGCCCTTTTTCCACTTCGAACAACGGATGCGACGCGCCCGGCAGGCTGCAGCCGGAAAATGCCACGCCAAAGGTGCGGGTGCGTTGATTGGCGTGCTGCGCCAGTTGCAGAACCTGTGATAAATCGTGGCCCGCTTCGGCGGCGGCGCAGGCGGCTTTAAATACGCACAGATCGCCCGCCACGCCGCGACGTTTTTCCTGCTCATCTTTGCCTGCGCTGGAGATATCGTCGGTCACCGCCAGCACTTCACAAGGGATACCTTCCGCCCGCAGGCGTTCGCACGCCTGGCCGAAGTGCAGCACATCACCGGCGTAGTTGCCGAACATCAGCAACACGCCCGCGCCGTTATGCGCCGCTCGTGCCACGTTGTAAATCTGCTGCGCCGACGGTGAAGCGAATAAATTGCCCATCGCCGCGCCGTGTGCCAGACCTTGTCCAACCAACCCGGCGAAGGCCGGATAGTGGCCGGAGCCGCCGCCCACAATCACCGCGACGGTATTCGGCTCGCTGCGCGTGCTGCGCACCACGCCGCCAGCAACCTGACGGACTTTGTCAGCGTTGGCGGCGACAAAACCTTCGATGAGCTCAGCGGCAAAGGCTGAAGGTTGGTTAAACAGGTAAGTCATATTAATGCTCCTGAGCTAAAGAGGTCGGCTGAGACGGCGAGCGACGGCGGTTAAGTAACAGCATGAGGAAGGCTGACAGCAGCATGAATCCACCCACCACGAACATCGGCAAGGCGTAGCTGTTGGTGGCGTCATGCAGCGCGCCGGTAATGTAGCCCGCGGAGAAGCCCGCTACGTTTCCTAAGGTATTGATTAAGGCAATGGCTGCGGCAGCAGAGGCGCCGGTCAGGAATTGCGTCGGTAAGGTCCAGAAGTTCGGCAGTGCGGCGAAGATCGAACTGGCGGTGATCGCAATCACCATGATGGTGGTGAACGGCGAATCCATATACAGCGCCAGCGGTACGCTGATGCCGCCTGCCAGTGCCGGAATCGCGATGTGCCAGGTTTTGCAGCCGCGACGGGTGGCATCTTTCGACCAGAAGAACATCACCACGGCGGCGATCAGGTATGGCACGCCGGTAATCAGCCCTTTTTGCATCACGTTGAAGGTGGTGCCGAACTGCTGTTGGAAGCCGGCGATGATGGTCGGCAAGAAGAACGCCAGTGCATACAGGCCATAGATAAAGCCGAAGTAAATCAGGCACAGCATCCAGACGCGGCCATTACCCATCACTGAGCGTAAGCTGTGTTTCTGATGGCCCTGCTTCTGCTGATGCTCGGCTTCAAGCTCAGCGGTCAGCCAGGTTTTCTCTTCAGCGGTTAGCCACTTGGCCTGACGCGGTGAATCCACCAGCCAGAACAGCGCGGCGATACCAATCAGAATCGCCGGAATTGAGACGCCCATAAACATCACGCGCCAGCCTTCCATGCCAAACAGACCATGCTGCTGAATCAGTGAGGCGGCTAATGGCGCACCGAACACCACCGTCAGCGGTTGGGCAAGATAGAACAGCGACAGGATTTTGCTGCGATGACGCCCCGGCACCCACATGCTGAGATAGAGAATCGCGCCAGGGAAGAAGCCGGCTTCGGCGATACCCAACAGCAAACGCAGCGTATACAGACCTTCCACACTGCTCACCCAGGTGAACAGCAGCGAGACAATGCCCCAGCTGATCATGATGCGCGCCAGCCAGCGGCGCGCGCCGAACTTATGCAGCGCCAGGTTGCTCGGCACTTCCAGCAGGATATAACCAATAAAGAAGATGCCCGACGCCAGGCCGAACTGCAGTGCGGTGAGGCCGAGGTCTTGCGTCATGCCGTTGGGGCCGGCAAACGAAATCGCGGTGCGATCGAGGAAGTTAATAAAGAACATCAGCGCCACGAACGGCACTAAACGCCAGGAGATTTTTCTGATGGTGGATTGCTCCACCGCCGTCATTGTTGGTTGTTTCATAACGCACCTCCACGACGTGCGTGAGTGATCATTTCTTTTGGTGGTGTTGACCAAACGCCAAAGGAGCGCTGGCTGCAGGAGTACTGAGAGGTACGGTGTAAATGACACATGTTCGAGTCCTCGATGGGTCTTCTTGTACATTGGTATAGTCATGCGAACATATGAACAGTACACGGATAAATGTGCACACCTCAACTGCAACACGTGAAAGTGTGAGCGCGCTCATGAGATTTGATTTTGGCTACATTATCGGAGTTTTACCCTGATAAGCGCGGGCAGCAGCGCGCGGACGGGGTTTTTACGCGGGATTTATCGGCGAAAATAAGGGTTATTCATATGAACAGCCATTGAACATATGATTGTATTTATGGCAGTCTGTAGCTGAACATCTTCTCGCCTGCGGAACAAATGAGCAGGCGTCAATGCATACCCTGCTGGAGTACCATGATGAAAACAATCGCAATTGGCGCCGATGATGCGGCTATCGAATTGAAAAATGTGATTAAAAAGCTGCTGGAAGAGAAAGAGTATGTGGTGACGGACTACACCAATGACGCACAAAACGACCGTCCAATGTACCCGGACGTGGCATTTGCGCTGGCCACGGCCATACAGAAAAATGAGTTTGAGCGCGGCATCCTGCTGTGCGGTACCGGCATTGGCGTGGCGATTGTCGCTAACAAGGTGGAAGGCGTGCGTGCCGCGCAGTGCCACGATACCTTCTCCGCCGAGCGTGCCCGCAAGAGCAACAACGCGCAGATCATGACCATGGGCGCGCGCGTTATCGGGCCTGAACTGGCGAAGAACATTGTGAATGCCTGGCTGGCATCGGAATTCGAAGGCGGCGGATCAACCGCCAAAGTTGAGAAAATCGGTTATTACGAGCAAGTGTCCCACGCTAAATAAGCGCCGACCTCGCCCCTCTGGAGAACCTTATGTCTACACGCCGGGAAAGAGCCAACGCCATTCGCGCGTTAAGTATGGATGGCGTACAACAAGCCAATTCGGGACATCCGGGTGCCCCGATGGGCATGGCGGATATCGCCGAAGTGCTGTGGCTCGACTTTTTGCAACACAATCCGCGTAATCCAAACTGGGCCAACCGCGACCGCTTTGTGCTGTCGAACGGTCACGGCTCAATGCTGATTTACAGCCTGCTGCACCTCACCGGCTACGATCTGCCGCTCAGTGAATTAAAAAATTTCCGTCAGCTGCACTCGAAAACGCCAGGCCACCCGGAATACGGCTACACCGCAGGCGTGGAAACCACCACCGGCCCGCTGGGCCAGGGCATCGCTAACGCCGTTGGCTTCGCCATTGCCGAGCGCACGCTGGCGGCGCAGTTCAACCGTCCGGGCCATGACATCGTAGACCATAACACCTACGTGTTTATGGGCGACGGCTGCATGATGGAAGGTATTTCACACGAAGTGTGCTCCATCGCCGGCACCCTGAAGCTGGGCAAACTGGTCGCCTTCTATGACGACAACGGCATCTCCATCGACGGTCACGTCGACGGCTGGTTCACCGACGACACCGCCAAACGTTTCGAAGCCTACGGCTGGCACGTGGTGCGCGGCGTGGACGGTCACGATGCGGACGCCATCAGGAAAGCCGTTGAAGAAGCCAAAGCGGTTTCCGACAAGCCTTCGCTGCTGATGTGCAAAACCGTGATTGGCTTCGGCTCGCCGAACAAAGCCGGCACGCACGACTCGCACGGCGCGCCGCTGGGCGCCGACGAAATCGCGCTGACCCGCAAGCAGCTGGGCTGGAACCACGGTCCGTTTGAAATCCCTTCAGACATCTACGCGCAGTGGGACGCCAAAGAAGCCGGCCAGGCGAAGGAATCCGCGTGGGACAAAAAGTTTGCCGCCTACGCCGCCGCGCACCCGGAGCTGGCTGCCGAGTTCACACGTCGCGTGAACAACGAACTGCCGGCTAACTGGGCCAGCGAGTCGCAGACGTTTATCGAGCAGCTGCAGGCCAATCCGGCGAAAATCGCCAGCCGTAAAGCCTCGCAGAACGCTATCGAAGCCTTCGGTAAAATCCTGCCGGAATATCTGGGCGGCTCGGCTGACCTGGCGCCAAGCAACCTCACCATGTGGTCCGGCTCGAAGCCGATCAACGAAGACGCAGCGGGCAACTACATTCACTACGGCGTGCGCGAGTTCGGTATGACCGCGATCGCCAACGGCCTGGCGCTGCACGGCGGCTTCCTGCCGTACACCGCGACGTTCCTGATGTTCGTCGAGTACGCGCGCAACGCCGCCCGTATGGCCGCGCTGATGAAAATCCGTCAGATCATGGTCTACACCCACGACTCGATTGGCCTGGGTGAAGATGGCCCGACGCACCAGCCGGTTGAGCAGATGGCCAGCCTGCGCGTGACGCCAAACATGAGCCTGTGGCGCCCGTGCGACCAGGTTGAGTCGGCGGTGGCGTGGAAGTACGCCATCGAGCGCGTTGACGGCCCGTCGGCGCTGATCTTCTCGCGTCAGAACCTGGCGCAGCAGGATCGTAGCGCTGAGCAGCTGGCTAACGTGGCGCGCGGCGGTTACGTGCTGAAGGACAGCAACGGCACGCCGGAGCTGATCCTGATCGCCACCGGTTCGGAAGTGGAGCTGGCGGTGAGCGCTTACGAGCAGCTGACGGCGGAAGGCCGCAAGGTGCGCGTGGTCTCCATGCCATCCACCGACGCGTTCGACAAGCAGGATGCGGCGTACCGTGAATCGGTGCTGCCGAAAGCGGTGGCGGCGCGCGTAGCGATCGAAGCGGGTATCGCGGACTACTGGTTCAAATACACCGGCCTGAACGGCGCGATCGTCGGCATGACCACCTTCGGTGAGTCAGCGCCAGCGGATCAGCTGTTTAAAGAGTTTGGCTTCACCGTTGAGAACGTGGTTAAAACGGCGAAATCGATTCTGTGAGAGTGAAGCGGCGTCCCAGCGGGACGCCCTTCTTAACTACGCGGTAATACGAATGATTTTTTGCGTCATGCTCATGGCTGAGTCAAACGGGCCGGTATTGCGCACAATTTTTACCATCACGCTGGCGCCCACCCAAAGCTGATACAGGCTTTCCGCTACCCGGCCGGGTGTATCATCAATAGCCAGTGAACCCTCTTCAACGCCCGCTTCCAACGCTTCCGCCAGTCGCGAGATGATACCCGAGGTGCCATTTTGCAACGTAACGCGCATGTAATCCGACAGATCGGCAACTTCAGCGCCCAGCTTCACCGCCAGGCACTTGCCCTGACAATCGGAGAACGATTGCGATTCGCGCCACAGCTGCCAGTAGTTCATTAGCCGCTGCGCCATCGTGAGCCCCGGCTGAGCAAGCGTGGTATCAAGCTCAGCCAGATAATCATCAAAATAGCGCGCCAGCATCGCGACGCCGAACGCTTCTTTCGAACTGAAGTAATGGTAGAAAGAGCCTTTCGGCACGCCCGCATCGGTGAGGATTTCATTCAATCCGACCGCCGAAAACCCCTTGCCCGCCATAATACGTTGGCCGGTGGCAAGGATGTGATCGCGGATTTCATTACTGTGTAATTGGGATGTAGTAGTCATAGTGTTAGATTACCAAATACTAGACCAGTCGTCTATGACCAGATTATACGCAAATTACTGCGATAAGCTAAGGGCCGCTTGCTCGATCGCCGCCGCCATTTCCCTTGGCTGTGAGGCATAGAAAGCATGATTGCCTTTCAGTTCCGTCACCGTGCGACAAGGGAGTAGACAGCGGTTCATCCCGATAAGTTTATTGCGCCAGTTGTTTGATTAACTGTTGCGCCGTCTCTGCTGAAGAAGTTGGGTTTTGTCCGGTAATCAGCAAACCATCACTAACCACATATGAACTCCAGTCGGCACCTTTCGAGTACAGACCGCCCTTAGCGATCAGCTCGTCTTCCACCAGGAACGGCACCACCTTCGTCAGGCCGACAGCTTCCTCTTCGCTATTGGTAAAACCGGTGACTTTGCGCCCTGCTACCAGCGGTTTTCCTGCTGGCGTTTTGACGTGGCGCAGCACGCCCGGTGCATGACATACCAGCGCCACGTGTTTGTTGGCTGCGAGGAAACCTTCGATCAAGGCAATCGAGTGCTTATCTTCGGCTAAATCCCACAGCGGACCGTGGCCGCCCGGGTAAAACACCGCGTCAAAATCCGCAGGTGAAACGCTATCCAGACGAACGGTGGCGGCGAGCTGTGCGGTTGCTGCAGCATCTGCTTCAAAGCGATGGGTTTGTTCGGTCTGAAAATCGGGCTCGTTGCTTTTCGGATCTAACGGAGGGTTGCCGCCTTTCGGTGACGCCAGGGTGATTTCTGCGCCGGCATCTTTGAAGGCGTAGTAAGGCGCAGCCAACTCTTCCAGCCAGAAACCGGTTTTGCGGCCGGTATTACCCAATTGATCGTGTGAGGTCAAAACCATAAGAATCTTCATTGTAAATCTCCTGCTTGCTGGATTTAAACATCTAAACTAGACCAGTCGTCTAGCGCTTGAATTCAAAGTAGCAGCAAATAGACCAGTCGTCTAGAGGTTAATTCATTTTTTACTGCCATGAAATGCGCCCGCGTTTGTTACTTTCTATCCGCTTGCGGGTAATCTATCCCCATTTACTCTCCCTCATGGAACTGGAGAAATCATGTCCACCTTACGTTTGCTCATCTCTGACTCACACGATCCCTGGTTTAATCTGGCGGTGGAAGAGTGTATTTTCCGCCAGATGCCAACGACGCAGCGTGTGCTGTTTCTTTGGCAGAATGCTGAAACCGTGGTGATCGGGCGCGCACAAAATCCATGGAAAGAGTGCAATACGCGGCGCATGGCAGAAGACGGCATTAAGCTGGCGCGCCGCAGTAGCGGTGGTGGCGCGGTGTTTCACGATTTGGGCAACTGCTGCTTCACCTTTATGGCCGGCAAACCGGAATACGATAAAACCGTCTCTACCGCGATCATTCTGCGTGCGCTTGAGCAGCTCGGCATTGCCGCTGAAGCGTCAGGGCGCAACGATATCGTGGTGAATGTTGACGGTGACGTGCGCAAAATTTCCGGTTCCGCCTACCGTGAAACGCCAGATCGGGGTTTTCATCATGGCACCTTTTTAATGAATGCTGATCTGTCGCGTCTCGCCGATTACCTCAATCCAGACATCAAAAAATTACAGGCGAAAGGCATCAGTTCGGTACGATCGCGTGTGGCTAACATCGCCGATTTGGTGCCGGACATCAGCTTTGCAGCGATATGCCGCGAGGTGATTGCCGCCTACTTCGCTTACTACCATGAGCAGTGCGAGCCGGAGCATATCTCCCCTGAGGCGCTGCCTGACTTACCTGGCTTCAAGCAGCAGTTTGCCCGGCAAAGCAGCTGGGAGTGGAATTATGGCAACGCGCCGGATTTCTCGCATTTGCTGAATGAGCGCTTTGTCTGGGGCGGCGTGGAGATCCATTTCGATGTGGAACGCGGCGTGATTTCCCGCTGCCAGATTTTCACCGACAGCTTGAACCCTGCGCCATTAGAGACGCTGGCGTTACGCCTGCAGGGCGCGGTATATCGACCAGAAACCATGTCGACGCAAGTTGCGCAGTTGAAAGCGGAATGTCCAGAACAGCTGAATGAACTGAGCCAGCTGGAAAGCTGGCTGGTCAGTAGCGTGAGTTAGCTATGATTCAGGTGCGCCGTTGCGCGCACCTGTTCGCTTATTTGCTCTCTGTCTGCACCACTAAATCAGGTTCCTTGCCCACCAATATCAGCGTCAGGCTAAAGGACATAATCAAGGCAATCGCCACACCAGAAACCGCCCAGATAAAGTACGGTCCAATATAGGCTGGCAGACTAAAGATACTGGAAAGAATGTAGCCATATAAACGCACGCCAAAGAAACCAATAAACGCGGATGCCAACGCGCTGGAAACCGTGGCGGCGATAAAGGCTTTTTTGTAGCGGGTTAATACGCCAAACAGCGCCGGTTCCGTGATGCCTAATAGTGCTGAAATGGCGGCTGAAAGTGTTACCACTTTATCCTGACGATGTTTACTTAATGTCCAGATAGCAAAAGTCGCGCCGGCAATCGACATATTGGCCATAAACATCATGGGCATTAACATGTCATAACCGCGATCGCTGAAGTTTTGTAGCGCGATCGGTGTCATCGCATGGTGCATACCGGTTAGCACCGCAATAGGCCGGATCGCGCCGACAATCAAGCCGGCAAAGCTGGAAGAAATACTGAATAAGCCTTCAATAAATAACGCTAACCCTTTGCCCAACCAGATGCCCATCGGGCCAATCACCACCAGCGCCGTCAGTGCCGCGAGGAACAGCGTTAAGGTTGGCGTAAAGACGGTCTTCAACACCTCGGGCATAATACGATCCACCCAGCGATGGATATAGCTGAGCGCCAGAATAGAAAAAATTACCGGAATAACGCTGGAGGCATAATTAAACACCGAAACCGGAATCACGCCCATCAGCCAAAACGCACTTACCGCCCCTTCCTGATGTGCCGCCAGCGTTTTAGCCGCGTCGATTAATGTGGGATACATTAAACACGCGGCAACAGCCGCCGCGAGATACTCATTGGTTTTAAATATTTTGGCTGCAGAGACTGCCAAAAAGAACGGTAGGAAATAGAATACTCCGCTGGCGATTAAATCAATCACCATTACCGTATCACTCTTTGCCGAAATCAGTTTTAACGCCACTAATCCGGCCAGCAATCCTTTGATCATCCCTGCCCCAGCAATCGCCGGGACAATAGGCCCGAATACGCCGGACACGGTATCCATAAACATCGACACCACACTTTTACGTGTTTTTTCACTCGACGCAGTCTGTGCGCTATCGCTATTTAATACCGGAGCGATCTGCTCATACCAGCTATTCACCTGCGGACCAATAATGATTTGAAACTGCTCGCTCTGCATTTGCGCACCCAGTACGCCGGGCAAGGTTTTAATTTCACTCTGGTTAACTTTATTGTCATCAATCAGATCAAAGCGCAGGCGCGTCATGCAGTGCCAGACTTTATTAATATTACTCTTCCCACCCACTAAGTGGATTATATTTTTTATGACTTCCTGCGTTCCCATAGTGGCTCCTGAGGGAAGAAAAATGGTGTGATAAAAGCTGCCGTGGATGGTAATAAATGCCAGAGTGCAAAACAAACCAATAAATCATGATGAAGATCACAAAACCTGCCACAGCAGGACAAATAAACCATTAAATTCCTAATTGGTCCGTTTTTTTAAGGAAAAATTAAAGCTTTCCTAACCAATATTTATTTCTTAAAAAAGGGTTTGCGCCTCAATAAAAAGCCAGTAATTATACGCAAAAAAATTCTTATCATACTGCTTTGATGTCGAACGCAGTCACTGCGCTGCAGGAGTATTTCTCGTGACCCCAACGATTATTGAGAGTATTAGCTGTTTTATTACCCGTCCGGATCGCCATAATCTGATTACCGTACGCGTCACCACCAATAAAGGCATTACCGGTCATGGCTGTGCGACTTTTCAGCAGCGTCCGCTGGCGGTGAAAACCATGGTTGATGAATATCTGGTACCGTTATTAGTGGGACGTGATGCCAACAATATTGAAGATTTATGGCAGATGATGAACGTCAATGCCTATTGGCGTAATGGCCCGGTAACCAATAATGCTATTTCAGGGATTGATATGGCGTTGTGGGATATTAAATCACAGCTGGCAGACATGCCTCTCTATCAGCTGTGGGGCGGTAAAGCGCGCGATGCCATTGCAGCTTATACCCATGCCAGTGGAGAAACGCTGGCCGAACTTTTTAGCTCGGTTGATAACGCATTGGCAAAAGGCTATCGCCATATTCGCTGTCAGCTCGGTTTTTATGGCGGCACCGCGAAAGAGCTGAATTCGCCAGAGAACAGTACGGCTGGCGCCTATTATTCTCAGCAAGAGTACATGGCAAATACCCTTGAGATGTTCCGCGCGTTGCGAGAGAAATACGCCCACCGTTTTGAAATCCTGCACGACGTTCATGAACGCCTGTTTCCACAACAGGCCATTCAGCTGGCAAAACAGCTTGAACCCTATATGCCCTATTTCCTCGAGGATGTGCTGCCGCCGGCGCAAACAGCCTGGCTGGCACAGTTGCGTCAGCAAAGTGCGGTTCCGCTGGCATTAGGTGAACTCTTTAACAATCCGGCTGAGTGGCATGACTTAATTGTAAATCGCCGCATTGACTTTATTCGCTGCCACGTCTCGCAAATCGGTGGCATTACGCCCGCTTTAAAACTGGCGACGCTGTGTCAGGCGTTTGGCGTCAGACTGGCGTGGCATGGTCCAGGCGATATGACACCGATTGGCGTCGCGGTGAATACGCATCTAAATATCCATCTTCACAATGCCGCGATTCAGGAGTTTATTCCGCGCTCGGCGTTGACGGATGCCATTTTCCCAGGCGCGCCGGATATCAAAGAGGGCTATCTTTATCCCCCGCAGGCCTCGGGCATTGGCGTAACGTTTGACCAGGAGTTGGCAGAAAAATATCCGGTGGTGTACCGCCCGCATGAATGGACGCAGAGCCGTCTGCCGGATGGCACTATTCACACGCCGTGATTTAGCGCTGTTCCTGACGGAAGCGCAGATTGTCGGAATTGTGCGGAATCAGGTAGGTGCAGGTGTAATTAATATCAATGATGTCACTGATTTCATACACCTGCCCGCCCTGCAGAATACCGCGGTTAATAATGTGCATCGCCGGGCTGCCTTTTTTACACTGCAACAGAGCCGCCTGTTCGCGATTAACGTTAATAGCCCGATAGCTGGTGAGCAAATGTGAAATCTGGTAGCCCTTAGCTAACACGTATTGCTGTATCGAACGCTCAATCACTTCACCGCTAAGGTCAGCAAATAAGCTGGCGGGCATGCGTGATATTTCGATCTGCACCGCGACATTATCGACAAAGCGCAGGCGGGAAAACTCCCAAATAAACGCGTCATCATTGATGGCGAATATTTGCTGCTCATCGCTGTCCGGGCGTCGTTTGCGCAGGCTAATCGCGCGGTAATGCATCTGGTCGAAGCGTTTTTCGGTGATGGAATTATAAACCAGCGGGTTATTACGTACCGTTTCATTGATCCAGATACCTGAGCCCTGCACGATGCGCACGGCGCCGATACTCACCAACTTCTCCAGCGCCTGGCGAACGGTAAAACGCGAGACACCATACTCTTCCGCCAGTTGGCGTTCAGGAGGCAATTTGCGCGGTGCCGATGCGTCTTCCTGATAGATCTTGCTCAGCAAATCCTGGGTAATGAACTCTTTCTTTTTCATTGAATTACCCTCCTACGGTCGATGTTCTGCCGATCATAACACGAGGAGGGTAACGCAACAGGCTGCGTTAGGCGCCGCTGACGGTGCCACTCAGCACCGCAGGCGCATCATCCTGCACCATAAACGCCACCAGCGTGGCATCACGCTCACCCGTAAGCACTGGCAATGCCGTCGCCGCACTGACGGAGTCGCCCTTATGCAGGCGCTCAGCGTCTATTTTCACAATACCGTCCAGCACGGTTATCCAGCTGGAATAGCCTGCGCGCTGCGGAAGTTGCACTCGCTCGCCGCGTTCCAGTTTCACATCATAAATATAAACGGCCTGACCCAGCGTCAACGGTGCTTCGCTGCCGTGCGGCCCGGCCAGCAGCGTCCAGGCGTTAACTGCTGCACCGCCTTCACGGGTAAAGCTATTAATACGTGCTTCGCCACCAGACCGGGCCGGGCGAATGCTGGCCTGCAGCATCTCGGTTTCGATAAAGGGTGCAGATTGTTCAACACGCGCACCGCTGCCCGCACTCACCATCAGCGCACGTTTCGCGTTGAGTGAAACAGTGGCACCATTCTCAGTACGGTGCAGCAGCGAGCCGCGCCAGACGTAGCTAAAAATCTCGTCGTCCTGATGAGCTTGCAGCGGGATTTTCGCACCCAGCTGCAGCGTCATCTGGTCGATAATCGCTAATGGCCCGAACGCTGCGCCAGGACGCTGACGCCGAATAGTAAATGGGCCATATTCAAACAGTTGATCGCGATCGGCACGCAAGATGTTCATGGCTATTTTCCTCAATGATTTCTCTCTGACAACCATCATAGAGGCTGAAAAAATCCTGAACAGCAGGCAAAACTGCTCACTTACATCAAAACTTTTGAATAAGGGATGCCGGCTGTTTACCTGCCCATCCTGAGACAATATTGATGCATAAGCGGGTGTCGGATAACGCGTTTATACGGTGATCAGGGTGATATTCTCGTCACGAAAGGCGTTGTAAAACTCTTTATTCAGACTCTCTTCAACCACCAGCACATTTATCTGTTCGCAACCTGCAACTGTAAATCTGGCAACCGCGGGGATTTTATCGGCGGTGAGTCCAACGATCGTCTGATTGCTTTGCTTGATCGCCGCTTTTTTAAATTCACAGTCTGCAAAGTCAAAACCGGTTAGCCCCGAGTCGGGACTCATGGCGCATCCGCCGATAAAGGCCTGGTCAAAGATGATATTTCTAAGCTGCTCAATGGCGGTATTACCTACGCAACCGCCGCTTTTTTTCTGAATATGTCCGCCCAGCATAATGACGTCGATATTGGGATGTTTTAACAGCACGGCAGCAATATCCGGTGCATTGGTGGCCACCGTTAATGAGAGCGCCTCCGGCAGCGCCAGCACCATCGCCAGATTAGTGGTGCCCGCATCAACAAAAATGCAGCTATCGCTTTTAACCAGAGCTGCGCACTGTTTCGCGATTCTGTCCTTTTCTGCGTGGTTATGCTGTTTTCGCTGTTGAAATGCATCCGCTTCGGGCAGCTGCAAGACTGCACCACCATACACTTTTTTGCACAGCCCCTCTTTACTCAGCTCATGTAAATCGCGCCGGATAGTGTGTTCAGATACCTGCATTTGCCTGGCGAGATCCACACACACTACGCGGCCCTGCTCACGCAAAATCTGCCGTATCAATGCCTGTCGCTGTTCGGGGAAAGCCGCATAATCGAGCATATTAATTCCTTAAACCATCACAATCGATCTATACTGAGCATAATCATGCAAACGTGCAGTGATTGTCAATTTTCAAGTGCAACCCTATGGGAATCTGCCTTTCGCGCAGAGGGCATTGATTCGTTTTTAACGAGGAATGAAATGATACAAAAAGCCCTTAGTACCTCCTCCGGCCTTGCGACACGCCTGACGTTCTTCGTGGCGGGCTTCGTTACGGCAACCTGGGCCGTGATTGTGCCTTTCGCGCGCAATAATACCGGCGTCAACGAAGCCATGCTTGGCACTCTGCTGTTGTGCCTGGGTTTTGGTGCGTTGATCGCTATGCCCGTAACCGGTTTATTAACCAGCCGTTTTGGCTGCCGCCGGGTGATCATCGTGGCCATCGGCTTAATCATCCTGAGCACGCCACTGCTGGCTGTAATAGCGGATCCGTTACTGCTCGGGCTGGTACTGCTGGTGTTTGGCGTCGGGGTTGGCGTGACCGATTGCGCCATGAACATTCAGGCGATTCTGGTCGAGAAACAATCATCTGCTCCTTTGATGTCTGGCTTTCACGGCATGTACAGCTTTGGGGGGATTGCTGGTGCCGGTTTCATGACTCTGCTGCTGTCGCTGGGGATGTCCGTTTTGACCGCAACGCTATTGGTCACTGGCGCGGTGATAGTGTTAACCCTGCTCAGTTATCCCGGCCTGCTGACCTATGCTAATCCCAAAGAGGGGCCCGCCTTTGCCGTGCCGCGCGGTAACGTTTTACTGCTCGGCATTATCTGCTTTGCGGTATTTCTGACGGAAGGGACGGTGCTGGACTGGAGCGCTGTCTACCTGACGCAGGTCAGAAATATCCCTGAGACACTCGGTGGTCTGGGTTATACCTGTTTTGCCATTGCGATGACGTTAGCCCGGCTAACCGGTGACCGTATTATTGCCACGCTGGGTCGGTTACCTGTGGTGCTGGCAGGTGCCTTAACC
The DNA here is from genome assembly GCF_037479095.1 of Pantoea nemavictus. NCBI lineage: Bacteria > Pseudomonadati > Pseudomonadota > Gammaproteobacteria > Enterobacterales > Erwiniaceae > Pantoea > Pantoea nemavictus. Next base: position 4,111,382 of record NZ_JBBGZW010000001.1, on the reverse strand, counting down.
GCCGCGGTAGGACTGGCGCTGGTCACCTATACGCCTGCGTGGCCGTTGGCGTTGCTGGGATACGTCCTGGTGGGAGGCGGCTGTGCCAATATTGTACCGGTCATGTTCTCTGCTGTCGGCCAGCAGAAGGTTATGCCGCAAGCCGTTGCGGTGCCGGCAATCACCACCATGGGCTATCTCGGGGTGTTAAGCGGCCCAGCGATGATCGGCTTTATCGCGCACGCCAGTTCACTGGCCTTTGCCTTCTCACTCATCATGGTGTTGATGCTGATGGTTGGCGCGCTGTCTCTCACACTGAATCTGGGTCAAAACAAGGCAGAAAGAGAAAGCGTATGAAAATTGCCCACATGGCATTATGGACGCGAAATCTGGCTGCACAGCAGCACTTCTGGCATCAGTTTTTTGGCGCAACCTCTAACCCGTTGTACGTCAGCAAAAACCGGCCTGGTTTTCGCTCTCACTTCATTAGTTTATCGGAGGGGCCCACCATCGAGCTGATGACGCTTGAAGCGTTAGCGCCAGGTCCGCACGGCGAGGAGCTTACCGGTTGGGCGCATATCGCCATCAACGTGGGCGGCAGAGAAGAGGTCGACTTGATGGTGAAACGCGCATCAGAGCAGGGAATTTTAGTCAGTGCCGCTCGGCAAACCGGTGATGGGTTCTATGAGGCGATCATTCGCGACCCCGACGGTAATCTGATCGAAATTGTCAGTGATCAATAACAAAACTGCACAGCTAATTTTAGCTGGCTGCGCAGTTTTCATCTTCAATCTCCTGACCAAACCGCCTGTAGCGCCAAATGCGGGCTGGTTAATGGCCGCTCATCATGCGTAAACAGCGTTGTCGCGGCGGCCATGGACACCTGCGCCAGCGCCACATAATCGGCACCCTGCTGCCTGCCGTTTTTCACTGCCTGGGCGATCAGTTGTAAATACGCTTCCTGCTGGCCAGCTTTAAATGCTGTCCAGGCGCCGGGGATGAGCTGCACATCAGGATGCTGTTCTGCCGGCAATGTTGCTGGGCAAAACAGCGCACGCGTGGCGGCGAGAGTCGATTCTGCCGCGCACAGCACCAGCGACTTACCGCTCAGGCTATGCACCTTATCTGCCAACATACCATCGGTGCGATAGACCGGACACGCGCTCCCCACGGCAGTAAACCCATCGGCGACCGGCCCAAGCGTGGAGCAGGTGATCAGAATGGCATCGAACCACGGCGTCAGGCTATGTAACAGCTGTTCCAGCTTATGCTGCTGCTGAGACGTCATGCCGCCTGTTAGCTCGGCTTCAGCCAGCAGATGTGGCATGACGATATGGCTCAGCGCGGTATTTTTCATTCCCAGTGAATGCGCCGCGTTATCGAAAATGGCGATGTTACTGGCAGCGGTGTGCAGGCAGGCAATGGTCATGATTGTCCCCGTTTAGCTTCTGTGCTTCACTTTATTGAATTATTTTATAAAATTATCAATCATTTATTTCAAACGCTAATTGCAACGTTGCAAGGAATTTGAGCATGGCATCCTCTCTTTCGCTGACCGACCTGGGCCCGCGCATCTGCATTCTTGGTCCATCGAACAGTGGGAAATCGACGCTGGCGCAGGCCATTGCCGCTAAAACTGCGTTGCCCCTGATTCATCTCGATCAGCTTTTTCACTTGCCGGATACACATTGGCAGCCGCGCAGCGAAGCGGCGTTCCGTCAGCTGCATCTTGACGCCATTGCAGGTGAGCAATGGGTGATGGACGGCAACTATGTGCGCTGTCTGCCTGAACGTTTGGCGCGTGCCAGTGGGCTGATTCTATTGGATATTCATCCTGCTCATAGCCTGCTGCGTTATATCCGGCGCACCCTGTTTGATGCCCAACGCATTGGCGGTGTTGTCCCGGCTCATCAGCGCGAGCACCTGACCTGGGAGATGACGCGTTATTTGCTGGTGACCACGCCGGGCCATCGGCAACGCAATCGTCGTATGTTCGAGCAGTGGACGCTGCCCAAGCTGTTTATCACCTCGCCCTCCCAGCTCAACACCTGCTATCAGGCATGGGGACTGTCACGCGACAAATAAAAAAGGCGCCCATTGGGCGCCTTAGTCTGCTCTGTAACGATTATTTCAGTCGGAACGCGACAACGCTGTCACCCGCCTGGGTGCCGAGCGAACCGTGACCGCCAGCGGCAATCACCACGTACTGCTTGCCGTCTTTACCCATAAAGGTAGATGGCGTGGCTTGCGCACCGGCACTCAGTTCGGTCTGCCACAGCAGTTCACCGGTGGTGCTGTCGTAGGCGCGGAAGAAGTTATCCGCTGTTGCACCGTGGAACACCAGATCACCCGCCGTCAGCAACGGACCACCGTGCGCCACCATGCCCATCGGGAAACCGATTGGGAAGCGGCCAGGCAGGAAGCTGGTCTTCAGGTTTTTGGTGACACCGACGCGGCGCAGCCATTCGGTTTTACCGGTCTTCAGATCCACGCCCACCATGCGGCCCCAAGGTGGCGCAACACACGGAATGCCGAGGCCAGAGGCCAGCTGCTGGATATGAATGGCGTAATCACCGTGGAAGTTTTCGTTCCAGTACGGCTGACCATCTTTGGTGAACAGGCGCTCGGTGGCGGTCTGCTCGCTGCGTTTGATCAGGTTGTACTTGTAGGCCAAACGCACTGGCGCGGCAATCAGCATTTGACGCTGCGGATCGACAGCGACAGAACCCCAGTTGAACACACCAATGTTGCCCGGGAAGATCAGCGAACCGCCTTCGGTTGCTGGCGTCCACGGATTGCCGTCATAGCGCAGGCTGCGGAAATCCATGCGGCATGACATCTGGTCAAACGGCGTGATGCCCCACATTGACTTCTCGGTCAACGGCTGTGGAATGAAGTTCAGGCTCGAAACCGGCTGAGTCGCGGCAAATTTCTCGCCCGCTACGCCACCTTCGGTAGACACTTTCACCTGATTCACTGGATACACCGGCTGACCGGTAAGACGATTCAGGACAAACAGGTTGCCGGTTTTGGTCGGCAGAATCACCACGGGCTGCTTCTGGCCCTGATAATCGATGTCCACCAGCGAAGGCTGTGACGGATTATCGCGGTCCCACAGATCGTGGTTAGAGCTCTGATAGCGCCATTTGAACGCACCGGTCTGCAGATCCAGCGCCACCAGCGCATCGCGGAACTTCTCGGTGTTGCTGTTCGGATCGCGCTCAATGCCCACTTCATCCGGAGAAGCGTTACCAAACGGCACATAGACTACGCCGTTTTTCAGGTCAGCACTCAGCGTGCCCCACGCCACTGGCGTGTCCTGCGGATAGTTCTGACCCGCGGCGATCGGTGCGGTGTTTTCCGGGTTAGCCGGATCAAAGTTCCACACCAAACGGCCCGATTGCACGTCATACGCACGAATCACGCCTGAAGGGTTGCCGCTGTTGAAGCCGTTGTCCATCACTGAACCGCCAACGATCACCAGCTTGCCCGCCACCAGCGGTGCTGCGGTTTGCATCAGCGCATGTGGACGCACTTCGCCCATGTTGGCATGCAGATCAACCACGCCGTTCTGACCGAAATCAGCGCACGGTTTACCGGTATCCGCATCCAGCGCAATCAGCTGAGCATCAGTGGTCGCATTGAAGATACGCTTACGGCAGATGGCCGGATTCGCAGCGCTATCCTGCGCGGCTACCGGGGCTTCTTCGTAATAGCTTACGCCGCGACAGGTTTGGTGCTGCTGCAGGTAAGAGCGATCTTTATTCGGCGTAAACTTCCACTTCACCGCGCCGGTTTCTGGATCGAGCGCGTGCACCTCGTTATGCGGCGTACAGAAGTACAGCATGCCATTGGCTTTCAGCGGCGTCGCTTCAAAGGTGTATTCAGTCGCATCGGCATCCTGACGCAGATCGCCAGTATGATAGGTCCATGCCACTTCAAGGTTTTTGACGTTCTCTTTGCTGATCTGGTTCAGCGCGGAGAAACGCAGGCCATCGGACGATCCGCCATACGCGGTCCAGTCGTTAGATGCGCCCTGCTCGCTGTTCTGCTCGCGCGCATTGCTGATGGTGCCTTGTTGCGGAACCGGATCGTAGAAACACAGCCCAATCACCACCACAATCATGATAATCACCGTGCCGCCAAGGAAGCCATGGAAACGGCGCTCACCGCGATACAGCGGCTTCACCACCCACGGCATGGCCAGCCACAGGCCGATCACGCCGAATAGGTCACCGCGCGGGATCCACTGCCACTTATCAAAGCCCACTTCCCAGATAATCCAGGCCAGCGTAATCCACATCAGCACCGCATACAGCGCCAGCGCACTGCGCTGGTTGCGGAACAGTAAAATCGCGGTAATCAGTAATCCCACCGCCATCAGCGCATAGAAAGCGCTGCCGCCCAGCATTAACAGCTTGCCGCCCATGTACAGCAAGGCAATCGCCAGAATCGCGAGCACGATACTGGTTAGTTTGTTAACCATGCTAATCCCTCAACCATTTTCATCAAAAAAACCTCAAAAATAACCCCACATAAAATCAACAGAATTTTAACTTACGTTACCGTTTAGTAAAAACCCGTTGCGAGGTGTGTCGTTAGCTCCGCTAATGAATGTAGTTCGGCTAATGGCTGCTAGCTGCCGCCTCGCTCAATGTGTGACTGAAATCACGTTTCATTTTCGTTGAGAGAATTAATCATTAGGCGAGAAAATTCGCATTTTTTGATAACGGAAAACCACGAAACGGCGCGACAGGATGGCTTTTGCGTCGCGGACATAACCTTGTGCGGATTTGTTACTACGCCCGTAGTAAGAGAAAACTTACGCTGTTTTCTTTTTACCTGGGAAACGTTATGAAATTCACATTATTAGCCAGCTCATTAATTCTCCTCGCTCTCTCTTCAAACGCGGCCAGCAACTCGCTGGTGGTGGGCGATCAAAAAGGCAATGCCCGCGCGGTGATGTCCGCCGCCGGTGAACTTAACAATGTGCCTTATGAAATCAAATGGTATGAGTTCCCCAATGCCGCCCCGCTGCTGGAATCGCTCAATTCCCAGCATCTGGATGCCGGTTTAGTCGGCGATGGCCCGCTCTCCTTTGCGGTGGCTGCGGGTGCGCAAATTCGTGCCATTCAAGCCTCGCAGTATCTGGGGAATGCCATCGTGGTGAAAAACGCTAGCGCTCTGCACACCATCGCCGATCTAAAAGGAAAGAAAGTGGCAACGGTGAAAGGTTCAGCCGGACAAAATATGGTGCTAAACGCGCTGCATGAAGCGGGCCTGCCGGACAACAGCGTGAGTTTTGTCTTTACTACGCCGTCGGAAGCCACGCTGGCGTTGGACAATGGCGCGGTCGATGCGGTGGCGACCTGGGAACCCTATGTGTCGTTTGCCGTAGAGCAATCCGGCGATCGTATTGCCATTGATGGCAAAAACTCGCCGGTTTCAAATTATCTGGTGGCGACCGATAGCGCCATTGCCAACAAGCGTGAGCAGCTTGCGGACTTCCGTCAGCGCCTGATTCGTGCACGCGCCTGGGGCGTGGCGCATCCACAAGCGTACGCCAGCGAGATCGCCAAACTGCTACGCCTGCCGGAAGCGGTGGCGCTGAGTAAGGTGCAGCGCGAAAACAACGCGCCGGTGGAAGATTACGCGTTGGTAGAAAAACGCCAGCAGCTGGCGATCGATACCTTCACGCGCGGCGGCCTGATCAAACCCGGCCTAAAAGCAGACAAACTGGTGGATGCGTCGTTTTTTAATACTCAGGGAGCCGCCAAACCATGATGAATCTGGCGCTCTACCTCGACTCTGGCATCCATCAGGGCGGCTGGCGCCATCCTGATGCAGCGGCCACCGGCGGCAGCAACTGGCCGCTATACCGCAGGATTGCGCAGCGCGCCGAAGCGGCCAAGCTGGATCTGATTTTTGTTGCCGACAAGCTGGCGATTGATGATGTGTACGGCGGCCATCTGGCGCAAACCGCGCAGCATCGCCAGGTTGGCTGGTCTGAACCGCTAACGTTACTGGCCGCGCTGGCAGCCGTGACCGATGATATCGGCCTCGGCGGAACCGTTTCTTCGTCCTATTCGGTGCCTTACACCACCGCGCGCCAGCTGGCGAACATTGACCATATCAGCGGCGGACGCGCGGCATGGAATGTGGTGACCTCGCTAAGCCACGCCGAAGCGCGCAACTTTGGTCGCAGTGAGCACTTCAGCCATGCAGCACGCTATCGCCGCGCCGCCGAATTTATTGAGGTCATGAAGGCGCTGTGGGACAGCTTTGAGGAGGATGCGCTGATTATGGATAAAGCGCAGGCGCGCTTTGCCGATCCCGCGCGCTTCCATCGGCTCGATCATCAGGGCGAATCCTTCGATGTGCAGGGGCCGCTGAACCTGCCGCGCCCGCCGCAAGGCCATCCGGTGGTGATTCAGGCCGGCGTGTCCGATGCCTTTATTGATTTGGCGGCACAGCAGGCGGAGATGCTGTTTGTGGTGCAACCGACGCGGGAACGTGCGCAGCAGTTCTACCACAACCTGAAACAGCGCGCGCTGCAGTATCAGCGTCAGCCGGACCAGCTGCGCGTTCTGCCCGGCATGGTACCGATTGTTGGCAACACGCAACGTGATGCCGAGGAGCGCGCTGAATACCTGAAATCGCTGATCACCGTGGAGTCCGGGCTGAGCTTTGTCTCGGCCAGCATGAATATCGACCTGTCGCAGTATCCTATCGACGGTCCGGTTCCTGATTTACGCGAGCAGATCACCGGCAGCAAAGGCCGCTTCCAGTATGTGATTGCCAGCGCCATTGAGCAGAATCTGACGTTGGGAGAGATGGCAAAACGCTATGCCGAAAGCCTCTCTTTCCCGGCACCGACCGGCACCGCCGATACCATCGCCAAACAGATGATTGAGTGGTATCAGCACCAGGCCTGCGACGGTTTCGTCATTCTGCCGACCTATATTGATGAAAGGGAAGATCGCTTTCTGGAACAGGTGGTGCCGCGCCTGCAGCACGCTGGCGTATTCCGGAGCGAATATCAACCGGGCACGCTACGCGATCGTTTAGGTTTAGTAAAACCGGCAAATCGCTTTCACACTTAGTCATCAATTGAAATAATTTAATTAATAGCGCCGCCGCCTCTGCGATTAGTCCTGGCAGGATTGTTCGCAAAGGCGCGAATAAGCGCGTATTTATTGATATTTTATTTAAGACCCCGACTTAATTCCGATTTAAATTGATTAGCCCGCGCTATATAACGTTATTTTGGGAGTTTCCTCAGCCTGTCACGCCTGATTCAGCGTGATATAAATCACGTAACTGCTCTGCGGCAATGCCGCTTATAAAAGAAGGTTATGATGATCAGCGCAGATTCCCTTTTTCGAAAATTACGTTTTCCTTTTAAACTCACACATGCTGCTATTAAGTTTCCGGTTGCCAATGCACGCGCCAGACAATATCAGGTGATGTCGCCCGAGCAAACCATTGACCTGCTGCTCAGCAACGATGCCCTGTCCGTATGCCGCTACGGCGATGGAGAACTGGAAATGACCCTATTCAAAAATATCGGTTTTCAATCTTTTGATGAACGTCTCTCAATTCGTCTAAAAGATATTCTGCGCCGTGGCAGCCAGCCGAATAATACCTGCTTATTATGTATGCCGGATGCGTTCCGCGGCACCGGCAATATGCGGTTTGGTTCGGCCCTATTCTGGTTTTTTCATAAAGCGTTTTATTTTCGTCATTATGAAGGCTTATTAAAGAAAAATTATTGCTACGGCAACACCTCTGTTACCCGCCCCTATCATGATTATACGGATAAGCAGCAGGCCGCTCGCGTCTTCAGCAAATTTAAGCAGCTGTTCAGCGATAAAAAGATCTTAATCGTTGAAGGGAGCGGCACGCGGCTGGGAATTGGCAATGATTTACTCAACGGCGCCCGCGATATTAAACGCATCACTACACTTAATCGTAACGCCTTCTCGGTTTACAACGATCTCTACACCAGCGTACTGGCGCACGCGCGTGACTACGATATGGTGCTGATGTCCCTTGGCCCTACCGCCACGGTGCTGGCTTACGACCTCAGCCAGCACGGCATCCGCTGTATTGATACCGGCCATATCGATATCGAGTACGAGTGGATGCGCAGTGCCGCGCGCGACAAAGTGCAGGTAGCGGGTAAAAACGTCAATGAAGTCGGCGTGCTACTCAGCGACGCCCCACGCAACGATGATGAGCATTACCGTCAGCAGATCTTGCTGCACGTCGGATTGCCGCAGGAAGCCGTGCTAACCTCGATGGTAATCCATCCACCGCTGGTGTGATTCACTTCGCAAGCAATCGCAAAAAGGGGGTATTTTGAGATTGCTTGAGATTATCGGCAACGCCAAATGACGCTTGCGCGATAGTTATTTGCCATGCCGCTGGCAGAACGCGGCAAGGTCGGATGACTGAAAATCTGCCAGATTCGCCATGAGCTTCTCCAGCGGCCAGTTCCACCAGGCAATCGCCTGCAGCTGGGCGGCAATGTCCGCAGCAACACGCATTCGAATCACTTTGGCGGGTACGCCACCGACAATGGTATACGGCGGCACATCTTTGGTGACCACCGCGCCCGCCGCCAGCACCGCACCATCGCCGATGGTCACGCCCGGCAGCACAATCACGCCATGACCAATCCATACATCGTTACCCACAATCACGCGATCGGCACGACGATCGGCGAAGAAGCCATTATCGCGCTCTGCCTGCGCATCATAATATTCCGGGCAATAGGTGAATCGATGCTGTGAGGCGCGATCCATCGGGTGATTGGGCGCACCCAGTCGCACGTGATTGGCAATAGCGGTAAAGCGCCCAATCTGGGTATCGGCGATGCAGCAGTGTTCGCCCAGATAGGAGAAATCCCCCAATTCGCTGTACTCAAGATAACTCTCTGCCAGCACTTCACACTGCTCGCCAATGTGGGTTTCGCGCATACGCACGCTAGGATCAATAACGGTATGTTGCAATTTTGCCGGTTGCACAGCAGCGAGTGCCATAATCAATGCTCCGTCGTGGTCAGATGTCTGGATAACAGGTTGCAGCGGGGCAACCGCGAGCCACAACACTACAGCGACAAGATGACAGTAATGCTATTGTGCGCGTCTGTGACAGGCGATTTGAGGAGAGGGAATGAGAAGATCACCATGGTCAATTCTGGCGTTGTTATGGTCAGCCGGACAGGCATCCGCCGCGCTGCCCACCGACATCAAAGCCGGAGACATTGTGCAAGTGCAGCTGGCGCAGCTGCATCCCACGCAGGCGGCGATTGGTTATCGTCAACTGGATTACAAGCAGCATCGTTATGAAGCCGAACCGAAAAAGCTGTTTGATGATTATTGCGAAAGCATGGGTCAGAAAGGCGTGGATAAATTTGATGCGCAATCACGCCTCTCGCATCCCAGCAGCTTCAGCTGTAAAGCGCCGGTTGGTAGCGATCCCGGTCCGATGAAAACCGCGGTAATCGCGCCGGATAACGTGCTGTACCTTACCGATGGTCATCACACTTTCAGCAATTTCGCCGATATCGCCGGCCTCAACACGCCGGTGCAGGTGCGCATTACTGATGACTTCCGCAGCCTGAAAACCATGCCGGCGTTCTGGCAAAAAATGGCGGCGGCTCATCTGGTGTGGCTGGATACGCCATCCGGTAAAATTAACCCGGATGCGCTGCCGAAAGAGCTCGGTCGCCAGCACATGCAGAATGATGAATATCGCTCGCTGGTCTACTTCGTGCGCGATATTGGCTTTGAGAAAGAGCAGAATCCGCCGCCGTTCCTCGAATTCTTCTGGGGCCAATGGCTGGAAACTCAGCTACCGCTGAAGAACTTTGACCTTAGCAATCGCAGCGGCTATGCCAAAGCCGTGGAAATCATCGCTGAGAAGATCACCCGCGTGCCGAAAGAGACGGTAATTGCGCAGAGCGATAGCGGCCCGCTGACGGCAGAGCGTCTTGGTGCGCGCAACAAAGTGAATCAAAAGAAATTGGATAAGCTGACCGCGGATAACGGCAAATTGAGCTGGGCCTTTGCCCACTAATTTCTTGCCTGGCGGAGGTTCTCTCCGCCTTAGCGCGCAGTTGTAGTTGCAGATGAAAAGCATTCTCAATTAAGCTACGGCTCTTTGCCGCCTGGGCACGCTTTTCTCTGGAACACCCGCCATGCACGCTACGCCAGCACCGATGAAAATTCTGGTGGTTGACGATCACCGTAAAATCCGCGAGCCCCTTGCCACCTATCTGCGGCGCCAGCACTTTGCGGTGGTCACCGCCGAAGATGCTGCCTTACTTTGGACCTTGTTGCGCACCACACGCTTTGATCTGATTGTGTTGGACGTGATGTTACCCGACGGCGACGGCATGCAGCTTTGCCAGCAGATTCAACGTCACTACCGAACGCCGGTGATCCTGTTAACCGCGCGTGATGCCCTGGACGACCGCGTCGCCGGGCTTGAACGCGGTGCCGATGATTATGTGGTGAAACCTTTTGAACCGCGCGAGTTACTGGCACGCATTCATACGGTGCTGCGACGTGCCGAACGCCAGCCCAGCACGCCGCGCGCAAAGCCACAGCCTGTGGTGCACGCGGTGCACTTTTCCGATCTGATATTCAATCCCGCCTCACGGGTGGTTAGCAACCCACAGCAGCAAGCCGTGCGCCTCAGCACGATGGAATCCAAACTGCTGACGGCCTTTCTCGCGCATCCTTATCAGGTGTTAAGTCGGGAAGCGCTGATGGATCACTGCGTAGCGCCAGGTAATGAAGTCTTTGATCGCGCTATCGATCGCCAGGTGAGCCGTCTGCGCATCAAACTGGAACAGGTTCTGCCTGGCAGCGTGCTGCTGGATACCGTGTGGGGCGAGGGTTATCGCTTTACCGCTGAGGTGCAGCTGACAACATGATGCAGAAACTGCGTACGCTGCTGCCGACGCGCATGATGAGCCAGCTCGCCTGCCTGATGATTCTCGCGTTGCTGTTTGCCAACCTCGCCGCCGTGACCGCAACACAATTTTTGGGCAATTTGCTCTCGCCTGCAATGCGCAACATTGCCGTCGAGCGCCTGGTGCTGGCCTATCACGAAAGTCTGAGCGGCGGAGAGAACTTCTCGTTAACACGCGCCGATGGGGCGCGCTTTTGGCTGGCAGCGCATCCGGAAGTGTTGGGCTTTAGTATGCGCGAGGAGGAGCAACGCCTGCGCGACTCGCTAATGAGCCAGCTGGCATTAAGCCATCCTGCAAGCGTAACCCTGCAACTCGAAAGTGCCGATGGCGGCCTGGCGCGCAGACACATCTTCAGCGCCGCGCGCCACCAGCCGCTGCGCCTGCGCGCGACTCTTGCCCTGCCCGATGGCCGTTTCTTTAATAGCGTGCAATCGGTGATGCCCGCCTACGAGTGGACGCAACTCTTGTCATTTTCTCTGCCGATTGTCAGCGTGCCGCTGCTGTTGCTCAGCCTCTATTTTATCTATCGCGTTGTCAGGCCGATTCGTCGCCTGGCAACTGCCGCAGAGGCAATCAGCCGCGGCGAAGGGAGCAGCACGCTGCCGCTCAGCGGACCGCAGGAGTCGCGGGAGTTAACCCAGGCTTTCAACCTGATGCAGCTTCGGCTGGCGCGCCATCTTGATAGCCGCACGCGCATGCTGGCCGCCATGAGTCACGATCTCAACACGCCGATAACGGAACTGCGTTTGCAAGTGGAATTGATGCCCGACGGCGACGCGCGTGAGGATATGCTGGAGAGCCTGAACGAGCTGCGCGCCATGGTGAGTGAAACCCTGCATTTCATTCGCGGCGACGTGCAGCAGGAGCTACCGCAGCGTTGCAACCTCAGCCAGATGCTAGATGAGTTGACGCGCCGTTATCTCTCGCTGGGGAAACGCGTGCGCTGGCAAGGCGAGCCGCACAGTGAACTGATGTGTCGCCCGCTGGCGATTAAGCGCGCGCTGAGCAACCTGATCGAAAACGCGCTGTTGTATGGCGGCGAAGCTGAAGTGACGCTCATTCATCATCCAGGATGGGTGCGGATTGAGGTGCTGGATCAGGGCGCGGGGTTACCCACTGAACAGTTGGCACAGGCCTGTGAACCCTTCGTGCGTTTCAGCGAAACCGCGCGTGCCGATAACACTGCAGGCGGCGGTTTGGGCCTGGGATTAGCCATCGCCCAATCAAACATTCACGCGCACGGCGGGGAACTGATTCTGGCGAATCGTCCCCCGGCCGGTTTATGTGCCACCGTCATGCTGCCAGACGGTGTCAGAAGCTGAGCGTCACGCCCCCCCAGAAAGTACGGCCATAGTTAACCGTGCCATAGGTTTCGTCGTCCAGACGCTTGTCGCCAAGATTATAAATGGCGCCGTTTAACGTCAGGTTGTGCGTTAACTGATGCGACACACCCACATCAGCGGTGATGTAATCCGGTGCCGCTTCCGCCGTAACGCTAGTGCCATACTCTTTGCCATAGTAATTTCCGGCCGCCCACAGCTGAGTAGCGGCGCTCACACGCCATTCACTGCGCAGACTCGCTTTGTGCTTAGGCGTCAACGCCAGCGGCGCGCCACGGTTGCTGCCACTTTTCTGCTCGGAGTCGAGCCAGGTATAGTTGCCTTTCAGCGACAGCTCAGGCGTGATTTTCCAGCTGCCGGTCAACTCCACACCGCGGATGACCGCTTTATCGATATTGACGCGATCCATGACGATATAGCCATTCCAACGCTGGTCGGTGGTGACCGTCGAGAGTTTGTCTTTGAAATCGTTGTAGAAAAAGGTTGCGCTGGCCGAGAGATCGTCGCGATTTGACCACATCGCCGATAGCTCATAGTTGGTGCTGGTTTCCGGCTTCAGATTAGGATTGCCCAACATCGCATAGGTATTACGGCGTAGCACCGCATAATCCTCAATCACCGCTCTAATTTCTGGTGCTTTGAAACCGCGCGCCACGCCACCTTTCAAGGTCCATTCGTCACTGACATACCAGATGCCATAAATACGTGGGCTGTAATGGTTGCCGTATTGCTCATGATTATCGAGACGTAAGCCACCCGTAAGCGAGAAGGATTCCAGCATGCGCCACTCATCTTCGAGGAACAGCGCGCGCTGCAATACGCTGTAGCGATGGTCCACGCGGGTACCGTCGCCCTGATTCCAATCGGTGAGCGCATTTTGCTGCCACTGGGCACCGGCTGTGGTGGTGTGATAGGCGGTTGGCATCACCAACTTCGCATCAAACACGCTGTTTTTGATGGTCGGTTTACGGCCATAGACATCGGCTTGCGCAGGGCTGGCAAGCCCTTCGCGGCTGGTTTCTTCCTGGGAAAAGGTCAGCGTTGAGGTCGCCCAACCCCAGCGCCCTTCATGCGCCAGTGACCAGTGATCGCGATTGTTCTTCTGTTCACGCGTCGCCCAGTTAGCGCTCTCACCTTCCCCGTTCTTTAACCGGCTCACGCCACCTTCCAGCGTAATGTCATGCTGCGCATTCGGCGTAAACGCAAGGCGAGCGGTAATATCACGGTGATCGGCCTGGGTATAGCCGTTGGTGGTCTGCACATTGTCGTCGCCCTGACGATTGAGATAACGGCCCCACAGCTGTAAACCGAGCCGTTCGGCAATCAGCGGACCGTTCAGGTAAAACTGGTTATTGCTGGCGTTGCCCTGATCCTTATGCTGGCGGACGGCATAATCCCATGAAAGTGAGCCATTCCACTGCTGGGTGACTTTGCGGGTAATAATGTTGATCACGCCGCCGATGGCATCCGATCCATACAGCGATGACATCGGCCCACGGATCACTTCGATGCGCTCGATCGCCGACGCCGGCGGAATGAAGCTCTGTTCGTAGCCCCCATTGCCGTTTACGCGCGAATCGCGCCCGCTTTGACGGATGCCATCCACCAGAATCAGGGTGTAATCCCCCGGCATGCCGCGAATAGAGATATCACTTTCGTTGGCGCCGCCAATCACCGCGACGCCTTCAACATCGCGTACCGCATCAGCCAGATTGTTGTTCGATCGCTTACGCAGATCGTCGCCATTGATCACCGTGACCGAGGCTGGCGCATCTTCCAGCCGCTGTTCAAATCCGGCAGCGGTCACCACCAGCGTGTCGGCGCGACTGTCATCGTCGAGCGCGAAAGCCGTTGCCGGCGTCAGCACCATCAAGCAGGCTAAAGAGAGAGGTTTTAGGGTAAAAGTCGCTGTGCGCATGATCGAATAGAGTCGTAGTTGAAAACGCGAATCATACTCATGCGCATCGGCGGAAGTTGGACAATGTTGGACAACTTCCACCGCAGGGAAAGAGATCAGGCGCGGGTCGGGCGCCGACTAACAGGTTTATACCAGTTCGCAGTTTTTCACATCTGCAGATGGCGCCAGCAGATTTTTGTCAAACTCACGCAGCTCTACGCCATCACGAATCCGCATCGGCCAGTCAGGATTGGCCAGCGCACTTTTACCCATTGAGACATAATCTGCCCCCTGCTCCAATGCCTGCGCGGCGCGGCTGGCATCACCTAACGAACCATTGGCAACGATAGTCAGATTAGGCGCGGCCTTACGCGCCAGCTGCACCAGCGAGTAGGCTGAATCTGCAAACGCCGGCTGCAGCGCGTCATATTCGGTGAGATGCAGATAATCCACGCCCGCCTCCGCCAGCAAGGCAAACACCTGGCGCGCACCCGCTTCGCCCTCCCGCCATTTGTGGTGGAAATCATTCACTTTGCCCTGCGAAATACGCACGCCAAGGGTGGCGTCGTTGCCAACGCGTTGCCGCACTGCCGCAATCACCGCCAGCGTCAGCGACAGACGTTGCGCGATGTTGCCGCCCCAGCGATCGCTGCGCTGGTTGGTGTAGTCGGTAAAGAACTGGTCGAGCAGATAGCCGTTGGCCGCGTGGATCTCGATACCATCAAAACCCGCCTCGCCGATGGCCCGCGCGGCGGCTTGCGCAAAACTGTCGATCACCTGCTGAATCTGCGCTTCATCGATTGCGTCTGGCAACGGATACGCGCCATGCCCGTGGTAAAAGCTCAGTTGCTCGCCACGCGGCGCTAGCGCTGATGGCGCAAGGGTGGTTGAGCGATAAATATTGCCCTGGGAAATCGCACCGGCATGCATCAGCTGCGCAATGATTTTGCCGCCGCGCTGATGCACTTGATCGGTGATGGCGCGCCATCCCGCACTCTGTCTGGCATTCACCAGGCCGGCCTGAAACGCATAGGTCTGCGACCAGGCTTCATCGATGTACATGCCTTCGGTGATGATGGCGCCAAAGCCACCGCGCACGAAGCGTTGATAATAGTGCCGCATACGTTCGCCCGGCACGCCGTCGACGCTGGCAGAGATGCGCGTCATGGGCGCCACCATGATGCGATTTTTCAGCACCAGTCGATTCAGCGTCCCGCTCTGGAAAAGATGTTTATCACTCATATTGCTCTCGCAGGAGAATTATCTACAGAGCGCAGTATAGTGGATGGCCATAATGACAAAAATGGCCGATGATGATACGTCTGTATAACGGAAATCGTTACAATGAACTCAAAAGATGTTGAGGTTTTCCTGATGGTGTCGCAGACGCGCAGTCTGACGCAGGCGGCGCGGCGACTGAATACCACCCCGATGACCGTATCGCGCCGGCTCGCTTCGCTGGAGGAGGATCTCGGCGTACGCCTGCTGCACCGCACCACGCGCGCCATTGCGCTGACCGATGAAGGTGAAGAGTTTCTGCCCTACGCTAAAACGCTGGCAGAGACCGAGCAAAGCGCGCGCAATCTGTTCTCGCCGGATAAGCAAGGTGCCACTGGCCAGCTGCGCATTACTGCCCCTTCTGGCTTTGGCCGCCGCACCATTATCCCATTGCTGCCCGCGCTGATGGCGGAGAATCCCGAGTTGCGGATTGAGTTTCAGCTCAGCGATAACGTCACGGATATTGTCGGGCTCGGCTACGATGTGGCGATCCGCATTGCGCCGCTGCGCGATTCCCGCTTAGTGGCGCAGCGGCTGGCGGATAATCCGCGCGTATTGTGTGCTTCACCGGACTATTTAACCCGCTGCGGGACACCGCAGACGCTGGCCGACCTGCATCAGCATAATTGTCTGCGCTTATCTGGCGTGCTGCAGTGGAGCTTTATGGTTGATGACCATATATCCACACTGAGCGTCGAAGGGCGTTTTAGCGGCAGCAACGTCGAGGGCGTGCGCACCTTGTGTGTCGCCGGGAGCGGCATCGCACAGCTCTCGGCGTGGGATGTGCAGGAGGAGTTAGCGAGCGGTGAGCTGGTCGAAATTGCCCTGGGTGATGCACAACCGCAGATTCTGGGCGTCTGGGCGCTGTTTCCCACCACCCGCCATTTACCGACACGGGTGACGGTGTTTCTGCATGCCCTGAAACAGGCGATGCAGGCGGTCGCGCAATAATTCGGATAATGCGCAGGCTTATCATGGTTATAGTTATCCACTCATCAACATCGTGGAGGCCGACAGTGAAACCTGAAATCCATACGCTCGCGTCAACTGAAATCTACCGCAATCGCTGGTTAACGCTGAAAGAGGATAAAATTCAGCGCGCCGATGGCAGCGAAGGCATCTATTCGGTGATTGAGAAGAGTGATTTTGTGGTGGTGTTGCCGGTGGAAGATGACCACATTTATGTGGTTGAACAGTATCGCTATCCGCTCGGTGAGCGCACCGTTGAGCTGCCTCAGGGTAGTTGGGAGCTTGCGCCGGATGCCTCTCCCGAAGATCTGGCTGCCGGGGAGCTGTTAGAAGAAACCGGGTTACTTGCCGGACAGCTTGATTACGTGGGTTATCAAAAGTTAGCGCAAGGCTACTCCGCCCAGGGTTATCACATTTACCTGGCACGCGATTTGACGTATCAAGGGCAAAACCTTGATGCCGAAGAAGTGGGATTAACCGCCAGAAAAATCAAAATCGATGCGTTTCTTGAATTAATTCTGGCCGGCAAGATCAGCGATGCAACATCGGTGACTGCGTTTCTGCTGGCACGGGCAAAAAAGTTAATCGATTGATGTCATAAACGGCATATTGTGTATGCGGCGCAATTTATTGCGCAGTCATAACCGGATGACCAAATTACCAGCATTAGAAATGCGCGATAAATCGCGCCGCTACGGCACGTGCGAGAGTTAATGTTCGCACGTGCCTTAGCTGTGTTACGCCGCTGTCATACGCGCCAATACCGCTTCAGCCTGGGTGCCATCAACTGCCACGCCATCAATATACAGCTTGCGCTTTTCACCCACCGGCAATGCCACTTTCAGCGTTTTCCATCCCGGCAGGAAACTGCCTTTGCGGGTGAAGTTAAGGTGAATCGCCTCAGCGTCGCTGCGCATTTCCCAGTTAAGCCACAGCGCATCGCCCTGCTGATAGCCCCAGGATTCGCCATCATCCTCAAACAGCACGCCGGTTGTTATCCCTTTGCCTTGCAGCGGGAACAGCTGCAGCGTGCGGCAATCGTCCGCCTGGGCATCAACGTGGCGCAGACGTTCACTCAGCGGTAAAGCGGCACCGGCACGCACCAGCATCGGCTGGATTTCCAGCGGCGCATCCAGGGTGATCCACTGACCGCCGCTGTACCACTGCTGGCTGGCAAAGTCATACCAGCCAGATTGGTTGTCGGGCAACCATAGACGACGTTGACGCTGGCCGGGTTCGACCACGCTGGCCACCAGCAGATCGCGTCCCAGCATAAACTCATCGCACTCGGCAAACGTCTGCGCATCCTGCTCGTGATCGAGGAAGGTTGGACGCAGCATCGGCTCGTCGTCCGCATGTGCCTGCCACAGCAGGGTGTAGAGATACGGCAGCAGACGATAGCGCAGCGCCATGGCCGCACGGATCGCAGGCGTAGCCGCCGGATACATCCAGGGTTCGTTAACCGTGTGATCATCATTCCAGGAGTGGATGGTAAAGCGCGGATGCATCACGCCATTTTGTACCCAGCGCACAAACAGTTCTGCGTCCGGCTTATCGCCGGAAAAACCGCCGACATCATGTCCCACGTTGTACAACCCGGACAAGCTCATGCCTAATCCCATGCGGATGTTGTAGCGCAGCGTGTTCCAGTTGGTGCGGTTGTCGCCGCTCCAGGTCTGCACATATCGCTGCATCCCGGCACAGCCCGAACGGGAGATCAGGAATGGACGCTTGTCCGGTGCGAAGCGCTGCTGCGCTTCCATCGAGGCGCGCATCATCAGCAGCGGCATGACCGGGCGGATATGTTTAATCGCTATCGGCGTGCCAAAACCGTGACAGCGCGCTTCGCCATCCCACACTTCGTATTCGTTGTTGTCGTTCCAGGTGGAATCGATGCCCTTCTCCAGCAGCTGCTTGGTGACGTTTTCCTGCCACCACGCCACGGCTTGCGGATGAGTGAAATCGAGATGCGAACCTTCATCATCCCAGAACACCGAACGCTCCGGCGCATCCTCTTCGGAGTCGCGAATAAACAACCCTTGTTCCGCCACCTCGTGGTAGCGCGGATGATCCTGCAACAAACACGGTTTGATATTGGCGGCGAGGCGCAAGCCGGCGTCGTGAAACGCCTGGCTCATCACTTCAGGCTGCGGCACTTTGTCGTAATTCCAGTTAAATACGTAGCGCTTGTTGTTGATCGAGGTATAGCCGGAGGAGAGCTGGAAGGAATCACACGGAATATCGTGCTCTTCGCACAGGCGAATGAAGTTCATTAGCTGATGCTGTGCGTCTGGTGCGTCGGTGTAATGCATGGTTGAGCCGCTGTAGCCGAGGCTCCATTTCGGGCCGAACAGGGTTTTACCGGTCAGACGCACGAAGGCTTTGGTGATATCCAGCACCTTGTCGCCGACAAACAGGTAATAGTCGATATCGCCACTTTCAGCCTGCCAGCGGCGATACGGCTGATGATAGTTGTCGAGCTCATTGCCGAGATCAAACCAGCTGCTGCTGAGGTTATCGTAATAGAGGCCAAAGCTAACGTTGTTGCGGCGCGTAATGGTGAACGGCACGTGTTTGTACAGCGGGTCGGTGGAGGCCGCGTTGTAACCCATGGCATCAAGGTTGCGCATCTCATAGCGCTGGCCGTTGCGCTGCAAATCACCGCTTTTCTCACCCAGACCATAATAACGGTCATCGTGCATGCGGCGCTGATAGTGCGCCACGCCATCGCCGTGCGCATTGATTTGATAGGCGCTGGTCGGGCGATCGCAGGTCAGCAGTTGCCACGCGCCGGCGCTGTCGCAATATTGCCACTCCAGCGCCAGCGGCTGATGCACGATTACCCGTAGCTTATCGGTGGCGATCACCAACGTGCTGCCCTCCTCCTCAAGCGTAAAGCCCGGCAACGAGAAGCCCGCCAGACTGTCACGCTGACGCCCTTCCCACGGCACATCACTCTGCGGCGCAATGCTCCAGGTTCTGTCGAGGGTATAGGCGCCCTGACGTTTAATCGCCACGCGGAACAGACCCGATTCCAGCACATACAGGCACAGCGTGTGTTTGCCGTCGACGGTTAACGCCACGTGGTGGCCATCGGACGCCGCTAAAGACCAATTTTTTAACGTTTTCATCGTTACCTACTTTTTCAGGCGCGCTGTGCGCGACGTTCAGCAATAAAAGCAATCAGGAATACCGCGCCAATCAGGTCAAAGAAGCCCATGGCGACGAACAAGGGATTAAAACCAATGGTGTCGGCGGTGACGCCGATCAGCAGCGAAAACAGGAAGCTGGAGATCCAGGCGAATGAGCCGCGCATGCCGTTGACCGTCGCCATTTGCCCTTTATCAAACTTCTCTACCACCAGCGCGCTCAGCATGCAGGAGATGATTTGGTGACCGAAACCGCCAATTGAGATCAGCGCAATGGCCACGTAAGGATCTTTGGTGACCGCCACCATCGCCAGCGACAGCATCAGGAATGCGCCGGTTACCGAACTCGCTACCACCGAGTTAACCTGGGTAAAGCCAAAAATTTTGGTGTAAAGGCGCGTCAGATAACCGCTGGCGGCGCTGCCTAAATCTGCCGCGAGGAATGGCAGCCAGGCGAACATGGCGATCTGTTTCAGGTCCATGCCCAGCTCTTTTGCCAGATAGAGCGGTACCCAGAAGCTCAGCACCCCCCACGCAGGCTCGGCCATAAAGGCGGGAACGGCGATGCCGTAGAAACGCTTGTTTTTTGACACGGTTTTCAGCGCAGTAAAGAACGGCAGTTTTACCGCCGGTGGTTCGTTGTCCTGACGAATAAATTCCAGTTCAGACGCCTGCAGATTGGGATGCTGCTCTGGATCGCGATACAACAGCCACCACAGCACCACCCATCCGAGCGCCAGGCAGCCGGTGAACAGGAACGCACCCTGCCAGCCAAACGAGGCATGTGCGAAGTAGATAATCGGCGGGGCCAGCATCGCGCCCAGGGAGAAACCCACACCGGCCCATCCGGCAGCAATCGGACGCTCTTTTTTCGGGAACCATTCGCCAATCACCTTGGCGTTAGCCGGTGTGGCAGCGGCTTCGGCGCCGCCCATGACAAAGCGCAGAATTGCCAGGTGCACCCAACTTGCCGCGCCGGCGTGGAACAAACAGGCGACAGCCCAAATCGTGGCGCAGACCAGGAAGCCAACCTTCAGGCCGATGACATCGATCAACCAGCCGCAAATCGGTTGAAAGAAGGTATACGCCAGCTGGAACGCGCCGACGATCCATGAATATTGTTCGGTGGTGATATTGAGGCTGGTTTTGAGTTCCGGTGCCAGCAGGCCTAGCGAGTTACGGGTGATGTAGTTAACCGTAACGCCCGCTAAGAACAGCACCAACACCCACCAGCGCAAATTACGCAAGGTGCGTTTGCTGCCTGCGGCGGTTATCCCTGGATTCAAACTGCGGTTCATCGGCTTCTCCATTTATCAGTCATTGCTAACTATCCGCCAGGAGTGAAACACAGTTGCGAAAAGTGGTCGCCAGCTTGATGCAGCATCTGTGATCTGGTTAACCAAAATCATCGACCAGGTTGACTTAACCCGACAAAGAGCAGAGTTTTACGTGGAAGTGGCGTGATAAAGTCATAATGAAACGCGCTAAAGATAATATTGGTCAACCAATAATGAGTGAGGTAACAACATGAAGCAGACCTGGCGCTGGTATGGCCCGAACGATCCTGTCTCTCTGGCCGATGCGCGCCAGGCGGGCGCCACCGGCATCGTCACGGCGCTCCATCACATTCCCAATGGCGAAGTGTGGACAGTTGACGAAATCATGCAGCGTAAGGCGCTGGTGGAAGCCGCTGGATTGGTCTGGTCGGTGGTGGAAAGCGTGCCGATTCACGAAGAGATCAAAACCGGCAGTGGTCGCTGCCAGCACTGGATCAGCAATTATCAGCAGTCGCTGCGTAATCTGGCGCAGTGCGGCATCACCACCGTGTGCTACAACTTCATGCCGATTCTCGACTGGACGCGCACCGACCTTGAGTATCTGCTGCCCGATGGGGCCAAAGCGCTGCGCTTCGATCAGATTGAGTTCGCGGTGTTTGAACTGCACATTCTGCAACGCGCGGGCGCGGAGCAGGACTACAGTGCCGAAGAGATTGCTGAGGCTGCCGAGCGTTTTAGCCAGATGAGTCAAGAACATCGTGACCGCCTGGTGCGCAACATTATTGCCGGCTTACCCGGCGCCGAAGAGGGTTATACCCTCGACCAATTCCGCGCCCAGCTGGCGCGTTATGACGGCATCGGTAAGGCTGAGCTACGGGAGAATTTTGCCACCTTCCTGCGCGCGATTATTGCGGTTGCCGAAGAGGTGGGCGTGCGCATGGCGGTACATCCGGACGATCCACCGCGCCCGATTCTCGGCTTGCCGCGCATCGTCTCTAACGCTGACGATCTGCAGTGGATGATTGATACCGTCAGCAGCCCGGCCAACGGTTTTACCCTGTGTACCGGTTCGTACGGGGTGCTGGCAGAGAATGATCTGGCCGGCATGGTGCAACGCTTTGGCCCGCGTATCTACTTCGCACATCTGCGCTCTACCAAACGTGAAGCGAATCCCAACAGCTTCCACGAAGCCGCGCATTTAGCTGGCGATGTCGATATGTTTGCGGTGATTAAGGCGATTGCCGAAGAGGAGCAGCGGCGTAAAGCCGCAGGCCAGCATGATTTAATTCCGATGCGTCCCGATCACGGCCACCAAATGCTGGATGACCTGAAAAAGAAAACCAATCCTGGCTACTCGGCGATTGGTCGACTGAAAGGGCTGGCTGAAATTCGCGGCGTTGAGCTGGCGATCCACCGCGCCTATTTTAGCGAGCCAACTCAGGGAGCCGAGTAATGCGCTTTATGGACGAAAATTTTCTGCTGCAAAGCGATACCGCGCGGCGTTTGTATCATGATTTCGCCGCAGATATGCCTATCTACGACTATCACTGCCATCTGAATCCGCAGGAGATTGCGCAGGATCGCCAGTTTGCCAATCTCGGCCAGATTTGGCTCGAAGGCGATCACTATAAATGGCGTGCGATGCGTGCCGCGGGCGTAGATGAATCTCTGATCACCGGCAGCGCACGCAGTGATTACGATAAGTATCTCGCCTGGGCCGAAACGGTGCCAAAAACCCTTGGCAACCCGCTCTATCACTGGACGCACCTGGAACTGCGTCGTCCGTTTGGTATCACTGATACGCTATTTGGCCCGGCCACCGCGCCGGATATTTGGCACCGCTGTGCCGAAAAGCTGGCGCAGCCTGAATTTTCTGCGCGCGGCATCATGCGCCAGATGAAGGTGCGCATGGTCGGCACCACCGACGATCCGATCGATTCACTGCGCTACCATCGCCAGATCGCCGATGACGCCAGCGTTGATATTGAGGTCGCACCGAGCTGGCGTCCGGACAAAGTATTCAAGATCGAGCTGGAGGGTTTTGTTGCGTATCTGGCTCGCCTGGAAGCCGCCGCCGATGTGGCTATCGACAGCTTTGATGCATTGCGCCGGGCGCTGCTGCGTCGCCTTGATCACTTCTCCGCCCACGGCTGCCGCGCATCAGATCATGGCATCGAAACCCTGCGCTTTGCGCCGGTGCCGGACGACAGCGTGCTTGATACTATTTTGGCGAAACGTCGCCGTGGCGATCTGCTGGATGAAACTGAAATCGCCCAATTCAGCAGCGCGGTGCTGGTGTGGCTCGGCAGTGAATATGCACGACGCGGCTGGGTGATGCAGCTGCACATTGGTGCCATCCGCAATAACAGCACGCGCATGTTCCGTCAGCTCGGGCCGGATAGTGGTTTTGATTCGATTGGTGATAACAATATTGCCTGGCCGCTAGCGCGCCTGCTGGATGCGATGGACATCAACGATCAACTGCCGAAAACCATCCTCTATTGCCTGAATCCGCGCGATAACGAAGTGCTGGCCACCATGGCGGGCAACTTCCAGGGCGCGAGCATTGCCGGCAAAGTGCAGTTCGGTTCAGGCTGGTGGTTTAACGATCAGCGTGACGGCATGCTGCGTCAGCTGGAACAGCTGTCGCAAATCGGCCTGCTCAGCCAGTTTGTCGGCATGCTGACCGATTCGCGCAGCTTCCTCTCCTATACGCGCCACGAATACTTCCGCCGCATTCTGTGCAATCTGCTGGCGCAGTGGGTTAAAGACGGCATTGTGCCTGCTGATGAGCCGCTGCTGGGGAGCATGGTGCGCGATATCTGCTTCAACAATGCCGAGCGCTATTTTGCCCTTAATGTGACGTGATGGCAGCCTGGTCATTGCACGCCATGACCAGGCCGATTCTTAATCGCTATGCTATAGTGCGCGTCTCTGACCTGGCAGTAGCAGAGGTTATGCATCCCTTAACGCAAAGATAACTAACACGATGAAAACGCAAACTTCAGCACAGCGTCCCTATCAGGAAGTCGGGGAAATGCTCCGTCAGATGATCTCGCAAAAACAGTATGCGGTGGGCCAACGGTTGCCACCGGAGCGTGAGCTCGCGGCGCTGCTGGATGTGACGCGTACGCTGGTGCGTGAAGCGCTGATCATGCTGGAGCTGGAAGGCTTAATCGAGGTGCGTCGTGGCGCGGGAATCTACGTGATTCACGACTCGCCGCAGCCACCGGCTCCGCAGCACAAAGCCAGCAATGATGCCGGACCGTTTGAGATGCTGCAGGCGCGTCAGCTGCTGGAGAGCAACATCGCTGAATTCGCCGCACTGCAGGCGACGCGTGAAGACATCATGAAAATGCGTCAGGCGCTGGAGCTGGAAGAGAAAGAGCTCGCCTCTGGCGCGGTCAACCAAAGTGAAAATGGCGATCGCAACTTCCATCTGGCGATTGCCGAAGCCACGCACAACAGCATGCTGGTTGAGCTGTTTAAGCAATCCTGGCAGTGGCGTGAAGACAACGTGATGTGGAGCCAGCTGCATCGCCATCTGGTCAACAACAATTACCGCAAACAGTGGCTCGACGATCACAAGAAAATTCTCGCCACGCTGATCAAAAAAGACGCGCGCGCGGCCAAACAGGCGATGTGGCAGCACCTTGAGAATGTGAAACAACGCCTGCTGGAATTCTCTGACGTCGATGATATTGATTTTGATGGTTACCTGTTCGAATCCTGGCCGCTGTATGTCGCCAGCAATCCTAATAATTGATGCCGTTATAGAAAAGGGTCAACCGCATGCTTCGGGAAAATTTCAACGACCTGATCTATTTAGTGATGGTGGCACGCGAATGTAGCTTCACGCGCGCCGCCGCCAAATTAGGCGTATCACAATCGGCATTGAGTCATGCAATACGCGGTCTGGAAGAGCGTTTAAATACCCGATTATTGACGCGCACCACGCGCAGCGTGGCGCCGACCGAAGCCGGTGAAAATCTGATTAAAAGCGTCGCGCCAATGATGGCGGATATGGAAAAAGCCCTGCTACAGCTGGCCGATAATCAGGGCAAACCGTCGGGGAACATTCGTATCACCGCCGGGGAACATGCGTTGTCATCCACGCTGTGGCCGCTGCTGAAGCCCTTTCTGCAAACCTATCCTGACGTGAACGTCGAACTCTCTGTCGACAATACCTTAACCGATATTGTCAGCGGGCGTTTCGATGCGGGTGTACGACTGGGCGAAAGTATTGAAAAAGATATGGTCGCGGTGCGGATTGGCCCGGACTGGAAAATGGTTGCGGTTGCGGCACCTGAATACCTGCAAAAACACGGCATCCCGCAGACGCCTTATGAATTGCAAAATCATAACTGTATTAACATGCGCCTTCCCACACTCGGCGGATTATACAGCTGGGAGTTCAGTAAGGACGGCAAAGATATTCGCGTCAAAGTTGAAGGTCAGTTGATATTTAATAATCTGGCATCCCGTATTGATGCGGTGCTTTCCGGCATGGGTATTGCCTATGTGCCCGAAGACACCGTCAAACAGCATATTGCCAACGGCGACCTGCAAGCCATTCTGGCTGACTGGTGTGAACCGTTCAGCGGATATTACCTCTATTATCCCAGCCGCAAACAACATACCGCTGCGTTTGAGAAACTGATCGAAGCCATTAAATACCGGGGATAATGGCTTCGATCGTGGAAGATTAACGTTCCATTTTCAGCGCAAGCTGCCTGGCCAGGAAGAACGGCCTTAAATAAGCCACGGTATTTGACAGTGGCAAAACGTCATCGCTTAGCTGGATACCGATCTCCGCGCGCAGATACTCACGACGCGTTTCGATACGCTGCCACAGCGCCGGATAGGCGTGGCGAATCGTCGCCTGCAGTGCCGCATCGGCCAGCACCACGCACTCTTCGGCGCTGGCACCGTTGTAGCCCGGCACGGACGGGATGATATCAATTTGTAGCATCATGCCGCTTTTCAGGAGTTCAGTGGAACCGCGATAAATCGGCGACGACATCCACTCTTCATCCGCCACCAGATGGCCGGGATTCAGGTGCCAGCCAAAACGCGCTTTAGGCAAAACCTGTTCGATCAGCTGGTAAAGCGCGCCGCCGCGCATGCCGACGTGAATCGTCTCCAGCCAGCTCACCACCGCCGAGAAATAGGGTTTGGCGATGCGATCGAGATAATCCTGCTGGGTTGCTGGCAACTCACTTTCACTGGCAATCACGAAACCGCTGCGGCTGGAAAGGCCACCTTTGTAGGCGGTGGTCAGGGAGAGCGGATCGCCGCGCCGCACGGTTTTCGCGCTGGGATAAAGATTCGCGTTTTCGAAACGCGTGCCGGTGGCCGCGATGGTCACCACGGTGTTGTACTGCCCTTCAGCGGTAAGTAACGCGCCCAACTCGGTTTCACGCACGCCAACTTCAATCGCATTAAGCGCGTCCAGCATACAGTTGGAAGCGAGATTGGCACCATATTCGTAATGCGCGATTTCATTGGCATTGCAGCGGGTACGTGCGCCGTTATCACCAATTAACAAAGGGATGGCATTTTCTAACACCGCGTCATCTTTGAGCGTGCGCTTAATCGCGTCGACAATGAAGTAGGGTAAATCGAACATCGCGCGGCCATTGCCGGCGGCTGGCGTGAACATTTTCCAGCCAATCAGACCGACTTTATTGCTGCTGTCCAGCCCCGCGTCCTTGAAAAGCGTTTCCAGCGGCACTTCATTATCCATCGGCTGATTAGGCAGCGAGAAGTACGGCGAGTGAGCCAGCGTGGCCTCAATGCGCGAGAAACGTGCCATTTTCAGGTTTTCGTTACCCAGCACCAACGTGGCGTGCCCGGACTTGTCCAGCAGCAGTAGCCCCTCTTCGAAACGCGGTATAAATCCGGTGAGATATTCGAAATTGCTGCCGTGTTCCTTGTCCGCGTAGATGACCAGCGTGTCAAAACCGTGCTGTTTCATTGCGTTCAACAAGGTGTGTTTTCGTTCCAGCAGGGTCTCATCAGAGAGAACGACTGCTTCTACCCCTGTGAACTTCACTGGCTCGGTGACGCAGCCAAGCGCGATCGCCATCGTTTACCTCCTCACATTGCATAATGTGTTGAGGATAGTAGCGTCTTTCACCGCAGGGCGTTTTGACACAGCACGAAAAAAGGCGGAGGGGTGAGCTCCGCCTTGTTTCAAGTTCCGGTCAGTGCGCCTGACCGGTCAGTTGCATAAGGGCAACGATGATTTGAAGAATGATGCGGACGATGTCCAGCAGCAATCGAACAATTTCCATCACTTTCCTTCTCCTCTGAGAGGAGCGCGCCGTTCAGCTGCCGAGGCTTTGACTCCACCCGCCGGCCGCCTAAGCACAATTGTGAGGAGTGCTGAGCGGCTCTCATTGTGGAAGCCACAGGCCAGCACCACCTGAAACCTGCCGGGATTTGACTATCCGCGCCCCTGGAGTCATCAGCAAAACAATGAGGCTTCGCCCGTCACTCAACACCTGTATAACCATACAGTATTATGGCAAAACTTGAAATATCTCGCCGCACATTTTATTATCGCGGGTGTGAGGAGTGCTGAGCACCCCGTTCGCGGCGCGGTTACCAGCCGATTAGCGAACATAAAAAAAAGGATTTGGCTTTACTGCCAAATCCTTTTTTATTGCCGGCGTTTAATTACCGCGCGGAACTGATGCGCCAGATAGTATTACCCGCATCATCGGCAATCAACACGCCGCCCTGGCGATCGGTAGCTAAACCGACCGGTAAACCGCGCACCTGCTTCTGATCGTCGGTGAGGAAGCCCGTCACCACCGGCTGCGGCTGCCCCACCGGTTTACCGTTCTCGAATTTCACCCACACCACCTGATAGCCATTAAGCGGCGTACGGTTCCAGCTACCATGCTCGCTGATAAACGCCCCGCCACGATACTGCGGCATGTTATCCGCGCCATAGAACAACAGGCCGAGCGGTGCGACATGCGAGCTCAGTGCGTAATCCGGCTTGATGGCCTTCTCCACCAAATCCGGCCTTTGCGGTTGGGCGCGCTCATCTACGTGCTGACCATAATAGCTGTACGGCCAGCCGTAGAAGCCTTTGTCCTGCACCGAGGTCATGTAATCCGGAACCAGATCGGAACCAATCTCGTCACGCTCATTGACGATAGCCCACAGCTTGCCGCTCTGTGGCTCCCACTGTAAGCCGGTAGGATTGCGCAGGCCGCTGGCATAGATCCGGCTGGCACCGCTCGCCGCATCCACTTCCAGCACCGCCGCGCGGCGATACTCTTCGCCAATGCCGTTTTCCGTTACGTTACTGTTGGATCCCACCCCCACATACAGCTTGCTGCCATCCGGGCTGGCGAGCAGTGATTTAGTCCAGTGATGGTTAATCGGACCACCCGGCAACTCGGTGACTTCCACCGGCGGCGTACGAATCTCGGTTTGCCCGGTTTCGTAAGGGAACTTCACCAGGCTATCGGCGTTCGCCACATATAAGGTATTCCCCACCAGCTGCATGCCAAACGGCGCCGTCAGGTTATCGATAAAGCGATGCTGCTCCCATTTGCCGTTAACGTTGCGCAGCAGCGTGATGCGATTGCCGCCCTCGCCGCCTTTGCCTGAGGCTTTCTGCACAATGCCCATAATTAGCTGCTTCGGCGCGGTGGTCGGTTTCGGCATGCCATTGGATTCCGCCACCAGCACATCATTATTAGGCAGCACCAATACCTGACGTGGATGCTGCAGGTTTTCGGCGATCTTTTCGATCTTTAAACCCTCCGCCACTTTCGGCATTTCCCCGGTTTTCCACGGCGTGCCTTCCGGTACTTGCATCGGTGGCATAAAGAAGTTCTGCGCCTGCGGCAGCTCAGGATTGGGACCGATTTGCTTTTGCGGATCGATCAGCGCCCCGTCGTCACAGCCACTGAGCAGCATGGCGATCGCTACCGCACTAAGTAGGTGTTTCATACGCGACCTCCCTGTGTGCGGCGTTCGCGCAGCACCAGCTGCACGTTGGCAATCAGCAGCAGCGCCACTACCAGCGTCGAGAGCGTCACGCCCATGGGCACCACCGCGTAGGCATCGCGGCTGTGAATAAAGGCGTTCACCACCGCCAGCACCATTGCCAGCAGCGACAGCCAGAAATGGGTCTTTTCATTCGGCCGGGCACCGCGAAATAAATAAACCAGGCTAATTAAACGTGGCAGGATGGCCAGCACCAGACCAAGGGTAATCAGCCAACTGGCCGATTTGGTCCACATGATGACGAAGGTTTGCAGATAGAGGATATCGAAAAACCAGGCGGCGACAAAAAAGCCCAGCGGCAGCGGTTCCAGCAGCGTATACAACGTCACGCCGAACACCGATCTTCCTGAGGTATGAAACATTACTCTCTCCCTTTTACCAAATTATCATCAGATGGCGCACGCGTTGCGCTTTTTGCAACAACGTGCCACCACCTGTGAAATATTAGTAAAGATAAACAGTAACGTTTAACACTTATCTAACTTGCTCAAACTTATGACTTATCTGCCGGCAGGGTTACCCAATATCCCGGCTGATAAGGCAATGGCAGAAACTTCTGGTGGAACTCGCGGAAAGTGGCGTCCGGATCGAGATCGGCAAACAATTCGGGATGCAGCCACTTCGCCAGCGCCTGAATCGCCACAAACTGGTACGGGCTATCGTAGAACTGATGCCAGATTGCATGCGCGTTGCCGTTATGGGCTACCGGCAGGGTTTTGAAGGCATCGCGCATCATCAGCAGTTGCAGCCGCGCAGTGGCTTCTTTCACATCCGCACCGGGGCCGACACCCACCCATTTGCCGACGGTATTGTAGTTTTTCCAGTTGGCACCGGTCACCACCACCACATCCGGACGACTGGCGATGATCTGTTCTGGGTTGAGCGTGCCAAAGGTGCCTGGGATCAGATCTTTGGCGATATTGCGGCCGCCCGCAATTTCCACCATCTGACCAAAGTTCTCGTTGCCAAACGACATGCAGCACTCATCGCTGTAGCCGCCAGCGCGGTCAATCATCACTTTTGGGCGCGTGCCGCTAAAATTCTTCAGGCGATCGGTCACCTTTTCAATTTGTGCCCGGCGGAACGCCACAATCTCTTCGGCACGCTGCGGATTATTCACCAGCTCGCCCATGATGCGGATGCTTTGCTCAGCGTGTTCCATCGGCTTCTCACGGAAATCGATAAACACCACCGGCACGCCCACTGCCTGTAACTTCTCAATCAGCTTGCCTTCATCGGTGGCCGCTTTGGATTCAAGGTTCATCAGCACTAAATCGGGCTTCAGCGTCAGCGCCTGCTCAACGTTGAAGGTGCCATCCTTCGCGCCGCCAAAGGTCGGCAACTTTTTAATCTGCGGATATTTCTTCTCATACGCCATGTAGCCGTCGTAATCCGCTTTATGAAAATCATCGCGCCAGCCGACCACGCGCTGGAACGGCGCGGCGGTATCAAAAGCGGCCAGCAGATACATCTGACGCCCTTCGCCCAAAATGATGCGTTTGGACTCCTCTTTGACCTCGACCTGACGTCCAGCGACATCCGTAATGATTTTTGCGGCAGCGTGATGCGTTACCGCCAGTAACCCCAGTGCAAACAGCCATATTTTCATTTTACCGACCCAGAATGATAATGATTATTATTTAATTTTCGCGGCGTCACTATTACCTGGCTGACGGGAAATGAAAAGCCCCCAGCGACACATTTTTTTACATTCCGCCCAGCGCTTTTCACTGTGCAATCGCTCACAAAACGCCAGTCATTCGTGAAAACGCTCACAGCGAACCATGCAAATGCCCAATTTATCGCCGTTGTTTCCTGCGCTTTGGCTAATGCGTAAACAAAATGTGAACGCTAAATTACAAAATGAAACGGCGTTTTATTTTTTATGTTAATGCCCATCGTGGGAGCGCCAAGCATGAACGGAGGAGTAACCGTGAAGATCAGTGCCATTGATGTGACCCTGTTTAGCTACCCAACCCGCCGCGTCTCGGACAGCGCCGGGCACTCGCATCCCGGCGCCGAGACCGATGCGCAAATGGCGCTGCTGACCCTGACCAGCGAGGATGGGGATTGCGGTTATGCCCTCGCACCGGCTGAGGTGATTCGTCCACACGTGGTAAACGCCTTCTTCCGCAAGGTGCTGATTGGGCAAAACGCCTTTGATCGTGAACGGCTGTGGCAGGATCTGGTGCACTGGCAGCGCGGTAGCGCCCACCAGCTCACCGAACGTGCGTTATCCGCCGTGGAACAGGCGCTATGGGATTTGATTGGTCGCAAGCTCAAACAGCCGGTGCACAAATTGCTTGGCGGCTATCGCGAGAAGATCCCGGCCTACGGCAGCACCATGTGTGGCGATGAGCTGGATGGCGGTTTATCGACGCCCGACGAATATGCCCAGTTTGCTGAAAAGCTGGTAGCGCGCGGTTATCAGGCCATCAAACTGCACACATGGATGCCACCCGTCTCGTTC
The DNA here is from genome assembly GCF_037479095.1 of Pantoea nemavictus. NCBI lineage: Bacteria > Pseudomonadati > Pseudomonadota > Gammaproteobacteria > Enterobacterales > Erwiniaceae > Pantoea > Pantoea nemavictus. The sequence goes on along the minus strand of NZ_JBBGZW010000001.1, from coordinate 4,080,008 downwards.
GCCCCCAGCCCACAAATGGACATTAAAGCCTGCGCCGCGGTACGTGAAGCGGTCGGCCCGGACATCGCGCTGATGCTTGACGGCTATCACTGGTACAGCCGCAGTGATGCGCTCACCATTGGTAAAGCGCTGGAAAAACTCAACTTCGCCTGGTTCGAAGAACCGATGGAAGAGGAGAGCATGGCGTCTTATGCCTGGCTGGCGGAAAACCTCAGCATCGACGTACTGGGCCCGGAAAGCCTCGGCGGCAAACACCATAGCCGCGCCGATTGGGTGCGCGCCGGCGCCTGCGACATTCTGCGCGCCGGTGCCAATGGCGTCGGCGGTATTTCGGCCACCATGAAGGTCGCTAGCCTGGCCGAAGCCTTCGGCATGGATTGCGAAGTGCACGGCAATGGCGCGGCCAGCATCGCGGTGGTCGGTGCCATCCGCAACTGTCGCTGGTACGAGCGCGGCCTGTTGCACCCATTCCTCGATTATGAACAGCCGCCGGCCTATCTCAACGCGCTGGTCGATCCGATGGATGCCGAGGGTTTCGTGCATCTGCCCACGCGACCGGGACTCGGTGAGGACATCAATTTCTCGTGGATTGAGACACACACGCTAAATCGCTGGTAAGCGCCTGACACAAGCAGTACGGCAAAAAACTATAAACCTCTGACCTGCTGGACTTTGCTTATGAACGTAGTGAACCGATGCAGAGCGTGGTGCGCCGCGCTGCTGCTGCTCACCTGTAGCCCGTCGCTGCTGGCCGCCACGCCAGACGACCAGCTGATTGTGGGCATGAACATGAACAATCTCCTCACTCTCGATCCCGCAGCCATGACCGGCAACGAAGTGGTCGGCATTGTGGTCAATCTCTATGACGGTTTGGTTGAGTTAGATCCGCAACAGCTCACCAACGTGCGCCCGGCGCTGGCGGAACGTTGGGAGATCAGCCCCGACAATCGTCAGCTCACCTTCCACTTACGTGACAATGTCACCTTCCACTCCGGCAATGCGTTGAGCAGCGCCGATGTGATTTGGTCGATGCGCCGCGTGCTACACCTCAATCTGGCGCAGGCGTCGGTGTGGAAATCTTACGGCTTCAGCAAAGAGAACGTCGACCAGATGATCAGCGCGCCGGATGCGCGCACGGTAGTGATTCGCTTGCCTAAGCCTAACGATCCCAAACTGGTGCTCTATTCGCTGGCGGCGCTCGGCAGCATGGTGGTGCTTGACAGCAAAACCGTGCAGGCGCAGGCGGTAAATAACGATTGGGGCAATCGCTGGCTCACCACCCATGAAGCAGGGTCAGGACCGTTTCGTCTGGACGTATGGCAAGCCAAAGATGTGCTGCGCATCAGCCGCGATCCCCACTACTGGCGCGGTGCGCCCAAGCTGCAGCGCGTAGTGTTCCGTCATCTGCAGGAGTCGCAAACTCTGCGCCTGATGATGGAGAAAGGCGACCTTGATATCGCCAGCAACATGGCGATTCCCGATGTGAAGGCGTTGCGTCACGATCCCGACCTCTCCGTTGATGCCGTGCAAAAAGGCACGATTTATTACCTGGCGATGAGCATGAAGGACGATCACTTCGCCAATCCGCAGGTGCGCGAAGCGTTACGCTATCTGGTGGATTATCAGGGCATCAACAAAACGCTAATGGCCGGTTACGGCACGCTGCACCAGCGTCCGATTCAATCCGGCATGCCGGCGACGCTGCCCGATCCGGGTTACAAGCTCGATGTGCCGCGTGCCAAAGCGCTGCTGGCGGCTGCGGGTTATCCCAACGGTTTTGATACCACAGTGCGCGTGCTGGCCGATCAGCCGTTCCTCAATGTCGCCATCGCCATTCAATCCACGCTGATGCAGGGCGGCATTCGCGCCAAAATTATTACCGGCACCGGCAACCAGATTTATGGTGCGATGCGCGATCGCCAGTTCAATTTGCTGGTGGGACGCGGCGGCAGCGGCGTAGAGCCCCATCCGCACTCCAGCCTGCGCGCGCTGGTTTACAACCCCAACAATGCCGACAGCGCGCGTCTCACCAATTTTCAGGGCTGGCGCACTGGCTTTTATGATGCGCAGCTGAACAGCATGATCGACAAAGCGCTGCTGGAGCGCGATGCCAAACAGCAGCAGCAGGATTACTTTGCCATCCAGCAACGTTACGACCAGCTGATTCCGGCGCTGATGCCGATTTCGCAAATGACCGATTCGGTGGTGGTGAACAATCGGGTGCAGGATTACGTGCCGCACCCGTCGGCTACCACTTTCCTGCGCGACGTGTGGAAAACGCCAGATAGCCTGGCAGGAGGTACGCAATGAAGCTAAGCAAAAGTCACTGGCGTCGTCTGCGCAGCCGCACGTTGCAGGTGGCGATCACCCTGTTTGGCCTGCTGCTGCTGACCTTCTTTATTGGTCGCGTGATGCCGCTCGACCCGGTGCTGGCGATTGTCGGGCCGGATGCTGACCACAATACCTACCAGCAGGTTTATCATCAGCTGGGCTTTGATAAACCGCTGTGGGTGCAGTTCGGCATCTATCTGCAGGGCTTGCTGCACGGCAATCTCGGGCTGGCGCTGCTCACCGGACAACCGGTCATTCACGATATCCTGCGCGTCTTCCCGGCCACGGTGGAACTGGCGACGCTGGCGATTGTGATTGGCACCGGGCTCGGCGTTCCGCTCGGCGTGTGGGCCGCCGCCCGTCGCAACAGCCTGATTGATTATCTGGTGCGCATCATCAGTCTGGCGGGCTATTCCACCCCCATCTTCTGGGTCGGCATGGTCGGCCTGCTGCTGTTTTATGCCCATCTCGGCTGGGTGGGTGGCGCGGGTCGCGTTGACTTCAGCCTTGATGGCATTGTGCCGCGCCGCACCGGTTTCCTGCTGATTGATGCGTTGCTGGTAGGCAACTTCACGGTGTTCAGTAATGCGCTTAACCACCTGATTCTACCCGCTTCCCTGCTCGGCTTTCACTCGCTGGCTTACATCAGCCGCATGACGCGCAGCTTCATGCTGGCGCAGCTGTCGCAGGAGTTCATTCTGACGGCGCGGGTAAAAGGCCTTAGCGAGTGGCAAGTGATTTGGCAGCACGCATTCCGCAATATTCTGGTGCAGCTGCTGACGGTGGTGGCGCTGGCCTACGGCTCGCTGCTGGAAGGCGCGGTGCTAATTGAAACCGTCTTCTCGTGGCCCGGTTTTGGTTCTTATCTCACCGGCAGCCTGATGCTCGGCGATATGAATGCGGTGATGGGCTGCGTATTGGTAGTCGGCCTGATTTTCGTGCTGCTTAACCTGCTCTCTGACCTGCTTTATCAGGTGTTCGATCCGAGGACCAAAGTATGACGATTTCTCTCGATACGCCGTTAGCCAGCCAGACGCGCGAACGGCTGGCGCGCTGTCGCCGCACCGGCGCGCGCATTGGCCATTTTCTCTGGCAAATGGCGCGCAACCCGTTAACCGCGATTGGCGGCGGGATTATCATGCTGCTGCTGGTGGTGGCGCTGTTTGCACCGTGGATTGCGCCCTATCACCCGCTGATTCAGGACCTCAACAATGCGCTGACGCCGCCGAATGCGCAGCACTGGTTTGGTACCGATGAGTTTGGTCGCGATATCTTCAGTCGCCTCGTCTGGGGCGCGCGCATCACGCTGTATATCGTGCTGCTGGTGTCAGTCACCGTTGGCCCGCTGGGCCTGCTGCTCGGCGTCACCGCCGGTTATTTCGGCGGCAAAGTTGATAGCGTGTTGATGCGCGTCACCGACATCTTCATCTCCTTCCCGAGTCTGGTGCTGGCGCTGGCGTTTGTCGCCGCGCTCGGTCCGGGACTGGAGCATGTGGTGATTGCCATCACGCTCACCGCCTGGCCGCCGATTGCCCGTCTGGCGCGTGCTGAAGCGCTGTCGCTGCGCCAGGCCGATTTTGTTTCGGCGGTGCGCTTACAGGGTGCCTCTTCACTGCGCATTTTGTGGAAACACATCGTGCCGCTGTGCCTGCCGTCGGTGATCATCCGCATCACCATGAATATGGCCGGCATCATTCTCACTGCCGCCGGACTGGGTTTTCTCGGATTGGGCGCGCAGCCGCCGGATCCTGAATGGGGCGCGATGATCGCCAGCGGTCGTACCTATATGCTCGAGTGTTGGTGGGTGGTGACAGTGCCGGGTCTGGCAATTCTGATCAACAGCTTAGCGTTCAACTTCTTAGGAGATGGCTTACGTGACATCCTCGATCCCCGCAGCGAATAGCGCTGCACCGTTGCTCGACGTACAGGATTTACAGGTAAATTTCGTCAATGGTCGCCTCGTCACACCCGCGGTGCGCGGCATCTCCTTCCAGTTAGGCAAAGAGAAACTGGCGATTGTCGGCGAATCCGGCTCCGGCAAATCCACCGTAGGTCGTGCGCTACTGCAACTGCATCCGCGCAGCGCACAAGTCACCGCACAGCGTATGCAGTTTGGCGAGATTGATCTGCTGCGCGCCACGCCCGCGCAGATGCGCGCCATTCGCGGTAAACGCATTTCAATGATTATGCAGGATCCGAAATACTCGCTAAATCCGGTGGTGCGGGTTGGTGAGCAGATAGCCGAAGCCTGGCGCAGCCATCATCCTGGACAGCGCGAAGTGGCGCGTCAGCGAGCGATGGAGATGCTTGAGGTGGTGCAGGTGCGCGATCCCGGGCGTATTTATCAGTGTTATCCGCACGAAATTTCTGGCGGTCAGGGCCAGCGCGTGATGATCGCCATGATGCTGATTACCGATCCCGAATTGCTGATTGCCGATGAACCCACCTCGGCGCTGGACGTTTCAGTGCGCCTGCAGGTGCTGGCGCTGCTGGATGATTTGGTGAAACAGCGCGGGCTGGGGCTGATCTTTATCAGCCACGACATCAATCTGGTGCGGCGCTTCTGCGATCGCGTGCTGGTGATGTATGCCGGGCGCGTGGTGGAATCGCTGGCCGCCAGCGAGCTCGATCGCGCACAGCATCCCTATACGCAAGGCTTACTGGCCGCGCTGCCGGATATGGATCAGCGTCGCGCACGGCTGCCGGTGCTGCAACGTCAGGCCAGCTGGCTGCAACCTTAAGGAGCAACGATGAACGAGATGATCCGCGTCAGTAATCTCAACCTCAGTTTTGGCGAGGAGGAGCGCTGTAATCAGGTACTGTTTGACGTCAATTTATCGATTCGCCAGGGCGAGATTTTTGGCCTGGTCGGCGAGTCGGGATCGGGCAAAACCACGGTGCTGAAATGCCTGGCCGGGCTGTTTACCCACTGGCAGGGCGAGCTGGCGATTGACGGCGTCGCGCTGGAGCATCGTATCGCCCGCGAGCGTTGCCGCAGCGTGCAGATGGTGTTTCAGGATCCTTACGGATCGCTCCATCCGCGCCACACTATCGGCGATATTCTTGAGGAGCCGCTGCAGATTCACGGTATCGGACAGCGCCAGCAACGGGTGATCGCGATGCTGGAAAAAGTGGGCCTCAATCGCGCGTGGCAAACGCGCTATCCGCATCAGCTCTCCGGCGGTCAGCGACAGCGCGTCGCCATTGCTCGTGCGCTGATCCTTGAGCCGCGCGTATTGCTGCTGGATGAACCGACGTCGGCGCTGGATGTATCGGTGCAGGCGGAGATCCTCAACCTGCTCAGCGACTTGCAGCAGCAGGAGAAGCTGACCTATTTGATGGTCACGCACGATCTCGGCGTGGTGGCGCATCTGTGCCATCGCGTGGCGGTCATGCAGCATGGCAAAGTGCTGGAGACACTGGATGTCGATGCGCTGGTAAACAACCGCGCGCAAGTGGCCTATACGCAGATGCTGGTCGATGCGAGCCGGCAGGATAATGGGGTTTTGGCGTAGGTTCGCCATTGATGGTGACCAGGTGCGCATCAATGCGCACCCTACGAACAACAGGGGAATCGTCATCTCAGGTGATTTATGCAGAGCAGACAATATTTTCCCGGCGGTTGCGGAAAGTTTAACCGGTGTTTTCTCCGACACTTTCTCCGACATTTTCTCCGACATTTTCTCCGACATTTTCTCCGACACTATCGGTGTCTAAGTAGCGTGTCACTTCAAGCCAACAAGTCACATATTAGCCACAAATAGAGATATTCCGTTGGGTATTACTATTTAATAAAGAGTAAAAAAACCAAGCCAGGTTTCCCTGGCTTAGTTAAACGCGTCTCGATTACTGCGTCAGTTCACGCACAAAGCGTGCAATTTCCTCACTCTGACCATGCTCAAACAGTGCATGCTGCAGACGTGGGCCGCTCAACGCGGTTTTCACCAGTTCAGGGTCGATGGCGCGCAGTGAATCGAGGTAGTTCTCTTTCAGCAATGCCGCTTTCACCTGATTAAGCAGTCCGGCATTGCGCACCTGCGGCTCTTTACGCTCTGGCGGATAGCCGTGCCCTTTCTCGCCGGTGAAGGCTTTTTCGAAGATAAAGCGCAGGTTCAATTCCGCGCCCCAGCCGAAGCCTTTGGCGAACGGCAGCGACAGCGCATTGCCGTTATTGATTTGCGCAAACAGGTAGGCATCGGCGGGATCGATGCAGTAACCGCACACCACGCCCGGATGCAGGTTAAGCGACATCAAGGCGCCCTGTCCGGTGCCGCAGCCGGCCACCACGAAATCCACGGCTTGGCTGTTCAGCAGCACGTTGGCCATGATGCCGAGGTGAATGTAGGTCAGATGATGATCTTGCTCGTCGCTCATACCGACGTTAAACACCTGATGTCCGAGCGGTTGCGCCACGGACTGAAGCTCTTTCAACACCGTTGCGTTCTTCGCAGCCTGGCTGTTTTCCATCATCAAAGCGATTTTCATGATCCATCCTCAGATTAAATTGAAACACCGTTTCATTTTAATCAAAGAACGGTAAAATGCAGCCTTTAAATGCCTTTTTGACTGTGAGTTATGTCACACATTCACCATGCAACCGGTAAGGAGAAAACATGTTTATCTATAAAAACACCACGCAGTTAGAGGATCTCGGCAACGGCGTCACCCGCAGGGTGCTGGCGCACGGCGGCAGTATGATGGCGGTGGAAGTGACCTTTGCGCAGGATGCCGTTGGTCCGCTGCATCATCATCCGCATGAGCAGCTTACCTACGTGTTGTCGGGACGTTTTGCCTTTACCATTGATGGTAAGACACAGGAGGTCGGCGCGGGGGATACGCTGTATAAAGCGCCCAATATTGTCCACGGCTGCGTCTGTCTGGAGGCCGGCGTGCTGCTGGATACCTTTACGCCCCAGCGCGAGGATTTTCTGGCGGCACCGTAACGCGCCGCCAGTTAAATCAGCGGGCGGCCCACCACAAGCGCAGCTTGAGGCCCCACCCGCTGGTCCAGCCGCTGCTGGTGCTGATGACTTTACCCTGGTGCAGTACGATAAAGGTCGGCGTAGCGTTGATATCCCAGCGCTGGCCGATCGCCCCGCTTTCATCATTGATCGCCACACCTTGCAGCCCTTTCTTCTCCAGCCAGGTCGCAACCCGCGCATCATTGCCGGAACGCAGCGCCACGCTCACCACTTTTACGCCTTGCTGGCTTAATGATGCCACGGTGGGTGTGGTGAGCTTGCATACGCCGCACCACGTGGCCCACACGTAGACCAGCAGCGGCTGATGTTGACTGAGTTCGGCAAGATTAACCTCGCCCTGCAGCGCGGTTAGCGGCTGTTGCGCCAAATCAGCGGGCAGCTGCGGAGCGCGCAGCCAATCCATGCCCCACAGCGCCGCAGCGACAATCAGCACCAGAAAAAGCGCCTCACGTAACCCGCGCTTCACGCGACTCATTGCTTCGCCTGCAGCGCGCCTTTCACTGCGGCTTCCAGCTGTTCATACGGCACCGCACCGCTGATCATCTGGTCGCCCACCAGCGTGGCTGGCGTGCCCTGCACCCCCAACTGCTGCGCCAGCGTCAGATTACTGTTGATGGTATCGAGGCTGGCTTTGCTTGGCTGTTTCAGCGTAATGCCAGTTTTCTCTAGCGCCGCGTCAATACTGGCTTCATCGTGATTGCCCTTCTTCGCCATTAAACGCTCATGCAGCTTGAGGAAGTTCTTGGGCTGCTGCTCCCAGACGGTAAGCGCCAGACGTGCCGAGGTCAGCGAGGTTTCCGCGCGATACGGCAGCGGCTTAATCACCACCGCCACCTGTGGATAGGCTTTCATCAGCTTTTCTATGTCTGCTTCAAACTTTTTACAGAACACGCAGTTGTAATCGGTGAAGTAAACCAGCGTCAGCGCGGGCTTCTCAGCACCGATGCGCGGTGAACCGGCATCGTTGAACAGCACATCGTGGTTTTTCTTCACCATCTGCGCGACCACATTTTGCTGCTGCTGTGCCGCTTCTTTATCGAATGCATCAGCCGCTTCCGCCAGAATCGCTGGGTTCTGCACTAATGTTTCACGAATCAGCTCCTTAATGCGCGCTTCCTGCTCGGGAGTAAATGGCGCAGCCGCAAATGCAGGCATGGCAAGGAACATCAATGGCAGTAACAGGGATTTCTTCATTATTTTTTCGCCTCAGAGAGAGTGGAGATCACCGCTTCACGACTCAGCAGCGGTGACAAAATCTGGCCTTGCGGCAGTGCCGGGCCATAAATTTGGTTAAAAGGAATCGCTACACGATCGCGGCGACGCAGGAACTCACCGATAGCGGGATCGGGTTGCGTCCAGTCGCCGCGCAGCAGCACCACATCATCAGCCTTCAGCGCAGCACGCACATCCGGCTGGTTAAGCACGCGGGATTTATTCACTTTGCAGGTAATGCACCAGTCTGCGGTGACATCAACAAACACCCGTTTGTCCTGCTCGAGCGCCTGATGGATGGCGGCTTCGGTCAGCGGCTGCCAGTGCAGCGCATCCTCATCCGGCTCGATGCGCGTCATAAGCAATAACGCACCGGCCAGCGTCAGCGTGATAAACACCAGGCCCGCCTGTTGCAGCGCACGGCGTTTAATCAGCCAGCCACACAGCACCAGCAGCAGCGCCACCGCCAGCACTAGCGCAACCGTGCTGCCCCAATGCGGTACCAGCAGCGTCACCAGCCAGAAGGTGGCAAGCAGCATCAACAAACCGAGCACAGTGCGTAGATGCACCATCCAGCGGCCGGGACGCGGCAAGCAACGCGCCATACCCGGCAACGCCGCAACCAGCAGCCACGGCAGGCTCATGCCCACACCCAGCGCGACAAACAGCAGCCACAGCTGCGGCAGCGGCGCCGTCAGCGCGAAGGCCACGGCGGTACCAAGGAACGGTGCGCTGCACGGCGTGGCCAGCAAGGTGGCAAACGCGCCCTGTCCGAAGTGCCCGAGCAGACCCTCACCGCCCTGGGTCGCCAGTTTAGTATTCAGGCCCGACGGCAAGCGGAAGTGCAGCAGATCAAACAGGCTGGCGCTGAACAGGAACATCACCAGCACCATCACCAGCAGGAAACCGCTACTCTGGAACTGGATGCCCCAGCCCAGCGCCTGCCCGCTAAGTCGCAGCCCCGTCATCAGCAGCGCCAGCAGCAGGAAGGAGAAGATAATGCCGGCGCTGGAAGCAAGGAACTGCTTGCGCGTTTGACGCTGGGTTTGCCCCTGCTGCTGCACCAAACTGCTGAGCTTGATCGCCAGCACCGGCAACACGCAGGGCATCAGATTGAGGATTAAACCGCCCAGCAGCGCCAGCAGCAGCACGGACCAGATGGTCTGCGCTGCCTCGCCCGACACCAGCGTTTCCGCGCCGATGGTTAACGAACTTTGCTGCGCGATGCCCGCATCGGCCACCACCAGCGACAGCGTTTTGCCGCGCAGATCCGGTGCCGCTTCACCCCACTCATCGGTTACCGCCACGCGCGCGCTGAGCGTGTCGCCATTAACACTGATGTGCGGTGCCGCCAGCATGCTGCCGGGCGGATAGTCGAAGAACAGCTCCGGCTTTTGCCAGCCACCCTGACGCTCGGCACGAATTTGCAGCTCACCGTTGATGAAGCTGGCGGCGAGTTGATCGGTTAAGCCGCTTGCCGCCGGAATTTTTCCCATCGCCTCGGCGAAATCGCGCGGAAAATCGGCGTCAGCGGGCTGCGTCAGGTCGAGGCTGAACGGGAAGTCGGTAAGAATGCAGACGTCGCTACAGGTCGAGAGCGTCAGCGTACCTGCCAGCCGCTGGCTCGACAGTTTTGCCAGTGTGATAGGCAGCGTGATATCGCCTTTGTAGCCTTGCGTGGTCAAACCGCTGACGTCAAAACGCGCGGGCGCTGGCCAAAACCATTGCGCATTAACCTCTGGCGTTTGCCAACGAATTTCCGGTGCTACGCCGCCTTCACCCGGCGTGCGCCAGTAGGTTTTCCAGCCAGGTTGCAAGCGGATATCCAGCAGCAGTTGCTGATCATTATTGTGGCTGGCGCTACGTAGACGCACTTCCGCGTGACTGTTTTGCGCATTGCGCAGCCAGCCAGTATCTGCCGCCTGCGCGGTGATCGCACAGCTCGCCAGCAGGAGCAGCAGGCTCCTGATAAATATAGACATGGTGATTCTCCAGTAAATAACAGGGTTTACGCGATGCAACGCGTAAGTGTTATTCCCGGAAAACGCAGAGGGTCAGATGCCGCCGTCGCAGTGGCGGAAACAGCGGTGTCCGGCGATAGCCGAAGGAGGTAGAGCGTTGCGTAAAGGTGGCAATCAACGCCAGCAGCAACAGCAGGAAAGGCAGTGCGGTATCCAGGATCGGCGCGGCGGCACTCAACGATTTCGCGCTCAGGGCACAGGGCTTTTCGCTGCCGCTGGCATCGTCATTACCGTTTACCTGCGTGGACGCGCTGACTTGCGCCAGCGGCGCAGAAGGCAAATTGAAGCTGCGCTGGACGAGACAAAACGCCAGCACCAGACAAACCAGTGCCAGAATCCATTTTGCGCGTGATAGCGATATCGTCATGCCGCAGCCTCAGAGAAAAGTGCGGGCATTTTAAGCATCGACAGCAGAAACACCAAGCTTTGCAGTGTAAACTTTTGTCTTTGTTGTGCGGAGCGTGTTTTGAGCCGGTGGCATAAGGGTACCAACCGGGCTGATGGGTAACAGTTTGCTCGCTGTAGTTAAAGGTGCTTGCTGTCCCCCATCCCGGCCTTCCCCCGCAAGCGGGGGAAGGAGACGCAGCCATATGCTGCTTCAGAGCTCACATGCATGGCGACAAGGTCATTCGCAGCATGCGGCTAAACAATATCATCCACGACGCCGCCATCAACGCGCAGCGCGGCGCCCGACGTGGCTGATGCCTGTTTCGAACAGACATACACCACCATATTCGCCACCTCTTCCACCGTAGCGGCACGCAGAATGATGGAGCTTGGCCGCTGGGCCATCACAAACGCTTTCGCTAACTCTTCCAGCGGCTTGCCGGTGCGTTTCACTTCATCTTCCATCATCGCGGCAAAGCCATCGGAAAGCGTAGGGCCCGGCAGCACGCTGTTGACCGTCACACCACTGCCCGCCACCACCTTCGCCAGTCCGCGCGCCAGCGACAGTTGCGCGGTTTTACTGACGCCGTAGTGCAGCATTTCGGCAGGAATGTTCAGCGCCGACTCCGAGGAGATAAATACCACTCGCCCCCAGCCACGTTTCACCATCTCCGGCAACAGTGCCCGCGACAGGCGCACGCCAGACATTACGTTGGTTTGCCAATAGGCTTCCCAGGTTTCATCGTCCACTTCATAAAAGTCCTGCGGGCCGTAAATCCCGGCGTTATTGACCAGAATATCGATGGGCGGCAAGCCGTTGAGCAGCTGTTTGACGCCCTGCGCACTGCCAAGGTCGGCGATGAAGGTGTGGATTTTTGCCCCCGCCACCAAACCGTTTAGCTTTTCACGCGCGCGACTGACCGAGGCTTCGCTGCGCCCATTCAACACCACTTCCGCCCCACTGGCGGCTAAGCCCTGCGCAATAGCAAAACCAATGCCGCCGGTTGACGCGGTGACCAGTGCTGTTTTTCCGTGTAAATCGATGTTCATGGAACTCTCCTATGCGATCGTTATCACAAAAGCCTGGTTGATGCCGCCAAATATGCATTGACAAATCATGCGGTTATTATCACGACGAGGGATTAACGGCGGCCCGAACGGCACGTTGTCCCGTCCGCCATGCCACTGCAAAAGCCATAATCAACAACAGCAGCAACACCGGCGTGAAACTGACGATACCGAAATTCTGCAATAACATGCCGCCCAGCATGCCGCCACCCGCAATCGCCAGATTCCATACTGTCACCAACATCGATTGTGCGACATCAGTCGCGGAACTCGCCCGCTGCACCATCGCGGTTTGAAACAGCGTTGCCGCACCACCAAAGGCTAATCCCCATAATCCCACCGCCAGCCATACCAGCAGCGCACTGGACACATTCAGTTGCAGCAGAAGCGCTGCAGCGATGAAAAGGCCGATGCAACTAAGCGTTAGCGGCTGGAGATATCGGTCCACTACTATGCCGGTGATGACGATACTGACCAGCGAGCCGCTGCCAAACAGCAGCAGGATCGCGTCGGTACGCGCCATTAACCCAGCCGGCTGCAGGAACGGTGAGATATAGGTGTAGAGAATGTTATGCGCCAGCACGAAACACAGCACCAGCGCCAGCACGCTACGCACGCCGGGCAAGCGCGCAACGGTGGCCAGAGACAAACGCTGCCGTGCCGCTTGCCCGGGCTGTTCTGGGGCAGTGAGACGCAGCACCAGCATCAGCAGCAGTGACAGCCCACTTAACGCCATAAAACTCAGGCGCCAGCCGATGGCGTTACCCACAAAGGTCCCGAGCGGCACGCCAATCGATAGCGCCAGCGGCGTGCCTGCCATCGCTATCGCAATCGCTTTGCCTTTTTTTTCCACTGGCGCCATCGACGCGGCATAACCGGCCAGCAACGCCCACAAGACGCCAGCAGCAGCACCCGCGACACCGCGCGCGATCAGCAGTAAAAGGTAGTCATTAGCCATGGCGGTGATCAGATTTGCTGCGGTAAAACCGGCCAGGGTGAATAGCAACAAACGACGGCGCCGCACGCCTTGCAATAGCGTCATCAACGGGATCGCCGCCAGGAAGGAGCCCACCGCATACACCGTAACGCTCTGCCCGGCTGCCGCCACTGAAATGGATAACTCCTGCGCCATCGGCGTCAGCAATCCGGCGGGAAGCGCCTCGGTAACGATGGTGACAAACGCAGCCAGACTTAATGCCAGCAGCGGAATCAAAGGTAAACGTTCGCTCATAATGCCTCCCGCATTCGCGGCAGCTCATCCAGCGCCTGCGGCATCACCGCCTGAAGTAAATCCTGCATGCTTTTCTCTCCTCAATAATGAATAGCTTCACAGTAGTCACTTCTTTATTGCGGAAAAAGCGGGGTATATTTCTCGACTTAACGGACATTTGTGTCCGCAATCGCGAGGCAACATGGACAGTCTGAACAGTATGGTGGTGTTCGTGCAGGTGGCGGAAACCCGCAGCTTTGTGGCTGCAGGGCGGCATTTAGGTCTTTCCGCCTCGGCGGTGGGCAAAAGCATTGCCCGGCTGGAGGATAAACTTGGCGTGCGGCTATTTCACCGCAGCACGCGCAGCATAACGCTGACCGCCGAAGGCGCGCTGTTTCTGCAGCGCTGCCGCCGTATTCTGGCCGAAATTGAAGCTGCCGAAAGCGAGCTGTCGCAGGCAGCAGGCCGTCCCGCCGGGCGTTTGAAACTGAGCCTGCCGATTGTGGGTTCGCTGATCTTGCCGGTGTTAGGCGACTTTATGCAGGCCTATCCGGACATTCAGCTCGATCTCGACTTCAGCGATCGCGTTGTCGATGTGATTGCCGAAGGATATGACGTGGTGATGCGCGCTGAACCGCCGACGGATTCACGCCTCTCGGCGCGCAAGCTGGGTTATGCCTACTCCATCGCGGTGGCCTCGCCAGACTATCTGGCCCGTTATGGTGAACCTAAAACACCCGAAGCGTTGACGCAGCACGCTTGTCTGCACTATCGCTTTAACACCACCGGTAAGCTGGAGCGCTGGGTGCTGCGCGGCTACGAGGAGGAACAGGAGCTGACGCTGCCCACCACCATGATCTGTAACAACATTGAGACTCGCGTCTGCTTTGCGCTGCGTGGATTAGAAATCGCCATGCTACCGGATTTCTCGATTCGCGAAGCACTGGCACAAGGTACGCTACGCGAGGTATTAGGTGACTTCGCCTGCCATCGCAACGTGTTTCACCTGTTGTGGCCCGCCAGTAAACATCCGTCGCCGAAAGTGCGCGCGCTGATCGACTTCCTCAGCGCACGCGTTTTTCAGCCAGAAGCGGATAACGCCGGCCGGGCAGCGATTGGCCGTCGCAGCTGACGCTGCAACCAGGCAAAGGCGGCCGCCTGGTCTGGATTGCGCGCATCCAGTTGCAACACCGGACCCAGCGCCATCGGCTGCGCGCTTTCGGCCAGCTTGCGCAGCTCCGGCAAATAATCGGCGCCGGGATGACCGGGCATACGATCCGTCAATCGCGACTGATAGCGTGCCACCGCATCATCGGGCGAAATCGCCAGCCACAGCTCCAGCACCCGCGTCACGCCGGCGTGCTGCAATCCCTGCTGCAATACTTCGCGCGGCTGAAAGCCAAACCAGGCATCGATCACATAGGTGCAGCGCGCCGGGGCTTGCGCCACCACTTGCCAGATCGCCTGGTAAGCAGCACAGCCCAGTTGTCGATTGCGCTGGCGATCCACCGGCGCAAAGCTGGCCATAAACGGCTCTTTCAGGCTATCCAGCGTCAGCACCGGCAAGCCGAACTGCTCGGCCAGCGCGCGCGTCAGGGTGCTTTTGCCCGACGCCGGAATGCCATTCACCAGCACCACCACCTTCTCTTCAGTGTCGGTTGTCATAGGATGTCTATCACCTCCGCGGCACTGCTGGCGTTGCGCAGTCGCACCAGCGTCTCTTCATCTTCCAGCAGCGTGACAATTGCGCGAATGCCCTCTTCAATGTGGGCATTGCTATCACGCGCGCCGAACATAATCACGATGTCGGCTTTGTCGCTGCCGTCGAACGAAATCGGCTCATCCAGCACAATCATGCTAAAACAATCTTTCAGCACGCCGGTTTCTGGCCGGGCGTGAGGGATGGCAATGCCCTCTTCAAACACGTAGTACGCGCCATGTTCCAGCGTATTGGCGATCACCGCTTCCGGATAGCTGGCTTTGATGTAACCGCCGTTGACCAGTGGAAGCGCAGCCAGCGCAATCACCTCGCGCCAATCCCTGGCGCTGATCCCCACCTGAATCGCACTTGCCTCCTGCAGCAGCTGTTTAATACTCATACTGCCTCCTAAATTGATTTGCGAATGGTGTTGCGCAGTTCATCAATTTTGACAAACAGCGGATCAATTTCCTGACGAAAACGACGGCTTTTAGCAAAGATATTTAATGCACGATTATACTCTAGCATTAATTGTTTTTGCGTATCTGTCGCCTGCGGATTATTTGCCAGCTGTTGCTCTAGCTGGCTTATTTTACCGCTGATGGTTTCAGCCTGAAGATCTATTTCCTGTGAATCCTGGCTCTTATTATCCGAGCCCTTTTTCAAGAATCCAAACATAGCGTCTCCTGCCCCGAATGGCGCCGGGCACCTCAGGTTATTACGTCATGAGTGAGTCGGAATTAGCGGAACAGCTGAATCTTTTCTACCAGAACATTGGTCACCGCGTCGTTAGCTGGCACGAGGAAATTGCGCACGCTATCGTTGACCTTGCCCTTTTCAAACGTCTGCTTACAGTTGGCTACCCACTGCACATTCATCTCAGTGCCGACATTCACTTTCTCGATGCCGCTGCGCACCGCAAGACGCATATCTTCATCGCTGACGCCGGTGCCACCGTGCAACACCAGCGGCGTATGTGTGGCGTCAGTGATATCCGCCAGGCGCTGATGCTGAATGTGCGCTTTGCCGGTGTACAAGCCGTGTACCGTGCCGATGGAGATGGCTAACATGTCGACGCCGGTCTCCTCCACGAAGCGTTTGGCATCGTCTACCGTGGTGAAAGCCGTTTCGCTCATCGCCACCACTTTGCCATCTTCAGAGCCGCCAATGGCGCCAAGCTCCGCTTCCACTGAGACATCCAGCGGACGTGCCATATCAATAACCCGACGCGTATTGGCAATGTTCTCTTCAATCGGTAAATGTGAGCCGTCGTACATAATCGAACTGAAGCCGGCATCCAGGGCGGTTTGAATCGCGGCTAAATCGGAACAGTGATCGAGATGCAAGCAGGTTGGGACATTGCGGCTCTCGGATAATGAACGAATGGCATCCACCAATAATTTATGTCCCAGATATTTCGCGGTGCCGGTAGATATCTGAATCATTAATGGACTATTGGTTTTTTCTGCCGCGCTAAAAAAGGCCGGCAACATCTCCAGGCAGTGCAAATTAAAGGAACCCAGCGCTTTAAAATCACGTTCTTTAGCCACCTGTAACAGATCGGTAAAGTTATAAAGTTTCATGGAGCTTTTCCTCATGGGATTTAGACTTGGTGGATTTTCCGTTAACAAACCAGGCGATAAGGGTAATAAAGGCAATAAACAGCGCGACGAATAGCCAGTTATTCTGGAATGCGTGGCCGAGCACCAGACCGGTACTGATCACATCCGAATCACTGAAGGTGACGCCGGTAAAACCGTAGCTTTCCAGCATCGGCACCAGAATCGCCGGCAGGAAGGTGATGAACAGACCGTGAACGAAACCACCGATCATCGCACCGCGACGTCCGCCGAGCGCATTACCAAATACGCCTGCGGTGCCACCGGCAAAGAAGTTGGTCAGCAGGCCAGGCAGAATCATCGCCAGACCAAACATCGGGAACACCAGCATGCCGACTACCGAACCCAGGGTGGTGGCGAGGAAGCCGACAATCACCGCGTTCGGGGCATAGGGGAACATCACCGGGCAGTCGAGCGCCGGTTTAGCATCAGGCACCAAACGCATGGCAATACCGCGGAAGGCTGGCACCAATTCGTTCAGCAGTAGGCGCACGCCGCTGTACAGCACGAACACGCCGCACACGAACTGAATTGACTGCATAAAGGCATACATCAAATAGTTCATGCCGTTGCTGTACTGGCCGATAAATTCCGGACCGGCTGCCACAGCGGGAATCAGGTACATCGGTACCATCACCACCGCCATCGACAGATAGGTGTCCTGCAGGAATTTAAAGTTGTCGGGCAGTTTGAGATCTTCAGTAGAACGCGAGCCTTTGCCCACCACCTTCGCTACCGCCGCCGTCAGCAGGTAGCCGATGGTGCAGAAGTGGCCGAGCGCCACGTCATCGGAGTCAGTAATGCGGCGCACCACCGGTTGTGCCAGCGCGGGCATCACCACCGCCATAATGCCGCCGAAGATGCCGCCGGTAAGGATCAGAGGTAAACCTGTCAGCCCCGCTTTATAGCCAATCACCGCACCGATTGTCGCCATCCACAGCAGCGCCTGACCGGTCAGGAAGATGTATTTGAACGGTGTCAGACGCGCAATGATGATATTGACGATAAAGATCACCAACAGCGTCAGCGCCACTTCTGAACCCAGCTCGCGGTTAGCTAACCCGGCGATGGCGGCAACGTCGGTGATATAACCCTGCATGCCAAAACCGTGGGTAAAAATGGTGTTGAGGAAGGTCAGCGTACCAACAATAATGTTGATACCGGCCATCATAATTAAGAAACCGAGCAGGGTTTTAAAGGTGCCTTCCACCACCTTTCCCGCCGATTTTTTTTGCAGTAGCAGACCAATCAGGGCAATAAAGGCGATCAATATTGATGCCTGCCCTAATAGATCTTTTACCAGGAAGTCGATCACACTATTCATGATTAGCAACCTTTAAGTTACGTTCTTTCATAAACGCCACGATTTTTTCTTCAATTTCGGCTTTATCAGTGAGCTTATTGAGAATAATCACCCGCTTAATTTGTTCCGGGCTGGCATCGGCATTTAATACATCAGCGAAGGCTTTCTGGGTTAAAATCATATCGGATTTAAAGGCGTTGGCTTCAGAAATAGTGGTGTGATCGATATCAGCATCGATTTCGAGTTTCTTTAATACCGACTTGGCGCTCATCTCAATCGCAAAGCTAGAACCCAGACCACATCCACAGACACATAATATTTTCAGCATGGCTATTTCCTCACAGAATTTGCAGTTGTTTAGCGAGTTTATAATGATGCCCTTCAGTATCGACCAGGCGTTTTTTCATGCTTATTAAATCAATCGGAATCGGTCGATTACTGCCATTAATAATCACCGCTTTATTGCGCATTCCCGACTGAATACAACGCGCGACTTCACTGGCCATAATGGTGCCCTGGTAAATCTCTTCACAGGTAGGGTCGCCATTACGCAGGCCGTAACCGATAATGGTTTTACGAATACGGACACCGATTAACGGTTCAATTTGTTTAATTAAGGTGTCGATAGCACCCTGGAAGCCCGGTGAATATTCACGGGTATAGCCTTCCGAGCACAAAATAATCACGCTGTTCTGCGCGGCCAGCCGCTGCGTGATACGCTCAGCCAGCTCCTGCGGCGCAATCTGGCATTCGGGGATCAGCGCGAAATCCGCATTAGACTTGATCGCCGACTGCAGGGTTAATTCGCCGCAATAGCCGCCGAGCAACTCCACCATAAAAACGCGACCGGTTAACGCACGCCCGGTATTGCGTAATTTCGCCACCTCTTTTAATATCTGCTCGCAGGCGGTGGAGAATCCAATACTGTAATCACTGCCAAATACGTCATTATCGATGGTCATGCCAACGCCGAAACAGTTGACACCAAATTCGCTTAGCGTATGCAGGAATTGCAATGAACCATCGCCGCCGGCCATAATTAACACATCAATACGCAGCGACTTAAGATGTTTAGCAATGCTCTCATATTCGGGCCGAATTAATTTTTTGCTGGTGCGTCCCGACTGCATTACCGGAATAGCGGCAATGGCATAATCCACTAAATCGCGCTGGGATATTTCCTGGTGATTATTTTCCAGCAGACCCGGTATTCCGCCATTGAATAACACCATTTCCGCCTGCGTTAAGCGCGATATTTGGTACACAAAGTTATTAATCCCGGTGACATCGCCACCGCTGATCACCATGCCAATTCTCATTGTCATCACCCTTCATGCTGTGCGTCTGATATTCATTCTTCCGATTAACCGACTTGTTATTTGCAACGGATGTCACACTTTTGCCATGAATTTCCCTGTTGAGATCGTTGACAGCGCTTGTTGATGGCTTAATTTTGTGATTTAAATCACATCCACATTTCAGGCTTTTGATAACAATATCTACCAAAATCATACTGTTATATTTAAATCAGCCAGCTAAACTTACCGGTATAATTAACGCCGCTAACGCTCGTTTTCTTTCGATCTATTTTGTGATTTCCCGCGCATTTTTATCGTTCACTGACATTTATTCCGTAAAAGATAAAGGGATAATGATTGCGTGCGTTATTTCCCTGCCAGTGCCAGTCAATGATTGACTCAATGCGGCTGCGCTTGTCCAATACCGTGGCGGATAAAGAATAAATAAGAGAGAAGATGAGCATGCAGAAGGAAATGTTGCGTGAGTTGGCTGACGTGGTGGGTGACAAGCAGTTATTAACCCATGCTGATGATAAAGCCTGGTATATAAAAGGGTTCCGCGTCGGACGTGGCGAAGCGCTGGCGGTGGTGTTACCGCAAAGCTTATTACAGCTGTGGCAAACGTTGCAGGTGTGTGTGGCGCACGACGTCATCGTACTGATGCAGGCCTCGAATACCGGCGTCACCGGTGGCTCCACGCCCGACGGCAACGATTACGATCGCGATGTGGTGATCATCAGCACCCGCCAGCTTCAAGGTGTGCAGGTGATCGATCAGGCGCGTCAGGTGATTGCGTTTCCCGGTACCACCCTCACCGAACTGGAGCACACCTTGCAGCCACTGGGCCGCGAGCCGCATTCGGTGATTGGCTCGTCCTGCATCGGCGCGTCAGTGGTGGGCGGCATCTGTAATAATTCCGGCGGTTCGCTGATTCGCCGCGGCCCGGCCTTTACCGAGAAGTCGCTGTTCGCGCGTATTCATGACGATGGCCGATTAGAGCTGGTCAATCACCTGGGTATTGCATTGGGCGAGACGCCGGAGGCAATGCTGGACGCGCTGATGCAGCAGCGCTATCAAACCGGCGAGCAGCCCGACTGGCAGGGGAAAATCTGGGCTGATGATTACGCCGATCGCCTGCGTGACGTCGCGGCAGACTCTCCGGCACGCTTTAACGGTGACCTGCGCTACCTGCACGACAGCGCCGGCAGTGCAGGAAAAGTGGTGGTGTTTGCCGTGCGCTTGCCCACCTTCGAAGCCAGTGCCGGCAGCGATACCTTTTACATCGGCACCGATGATGAAAGCGTGCTGGTTGAACTGCGGCGTTATCTGTTAACCCGCATGAGCGAGTTACCTCTGCAGGCGGAATATATCCATCGCAACGCCTTTGATTTGACGGTGCGCTACGCCAAGCATATGTATCTGGCAATCCGCAAACTCGGTCCGCAGGCAATTCCACAGATGATGGCAAAGAAAGCCAAATGGGATGTGCGCGTCAGTCACCTGAAGTTCCTGCCACGCAATTTTGTTGATCGGATGCTGCAATGCTTTAACCAACTGACGCCGGGCTTTATCGCGCCGCGCATCATGGCTTACCGCAGCGAGTATCAACACCATTTGATGATTAAAGTCGAGTCGCAGCAAACCGCTGAACTGCAAGCGCTGTTGCAGTCATTCTTTGCAGAGCACGCGGGCGGCTTTTTCCACTGCGATGCACGTGAAGCGGCGGATGCGTTTCTGGTGCGTTTTGGCGTGGGCGGCTGCACCATCTCCTACTGCGATGCGCTGGGTTACAACCCCAACGAGCGGCTGGTGGCCTTCGACGTGGCGCTACGGCGAAATGATGATGCGTGGCGCCTGACGCTACCGGATCACCTGGCGATGCAGGTGCAGGTCGATTCATGCTGTGGGCACTTCTTCTGTTTTGTGAATCACCAGGATTACGTGCTGAAACCGGGCTACGACGCCAAAGTGTTTAAGGAAGAGGTGAAGCGGTATCTGGAGCAGCGCGGGGCTAAATACCCCGCCGAGCACAATGTCGGACATCTGTATGAGGCTTCATGTGAGCACGTGGAGCACTGGAAGCAGCTCGATCCTACCAACAGCTGCAATCCGGGGATTGGCAAAACCAGTAAGAAGAAGTTTTGGCGATAAATGTAGCATCGGCAGCCAGGTCGCCATAAATGGCGTAATGCCGATCAGTTAAGCGCTGAGCGACTTTCGTTCGCCATCGGCTGAGGCAGTTTCATCTACGCCGTGCGGCGACCGAGAAGAGGGCGTCTGGGCCACGCCCTCTTCACTCCCCGGCCCTGCGCCAGCCCATCCCGCCGCTACGCGGTGCCTTCGCTCCCTCACGATTCCTGACGGACCGGCGGCGATTCGCTCCTGCTCAGCGCCGCCTCTCGCCGCATCCCTGCGGCTCGCCCTGGAATCCCTCACTCGCTCAGCGGGCTGGGATGTCGCCTCAATACCCGCGCTGCAGCAGCAATGCCTATTCCTAAATCATCATCGCTGGAACGCCTGTAGGGTTGCCATTCATGGCGACCCGGTAACCCAAAATCTTCAGCCAGCAAAATTTCAAATCAGATGCGGTAATGACAGGCAACGGTGTTGAGCGCTATCCGCAGCGCCGAGCGCAGAGGGACGGCCAGGATGAGCCGACAGGACGTCGGCGAAAGCGCGGCATGAGCCAGGGATGGCGAATCCGCGCGGTCCGTCAGGCCGGAGTGATAAGCGAGGGAACAGCGAGGACGGCGCAGGCGCGGATTGCTAAGGTCCGCGCCTTCGGACCTTAGCCCGGCCGCCGGCTTCACACATTCTGAAACTGCCATATGCATAGCGGGCGGAACCCCCGCAGAGCCAGTACGCTGCTTAACCGACGTGCATTACGCCATTGATGGCGACCCTACGGTTATTTAGCGGGATTTCGTAGGGTGCGCATTCAAGCGCACCTGGTCACCATGAATGCGCGTCCTGGCGGATTCATCGCGATTTTGACTCAGCAAACATCGATGCGATTATTTCGCGTATGCTTCGGTTGAGATGGTCAACGTCACGTCATCGCCTACCGCTGGCACATACTTATCCAGCTTGAAATCCGAACGCTTAATCACGCCAGTGGCATCAAAACCAATCGCCTCTTTTTTCACCATCGGATGCATACCCTGCTGATTCAGCGTGGCATGCAAGGTGACCGGCTTGGTAATCCCTTTCAACGTCAGGTTACCTTCCACGTCGAATTTGTTATCACCCTTGGCTTCCACTTTGGTGCTGTGGAATACCGCTGAAGGATATTTTGCGGTATCGAAATACTCAGCACCGAGAAACTCTTTGGTCAATGCAGGTACGTGGGTATCAATTTGCGTAATCGGCAGCGTGACATCAACGCGCGACTGCTGCGGCTGATCCTTATCAAATACGATTGACCCTTTGCTATTCGGGATATCGGCCGTCGGGTGAGAGAAACCAAAGTGCGTCCAGGTCACGATGACCGAGGTGTGCGCCGAATCGAGGGCATAGTGCATCGCTGCAGCCTGTGACAAGGGGGCATAAAGCGTAGCCGCCGCCAACAGTGGCAGCGCAAGACGGGTAACGTTTTTCACTCGCAGTTCCTTTTAGATCGGGATAATGCAGTGAGTGTCGCCCTTTACCCGCTAACTAACCAGTGAAGAGATTTGCTGGTGACTGTCAAATATATTCAAAAATATCAAATGGAAACAATTACAGACTGCGAAGGTTTCATTCCATTTTATTTGCGAACAAAATCAACCAGCGATGCCTTTCACGCAGCAGGCGATAGTGAAGTTGCTGTAGCTGCTGTAGCGTCAGCGACTGGATGGCGGCGCGGTTAAGAATGGGTAAGCCAAACTGCTGGCGCAGCGCTTCTTGCGCACGCTCGCTGTTGTCCTGGTTTAGGCACTGCATCGCTAAGTTGGCCTGCCAGGCCGCGAGATTGGCTGCAGGAATAGCGGCGATTTCAGCGAGCATGTCTCGCATAAAGCGTTTGCAGTGGCCAAGCAGCGTGCGCCACGGGATATTCGGCGACTGCAGCGCCAACAGTAAACCATCGACATCCGCAACTCGCTGATAGCGCGCCGACACCACATAGCCAATTTGCTTCTCCACCCGCAGCTGCTGGAAGAAACGCGTTTCCAGCATCAGCGCCAGCGTGCGTAACGCCGCGAGGCTGGCGTTATCTGCGTGCGGCAGCGGCATAAACAGTAACAGCGCCTGATCGCTCCCGTCACAGGCAACCGGCATCACGCCGCGATGCAGCATGGCAGGTGGCGCATAGCGCGCCAGTTCGGGGGAGAAATCGCTGAGCAGATGAGCCACGCGCTGGCTTAACGCACCTTCTATGCCGCACCACGCGACCAACCATGGTGGTGTTGCCTGCGGCGGGATCAGTTTGCCAGGCAAAGCGGCCAGCAGCTGACGAATAACGATAGAGTGCGTTGTCGTGACGAGTTGATCCTGCGCCGGTGCGTTAAGCGCCTGTAATGCCTGATGCACGCTTAACAAAGCGCGATCGGCGCAAGCAGGCAAATTAAGCACCAGCTGCCAGCTACCCTGTTTTTGCTGCCAGCTGCCGTTGCCACCGGCGTGACGCAACTCAGCCAGCACCGGACGCAATAAGCGTTGCCGCGCCTGCGCTTCCTCATCGCGCAACAGCTGATAAAAGGCTGGGCGCAGCAGCAGCGTCTCAACCGATTGCACGGGCGCAATCACCGGCAGCGGCTGCGCCACTGGCGGTAAGCGAGGCAAGCTTAGCTGTGCTGACGCCGGATAAAAGTGAAACGTCGCAGGTTCGATGGCGACCCACGGTTGGGGCAACCATTCAGCCAGTGGCAGCGTAAATCCCTGTTTCTGCTGCGGTATACCCTTCAGCTGTTGCTGTGTGAGCAAACGCCTGCGTGGGCAATGAGGCAACGCAGAGGCAAAGTCCGTCAAATTAGCGGGAACGGTTAAGCCAGGCGCGAAGCCGAGCGCCCTGCCACGTAGCTGCTCCAGCGCGGACGCGGCGGCGAAATCCTGCTGGGCGAGCTGCGCGTAGTGCTGATGCTGCCGCGCATGCGCCCCTCTTAACGCGGTGAGATGCTGCCAGAAGTAGTGTTCAATACGTTGCGCCTGCGCAGGAGCAAGCTGCACAGCGCTAAAACGCAGCGCCAGCAACGCGTGTTGCGTATCCTGCCACAACCACTGGGCGTTAAAGGACTGACATAGCCCTTCACGGCGCAGTAGCGCCATTAAGCTGCCGGGTGCTTCATCTTGCCAAAAAGTATTCAGCAAGGTGACATTGTCACGAATAGTGAGCTCATCGCCGTCAATCAGCAGCGTCAGCCAGAAGCTCTCTTCCCCCGCCAGCTGCAGCAAACCATCGCCTGGCAGCAGTAGAGGTTCGATTGCCGCTGGGGTTGCACCACCCGTTAATAATCCGCTACCAAACAGCGACGCCAGCTGCGCCAGTTCATCGAGCGATTGCGGACCTTGCAGCCAAAGCTGCATGTTATCAGCGTGATACCAATGCTGATGAAATGCCTGTAACGCCGCACGCAAATCAGTGACGTTGTCACCAAATGCCGCGCGACTGCCCACGCGAAAGCGTTGAAAACGGCCTTGCAGCGCATCAAGCAGCGCCGCTTCACTCAGCGTTTCAGCATGGCTTTGCAGCAGCTGATACTCAGCATCAATCACCGCAACTTCCTGCTGGATAGCCTGCGAGGTGAGCAGCGGTGCCGCGAGCATATCGCACAGCCGCTGCACGCCGGCTGATAATGCTACTGCCGGCAGCTGGCAGAAAAAGGCGCTGCGGCTCAGCTGCGTGGTGGCATTCACCTGGCCACCCTGCTGCTGCACCCACGGCATCAGGCGGTTGTCGTCGCTGAAGTTTTCACTGCCGCAAAACAGCAGATGCTCAAGCAAATGCGCCAGGCCTGGCCAACGATCCGGCTCATCCAGGCTGCCCGCCTGCACGCGCATTAACGCCGCCGCATCGCGTGCGCCGGGTTGATGGTGCAGATAACAGCGCAGGCCGTTGGCGAGCGTGATCTGGCGCGCGTTCATCAGGTGACGCGCTGCTTAAAGATCAGTTCGGAGTTGCTACGATTGCGGAACTGCAGCTGCTGGATTTTGATATCACTGCAATTAGCCTGACGCCGCGCTTCGAGGATTTTACCGTGATGCGGCGACTTGCTGCACACCGGATCGGTATTGTCCGCATCGCCGGTCAGCATAAACGCCTGGCAGCGACAGCCGCCAAAGTCCTTCTCTTTCTCATCGCAGGAGCGGCACGGTTCCGGCATCCAGTCAAAACCACGATAGCGGTTAAAGCCAAACGAGTTGTACCAGATGTCATCCAGCGTGCGTTCCAGCACCGACGGGAACTCGACCGGCAGCTGACGCGCACTGTGGCACGGCAACGCGGTGCCGTCGGGCGTGACGCTAAGGAAGATCGATCCCCAACCGCCCATGCAGGGTTTTGGCCGCTCTTCATAGTAATCCGGCGTGACGAACAGCAGATTGGTCAGATTGCCGCTGGCGCTCATGCGCTGACGATAATCGGCCACCACTGCTTCGGCGTTGGCGATCTGTTCGCGCGTCGGCAGTAATCCTTCACGGTTAAGCTGCGCCCAACCATAGAACTGACAGGTTGCCAGTTCGACATCATCGGCCTCCAGCTCGATACAGAGATCGATGATTTTGTCGATCTGGTCGATATTGTGGCGATGCAGCACAAAGTTCAGCACCATCGGATAGCCGTGTGCTTTCACCGCTTTCGCCATCTCCAGTTTCTGCTGGAAAGCCTTTTTCGAACCCGCCAGTGCAGCGTTTAACGTTTCATCGCTGGCCTGGAAGCTGATCTGGATGTGATCGAGCCCGGCATCAGCAAAGGCGTCGAGTTTTTTCGCCGTCAGGCCGATGCCCGACGTGATCAGGTTGGTGTAGAAACCGAGATCGCGCGCGGCGCGGATCAGCTCAGGCAAATCTTTACGCGTTAGCGGTTCGCCGCCGGAAAAACCGAGCTGCACGCTGCCCATGGCGCGCGCCTGGCGGAACACCTCAATCCACTGTTCGGTGGTCAGCTCTTTCTCCTGCTGGGAGAAATCCAGCGGATTGGAGCAATACGGGCACTGCAGCGGGCAGCGATAGGTCAGTTCTGCCAGCAGCCACAGCGGCGGCGTAACGGCTTTACTCGGGTTCACGACAGAGTATCCATTTTTGTTCGACGGCAGATTGCAGGAACTCTTTAACGTCATCGCCCACGCCGCCCGCTTCCGGGAAACGCGCATCCAGCGTAGCGGTGATCGCGGCCACATCCTGTTTGCCATCCACCAGTTCGAGGATCGCCGTGGCGGTTTCGTTTAGCTTGGCCATGCCTTCCGGATAGAGCACGACGTGGCTCTCCTGCGCCGCTTCCCACTGCATGCGGTAACCGCGACGGAAAGCAGGAATAACATTATCTTTCATATGTTTATACCAATCTTGTACTGTGCCAGGACACCTGATCGGTGACCGTATGATAAGGCGGACGCTGCAGTGCATACGCCATGGTCATGGCATCTAGCATGGTCCAGAGAATATCGAGCTTAAACTGCAGAATCTCCAGCATGCGATTCTGCTGCTCGGCGGTGGTGAACACCTCAAGCGCCAGCGCCAGGCCGTGTTCCACATCGCGATTCGCCTGGCTCAGGCGGCTGCGGAAGTAGAAATAACCTTCCTCTTTGATCCATGGATAGTGCTGCGGCCAGCTATCGAGGCGCGACTGGTGAATCTGCGGCGCGAACAGCTCGGTCAGCGAGCTGCACGCCGCTTCCTGCCAGTTGGCCCGACGGGCAAAGTTAACGTAGGCATCCACTGCAAAGCGCACGCCCGGCAGCACCAGCTTCTCTGACAGCAACACGTCGCGCTCCAAACCCACCGCTTCCCCCAGCTGCAGCCAGGCTTCAATACCGCCTTCATGGCCGTTGCTGCCGTCGTGATCGAGAATGCGCTGCACCCACTTACGACGCGTCGCCGCATCCGGGCAGTTGGCCATGATCGCCGCGTCTTTCAGCGGAATATTGGTCTGATAATAGAAGCGGTTCGCCACCCAGCCCTGAATCTGCTCGCGCGTCGCGGCACCATTGTGCATTGCAATGTGGTACGGATGATGAATGTGGTAGAACGCGCCTTTGTCGCGCAGCGCCTGCTCAAAGGCGGCGGGCGCGAGTGCTTCGGTAATGATCACGATGCAAACTCCTGCAGATGAATCGCCATGCCATCCCAACTCACTTCAATGCCCTGCTGCGTCAAAAATTCACGCTGCGGCGACTGCTCGTTAAGGATCGGATTGGTGTTGTTAATGTGAATCAAAATTTTGCGTTTGGCCGGCAGCGAAGCCAGCAACGCCATCAAACCTTGTTCTTCGGCCAGCGCTAAATGCCCCATCGCCTTGCCGGTATTTTTGCCGACGCCGGTGGTCAGCAGCTCATCGTCCTGCCACACCGTACCGTCAATCAGCAGGCAATCGGCTTTTTGCAGCCACGGCATGATCACCGCATCGGGCTCACCGAGTCCCGGGGCGTACAGCAGCGTTTGGCCGTTGGCGGTGTTTTCAATAAACAGCGCCACGTTGTGTCCCGGCAGCGGACGATCGCGATACGGCGAATAGGGCGGCGCGTTGCTGAGGATTGGAATGGCGGTGAATTGCAGGCTGTGGCACACATCAACGCGGAACGGCTCCAGCGGCGTTAACGCATGATGCTGCAAACCGCCGTTCCAGTGCTGCAACATGGTGAAAATCGGGAAGCCGCTGGTGAGATCGGCATGCACTTCTGGCGTGCACCATACCTGATGCGGGCAACCTTCACGCAGGCTGAGCAAGCCGGTAGTGTGATCGATTTGGCTGTCGGTGAGAATAATGCTGCCAATGGCGGTGCCGCGCAGCACGCCCTTTTTTATCAATTCTGGGGTGTGGGCAATTTGCTGGCTGATGTCCGGCGAGGCATTACACAGCACCCAATCTTCACCGTTGTCGCTGACAATGATGGAGGATTGCGTGCGCGCCTGCGCCTGAATAGTGCCGTTACGCAGGCCGCTGCAGTTGGCGCAGTTACAGTTCCACTGCGGGAAGCCGCCGCCAGCCGCTGAACCGAGGACTTTAATAAACATGAATGTTGACCAGAGAGAGAAAACAAAATGCCCGCACGAACGGCGGGCAGAAGTCTTAGCGGTTGGAGATGTACAGAGTCACTTCCAGGCCCAGACGCAGGTCAATAAACGCAGGTTTTTTCCACATAATTTTCTTCCTCTTCTTCAGTCAAAATGCAGAGAACTCTCTGCTGGAGATAATTGCAGCTGTGACGTAGATCACATTGCAATCATGACGCGCGCAGATGTTGCGCCAATGTAGCGAGCAGATCAACCCTGATTAGGTAAGGGAATTGTGCTAATCCCGCCAAATCTGGTGCAACACGCGCTGCCAGTTGCCCCAGGCGAGCTGCTCGAGTGCCGTTTGATCGTAGCCCAGTGAGCGCAACAACGCATACAGGCGCGGCAATCCGGACACATCTTTCAATGCTTCGGGCACGCTGATGCCATCAAAATCGGAACCCAGCGCCACATGATCGCTGCCCATTATCGCGATCAAGTGCTCAACATGTTTAACAATTTCGATCAATGGCGTGTCGTTATCGCGTTTGCCATCGCTGCGTAAAAACGCGTTACCAAAATTCACACCCACCACGCCGCCGCTGTCGCGAATGGCACGCAATTGATCGTCGGTGAGATTGCGCGGCTGTGCGCACAGCGCGTGGGCGTTGGAGTGCGTCGCCACCAGCGGCGCGGTTGACAGACGCGCGGTGTCCCAAAAAGCTTTCTCGTTCATGTGCGACAGATCAATCAGCATACGATGGCGATTGGCTGCGGCAATCAGCTGCTCGCCGGCGGCGGTTAAGCCTGGCCCGGTGTCCGGCGAATGGGGAAACGCACCGCTGACGCCCTCGCCAAAGCGATTAGGCAGATTCCAGAACGGGCCGATGCTGCGCACGCCGGCCTGATAAAAAGCGTCGAGCGCTGCGCCGTCGGCATCAAATCCGTCCGCCCCTTCGATATGCGCCACCAGCGCCAGCACACCCTCGGCGCGGCAAGCGGCAATATCCGCGGCGCTGAGGCACAAACGCGCGCGCCCGGCGGATTGCGCCGCCAGCGCTTTAAGAATATCGAGCTGCTGCCAGAGAATCTCCAGCGGTTGCAGATTTTCCTGCGCGCGCTGCGGGGCGACCTCTTGTACATAGCGCGGCGGCGGCACAAACAGGGCGAACAGACCACCGGCAAAACCGCCCTGCTGCATACGAGGAAAATCGAGATGGCCCTTTTCAATACCATGGAAAAAGGCCTGTGCGGGATCATCGCGATGATGCAGCCACAGATTGAGCAGTAGGTCATTATGACCGTCGAAGGTTTTTAGCATGGGGAGATCTTTGACGAAACAACATGCCGCCATGCTACGCGCGCGCTACTGTTTCGCCAAATTTCGGCGCACAAAGGGTTAGTTCTGCGCAACCTGTAAGCCATGATAAAACGTCGGTTTCACATCAAGATGCTGCTGGATTGAACCGTATTTTTGGTAGAAATCGGCGGTCTCCTGCTGCTGGGCGATGGTGGCGTCATCAATGCTCTGCCAATGTGATTTCCGGCGGGAGAACGATTTCGCTGCGGCCTCTTGCGGGAAGCCGATGATCTTCGCCAGCGTGGTGGAGTACTCATCCACATGGCTGTTGGCCCAACGATCGGCCGCGGCTAAACGGTTAACGTAATCCTGCAGCGCGGCACGTTTGCCATCGTCTTGCAGCGCCGCATCGGTGGCGGCGAGGAAACTGTTGCCGCTGGACAGCCCTACGCCATTCACCAGCACTCGGCCGGTGTTGGTCACTTCCGCCAGCGCAGTGTAAGGATCCCAGGTTGCCCAGGCATCCACCGAGCCGTTGGCCAGCGCGATGCGCGCATCCGCCGGCGTTAAGAAGCGCCATTTGACGTCTTTATCGCTGATACCCGCCTGCTCCAGCGCTTTCAGCGCTTCAAAGTGACCAATCGATCCGCGTCCGGTGGCGATGTTTTTGCCCTTGAGTTCGGCAACCGTTTTGATCGCTGAATCCGGGCTGACCAGCACCGCCAATCCTTCAGGCACCGATTTGCTCACCGCGACCGCTTTCACCTGCGAACCGGCCGCCAGCGAGAACAGCAGCGGCGCATCGCCGATAATACCGGCATCTACCGCACCGGCATTCAGCGCTTCTGCCAGCGGCGCCGCAGCCGGGAACTCGGCCCACTCGATTTTGTAATTGAGGTGATTTAACTGCTGTGCCGCTTCCATTTCGGCGTGCATATTTCCCTTTTGATCGGCAATACGCAGCGTTACGGTTTCAGCCGTTGCCGCCCCGCTGGCTGCCACGATCAATAGTGCCAAAGCTGCTCTTTTCATTGTGTTTTATCTCGTCGTGCAAAACCCCAGCCTAACCCGCGCGCGTCAAATGACCGATGCCGATTTCGCATGTGAAATGCCGCCTGGCGCATATTAGGTTGTCAGTTATGCGCGCGTGGTTGTCAGCAATGGGCGAGCCGAAGCACGCGCTGCCAGGCGAGACTACACCCAACACAACAAGGAGATGGTTATGCTCACTCAACCCGCGACAAAATACCGTGCGTTTCCGGTGATTGATTTACCCGACCGCCAGTGGCCATCGCGTCAGCTGACACAGGCGCCGCGCTGGCTCTCCACCGACCTGCGCGACGGTAATCAAGCGTTGGCCACGCCGATGGACAGCGCGCGCAAGCTGGAGTTCTGGCAACTGCTGCTGCGCTGCGGCTTTAAAGAGATTGAGGTGGCGTTTCCGGCGGCCTCGCAAACCGACTTTGATTTTGTGCGCCTGTTAATCGAGCAACACCACATTCCTGATGACGTGGCGATCCAGGTGCTCACCCAGGCGCGCAGCAATCTGATCGATCGTACCTTTGAGGCGCTGCGTGGCGCGCCGAAGGCGATCATCCATATGTACAACGCCACCGCGCCGCTGTTCCGCGAGCGCGTATTCCGCCAGAGCAAAGCTGAAATTATTGAGCTGGCTTGCGCGGGTGCGCGCCAGATTCGCACCCGCTGCGCAGAACAAACCGATACCGCGTGGACCTTCGAATATTCTCCGGAAACCTTCTGCTTTACCGAGCCCGAGTTTGCGCTGGAAATTTGCGAAGCGGTGGCGGCGATTTGGCAGCCGGGCCCGACGCGACCGATGATCATCAACCTGCCGGCTACCGTTGAGGTGAACACGCCAAACGTGTATGCCGATCAGATTGAGTATTTCTGTCGCCACTTCAGTCAGCGATCGCACGTGGCGATCAGCGTGCATCCGCATAACGATCGCGGTACCGGCATCGCCTGTGCCGAGCTGGCGATGCTGGCGGGCGCCGATCGCGTGGAAGGCTGTTTGTTTGGTAACGGTGAACGCACCGGCAACGTGGATCTCATCACGCTGGCGCTCAATCTCTACACCCAGGGCGTGGCGCCACAGCTCGATTTCAGCGATATCCAGCAGGTGCTGGAAGTCGTGACGCGCTGCAATCAGCTGCCGGTGCATCCCCGCCATCCTTACGCCGGCGAGTTGGTGTTTACCGCGTTCTCCGGTTCACATCAGGATGCGATTCGCAAAGGCTTTGCCGAGCGTGCCGAACGTGAAGAAGCGATTTGGCAAATGCCGTATCTGTCGCTCGACCCAATGGATATTGGCTGCAGCTATGAAGCGGTGATCCGCGTCAATAGCCAATCCGGCAAAGGCGGTGCAGCGTGGCTGCTAGAGCAAAATCACGGCCTGCAGCTGCCGCGCGGTTTGCAGCAGGATTTCAGCCGCCTCGTGCAGCAGCAAACCGATCAACATGGTCAGGAGATGACGCACCACGCGCTGTGGCAGTTGTTCTGTCAGCATTACGGCTTAACTCAGCCGGCGCGGCGTTTGCTGGAAGCGGAAAGCCACAGCGATGACAAAGGCGAAACGCGTTTCAAAGCGCGATTACAACAAGGAGTGCAGCAGGTGACGCTGGAGGCCAGAGGCAACGGATTACTGTCTGCCGCGGTTGCAGCGCTGCGTCAGCGCTACGATTTAGCCATCACCATCGAGGATTATCATGAACATACGCTGGGAAAACGTAGCGACAGCCGCTCGGTGACCTACATCAGCTGCGTTAATGCCCGCGGTGAACGTGCGTGGGGTGTGGGAATTGATAACGATGTGGCGCGCGCCTCACTGCAGGCTCTGCTTAACGCAGCGCACGCTTTTCTGCCGCAGGAAAGTAGTTCGCTGGCGTAACGCCGAGCACGCGGCGGAACATGGCGCTGAAAGCGCTCGGGCTGTCGTAACCGAGATCGAGCGCCACCGTTAACACGCTTTCGCCCTGCGCTAAACGAGTGAGCGCCACGCTGAGCCGCGCGCGTCGTACCCAGTCGCTAAACTGCAAACCGGTTTCGCGACTGAAATGGCGCGCCAGCGTGCGCTCGGCCACGCAAAGCTCAGCGGCGGCACGGGCCAGCGTCCAGTTTTCACCCGGCGCGTGCTGAATGTGCTGACATAAACTCAGCAGCCGCTCGCTTTCCGGCAGCGGCAGGCCAAACGGCAGCACATCCATCACGCGGATTTCATCCAGTATCAGCTCATAAATGCGCTCGGCGCGGCTGCCGGAGCCGTACTGCTCTGGCAACGCCAGCGCGCTGACGATCAACTCGCGCAGCAGCGGCGAAATCTGCACCACCTGACAACTGGCGGGCAGATCGGCGCGCGCCAGCGGATCAACAAACAGCGTGCGCGCCGCCACCGCACCAACGATATGTAACGCGTGGCGCGTTCCGGCAGGCAGCCAGACGCCGCGGCTGGGCGGCACAATCCAGCTGCCCTGCTGGGTTTCGACTTTCACCACGCCACTCAGCGTGTGGATCAGCTGTGCGCAATCGTGGTAATGCCACGGCTCGGCATCACCATGCGCGTAATCGTGCGCATACGGCACCAGCGGACGATGGGCAAAATCGAAGTTGAGCCGCGCGCTCATGTTAGCGTTTCAGATACTGATAAACCGCCGCCAGATCCTGCTCACCGTAACCGGCGTCCACCGCTTGCTGCCAGACATCCACAATGTTTTCCAGCGCGGGCAGTTTGCTGTCGCCCGCCGCGTCCAGCGCCAGTTTGGCGTCTTTCAGCGCCCACACCAGATGCATCTGTGGGGTGAAATCGCCGCTGGCAATCATGCCGAGCTTCATTTTGGCATAGGGTGCAGCCAGTGGACCGCCATCCAGCACTTTCCACAGATCGTCGGTGCTGAAACCGAACGCTTCCGCCAAACGGGTACTTTCCGCCAGGCTCTGCATCAAACCAATCAACCAGCTATTCACCACCAGCTTCATGCGCGAACTGGCACCCGCTGCACCCAGCCACTGCGTGCCTTTACCAATCGCGGCAAACACCTGCTCGGCGGCCTGGGCTTTACTTTGGTCGCCGCTCGCCATCACCAGGATTTGTGCATTTTCTGCCGGCGCTTTAGTACCGGAAACCGGCGCGTCGATAAACACCACATCCGGACGCGCGCGTTTGAATTCGGCGATCAGTTGATCGGTGGCTTCCACACCGATGGTGCCCATCTGGCAAAGGGTTGCGCCCTGCTTGAGCGCGCTGCTGGCGTCGTTCAGCGCCTGACGCGTGGTGGCGCCATCCGCCAACATAGCGATCACTACGTCCGCGCCCTCAACCGCTTGCGCCGCGCTGTCGCTCAGGTGGATGCCTGCACTCAGCAGATCTTCGCCTTTGGCACGCGTGCGGTTCCAGCCGCGTACCTTGAAGCCTTTTTTCAGCAGGTTGGCGGCAAACGCATGGCCCATTGCACCCAATCCCAGTACCGCTACCACAGGTTGTTGACTCATATTCCCTCTCTTTTGTGCCTTCAGACAAAACCGCCAGACTGACAGAATTTTCCCCACGCAGCCAGGCGAGAGATGCGATGAAAAAACATTTTCAACACCGCAAACAGTAATAATCCGTCATACTATTAACGCTTTTCAAACAAATGAAAAAACGATTAACATACGCGCCATTAATGTTCCAATCGGTACATTCCACGCCCTTTTTACGGTCTTTCATAATGAAAATAGCTTTACTGCGCCAGGCTTCGCTGTTGATGCTGCCTGCGATGTTACCGGTCTCGGCGCTGGCGGCAGGCGCTGCCAGCAATACCATGGTGGTGAGTGCCGCGCCGTCCGCGTCCGGCCTTTCCGAACTGGATACGCCAGCGGCGGTCAGCGTGGTCTCCGGCGACGATATGCGTCACGCGGCACCGCGCGTGAATTTGTCAGAAAATCTCGCCAGCGTGCCCGGTTTGCAGATTCAAAATAGGCAGAACTATGCGCAGGATTTGCAGATTTCGGTGCGCGGCTTTGGTTCGCGCTCCACGTTCGGCCTGCGCGGCATCCGCCTGTATGTCGACGGGATCCCAGCGACCATGCCTGATGGCCAGGGACAAACCTCTAATATTGATATCGGATCGATTGACCATATCGACGTGCTGCGCGGCCCGTTCTCGGCGTTGTATGGCAACTCATCCGGCGGCGTGATTAACGTTGAAACCGAAACCGGCCAGCAGCCAACCACGCTGGAAGCCAGCAGCTGGTACGGCAGTTACGGCAGTTGGCGCAACAGCGTGAAAGCCAGCGGCGCAACCGGCGACGGCACTCAGGCCGGTGACGTCAACTACACGGTTTCCGCTTCACGCTTTACTACGCACGGCTATCGCGATCACAGCTCGGCGCAGAAGAATCTGGGTAATGCCAAACTCGGCGTGCGCATTGATGATGTCAGCACCCTGACGCTGCTGTTTAATAGCGTGCACGTTGAAGCACAGGATCCGGGCGGGTTGACCGCCGCACAGTGGAAAGATAATCCGCGCCAGGTGGCCAACAACGTCACGCTATACGATGCGCGTAAAACCGTCGACCAGACGCAGGCAGGCCTGCACTATCAGCGCCAGATGAGTGAAAACGACGATCTGAGCGTGATGATGTACGCCGGTGAACGTGAAACCACCCAGTATCAATCGATTCCGAGAGCCACCCAATTAAATCCCGGTTATCCTGGCGGCGTGATTTCGCTGTCGCGTCATTATCAGGGCATTGATACGCGCTGGACGCACCGCGACGCACTGTTCACCATTCCGGTAACTTTCACCGGTGGCCTCGACTATGAAACCATGACCGAGAAGCGTAAGGGTTATCAAAACTTTACCGCCAACGAGTTGGGCGTGCAGGGCGATATGCGTCGTAACGAACGCAATCTGATGTGGAATCTCGATCCCTATCTGCAAACCGCGTGGCAGCTAACCGACAAACTGTCGCTGGATGCCGGCGTGCGTTTTAGCACGGTGAATTTCGACTCCAACGACTACTACGTGACCGCCAGCGATCCAGATGATAGCGGCAACCGTCGCTATCATCGCTGGCTGCCGGCGGCGGCACTAAACTACGCCATTGATAACAGCTGGAACGCCTACGTTTCTGCCGGTCGCGGTTTCGAAACGCCAACGCTGAATGAGTTGTCATATCGCTCAGCCGATCAGGCCGGTCTTAACCTGAATCTGCAACCCGCCACTAGCGAGACGGTGGAACTGGGCAGCAAAAAACGTATCGGCAATGGACTCCTGACTGCTGCCGTGTTCCAGACAGATACCAAAAACGAGATCGTTTCCGACAGCAGCTTTGAAGGCCGCTCCAGTTACAAAAACGCCGGTGAAACGCGTCGTCGCGGTTTAGAGCTGGGTCTCGATCAGCAGTTTGGTGAAAGCTGGCGTTTCAAAGCCGCATGGACCTTGCTGGATGCCCGCTATCGCTCTAACGCCTGCGGCACCGAAAGCTGCGACGGCAACCGTATTCCCGGCATTGCCCGCAACATGGCTTATGCCGGTCTGGCCTACGCGCCCGATCAGGGCTGGTATGCCGGAACCGATGTGCGTTACCTGAGCGATATCGCCGCGGATGATGAGAACGATGTGAAAGCGCCCTCTTACACCGTGGTTGGCGTCAACAGCGGTTATAAGTGGCTGGTGCAGAACTGGACGCTGGACCTGTTTGGCCGCGTCGATAACCTGTTTGACCGTAACTACATCGGCTCGGTGATCGTCAACGAAAGCAACGGTCGTTATTACGAACCGGCGCCGGGCCGCAACTACAGCGTGGGTCTGACGGTGAGTTATGCGTTTCAGTAGTTTAAACTAAGCTTCTAACAAGCCCTGCTCAGCAATCTGCGCAGGGCTTTTTTTTACTTCAACAACGCCAGCACGTCTTCCGTTGTGCCGGTTTCACCCAGGCGCGGGAAGATGCGTTCAACGCTGTTTTTGTGCGTTTCGGCATTCAGACAGGTCATGGCATCGGTGGCCAGCGTCACGTTGTAGCCCAATTCATACGCCTGACGCGCCGTTGATTCCACGCCAATGCTGGTGGCGATGCCACAGATGACCACCTGAGTGATGCCGCGCTGCTGCAGTTGTTCATGCAGGTCAGTATTGTGGAATGCGCCCCAGGTTTTCTTAGTGATGGCGATGTCGCCACGCTGCTGCGCCAGATCCGGCACTAACGTCGCCCAATCGGCAGGCAGATCGCCGCCGTGCTTAGGTTGCTCATTGCGGCCCGGTGCGCCACCAGCCACATTAACCAGCACCACCGGGCGCTTTTGACCACGGAAGGCATCGGCCAAACGCGCTGAGCGCTCAATCACCTCGTTAGCCTCTAACGGTGCCACAGGCAGCGCGACAATGCCGTTCTGCAGGTCAATCACAATCAGCGCGGTGTTGTCGTCAAGGGTAGTTAAAGCCATGTTGTGTCCTCTCAGGATTATTGGTCGGCAAGTCGTTGCAGTAAGGGAATAGCCGCCAGCAGCGTTTGCTGTTCCTGCAAACTCAATTGCGTGGCGATGCTGTTGACGAGCCAGTCATCACGCTGCGCGCGGTTAGCGGCAATCAGGTGCAGGCAGGCATCAGTGGGATGATAGCGGGTTTTACGGCCATCCAGCGGATCGGCCTCGCCCTTTACCATGCCCAACGCCTGTAAGCTGGCAATCGTGGCGCCCATCGATTGGGTGCGCACCGCTTCCCGCGCCGCGAGTTCAGTAACCGTCATCGCGCCATCCCGCACCAGATAACCCAGCACCGAGACCTGCGACCAGGTGAGATCGCCCGGTGGCGCTGATTCGCGCAAGCGACGCGCCAGTTTGCCATTGATACTGCGCAGTAGCGCCGCCGCGCTGTTGAGGTCGCTCATGGCACCGTCTCCCTTACTGATGAGCCGCGAGTATATAAATACGAAGGCAAACTGTGTAGTTTACCTTCGTATCAATTTGTAATTGGCCGCTAATCCCGCTGCAGATAATGAATCAAGCTATGAAAGCGCAGCGGCGTGCTAAGGGGATTGCGGTAACTGTGCGGTGTATCGGCGGCGAACTGGCTGGCCTCGCCCTGCAGCAAGCGCCGCCAGGTCCCTTCCACGCCTAACAGTAATTCGCCGTCCAGCACCACCACTTGCTCAATCACCCCGTTTTCATGTGCGGATGAGTCGCTCTGCGCGCCGCCCGCCAACGTCACCTCCAGCAGATCAAACCGCAGCCTGGCATCGTATGGCAGCAGCGGTTTGACCTGCATCTGCGCGTTCGGCTGGCTGAAAGTCGCCACGCTGCCCGGCGGGTGATCGCTGCCCTGCACAAAGAAGGAAAATGGCACGTTAAAGCCGGTAGCGATTTTCCACAGCGTCGCCACTGTTGGGCTCGATTCGCCGCGCTCGATCTGGCCAAGCATCGCTTTGCTCACGCCAGTGCGCTCCGCCGCCAGCGTCAAACTCCAGCCGTTGGCCTGCCGCAATTGCTTCAGCGCCAGGCTCAAATGTTGATGCAGATTTTCCATGTGTTCTCCCGAAAGCTCGCGCGCAGCAGTGTAGCACTTGTGCGCTATAGCGTCCCATGCAACAATGTGCGCTATAACGCACAACGGGATGTGACCAGATGATGACCGCCAGCACGCGCAGCGCTTTCTCTTTTCCCATGCTGATATCGGGCTTTGTCGCCGTGCTGATCGGCTACAGCAGCTCAGCGGCACTGATCTTTCAGGCGGCACAAGCGGCGGGCGCATCGCCGGAGCAGATTGGCGGCTGGCTTTCCATGCTGGGCATCGGTATGGGGCTGGCATCATTGGGTCTTTCGCTGTGGACGCGTATGCCCATCCTTGCAGCATGGTCCACGCCCGGCGCCGCGTTGCTCGCCACCAGCGTGCAGGGATTGACGCTCAATGAAGTGGTCGGCGTGTTTGTCGCCACCAACCTGTTGATTGTGTTGTGCGGCGTCACCGGTCTGTTTGCCAGGCTGATGAATCACATTCCCCAGTCGCTGGCGGCGGCGATGCTGGCCGGCATTCTGCTGCGGTTTGGTATCGGCACCTTTAGCGGTTTGCAAAGCCATTTCGCCCTGTGCGGCAGCATGTGTCTGGTATGGCTGATTAGCCGCCGCTGGCTGCCGCGCTACGCCATCATTCTGGCGCTCATCGCAGGCGTGCTGGTAGCGTTCTACCAGCAAACCCTTCATTTACCGCCACATGCGCTGGCCATCAGTCGGCCAGAATTTATCATGCCGCAATTCAATCTGGCCGCGTTGATTGGCGTCGGTTTACCCTATTTTCTGGTGACGATGGCTTCACAAAACGCGCCCGGTATCGCGACTCTTCAGGCGCATGGCTATCAACCACCGATTTCCGCGCTGACCGGCTGGACCGGATTTCTTGCCCTGATACTGTCGCCGTTTGGCGGCTTTTCGGTGTGCATTGCCGCGATTACCGCCGCCATCTGTATGGGTGAGGAGGTTGATGCCAATCCGGCGCGACGCTGGATGGCCTCTGCGCTGGCGGGCGTATTCTATCTCCTGACCGGCTTTACCGGCGGATTGATTGCCGTGCTGCTGAGCGCGCTGCCGCCGGTATTTATCGCTACGCTGGCCGGCCTGGCGCTGCTTGGCACGCTTGCGGGCAGTTTGCAACGCGCGCTGGCAGAACCGGCGCAGCGCGATAGCGCCATCGTGGCGTTTCTGATCACCGCCAGCGGCATTTCGCTGCTGGGCATTGGCTCCGCGTTTTGGGGCTTGCTCGGCGGCATGCTAACGTTTTTGATTCTGTCCCCACGCAGCCGCGCTTAAAATTTCAGCAACTTAGCCCCGCAGCCGGGAAAAACGCCCTGTTTTTCCCCCTTTATCAGCCGTTTGATTTGCCGACATTTGGCTTAAGATCACTACCATCGCCATCAACACACACTGTTCTGCCTCAGACAACCACCGATAAGGGCCCAACGAGTGGCAAAAACTTTTCTGCGCAGCGGCAATCTGGACACGGTACTGGCACTGGGTGAAAACGGCCAGCCGGTCTGGAGTTCCGCCTTGCAAATCCGCGAAACCTTGCGTCTGCGCCGCCAAACTACGCTGGCCAACTGCCTGGCGATTCCGCAGGCCAATGAGCGCGGTGATCGCCTCGACTGGTACGCCCCGTTTAATGGCAAAGTGAAATCCTGGCTCGGCGCCAGCGACCACGAACGCCGTCAGGCGCTGGAGCTGCTGACCTTGAACCAGCAGGATTTACAGGCGCTGAGCCTGCGCGCGCGCGATGCGGATAATCCTGCCATGCGGCTGTTTGGTGCGTTGCTGAGCAAAACCCTGCAGTTCCCGGACCAGCAGTACGTTTATCTGGTGGATGGCAAACCGGTGATCACCTTCTGGGGCTTTGTCGATCCGCAGGCGCGTTCGCGTGATGACGCGCTGGCCTGCCTGCGCGAGACGCTGGAAGAAGCGTTGCCGCCGCTGTTGCCGGAACCGCCTGCCGCACCGCTGGTAGTGGCACCGGTGATTGCGCCGCTGATCGACGTACCGCCTGCCGCTGCCGAACCGGTGATCGCGCCTGAACCTGAAATCGAACCACCTGCGGCTGAAGTCATTCCTGAGCCAGCACCTGAACCCGCACCCGAACCTGTCGCGCCACCACGTCGCGCCTTTGCCGTGCGTCCGCTGATGCTGCTGTTACCCGTTGCGGCGCTGGTCGCCGCGGGTGTCGCCTTCTGGCTGCACAGCGCGCCTGAGCCAGCCAAACCGGCAGCGGCCAGCGTTGCTGATGCTCCGGTGCCGGTCATGAAGACGCCTGCGGTGATAGTGAAAGCCGAAAAACTCGCCGCCACGCTGCCGCAAACCGCGGCCAGCGTGATCGCCGCTGCGCCGGTCGTGGCCCCTGCCGCAGCGCCTGAAGTGGTAGCAGAACATACCGAACCGGCAAAAGCCGACGATCTGGTGATGACCACCGAAGATGCGCGCGTCGGCTCCGTGAAGTTTATCAATGGCACCTGGCGCGTCACCTTGCGTCAGACCAATCTGCCAACCGGCAAGCCGCCGAGCCTGCGCTATCAGATCCGCAATGGCAAAGGCACCGCCACCATTACCCAGGGCGATAACATCCGCTGCAAAGCCGATGTCACCGCCGCGATGACCACCTCCGGCATCATGGAAGTACGCAGCCGCTATACTGCCAGCTGCAGCGATAAATCGCGTTACCGCATGCCGGAATTGGTGTGTAAAGCCGGTGATGGCATTGCCAGCTGTACTGCGCAATATGGCGCAGATCAGGTGTTCCCGTTGACGATTAAGCGTGAGAGTAAGTAAACATGTTGGCTCCCCTCATCGATGACAAACAGAAAATCACGCTGATTGAAGATAGCGGTGTACAGTTTCTTGATTTCGGTTTGCGTTTGCCTGCGTTACAGGCGCGCCGTCAGTTCGTGCGTCAGACGGCTAATGGCCCGCTGCTGCGCCTGAATGTCGATGGCAACAGCGGTAAGTTCCTGCTTTATCCGGAAGATGGCGGCGCGGCAGAAGTGGTGCGTCCGGAGTCGGATATTGCGCTAGCCGACTCACTGAAACTGCTGGCCCAGCAGTGGCTGCCGCTGCCGGTGCTGCGCTGCACCAGCGGACGCCGTTTTATTGGCGGCCCAGACAACTGGGCGCGTCTGCATCTGGCCGCGCTGAACCAACCCGATGCGGCCGGCAACACCCATCGCATCACCCTCGCCTTCGATACCCGCATTGTTTCCGAACAGGATGGCGGCGAGCAGCACGGTTTAAGCAAGGCCGATGCGCAGAACGGCGTTAGTTTCGCCCTCGCCTGGCACAACTATGAACTGGGTGAATTTCTCGATCATACCTGGGTTGATGGCTGGCTGCGTGAGACCTTTAGTCAGCAGGTGCATGCGCTGGAGTCACGCCGCGAGCAGGAGCTGAATCAGGCGCTGCGCGAATTCGAATATCAGGCGCACTATCTCAATCTGCTGGAGCTACTGGGCGAACAGCTCGATCTGGCCGAAATCACCATTCAGGCGGCGTCCCACCAAACCCCGGCGGTTAACGTCGACATCATTCTTGATGTGGGCAACTCGCACACCTGCGGCATTCTGGTGGAAGATCATGCCGAAGAGAGCAGCGGTCTGCGCCAGACCTATGAGCTGCAGCTGCGCGATCTCTCCGAACCGCATCAGGTTTACAACGAACTGTTCGACAGCCGCCTGGAGTTTGCTGAAACCCGTTTCGGCAAGGCCAACTTCTCACTGGAGAGCGGCCGTGAAAACGCCTTTATGTGGCCGTCACTGACGCGCGTCGGACGTGAAGCCAGCCGCCTGGCGCTGCTGCGTGCCGGTACCGAAGGCAGCACCGGCTTATCCAGCCCGCGCCGCTATCTATGGGATGAAGCGCGCTATCAGCCCGGTTGGCGCTTCAACGCTAACGGCAGCAGCGATGAGCCGCAGGCCACCGCGCTGCCGTTTACCCTGTTGATCAATGATGAAGGCCAGCCGCTGCACGCGCTGGCGGAAGACGAACGTCTGCCGGTATTCTCGGCCAGCTACAGCCGCAGTTCATTGATGACCTTTATGCTGTGCGAGTTGTTGGCGCAGGCGATGATGCAGATGAACAGCGTGGCGCAGCGTCAGCGCATGCCGCAAAGCCAGGCGCCGCGCCAGCTGCGTCACGTGATTTTGACGCTGCCGTCCGCCATGCCGAAGCCGGAGCGGGAAATTTTCCGCCGCCGCATGCAGGAAGCCATCGCGCTGGTATGGAAGGCCGAAGGCTGGCATCCGGCAGAGGAGGATTTCTCGGCCGCCAGCCAGGCAAAAAGCCTGCGCCCGGTGCCGGATGTACAGATGGAGTGGGACGAAGCCACCTGCGGTCAAATGGTTTGGCTGTTCAACGAAACCCAGGTCAACTTTGCCGGTCGCGCGGAGGATTTCTTCAGCAGCATGGCGCGTCCGGATCGCCCGCGTGAAGCCGATGAAGTCCCGGGCAAGAGCCTGCGTATCGCGTCGATTGATATCGGCGGCGGCACCACCGATCTCGCCATTACCCAATATCGTCTTGATGACGGCCAGGGCAACAACGTCAAAATCACTCCGCGCTTACTGTTCCGTGAAGGTTTTAAAGTGGCGGGCGACGACATCCTGCTGGATGTGATTCAGCTGTGGATTCTGCCCGCGCTGCAGCACAGTTTGCAGAAAGCCGGTTTGACGCTGGCAGAGCCGCTGATGAACAAGCTGTTCGGCCATGACAGCCGCATGGACGGTCAGGCCACGCTGCGTCAGCAGGTGACGCTGCAGCTGTTTATCCCGCTGGCGCAGGCGGTGCTGGAGCAGTACGAGAACTGGGATCCGCTCGACAGCCACAGCGAAATCAATGCGTTGTTCGGCGAGCTGGTGCCGCAAAAACCGGCCAGCAGCGTGCTGGCGTTTGTGAACGGAGAAATTCAGCGCACCCTCGGCGGCGACAGCCGTTTCGATCTGCTGGAGGTGCCGCTGGTGGTAAGCATGACGCAGCTGCACGGCGAGTTCCTGCAGCACCGTATGGCGATCATTCCGGCGCTGCGCGCAATGTGCGAAGTGGTGTCGCTGTATCAGTGCGATGTGTTGCTGCTGACCGGTCGTCCGTCACGCTTCCCGGGCATTCAGGCGCTGGTGCGCCATCTGCAACCGCTGCCGGGCAGCCGTATTTTGTCGCTGGAGGGCTACCACACCAGCGATTGGTATCCGTTTAATAAACAGGGCCGCATTGA
The DNA here is from genome assembly GCF_037479095.1 of Pantoea nemavictus. Taxonomy (NCBI): domain Bacteria; kingdom Pseudomonadati; phylum Pseudomonadota; class Gammaproteobacteria; order Enterobacterales; family Erwiniaceae; genus Pantoea; species Pantoea nemavictus. The sequence goes on along the minus strand of NZ_JBBGZW010000001.1, from coordinate 4,036,719 downwards.
TAACCCGAAATCGACCGCCGCCGTCGGTGCAATGTTATGCCTGCTGGCGCTCGATCTGCGCCTAAGCAGCTTCTGGTTCCGCGCCGGTGATTTCGAACCTTACTCCACCATCCGCTATCTCGGCGTGCTGGATGAAACCACTGCGCTGAGCGACGACAACCTGTGCTACAGCGAAATCGATCTCGACAGCAGCAGTTTTGCGCTGGATCGCAAGAGCAGCTTCCGCATCCGCGGCAACGTCTGCCTCGGCTTCCGCCAGCTGGAGAACGATCGCTGGCCGGCCTCGCCGCTCTACAGCCTGAGCATTGTCGACCCGACGCTGGCGCGTCAGGTGGCCGGGGAAAGCGTGCTGCGCATTAAGCTGGCGGTGCAGCCTGGGCCAGATAATTTGGGGCCGGAACGCTTAGTGCTAAGCGATGCGCGGATGGATGACGGCACGCGCGTGCCGCTGGAACAGCTGAGTCTGAAACTGAATACGCTTTCGGCCACCGGTAACGCAAATGCGCAATATTGGATCGACAGCGGGAGCGTCTGTAAACGATGAGAACTGCCAAAAAAGCTACGCCGGTTACGCCCGCCAAACGTCTCAGCCTGATGCAGGAAACGCTGGACGGTGCGCTGAATTGGGTGGAAACCCATCAGGCGCATGCGCCACGACTGGCGATGGAAGCCGAGACGCTGACGCTGCAACTGCGCCGCGCACGTGTGGAAAGCCATGCGCTGGCGCGTCAACTGGCGCGCCCGGTCACGCTGGCGCTGTTTGGCCAATCGCAGGCGGGCAAAGCCTGGCTGCTGAGTGAAATGGTTGGCGATGCGCAGGGTCAGCTGATTGCGCGCCTCGGCGATAAAGTCCTGAACTATTTCCAGCACATCAATCCGGGCAATCTCGATTTCGCCATTGCCACCCGCTTCAGCCACCAGCGTGAAACGCAATCCAACGCCTGGCCGCTGGAGATGACGCTGCTGAGCGAAGTGGAGCTGATTCGTTTGATGCTGGCCAGCGCCAAAACGGAAGATCAGCCCGATAGCGCGCACATCGACGCCGCGCTGCAGCGTTTGCAGCGCCATCGTCAGGATGAGGCGCAGCCTGGCCTGGATAGCGACGCGCTGATCACGCTGTGGGCGTGGAGCCGTCGCCACCATCGTCACGCCGAAATACTCGATCGTCACTTCTGGCCGCAGGCCGTGGCGCTGGCGCCGTGGCTCAACGTTGACGACCGCGTGCAGCTGTTTGCGTTGCTGTGGCCAGGCCAAAACGCCCTGAATGAAAGCCTGCGCAGCCTGATGCATTTGCGTCATCAACTGCGTCACGCGCCGCGCGTGTTAGCGCCGCTCAGCCTGCTGGTCGATGACGCCACGCTACCGGCAGAAAAACTGATCAGTCATGATGCCGATGGGCAAGAGATGATCGAAGTGTGCCCGATGGTCGCCAATCGCGTGGGTAAAGCGCAGCAGGTGCCGTTAGGTTTACTCGCGCTGCTGACGCTGGAAATCACTCTGCCGCTCAGCTCCACGCCGCGCCAGGCGTTGTACGATGACGCCGATATGCTGGAGCTGCCCGCGCCGGGCACGCCAGCCGACCGCGCCCAGCAGGAAGAGCTGGCGCAGCTGCGCCAGCGCGATCCGCTGCGCGCCGCCCTGCTGGAACAGAAACGCGCGCTGCTGCCAGGCCTGTACGCCGCGCGTCAGGGCATCGATCTTATGCTGATTTGTACCGCAGCCAGCCAGCGTCAGGACACCGATGTCGCCGCCAGCGCGCTGCGCGAGTGGCACATGCATCAAACCGTCGCGGCCAGCGGCGAAAAACCGCGTCTGATTTGGGCGATCACGCCGCATGACGCGCGCTATCAGCAGCAGCAGATTAACGCGGATGAAGCGGTACAACGGCAGATTGGTCAGCCGGGACAGAGCTGGGGCTCGATGCTGGCGCTGGATCGTGCCGGTGTCGATCGCATGGGCAGCTGGCTGCAGGATGAGATGCAGCCGGAGGCGCGCCGCGATCGCCTGGCTCAGCAGCTTAGCGCCCTGCAGCAGAAGCTGGTGGAGCGTTTACAGCCGTGGACCGAATCCAGCGCTACGCCGGAACAGGCGGCACGCAAGCAGACGATCGCCGATACGCTGCTGAAATGTTTGCAACATCGCACCGGTTTACACGGCGAACTGCTGGAGCGTTTGCAGCCGTCACGCGAAGCGGTGCGTCAGCTTTGGCTGAGCCAGAGCAGCAGCAACGTTAGCCAGCACAGCAGCAAAACTGCTGCCGCCGAGCAGAGCTATTTTGGTATCGGCTTCGAGTTTGATCTGTTCAAAGATGAACCGGTCGCCGCCGCTGAGCCGCGCAGTGCGGGTGGCCAGCGCGATCAGCAGTTCCCACAGCAGGTATTTGCTTTGTGGCTGGAGCATTTGCGTCAGCTGCCGGAGAGCCGCAGCCTGCTGGCGCTGCTCAACGTCGATAAACCCACGCTGGAGATGCTGATAGAGGAGCTGATCACCGCCAGCTTCCGTCTGAAAATGCTCAGCAAGCTGCAAACGGCGCTCAATGAACCCGATGCGCAGGCCAGCGCGCACGAAGCGCGTACCGATCGTCAGGTTTCACGCGCCATGACGGTGCTGGGTGATTTTGTCGCCTGGCTGGGCTTTTTGCAGCGTCCAGAGAGTGAGCGTCCGGAGAGTCGCGTCAATCGCGGTCAGACAATTTTCGCCCGTCCGCCGGCACCGAGCGTCAGCTTCTCGCCGGGACAGCGTTTAACGCGGCTGTCAGCCGCCCCTGCTAATCATACGGCTTACTACATCTATGACTGGCTGGTGGGGTTAAATTCGGTGATTGTCGAGAACAACGGTTATACCGGCGGCGGCGATCTGCCGGCGAATGCGCGACAGATGCTGGCAATTTTGCTGCTGCCGCTGCATGCGTAATCTACGCCTCACGTATCAGGTGCAGCTCGCCCGCTAACTGCTGCTGCGCCTCTTCCAGTAGCGCCAGCAACGGCGCGAATTCGGCGCTGTGGCTGGCGTGATCGGCATGCGTTAAATAGAGGGTCGCCGGCAGCGCCATGCCGCCGGTCAGCCAATCCCACAGCGCATCAAGGTTGTTGCCGAAATCCATCGGGCAGGCGCTTTGCTGCACCAGCGCGCAGTAAAACGCCTGGCGATCCGGCAAGCTTTGAAAGTCAAAATGGAGCGTCAACATGGTTAAGGCACCTGTTTGAAGCTGCGATAGTGATCGGTAGTGAGGAAAATCAGGCCATCGGATGAGTAAAGCAGACGATCGGCATCGCGGTGACCGCAATCGTAATTCACATCGGCTTCATACCACTGCCTGCCCGCCTGCATCGGCAGCCTTCTTTCACGGTTGCTGAAGCGATCGCCGCCAATCGCGCGACCCGGTAACACCTCACACAAATTGCCTTTGCTCGGGTTCCAGCCCTGGCGACGCGCCTCATTTTTGGTGAGATACAGATCGGGCAATCGCTGGTGCTGCTGCACCCAGCGCGCCACGGTGTTGGCATCGGTGAGCTGCGAAATATCGGGGTGGCTGTTGGCCCATTTGTCGGACAAATGCGGTTTTAACCCAAGCCACAGCGCGGCGAGGATCAGAATTAAGGCAATCCAGAGTTTTTTTGACATGGTGACATCCTGAAAGACAGGACGACGATAGTAGCAGATTTAAAACGCAGAATTTATAACGGAGAGTAACGCGGGCCAGCAAGGCTGGCCCTGGCGGGGTGTTACTGCATCGCGCTGGCGGTTGGCGCGGCGTGACGACGCCATGCTCCCGGCGCTACGCCATATTGACGTTTGAAGCTGCGGTTAAACGACTGCTGCGAGTCGAAACCGAGTGAGATCGCCACATTGAGAATCGGTTCATTGCTGGTGGTCAGTCGATCAGCCGATTTTTTCAATTTTTTGTTACGAATGTATTCACCCAGCGGATAGCCAGTGTGCTCTTTGAACATACGCTGCAGGTGCCACTTCGAATAACCGGCGCGCCCCGCTACGGTGTCCAGATCCAGACGTGCTTCAATGTTGTTATCAATCCAGTCGATCAGATCGTGAATAAATGCGTCGCTCATCATCCCATTCTCTCCCGTCGCCTCTGCGAACAGTATCAGTATCAGTTGCAATTACACTTTAAGGGTGACTGATGATGCCAGTTAATGCAAGTTTTATTATTGCATTAAATGCCGCACAGCGCGTAGGGGCTTTGATCGCTTTGCAACGCAATGATCAAAACCGCACATAAAGTGTATCAGATATTCTTGCAGTTGCAGTTTGCACAAGCCTACACTCATCGCGTTTTAATGCAATCTTCAAAGTTGCAGATTTTTCGTACGTCTCCTTTCTTTTTCACCTAAGCGGAATAACAACAATGCATCTGCAAACATATGGGGTTCGTCGGGCAGTAAGCCTGTCAGGAGTGATGTTGCTGGGAAGCCTGCTGGCCGGTTGCGATCGCGGTGTGGCGCAAAACGCCCCGCCGCCGCCGCCCGAAGTGAGTGTCGCGCAGGTGGTTGAGCAGAAAGTCAGCCAATGGGATAGCTTCAACGGCCGCTTCGAAGCGGTGCAGAGCGTGCAGCTGCGCCCACGCGTCTCCGGCTATATCGATCAGGTGAATTATCGCGAAGGCGATGAGGTGAAAAAAGGCCAGGTGCTGTTCACCATCGATGACCGCACCTATCGCGCCACGCTTGAGCAGGCGCAGGCGGAGCTCGCCAACGCACGTAGCCAGGCCACGCTAGCGCGCAGTGAATCGGCGCGTACCGATAAGCTGATCGGCACCAATGTCGTGTCACGTGAAGAGTGGGAACAGCGTCGCTCGGCGGCCAATCAGGCGCAGGCCAGCGTGCTGTCAGCGCAGGCGGCGGTGGATATGGCGCAGTTGAACCTTGATTTCACCCGCGTGACCGCGCCGATTGAAGGTCGCGCCAGCCGCGCGATGATCACCACCGGCAACCTGGTGACCGCCGGCGACAGCGCCAGCGTGCTGACCACCTTAGTGTCGCAGGATCGCATGTACGTCTACTTCGACGTGGATGAAGCCACCTATCTGCACTATCAGGCAATGGCGCGTAAAGGCGAAAATCGCGGATCGCTGCCGGTGGAAGTGGCGCTGACCGGCGAAGAGGGTTTCCCGCATCGCGGCACCGTCGATTTTCTCGATAACCAGCTGACCGCCAGCACCGGTACCATCCGCATGCGCGCCTCACTGGATAACCAGCAGCGCCAGTTCACGCCGGGCTTGTTTGCGCGCGTGCGCCTGCCGGGCAGCGCCGATTTCACCGCGCTGTTAATTGACGATAAAGCGGTGCTGACCGATCAGGATCGCAAGTACGTTTACGTGGTCGATGCCCAGGGCAAAGCCCAACGCCGCGATATTCAGGCCGGTGAGTTAGCCGATGGCCTGCGCATTGTGCAGCAGGGTCTGAAGCCCGGCGACAAAGTGATCGTCAATGGCTTACAGAAAGTCTTTATGCCTGGCATGCCGGTGACCGCCCAACCGGTGGCGATGCGCTCCGCTCAATAACCTTCGAGACTGCCTTTTATGGATTTCTCCCGCTTTTTTATCGACCGACCGATATTCGCCGCGGTGCTGTCGATTTTGATCTTTACCACCGGACTGATCGCCATTCCGCTGCTGCCGATCAGTGAATATCCCAACGTGGTGCCACCCAGCGTGCAGGTGCGCGCCGAGTACCCAGGCGCTAACCCCAAAGTGATTGCTGATTCCGTGGCGACGCCGCTGGAAGAAGCCATCAACGGGGTGGAAAACATGATGTACATGAAGTCGGTGGCCGGTTCCGATGGCGTCCTGGTGACAACCGTGACCTTCCGTCCAGGCACCGATCCGGATCAGGCGCAGGTGCAGGTGCAGAACCGCGTGGCGCAGGCCGAAGCGCGTCTGCCGGAAGAGGTGCGACAACTGGGCCTCACCACGCAGAAGATGTCGCCGACGCTGACGCTGGTAGTGCATATGTTCTCGCCGCACGGCAAGTACGATTCACTCTATTTGCGTAACTACGCCACGCTGAAAGTGAAAGATGAGCTGGCACGCCTGCCGGGCGTCGGACAGATTCAGATCTTCGGTGCCGGTGAGTACGCAATGCGCGTCTGGCTCGACCCCAATAAGGTGGCGGCGCGTGGCTTGACCGCTTCCGATGTGGTTAGCGCCATGCAGGAGCAGAACGTGCAGGTTTCTGCCGGGCAGCTTGGTGCAGAACCGCTGAAGAAACAGAGTGACTTCCTGCTGTCGATTAACACGCAGGGCCGGCTGGAAAGCGAAGAGCAGTTTGGCAATATCATCCTGAAAACCGCCGACGACGGCACGCTGGTGCGCTTGCGTGACGTGGCGCGTATCGAGATGGGTTCCGGCAGCTATGCGTTACGTTCGCAGCTGAACAACAAAGATGCGGTGGGTATCGGTATCTTCCAGGCGCCAGGTGCCAACGCTATCGATCTCTCCAATGCGGTGCGCGATAAAATGGCCGAGCTGGCCACCCGCTTCCCGGACGATGTGCAGTGGGCCGCGCCTTACGATCCGACCGTGTTTGTGCGTGATTCGATTCGTGCCGTGGTGCAAACGCTGTTTGAAGCGATTGTACTGGTGGTGCTGGTGGTGATTCTGTTCCTGCAAACCTGGCGCGCCTCAATCATTCCGCTGCTGGCGGTGCCGGTTTCGGTGGTCGGTACCTTCAGCATCCTCTACCTGCTGGGCTTTTCGCTCAATACCTTGAGTTTGTTTGGCCTGGTATTGGCGATCGGTATCGTGGTGGATGACGCCATCGTGGTGGTGGAGAACGTTGAGCGTAATATCGAACAGGGTTTGTCACCCACCGCGGCGGCGCATCAGGCGATGCGCGAAGTATCAGGCCCGATTATCGCTATCGCGCTGGTGCTGTGTGCGGTGTTCGTACCGATGGCCTTCCTATCGGGCGTGACCGGACAGTTCTATAAGCAGTTTGCCGTGACGATTGCCATCTCCACGGTGATCTCGGCTATCAACTCGCTGACGCTCTCTCCGGCGCTGGCGGCGCTGCTGCTGAAACCGCACAACGCGGCGAAAGATATGCCGACGCGCATTATCGATCGCCTGCTCGGCTGGCTGTTCCGCCCGTTCAACCGCTTCTTCCAGCGCAGCTCGGATGGCTACGAATCGCTGGTAGGGAAAACGCTGCGTCGACGTGGCGCGGTGTTCGGTGTCTATGTGCTGCTGCTGGCGGGCGCGGGCTTTATGTTCCATACCGTGCCAGGCGGCTTTATTCCGACCCAGGATAAGCTGTATCTGATCGGCGGCGTGAAAATGCCAGAAGGGTCATCGCTGGCGCGCACCGATGAAGTGATTCGCAAGATGAGTGAAATCGGGATGAACACCGAAGGCGTGGCCTATTCGGTCGCGTTCCCGGGGCTTAATGCGTTGCAGTTCACCAACACGCCAAATACCGGCACGGTGTTCTTTGGCCTGAAGCCGTTCAGCGAACGGACGCGCAGCGCGGCGGAAATTAATGCTGAGATCAACGCCAAGATATCCAAAATCCAGCAAGGCTTTGGCTTCTCGATTATGCCACCGCCGATTTTGGGTCTGGGACAAGGCTCTGGTTATTCGCTGTATGTGCAGGATCGTGCAGGTTTGGGTTACGGTGCGCTGCAGAACGCCATCAATACCCTGACCGGTGCAGTGCTGCAGACGCCGGGCATGATGTTCCCGATCTCATCCTACCAGGCCAACGTGCCACAGCTGGATGTGCAGGTCGACCGCGACAAGGCCAAAGCGCAAGGCGTGTCGTTGACCGAGCTGTTTAGCACGCTGCAAACCTATCTGGGATCGTCGTACGTTAACGATTTCAATAAGTTTGGTCGCACCTGGCGCGTGATGGCGCAGGCAGACGGTGATTTCCGCGATAGCGTGCAGGATATCGGCAATTTGCGCACCCGCAACGATCGCGGCGAAATGGTGCCGATTGGCAGCATGGTCAATATCACCACCACGTACGGCCCGGATCCGGTGATTCGCTACAACGGCTATCCGGCGGCGGATCTGATTGGTGATGCCGATCCGCGTGTGCTCTCTTCAGCGCAGGCAATGCAAAAGCTGGAAGCGATGTCCACTCAGGTGCTGCCGAATGGCATGAACATTGAATGGACCGATCTGAGCTATCAGCAATCCACGCAAGGCAACACTGCGCTGATTGTGTTCCCGGTAGCCGTTCTGCTGGCGTTCCTGGTGCTGGCGGCCTTGTATGAGAGCTGGACGCTGCCGCTGGCGGTGATCCTGATTGTACCGGTGACCATGCTGTCTGCCCTGGTTGGCGTGTGGCTAACCGGCGGCGATAACAACGTGTTTGTGCAGGTTGGATTGGTGGTGTTGATGGGGCTGGCGTGTAAGAACGCGATTCTGATCGTTGAGTTTGCGCGCGAGCTGGAGATGCAGGGCAAGAGCATTGTCGATGCGGCGCTGGAAGCCTGTCGTCTGCGTCTGCGTCCCATCGTCATGACCTCGATTGCCTTTATCGCCGGTACTATTCCGCTGATTCTGGGTGAAGGTGCAGGTGCGGAAGTGCGCGGCGTGACCGGGATTACCGTGTTCTCTGGGATGCTGGGCGTGACGCTGTTTGGGCTGTTCCTGACGCCAGTGTTTTATGTGACGCTGCGTAAGCTGGTGACACGCAAGCAGCCGCAAGCGGAAGTGCAGACCGCGTAACAGTTAAATGTGTGATGAACAATCCGGGCCGATGTGCCCGGATTTTTTTATGTGTGGCGCTCGGAGCAATAAAAAAAGGTCCCCATGAATGGCGACCCTACGGGATTGGTGCGGTTTTAGCGGCCTTTCTTACACAGATCGGCGAGTTCGACATCGGGCAGCTCTTCGCAGTTGCTGGTGTCGTTATGCTTCAGCTCGGCCAGCGCGTCTGCCACGGTGCGGGTTTCCAGCACCTTCAGCGACGCTTCTTCAGCCTCTTCCGCAATGGATTTAAAGTACCAACACAGGTTAGCACTGACCAGACAACGCGGGGCGACATCGGGACGCGAGGCCCAGAGCTTTTTATCTTCAATCACCGAGGTGTAGATGTCGCGCAGCGTTATCTCAGCGGCCGGACGACCCAGGTGAATTGAGCCGGTGCGGCCAAGCGTCGAGACGATGATGCCGTCGCGCGTGAGCGGAACCATGAGTTTTCGAATGAAACTGGGGTTCGCTTCAAGACCATACGCCAATATGGCACTGGTCGAGCGTTTGCCCAGTTGCTCCGCCATCGCTACGCTCAAAACCATCTGCAAAGCTGTCGGGAAGCGGTAATCAAGCATTTCAATATCCTGAGTTGCGGTTATCTTGTTGTTTTTATGCCGCGACAGTGAGTAATCAATGAGCAATAAATATAACAAACACTGTTGCTTTTTAGAAGCCAGCGCCCGTGATCCAGGCACGTATTCCCCATTTAAGCGGGTAGAAGCGCACAGGCTGCTTAATTTATCGCTCCCCTTTCCGACTGTGGGCTGGCGTGTGGCAATTTCTGCTTCAACACCATCACCAGCAGCACGTTGATAAACGCCAACAGACACAATAGCCACAGCGTGGCATTGGCGCCGAGGTGCTCAAAGACATAGCCGCCAACCAGCGGCGTTAATGCCTGGCCAATCAACGCGGGACGCGCCATGCGCCCAACCACAATCGCGTAAGCCTCTGGTTTGACCATTACCAGCGGTAAAGTTCCCCGCACTATTGCCCGCAGCCCATTTCCGGCGCCGTACAGCACCATGCTCAGCACGGCAAACTGCGGATAACACGCCAGCAGCAGCAGGCCCAGCGCCACCAATCCCACCGAGAAGAAAGTGGTCCAGATGGGATGTCCGCGCTTAAAGGCGATGTCGACAATGCGCGAGCCCACCTGACAGGGACCAAGAATGGCGCTGATCGCTAAAGCCGATGCCAGCGTATGCCCGCTGGCTTGCAGCAAGGTAATCAGTTGCACCGAAATCGCCGTCATGATCACCGATGCGAGGGTGAAAATACTGCACAGCAACCAGAACAGCGCCGGGGCAAGTGCATCGCCGTGCGCGGCTGATGTCGGCTTGCTGGTAGCGATTTTCGCTGCGGGCGCAGGCAGTGCGTAAAGGTAGGCGGGCAACACAGAAAGACACAATACTCCGGCGATGGCAAAACAGGCGCCACGCCACTCCAGCCAGTGGATCAGCAGCGCGGTGCCCGGCCAAACCAGGGTGGTACAAAAACCGGAGATCAGCGTGATGCCGGTAATCGCGCCGCGCGCCTGCCCGCCGTACAGTGTGCCGAGCGTGGCGAATAGCGCATCGTATAAGCCCATCGCCATGCCAATGCCGATAATCAGCCAGGCAAACAGAAACAGCAGCAGATGATGGCTGAGGCCCATGATCACCAGACCGATCGCCATCACCGCCCCGCTCGCTGCCAGCAATACGCGACCATAAGAGCGGGAAATCAGTCGGCCGCTTAGCGGGGCCAGCAAACCCGAAATCAACATACCGAGCGACAGCGCGCCATACACCCACTGCTGCGACCAGCCGGTTTCCGCCACGATCGGAGTGGCCATCACCGCCATTAAATAGAACGATCCGCCCCATGAAAGGATTTGCACTAATCCAAGCGTAATAATGGCGGGAACAGGTGGCTTTGGCAGAGGCTGCACGACAATTTTCCGTTAGCAGGCAAAGCATTGTTATAACACGTTAATCCAGCAGGAAAAATCCCCTCTTCCCCTGCTTAGCGAATTCCTTGCGCTGCACTGGCAGATTAGCACCCGAGCCAGTACACTAAAAAGTATGTTGTAACTATGGAGGCATTTTATGGCCCGCTATGATTTAGTTGCCGATTTACATGAATGCGTGAACGCGCTGGAAGCGGCGTTGAGTGCCTTACGTCAGCAGATTGAACAGCAACCGCTGCTGATTGCACGGGTTTTCAGCCTGCCGGAAATTGAAAAAGGGCGTGAGCACGATGAAATTGAACGCATCGCCGTAACGCAGCATCTCGGTAAAACCGCGCGCGAAATGGCATTGGCGCACTACTGCCGCCTATTTATGCAGCATCAATCGGAAAAGCTCAGCACTAAAGCCGCGGTGCGATTGCCGGGCGCGATTTGCATCCAGGCCGAGGGGGAAATGCATGCGCAAATCACGCAGCAGGTGGCCGAGATCAACACCTTGAAGCAGCGGCTGGAACAGCTCATTACCGTGGAGTCGGGCTTGCCAAGCGAGGCGCGCTTTGAGTTTGTCCACCAGCATCTGCGCGGCTTAATCACCCTAAACGCCTACCGCAGCGTGACGCTGCTTAATTCGCCAGACAGTTTGCGTTTTGGCTGGGCAAATAAAAACATCATCAAAAACGTGACGCGTGATGCGGTGGTTGAGCAGCTGGAGCGCAGTCTGAAAGCCAATCGCGCTCAGGCGCCGTGGACGCGTGAACAGTGGGCGGAAAAAGTGCAGCAAGAGCTGGAAGCGATTCTCGCGCTGCCTGCGGGAGCGAAGCTGAAAATCAAACGTCCGGTGAAGGTACAACCGATTGCCCGCGTGTGGCGCGCCAGCGAGAAGAAGCAGGTACAGCTTGCCTGCCCTTCTCCGCTGCTGGTGCTGTGCCGCGATAAGACGCAGGTACCCATTTTGGGCGAGTTACTGAATTATGATGCAGATAACGTCGCGTATCGCCATAAACCGCTGGCCGAACCGCTGCATTTGATCATTCCACGCCTGCATTTGTGGAGCGATCGACTGGCGTAAAAAAGGCCGTTCAGATGAACGGCCTTCATAACAGTTAGCGGCAGATTACTGCTTCATGCTGCCAACCATCTCCTCCGGACGTACCCACTCGTCGAACTGCTCTTCAGTGAGATAACCCAATTTCAGCGCCGAGCCTTTCAGCGTCAGGCCCTCTTTATGGGCTTTCTTGGCGATTTCCGCCGCTTTGTCGTAACCGATATGGGTGTTGAGCGCGGTAACCAGCATCAGCGACTCGTTCAGCAACTGATCGATACGCTCGCGCACCGGCTCAATACCAATCGCGCAGTGGTGATTGAAGCTGTCCATACCGTCGGCCAGCAGGCGCACCGACTGCAGGAAGTTGTGGATCACCATCGGACGGAACACGTTGAGCTCAAAGTTGCCGGACGCACCGCCAATGTTCACCGCCACATCGTTACCCATCACCTGGCAACACAGCATGGTGAGCGCTTCGCACTGCGTCGGGTTCACTTTGCCGGGCATGATCGAGCTGCCTGGCTCGTTTTCCGGGATCGCCAGTTCACCAATGCCGCAACGTGGACCAGAGGCCAGCCAGCGCACGTCATTGGCAATTTTCATCAGCGAGGCCGCCAGGCCTTTCAGCGCGCCGTGCGCATGCACCAGTGCATCGCAGGTTGCCAGCGCTTCAAACTTGTTTGGTGCGGTTACAAACGGCTGTTTGGTCAGATCGGCCAGCGCTTGTGCCACGCGCACCGCGTACTCCGGATGGGTGTTCAGGCCGGTGCCGACCGCGGTACCGCCCAGCGCCAATTCCGCCACGTGCGGAATGCTGTTTTCGATGTGCTTAAGATTGTGCTCCAGCATCGCCACCCAGCCGGAGATCTCCTGACCGAGCGTTAACGGTGTCGCATCCTGCAGATGGGTACGACCAATCTTGACGATATCTTTGAACGCGTCGGATTTCTCACTCAGCGTCTTTTTCAACACGTGAATCTGCGGAATCAGCTGCTCCCGCACGGCAATGACCGCGGCCACGTGCATGGCGGTGGGGAACACATCATTGGAGCTTTGGCTTTTATTCACGTCATCATTCGGATGCACCAGACGCGACATGCCACGCTCGCCGCCGAGAATTTCACTGGCACGGTTGGCCAGCACTTCGTTCATGTTCATGTTGGTTTGCGTGCCGGAGCCGGTCTGCCAAATCGCCAGCGGGAATTCGTCGCTGTGCTTATCAGCTAGCACTTCGTCGGCGGCTTTGAGAATCGCCTGAGCACGATCGGCCGGTAACAAGCCGAGATCCTGGTTAACCTGCGCGGCGGCGCGCTTGGTCAGCGCCAGCGCGTGCACCAATGCCACCGGCATTTTCTCGGTTGAGATTTTGAAATGTTCCAGCGAACGCTGGGTTTGTGCGCCCCACAACTTATCTGCCGGTACTTCGATCGGTCCCATTGAGTCTTTTTCAATGCGATTGGCTGCCATGACTACGTCTCCTTAGCTCAGATTTTGAGGTTTCCGCTCTAAACGCCTTCCCGCGACGCCGTTGAGCGAGCAAGATTGTCACATACAAGAATTTAACATTATGCGAGCCTATCGCGTTTATTGCACTTGTTCGTGTATTTTCTATGGCACTTTCTGCTTTAATACGCTTATTTACTTACGGTTATTAAGGGTAAACGATGCAAAAATTGAACAATTCGCTGCAAAATTACGCCTGGGGCAGCAAAACTGCGCTGACCAAACTTTACGGCATCGAAAATCCGCAGGGGTTGCCAATGGCCGAGCTGTGGATGGGCGCGCACCCAAAAAGTCCTTCCACCGTTGACGTAAACGGTGAAGCGCGTTCGCTGCGCGATGTGATCGATGCGGATAAAGTGGCCACGCTGGGCAAAGCCGTCGCTGAGCGTTTTGGCGAGCTGCCGTTCCTGTTTAAAGTGCTGTGTGCCGAACAGCCGCTGTCGATTCAGGTGCATCCAAGTAAAGCCGCCGCCGAGCAGGGCTTTGCGCTAGAAAATGCCGCCGGCATTCCACTGAGCGCCGCCGAACGTAACTATAAAGATGCCAATCATAAGCCGGAGTTGGTGTATGCATTGACGCCCTTCCAGGCGATGAACGGTTTCCGCGAGCTGCATGAGATTGTCTCGCTGCTGGAACCGGTCGCTGGCGCGCATCCGCAAATCGCCCACTTCCTGGAGAATGCCAACGAAGCCAATCTGGCAAAACTGTTCGCCACCCTGCTGTCGTTGAAAAATGAGGCTAAATCACGCGCGATTGGCGTGTTGAAATCGGCGCTCAATTCCCGTGAAGGCGAGCCGTGGCAAACCATCAAATCCATTGCCGCCGATTATCCCGATGACAGCGGCCTGTTTTCCCCGCTGCTGCTGAATGTGATCACGCTGCAGCCGGGCGAAGCGATGTTCCTGTTCGCCGAAACGCCACACGCCTATTTAAAAGGCGTGGCGCTGGAAGTGATGGCGAACTCCGATAACGTGCTACGCGCCGGTCTGACGCCGAAGTTTATCGATATCCCGGAATTGCTGGCTAACCTGAAATTCCATGCAAAACCGGCGGCGACGCTGCTGACGCAACCGCAGCGCGACGGCGAAACGCTGAACTTCCCGATTCCAGTGGAGGATTTTGCCTTCGCTATCCATGCGCTGTCAGCTGCGCCGCAGGCCCTGGCGCAAAACAGTGCTGCCCTGCTGTTCTGTATCGAAGGCCAGGCGGTGATTGAGAAGTCTGGTCAACAACTGGTGCTGAAGCCGGGTGAATCCTGTTTTGTCGCCGCCAACGAGTCACCGGTGAGCGCAGCAGGTACCGGACGACTGGCGCGCGTGTTTAATACGCTGGACTGATCCGGCTGACGCTTGCAGCATTAACTGCTATTCTTTCAAACTATTAATTTAAAACGCCTGCGGGCGTTTTTCTTCACCCGTCGCGCACCGACCAGCGGCGTGCGGACGCAAGGATAAGGACGACACAGCGATGAAAAAGACCAAGGTTGCCGTAGGTGTGATTGTGGCGCTCGGCGTGATTTGGACTGGTGCTTCATGGTTTACCGGTAAACAACTGGAAAGCCACATGGATGAGATGTTGCAGAATGCCAATGCGCAGCTGAATGCTTACGCGCCCAATAGCCGTTTGACGCTGAGCTATCAGGATTATCAGCGTGGCGTGTTCAGCAGCAAGACCAAACTGGTGGTGCAGGCCAGCTCGCAAACCAATGACAATCCGCTGTTGAAGCCTGGTCAAAGCATCGTGCTGAACGAGACCATCGATCACGGTCCTTTCCCGTTAGCCCAGCTGAAACGTGGCAGCCTGATCCCAAGTATGGCATCAGTGCATACCGAACTGGAAAACACCGATGCGGTGAAGAAACTGTTTGAATTGACCAACGGTAAATCGCTGGTTAATGCCGATACGCGCGTGGGCTACAGTGGCGCGACCGATACCGATCTCACGCTGCTGGCGGTGGATTACAACAATGCGCAAACGGGCGATCGTCTGGCGACCAACGGCGGTTCGCTGAATATCAGCGCCGATAGCAAAGGCGATAAGGTTAGTCTGGACGGCGACTTCTCCAGCATCGCGGTGACCAGTAAAAATCAGGTCGACATGCCGGTGCTGTTCACCTTGAATGGCCTGAAACTCAGCGGCGATACGCATCTCAGCCCGGAAGGCGTGCGCGTTGGCGATCAATCCATCTCTCTGGATAAGCTAAACGCCAGCATCAACGGCCAGGAAGGTCTCTCGCTGGAGAAGCTGAAAACCACCTCTTCCTTTGATAATAAAGAGGGCAAGATTGGCGGCAAGCTGGACGTGAACGTTGACAAAATTACCCTGCAGAAGCAGCCATTTGGTGAAGCCAAACTGGCGATGACCTTCGCGCAATTCGATGCGCAGGCAGTGAAAGCCTTCTCCGACACCTACAACGCCCAGATGCAAGATCTGCTAAGCCAGCCGGGCGTAGCGGAAGATCCGATTCGCTATCAGGCCAGCGTGCAAACCATCCTGCGTAATAACCTGCCAACGCTGTTAAAAGGCTCGCCAACCTTAAGCATTGCGCCGCTGAGCTGGAAAAATGACAAGGGCGAGAGCAGCTTCAATCTGAACCTGGGCTTTAACGATCCGGCCACCGTGACCGGTGAAGCGCAGAGTTTGGGTGCCGCGGTAGATCGCGTGTTGAAAAACCTCGACGGTAAACTGACCATCAATATGCCGATGGCCACGGAAACCATGCGTCATGTCGGTCTGGCGGAGGGATATCAGGGCGATGATGCGCAGAAGCTGGCGGATCAGCAGGTGAAAGGCTTAGCCGCGATGGGCCAGATGTTCCGTCTGACACAGCAGCAGGATGACAACATCGTCACCAGCCTGCAGTACGGCAACGGTCAGGTCACCATGAATGGCGACAAGATGACGCTGGAGCAGTTCCTGTCACGCTATATGCTGGGTGCGCCAACCAGCGAAGGTATGCCGGAGTAATCTCTTGTGGGCGGCCGCCTGGCCGCCCTTACGCTTCTCCGCGCATCAATTGCGGCGGTACGATCAAACTCTGAATTTCCGCCTCTGGCTGCAGCAGCCTTTGCAACATTCTCTCCGCTGCACGCCGCCCCACATCCCGCGCTTCGCTACTGACAAAAGTCATGGTGGGATCGTGTAATTCTCGCTGCGGATCGTCGTTGAAGCCCACCAGCGCCAGCTGCTGGGTGTAATAACTGTCTACCGCGCCTTCGCCAAAGGTTCGCCCACAGCGTAACGCCCCGAAGTAACAGCCGAGCGCGGTGCTGCCGTTATGCGCCAGAATTGCGGTGATGCCGGGATGCTGGCGCAGCAATGCCAGCGTCAACGCCGACACGCTTTGCTGGCGATCATCGCACTCAATGATCCAGTCGGATCGAAACGGCAAGCCATATTGCAGCAAGGTAGCGCAATAGCCGCCAATCCGCTCCGCTCGCGTCAGTGACGATCCTAATCCGCCCATCCAGGCGATACGCTGATGACCCTGGCGAATCAGATATTCGGTGGCGATGCGTGCCGCCTGGCTGTTGTCGGGACGTAACGAATCGACATTGTCCAAACTGCTGGCGCGCGCGGCGCAGACCAAGGCGATGTTCTGCTCTTGTGCTAGCGGTACCAGCGTTTCCGCCTGCGCCACCGCGCCGCCCAGCACAATGCCCTCCGCTCCCTGCGCCACCAGTGTGTCAAAACAGCGTTTAAGATGCTGTCCATGCTGACCGCTTTGTGTCAACACCAGCACTTTGCCCTGCTGCTCCAGTATTTCGCTGAGTCCGGCGGTCATTGCGGCATAAAAGGGCTGGCTAAGATCGCGCACAATCAAGCCGATGACGCCACTTTCTCCGCCGCGCAAGATGGATGCAGAGCGATTTCGTACATAGCCAAGCTGCTCAATCGCTTGATTGACGCGTGTGGCGGTGGCGGGCGAGATGCGCCCTTTTCCTGATAACACCAACGACACGGTAGAGACCGAAACCCCGGCGACCAATGCCACATCATGAATAGTGGTTTTCTGCTGGGACATAGTGTTCCGTTACCGACGAGCAAAAACAAAGAGATAAAACGTTACACTGATTTCATCAAAAATAAAGTCTGCGATTAGTCACTCTTTGTGATTATAGCCACAAAAAAAAGTGGTAAAACGTTTTATCATCCTTGACCACCTTGAAGCCTTTCACTTTTTTGCCAGGAGATCCTATGTCCGCCACCCGCCCGAAAATGTCACTTTGGGAGTTTTTCCAAAGTCTGGGTAAAACCTTTATGTTGCCCGTTGCGCTGCTGTCGTTTTGCGGCATTTTGCTGGGGATCGGCAGTTCGCTCAGCAGCCACGACGTTCTGACGCTGATTCCTCTGCTCGATCAGCCTTTCCTGCAATACCTGTTTATCTGGCTGGCGAAAATCGGGTCATTTGCTTTCAGCTATCTGCCGGTAATGTTTGCGATTGCCATTCCACTCGGTATGGCGCGCGAGAATAAAGGCGTAGCGGCGTTTGCCGGTTTTGTCGGTTATGCGGTGCTGAACCTGAGTATCAACTTCTGGCTCAATATCAATGGCATTCTGCCGACCACCGATGCGGCGGTGCTGAAAGCCAACAACGTGCAAAACATCCTCGGCATTCAATCGATTGACACCGGGATTCTCGGCGCGGTGATCGTCGGCATCGTGGTGTTCTGGCTGCACGAGCGTTTCCACAACATTCGCCTACCGGATGCGCTGGCCTTCTTCGGCGGTACGCGTTTTGTGCCGATCGTCACGGCAATGGCAATGGGCGTGCTGGGCTTAGTGGTTCCGCTGATTTGGCCTTTCTTCGCCCGCGCGATTACCGGTCTTGGCTGGGTAATCAACAGCGCCGGTGAATTTGGCCCAATGATCTTCGGTACCGGTGAACGTTTGCTATTGCCGTTTGGTTTACAGCACATTCTGGTGGCGATCATTCGCTTCACCGATGCCGGCGGCACGCTGGATGTGTGCGGGAAAAGCGTCAGCGGCGCGTTAACCATTTTCCAGGCGCAGCTGGCCTGTGCGGATACGCACGGCTTTGCCGAGAGCGCCACGCGTTTCCTGTCTCAGGGTAAAATGCCGGCCTTCCTCGGTGGTTTGCCCGGTGCGGCTTTAGCCATGTATCACTGCGCCCGTCCGGAAAATCGTCATAAAATTAAAGGGCTGCTGATTTCTGGCGTGGTGGCCTGCGTAGTAGGCGGCACCACTGAACCGCTGGAGTTCCTGTTCCTGTTCGTCGCGCCGGTGCTGTATCTCATCCACGCGCTGTTGACCGGTTTAGGCTTTACCGTGATGGCGATGCTTGGCGTGACCATCGGTAACACCGACGGCAACGTCATCGACTTCTTCGTGTTCGGCGTACTGCACGGCCTCTCGACCAAATGGTACTGGGTGCCGGTGATTGCTGCAGTGTGGTTCGTGGGCTATTACGCCATCTTCCGCTTTGCTATCAGTCACTTCAATATCAAAACGCCGGGCCGCGAAATCGAGACCAACAGCGTGGCTCAGCAGGTCAGCCGTGCCAGCGTGGGGAAATCTGGCTTTAATACGCCAGCGATTCTGTCGGCACTGGGCGGCGTTGAAAACATCGCTTCGCTGGATAACTGCCTGACGCGTCTGCGTATTACCGTGGTCGATATGAGCAAGGTGGATGATGCGACACTGAAAGCCAACGGCGCGATTGGCGTGGTCCATGTCAATGCCACCAATCTGCAAGTGGTGATGGGGCCGCAGGTACAGTCGGTGAAAGATGAGATGGCGCACCTGATGAGCGCAACGGTGTAATGATGCAGGATTTCGCTTTCAATCGCGTGGTCGATCGCCACGGCAGCTGGTGCACGCAGTGGGATTTTGTCGCCGACCGCTTCGGCGTGGCGGACTTACTGCCCTTCACCATCTCCGATATGGACTTCGCCACCGCGCCTTGCATCATCGAGGCGCTACAGCAGCGACTCGACCACGGTGTTTTCGGTTACAGCCGCTGGCAGCATGATGATTTTCTCGCCGCACTGCAGCACTGGATGCGCAGCCGATTTAATACTGAAGTCCCGGCAGAATCATTGGTTTATGGCCCGTCAGTGATTTATATGGTGGCGCAGCTGTTGCGCCACTGGACGCAGCCTGACGATGAAGTGCTGATCCACACGCCCGCCTACGATGCGTTCTACCACACCATCAATGGCAATCAACGTAGCGTACTGGAGCTGCCGCTGCAGCGTCACGGTAACGAATGGGTTTGTGATATGGCAAAGCTGGAGACGTTACTGGCACGGCCGCGCTGCAAAGTGATGCTGCTTTGCAGTCCACATAACCCAACAGGAAAAGTGTGGCAATTGCAGGAGTTGCAGCAGATGGCGATGCTGTGCGAGCGGCACGGCGTCAAGGTCATCAGCGATGAAATTCATATGGATATGGTGCTGGGTGATGTGCGTCATACGCCGTGGAGCAAGGTTGCCGCATCTGATTGGGTGCTATTTACCTCGGCCTCCAAGAGCTTCAACATTCCGGCGCTGACCGGCGCCTGGGGCATCATTCCTGACGAGCGCGATCGTCAGGCGTGGTTCCGCGCTTTGAAGCAGCAGGATGGCTTGTCCTCACCGGCGGTTATGGCGGTTGCCGCGACCATTGCCGCTTATCGCAATGGCGCGCCGTGGCTGGATGCATTGCGCCATTATCTGCGCGGCAATATGCAGCACATCGCTCAGCGCCTGAATGCCGCGTGTCCGCCGCTCAACTGGCAGCCACCGGCCGCCACCTATCTGGCGTGGATCGATCTCAATCCACTTGGCATGGACGAACAGGCACTACAACAGCGTCTGATACATCAATACAAGGTGGCGATCATGCCCGGTTCAACCTACGGTGCGGCGAGTCGCGGTTATCTGCGTCTCAACGCCGGTTGCCCGCGTAGCAAACTGGATGACGGGCTGGATCGTCTGATCGCCGGGTTAAAATCGTTCTAAAATGCGACGGATGCTGATTAATTCAGCATCCGTTTTACTGTTTGCGCAAATCGCTGGCGCTGTTGCGCAAGATGTTTTTATAATCCTCTGCACTTTATGAAACTGAAGCGAGTGCGCCATGATTGATCTTAAACTCCCCCTCACCGATATCCACCGCCACCTTGATGGCAATATTCGCGCACAAACCATTCTCGATTTAGGTCGCCAATATAATCTCGCGCTGCCCGCCGATTCACTCGATGCATTGCGTCCGCATGTGCAGGTCACCGCCAACGAGCCGGATCTGGTGAGCTTCCTGCAGAAACTGGATTGGGGCGTGAAAGTGCTGGGCGATCTTGATGCCTGCCGTCGCATTGCGCTGGAAAACGTCGAGGATGCGGCGCGTGCCGGTATCCATTATGCGGAGTTGCGCTTCTCACCAGGTTATATGGCGATGACCCACAACCTGCCGATTGCCGGCGTGGTTGAAGCGGTGATTGACGGCGTGCGTGCCGGTATTGCGCAATACGGCGTCGATGTTCGCCTGACGGGCATCATGAGCCGTACTTTTGGCGAGGAAGCCTGCCTGCGTGAGCTGGAAGGCTTACTGGCGCATCGCGATGGCATCACTGCGGTCGATCTGGCCGGCGATGAGTTAGGCTTCCCGGGCAGCGAATTCCTGAGCCACTTTAATCGGGCACGCGATGCGGGCTTCCGCATTACCGTCCACGCCGGTGAAGCGGCGGGTCCGGAAAGCATTTGGCAAGCGATTCGTGAACTGGGCGCTGAGCGTATCGGTCACGGCGTCAAGGCGATTGAAGATCGCGCGCTAATGGATTTCCTCGCCGAGCAGCGTATTGGGATTGAATCTTGCCTGACCTCGAATATTCAGACCAGCACCGTGTCGTCGCTGAGCAATCATCCGCTGAAAACCTTCCTGCAACACGGCATTCTGGCGACCATCAACACTGACGATCCGGCGGTTCAGGGCGTTGAACTGGCTCATGAATACGAAGTGGCGGCGCCACAGGCGGGATTGAGCGCTGAAGAGATGCGTCAGGCACAGGATAATGGCGTGACCATCGCGTTTCTGAATGATGCAGAGAAAGCAGCGCTGCGCACACGCGTAGCGGGCTAAAACATTCCCTCTCCCGCATGCGGGAGAGGGTTGGGGTGAGGGAGTAAAGCGAGTATCAGCGTTCCCAACGGAAAGGTAGTAAGCGATTACCGCAACGACATCGTCTGGCGTTTTTCGGCGGACTGCAAGCCCAGCTCGATCAACTCCATCACCTGAATCGCCTCTTCCGCGTGTACCGGATTCGCACCCGTACCGGCAATGGCATCGCGAATGCCGGCATAGTACGCCGGATAGTTACCCGGCAATGTCAGCAACTCTTTCTCCACCATCACATCGCCTTCCGCCAGCGTCAGCGTGCCGTTGCGCATGTCATAGCCCCAATCTTCCTGTGGCGGACGCTCACCCGCTTTCAGCCGATCTTCCTGCGGATCCAGACCGTATTTGACGTAGCTGCCACGGGTGCCGTGCACCACGAAGCGTGCCGATTCCGCCGCCACCAGCATGCTGGCATGCAGCACCACGCGACGCGTTGGATAGGTAAGCACCGCATGGAAGTAATCGGTGGTTTGCGCGCCCGGACGCAGTTCGGCCATATCCACGTTGATGGCGACTGGCGTGCCAAACAGCTGCAGCGCCTGGTCCAGCACGTGCGGTCCAAGATCGAACCAGATACCGCTGCCCGCGCCTTTCATCTCACGCCAGCGCTGGCGCACTTCCGGACGGAAGCGATCAAAGTGCGATTCAAAGTAGCGTACTTCGCCCAGAGTTCCTTCGTTGAGCAGATTTTTCAGCGTCAGGAAATCACTGTCCCAGCGACGGTTATGGAACACCGACAGCAGCAAACCTTTGGCTTTTGCCAATGCATCCAGCTCACGCGCTTGTGACAACGTCACGGTAAACGGTTTATCAACCACCACGTGTTTACCGGCGTTCAGTGCCGCTTTGGCTAAGGGGAAATGGGTGTCATTCGGGGTCGGAATAACAATCAGTTGCAGTGTCGGGTCGTCCAGCAGCGCCTGTGGATCGGAAACCACCTGCACTGACGGCCAGTCAGCATGAACTTTGCTGGCATCGCTGCTTGAGATCGCCGCCAGCTCAACATCCGGCGTACCGGCGATCAAGGGTGCATGGAAGGTTTTGCTGGCAAAACCGTAGCCGATTAGGCCGACACGTAGTTTATCGCTCATTCTCATTCCTCTTGTTCGTTACCAGACTGATTTAAGACGAATCGGTCTGTAAGAACAAGGCGGAATCACCTGAAAACTCAGGAAATAGCACTCCGTGCGGATTGCCAGCTCTCATGCGCCACCAAGGCATCCTGCGCATCCTGGCTGCGGCGGCGGAAGTCGCTGGGGCTTACGCCCACCCGCTTGCGGAACACGCGCGAGAAATAGAGCTGGTCATCGTAACCCACTTCGCGACCAACCGAAGCGATCGGTTCCTGGGTGGTTTGCAGTAGCAGTTTGGCACGGATCACCCGCTGGTCTTCTCGCCAGCGCAGCAGATTTATGCCCATCTGCTCGCGGAACAGATGCGCCAGGCGAGACGGCGACAAACACACATGGCGCGCTACCTCTTCAATCTTCACTTCACCCGCCAGATGATTGGTGACGTACTGGCAGGCTTCAATCACGCGCGGATCGCGAATCTGCTGATGGCTACGCGGATCTTCTTCCACTGCGCGCAACAGCAGACGTTCTAACAGGTTCATCGCCAGCTCTTCGGCGAAACGGCGTCCGGAATTATGCGTTTGCTCAATGCTGGCGAACAGGCGATCAAACTCGGCACGCTGCGCTTCGGTGAGGCGCAAGCGGCCAACGCCCTGGCTTTCATCCTGCCACTGCAACCAGTCGGCCCAGTAGGCACGCGGACGGAAATAGACCCAGCGGTGGAACCAGCACGGGCTATCGGGCGCGCGGCCATAATAGTGCGGCGTTTTCGGTTGAAACAGCAGCAAATCTCCCGGTTCGCAGTCGAAGGCAGATTCGCCATCAAACACGCGCCCCTGACCTTTAATGGTCAAATTGAGGATGTAGCCTTTCATGCCGTGCGGGCGGTCAATAAAGAAATCCAGCGCGTCGTTGGCGTTAATCGGCGTCAACCCCGCCACCAGCCAGGCGTTAAAGGGATAACCCGGCAATAAGGGGTTCTGCTGCTCACTCGGGGGTTCACGGTGGTACATAGTGCCCTCACTTTTCGCGTGAAATGCGCTGAGCGCGCCCTTGATCAGGCGCGCTCAGCCGGGGTTATCAGGCGGCTTTATTTTTCTGTTTGTAGCGGTCAAAAATCACCGCCGCTAACAGTATCAAACCGCGCACCACATACTGTGAGAACGGCGAGATATTCAATAAATTCATCGCATTCTCAACCGTACCGAGAATCAATACCCCCGCCACCACGTAGGAGATTTTGCCGATGCCGCCTTTCAGCGAAACGCCACCCAGCACGCAAGCGGAAATCACAATCAACTCGTAACCGAGTGAGGTCATCGGCTGGCCGCTGGTCATGCGCGAAGCCAGAATAATACCTGCCGCCGCTGAGACTAAACCGGACAAGATAAAGATGATGATACGGGTGCGCACCACCGGCACGCCGGCGAGGCGCGCGGCTTCTTCATTGCCACCAATCGCCAGCGTGTTGCGGCCAAAGGTGGTTTTGTTCAGCAGGAAACCGAACAGCACCATGGTCGCAATGGTCAGCCAGATAGGCGCAGGCACGCCCAGCCAGTTGGCGTAACCGAGGGTAAAGAAGCGCTCGTCTTCAATGCCCACCGCTTTACCGTCGGAGAAGATGTAAGCCAGGCCGCGCACAATCTGCATGGTCGCTAGCGTGGTGATCAAGGCGTTGATTTTCAGTCGGGCGATAACAAAACCGTTAATAAAGCCGGTGGCCATGCCGAGCAGCAAACCTGCTGCCACGCCAATCCACAGGCTTTCGGTCATGTTGATCACCACCGCGGTCACGACGCCGGCGCAGGCAATCACCGAGGCTACCGAGAGGTCAAAATCACCGGAAGCCAGGCAGAACAGCATGCCGCACGCCACCATGCCGGACATCGACATCGCCAGGCCGAGACCTTTCATGTTGATGATCGAACCAAAGTTCGGCACGAAAATGGCACAGACGATAAACAGCAGCGCGAACACCACCAGCATGCCGAAGTTGTCCCAAATCCGCCCCAGCTGCAGCCCATTGCGCTGCGCCGGTGGCGTGTTGGAAGTGGTAGATGAAGCCATTATGGATCTCCTTTACATCAGGCCACGGCGGCCGCTTGAGTGGTTTTTGGCATCGCCAGGCTGAGCGTCAGCTGCTCTGTGGCCGTATCGTGGGGCAGTTCACCGGCGATCTCACCTTCGCGCATCACCAGAATGCGGTCGGCTAAACCCATCACTTCCGGTAGATCGCTGGAGGCAAACAGCACCGCAATTCCCTTCTTCGCCAGCTGGTAAATCAGGTTGTAGATTTCATGTTTGGCGCCGACGTCAATGCCACGCGTTGGCTCATCCAGCAGAATCACGTTCATCTCTTCCGACAGCCAGCGACCGAGAATCGCCTTCTGCTGGTTGCCACCCGACAGGTTCATGATCAGCTGCTGCGGACCGGGCGTTTTGATGTTGAGCGAACGAATATGGATATCCGCGTTTTTCGCCTCCCAGCTCGGTTTAATCAGGCAACCCGCGGTGAGATTGTGACGGCGCGCGCTGATGTTGATGTTATCGCGCACCGAATGCACCGGAATGATGCCCTCAGATTTACGATCTTCCGGACACAGCATGATGCCAGCGCGAATCGCATCAATCGGCTGACGAATGTTGAGCTTTTTGCCATCCAGCGTCACGGTGCCGCCACGCAGTTTGGTGGCACCGAACAGCCCTTTCATCAGTTCGCTGCGCCCCGCGCCGACCAGCCCAAACAGGCCGACGATCTCACCGGCACGCACCGTCAGTGAAATCGGCATTCGCACGCCTTTCGCTTCCACCGCGTCCAGCTGCAGACGCACCGGGCCCAATTCACGTGGCGCGTAACCGTAAATATCCCCCAGATTGCGCCCCACCATCGCCTGCACTAAATCGTCATGATGGGTATTTTTCATGTCGGTGAAGGTGCGTACATAGCGGCCATCTTTGAACACGGTAATGGCATCACTGAGCGCAAAAATTTCCTCCATGCGATGCGACACGTACAGCACGGTGCGGCCCTGCTCGCGCAGCTGGCGAATAACGCGGAACAGATGGTCGATCTCGCGCGCCGAGAGCGAACTGGTGGGTTCATCAAAGGCGATAATGCGCGCATTACGCGCCAGCGCTTTGGCGATCTCCACCATCTGCCACTGACCCAGCGACAGATATTTCAGCGGCATATCCGGATCGATATTCATCCCCAGATTTTGCAGCTGTAAACCTGCCTCGTAGCGCAGCAGTTTGCGATTCACCAGCCCACGCTTGTGCGGCAGCTGGCCGAGATAGATGTTCTCAGCCACGCTCATTTCCGGCACCAGATGCAGCTCCTGATAAATGATGGCCACGCCGGCATCCAGCGCATCCACCGTATTGTTGAAGCTCTTCGGCTGGCCTTTGATGCGAATCTCACCGCCGCTCGGCTGATAGCTGCCGCTGAGGATCTTCAATAGCGTCGATTTACCGGCACCGTTTTCCCCCATCAGCGCATGCACTTCACCGGCACGGCAGCTGAATGAGATGTCCTGCAGCGCCTTTACGCCAGGGAAGGTCTTGCTAATGCCATGAAACGACAGAAAGGCTTGATCAGTGTTCATGGTAACTCCTCTAAGCCTTCATACTTCGCGCCGCAGCAGCGTTGGCTGCGCCCACTCACCCCAGTCACTTACCTCGGGCTGAGCGCGCTTGCCGCCTTGCTGCAACGCGAATTATTTTGGCTACCTGTTAGTATTGTTTTGGGAGAGATGGGATTACTTCAGCCCTTTCTTATCCAGTTCGGCTTTGAAGTTATCGCGGGTAATTAGCACCACATCGGTGACTTCGGTGAACTTCGGCGGTTCCTGATCTTTAGTGACCCAGTTGTAGAGCATCTCGCTGCTCTTATAACCGTGCACATCCGGACTTGGCAGCAGCGAGCCGTAGAAACCGGTAGCAGAACCTTTCGACAGCTCACTCACCGCATCCACGCCGTTGATGCCGATACCGATGACGTCCGGTGCTTTAAAGCCCTGGCCTTCGGTGGCGCGCACGCCGCCCAGCACGGTGTTATCGTTCATGCCAAGAATCAGCCAGTGTTTCACTTCCGGATGCTGCACCAGCAGCGAGTTACCGGCGTCAAATGCGCCTGGGATATCGTTGGATTTGGTCGGCACCTGGTAGATCTGTTTCTCCGGGAATCCGGCCGCTTTCAGGGCGTCCATTGAACCGCTGGTACGACGACGTGCTGTGTCGAGCTCGTTAGCCGTGATCGCCATTACGCCGGTCTCTTTCGCATCCCAGCCGCGTTTCTGCATCTCTTTATAGAGCTCTTGTCCCTGACGCTCGCCAATTTTGGTCGCCGCCATCATCACCAGGGGCACGGTATCCATCGGCTTGCCTTTGGCAGTAACGAATTGGTCATCTACCGCGATTACTTTCAGACCGTAGCCGCGCGCTTTGGCGACAATCGCCGAACCGAGCTTGGGATCCGGTGTACAGATGACGAAGCCTTTGGCGCCGCTGGCGGCCAGGCTATCGATGGCATTGAGGGTTTTCTCGCCGTCAGGTACCGCAATTTTGATCACTTCAAAACCGAGATCCTTGCCCGCTTTATCAGCGAATTTCCATTCTGTCTGGAACCAGGGCTCCTCCGGTTGTTTAACGAGGAAACCGAGTTTCATGGTCTCGGCGATAGCGGATTGTGACATAACCGCGGCGAGACTAACCGCCGCCAGCGCTTTAGTGAATTTATGCATGATGCTCTCCGGCACAATGATGTTTTTGGCTGTTATTAACCAATCGGTGTAAACGCTACCAATCAAATTTATTCATAGGGTAAGGCTGAAAATCAGTGCGTTAGCGCAGCGGTTGTGCAAAGGCTGTGCAAACGCTGGGCTAGTTGTAGCGGGAATGACGGGGAAAAATGTAGAGCGGTATCACATCCTAAAACGATGACAAAATTCTCCATATATACAGCGAATTTAACCGGCCATTAACTTTTGCTATGGATCACACAACGTCGCCGATGGCAGAAAAGTGCATATTCTCAGCCGCTGATGACTAACCGCTTATGCGCCACCCTTCCAGGATAGAGCCAGATAACTCACACAGGAGAATCCCAATGGGTGCTGGCACCATAACAATTGGGCTGGATTTTGGCAGTGACTCGGTGCGCGCGCTGGCCGTGGACTGCCACAGTGGTAAAGAGCTGGAAAAAGCGGTGGTAAACTACGCTCGCTGGGCCAACGGGGAATTCTGCGATCCCCATAGCAACCGCTTTCGCCATCATCCGCAGGACTACATTGATGCGCTGGAACAGGCGATTGTGGCGGTGGTGAAGGCATTAACACCGGAGCAGCGCGCTGCCGTTGTCGGCATCGGCGTCGATTCCACCGGATCCACACCGGCGCCTATCGATCGCGATGGCAACGTGCTGGCGCTGCGTCCTGAGTTCGCCAGCAATCCGAATGCGATGTTTGTGCTGTGGAAAGATCACACCGCGATTGAGGAAGCCGAAGAGATCAATCAGCTGTGTCGTAGCGGTCGTTTCAACGATTACACCCGCTATATTGGCGGCGTGTATTCGTCGGAGTGGTTCTGGGCCAAGATACTGCACGTGTCACGCGCAGATGCTGCGGTACGTGACGCGGCAGTGTCTTGGGTGGAACTGTGCGATTGGGTGCCGGCGTTACTCAGCGGCACCACCGCCCCCGCGCAACTGCGACGTGGGCGCTGCGCAGCCGGACATAAATCATTGTGGCATCCGGAATGGCAAGGCCTGCCGCCGGCTGACTTCTTCAACGCGCTCGATCCGATCCTGAGCGAAAAGCTCGACTCCCCGCTCTTCACTGAAACCTGGACCGCCGATATCCCGGTCGGCACGCTGAGCAGCGAGTGGGCGCAGCGCCTCGGCTTATCTGAACAGGTGGTCTTGTCGGGCGGCGCCTTTGACTGCCATATGGGTGCCGTTGGTGCTGGCGCACAGCCTTATACGCTGGTGAAGGTGATTGGTACCTCAACCTGCGACATCTTGATTGCCGACAGCGACACCGTCGGCGACCGCGCCATTAAAGGCATTTGCGGCCAGGTTGATGGCAGCGTGGTGCCGGGCGCGATCGGCTGTGAAGCTGGACAATCGGCGTTTGGTGATATTTATGCCTGGTTCAGCCGCCTGCTGGGCTGGCCGTTGCAACAGGCCGCGCAGCAGCATCCTGAACTCAAGCCGCAGCTGGCCGCGCTGCAAAAAGATCTGATCCGCAATCTCACTGAAGCCTGGGCCGCCAATCCACAGCTTGATCACCTACCGGTGGTGCTGGACTGGTTCAACGGCCGCCGCACGCCGGATGCTAATCAGCGCTTAAAAGGGGTGATTACCGACCTCAATCTCGGTACCGATGCGCCTGCGCTGTTTGGTGGCCTCATCGCCGCCACCGCCTTTGGCGCGCGCGCCATTATGGAGTGTTTCGAGCAGCAGCAGATTCCGGTGCAGAGCATCCTGACGCTCGGCGGCATTGCACGCAAATCCCCCGCCATCATGCAAGCTTGCTGCGATGTAATGAACCGTCCGCTGGATATCGTCGCCTCTGACGAATGTTGCGCGCTGGGTGCCGCAATTTTTGCCGCCGTAGCGGCGGGCGTGTATGCCGACGTGCCTGACGCTCAGCAGGTGATGGCAAGTCCGATTGATGTGACGCTGCAACCCAACGCCGAGCGCGTTGTGGTTTATCAGCAGCTTTATCAACGTTATCAACAATGGTGCCAGGCCGCTGAACCGCAGTATGCCGCACGCACCGCATCCGCTCAGTAAAGGAGAGATTTTATGGAACAGCACAACGCACAACAGGTGTGGTTTGTTATTGGCACGCAGCACCTTTACGGCGCGGAAACCTTGCGTCAGGTGGAGCAGCACGCTCGCCAGGTGATGGACGGATTGAACCAGGCCGGGACCTTGCCGACGCAACTGGTGCTAAAACCGCTGGTGAAGTCACCGGACGAAGCGCTGGCCTTGTGCCGCGACGCCAACCACGACAATCAGTGCGTCGGCATCATTACCTGGCTACACACCTTTTCTCCAGCCAAAATGTGGATTGGCGGCCTGAGTATCCTGAATAAACCCTTGTTGCAATTCCATACCCAGTTCAACGCGGAGATTCCGTGGGACAGTATGGATATGGACTTTATGAACCTTAACCAAACCGCGCACGGCGGTCGCGAATTCGGTTTTATTGGCGCGCGCATGGGACTGCAACACAGCGTGGTGACCGGCCACTGGCAGGATAAAACCAGCCAGCAGCGCATTGGCCGCTGGATCAATGCGGCATTGGCCAAACAGGCTAGCCAGCAGCTAAAAGTGGCTCGCTTCGGCGACAATATGCGTGAAGTGGCGGTGACCGAAGGCGATAAAGTGGCGGCACAGATTCAGTTCGGCTATTCGGTGAACGGCTGGGGCGTCGGTGATTTGGTCGAGGTGGTTAATAGCGTCAGCGACGGCGACGTCAACGCGCTAATCGACGAATATGAGAGCCAATATCGCTTTACCGCTGCTGCCGCGGTAAACGGGGACAAGCGGCAAAATGTGCTGGATGCGGCGCGTATCGAACTGGGGCTGAAGCGCTTCCTTGAGGCCGAAGGATGCAAAGCTTTCACGACCAACTTCCAGACCTTACACGGCATGACGCAGCTGCCTGGTTTGGCGGTGCAGCGCTTGATGGGCCAGGGTTACGGCTTCGCCGGTGAAGGTGACTGGAAAACTGCCGCGCTGCTGCACATCCTCAAGGTACAAGCGGGCGCACGGGCGGGCGGGACCTCATTTATGGAGGATTACACCTATCACTTCTCACCTGGCAACGATTTGGTGTTGGGCTCGCACATGCTGGAAGTGTGCCCGTCCATCGCCAAAGAGGAGAAGCCGCTGATTGATGTGCAGTTCCTCGGCATTGGTGATAAAGCCGATCCGGCGCGCATGATCTTCTCCACGCCTGCTGGACGCGCGGTGAATGCCAGCGTGATTGACCTTGGCGATCGTTTCCGTCTGCTGGTGAATGTGGTGGATGCCATTGAGCAGCCAAAACCGTTGCCAAAACTACCGGTGGCGCGTGCGCTGTGGCGTGCGCAGCCGTCGCTGGCCACCGCCTCTGAAGCCTGGATTTTGGCCGGCGGTGCGCACCATACGGTGTTCAGCCAGGCGCTGGATTTAGATGATATGTATCTTTACGGCGAGCTAAATGGCATTGAAGTGCTGGTGATTGATGAGGAGACGCGCTTACCAGCATTTAAAGATGCGCTGCGCTGGAATGAAGCCTATTACCGCCTGGCACGTTGATTTAGTCCTCTGCGATACTCCCCTCATCCTAACCTTCTCCCGCAAGCGGGAGAAGGAACCGTTCAGTTAATGCTGTGATTTCCCACCCAACAACAATCGGCCCCCTCTCCCGTGTGCGGGAGAGGTCTGGGGTGAGGGAAAGGTGGGTGCTAAAACAGCGATGACATTATCCACGAGGTCAGGAAAGACCAGCCCGAAGAGCAAAGCGTCCGAGCCAGGAGGGCGAGGCCGATCTGCATGGATGCAGGGTTTCTTTGCGATCGGGCTGGCCTTTCCTGGCCGGAGCACCCAATCCCACAGCCACAAGGCAAACCAGGTGGCCATAAATGGCCACCCTACGATGTTTCAGAAACAATGGTGTTTAGTACCTAAGAGGTTAAACGCTTAACCGGCGCGTTCTGCTGGCGATCCCACATCACGGTCAGCAAGCGTTGCAGCGCGATAAAGGCAAACAGCAGAATCCCGATGGCGATCTTGGTCCACCACGAACTCAGGGTGCCATCAAAGTTAATCCAGGTTTGAATCAATCCCTGAATTAACACGCCGAACAGCGTGCCCAGGACCGTGCCCACGCCGCCAGACAGCAAGGTGCCGCCGATCACAACTGAGGCAATGGCATCCAGCTCTACGCCCAATCCCGCTAACGCATAGCCCGCCGAGGTGTATATCGAAAACACAATGCCTGCCAGCGTCGCCAGCGTGGTCGATAACATGTAAATCTTGATGGTGGTCGCGCGGGTTGAAATACCCATCAGCTGCGCCGAGGCCAGGCTGCCGCCAATTGCGTACACCTGATTACCAAAGCGCGTGCGATGCGCCAGAATAATGCCGCCGATCACCACCACCAGCATAATGACCGCCAGTAAACTGAGGCGACCACCGCCCGGTATCTTCCACGCCAGGCTCGACAGCGTGCTATAGAGCGGATGGTCAATGGGAATCGAATTCTCTGACACCAGATAGCTACAGCCGCGCAGGAAAAACATCCCCGCCAGCGTAATGATAAAGGCTGGGATTTTCAGCGCATCGATCAGCCAGCCCATCATCGCGCCAAACAGCGCGCCCATCGCTAATACCAGTGCAAATGCCAGCAGCGGATCGAGATGATAATCACCAATCACCCGCGCCAGAAACACCCCGCTAAAGGCAATCACCGCACCCACCGACAAATCGATGCCGCCGGACAAAATCACGAAGGTCATCCCCACGGCGATAATCCCAAGGAAGGCATTATCGGTCAGAATATTGCAGATCACGCGCGTTGAAGCGAAGCCGGGAAACTGGCTCAGGCAAAATAGATAACCCGCCACAAATACCAACAGCGTAATCATCAAGGGCAGATGACGTTTAATCATTTCGGGCGTCTCCGTTTCAACATGGCAATAAAGCGAGGCGACTGCAGCAGCAGTACGCACATCACCACCACCGCTTTCACCACCTGATTGAGTTCAGGCTGGAAGCCGGACAGCAAAATACCGGTATTCATCGACTGAATAATCAGCGCGCCAATCAGTGACAGCACCAGATTGAAACGTCCGCCCATCAGCGAGGCGCCGCCAATCACCACTGCCAGAATCGCATCCAGCTCTAACCACAAACCGGCGTTATTGGCATCGGCGCCGCGAATGTCCGCCGCGACGATCATGCCCGCCACCGCCGCACACATGCCGCTGATCACATAGGTCGACATCACCACCAGCCAACCGTTAACGCCTGCATTACGCGCCGCGCGCAGATTAATGCCCACCGCTTCGATAAACAGCCCGAGGGCGGTTTTGCGCGTCAATAGCCACACCACTAACGCCACCAGCAGCGTAATCCACACCGGCACTGGCAGCAGCCACAGTGAACCACTGCCGAACCACGCCAGGCTGTCGCTATTGAAGGTGACAATCTGTCCCTGAGTAATGAGCTGCGCCACACCGCGCCCGGCGACCATCAGGATCAAGGTGGCGACAAATGGCTGAATTTTTAACAGCGCCACCAGCACGCCATTCCACAAACCGCAGGCCAGGCCAGTGCCGAGCGTCACCAGAATAATGAACGGCAAGCTATGTCCGGCCACGGTTAAGGTGGCGGCCGTGGCGCCGGCAATCGCCATTACCGCGCCCACTGACAGGTCGATGCCGCCGGTGGCAATCACCAGCGTCATGCCGATGGCCAGGAGAGCGACCGGCGCAGCACGATTAAGGATATCAATCGGACTGCCGAACAGGCGCCCATCCTGAATGTGAATGGCGAAAAAGTTATTCGCCACCAGGCTATCTACCAGCAGCACCAGAATCAGCGCCACAATTTGCGGCATACCGGGCGGCAGCTTCGGCTTACGCCGTTCGGGTTTATCATGTGTCATAGGCGATTCAAGCATGTTGTGCTCCTCCATCGGCGATGGCGTTGACGATTGAAGCCACCGACAGCTGCTCCAGCGGGATTTCCGCCACCTGCTTCAAATCGCGCATGATCAACACGCGATCGGCGTAGCCCACCAGCTCTTCGAGTTCAGAGGAGATAACCAGCAGCGCCAGTCCGTCGGCGCATAAGGTCTCAATTAAGCGAATGATCTCAGCGTGCGCGCCCACATCAATGCCGCGCGTCGGCTCGTCGAGGATCAGGAATTGGGGTTTTGTCACCAGCCAGCGCGATAGCAGCACCTTCTGCTGATTACCGCCGGACAACAGCTCGACCGGTTGATCGGCATGCGGTGTGCGAATACCGAGACTTTTGATAAAGCGTTCAGCAATCTCCTGCTGCTCACGGCGCTTAATCGGTCGCAGCCAGCCGCGCTGCGCCTGCAACGCCAGAATGATGTTTTCGCGTACCGAAGCAGCGCCGATAATGCCGTCAGTTTTACGATCTTCCGGACAGAAGCCCATGCCGAGGCGCGATGCTTTCGCCGGTGTGCGAATGTTTTGCACCTTGCCTTTAATGGTCGCGGTGCCGCGATCGGCACGGCGAATGCCAAACAGCACTTCAGCGGTTTCCGTCCGGCCAGATCCCAGCAAGCCCGCCAGACCCACCACTTCGCCCGGTCGCACCTGCAGGTTGAACGGCTCAATGGTGCCCTTTTTACCGTAATCCTCAAACGACACCACCGGCTGATTGCTGCGTAGCGTGCTGCCCTGCCGCTGTAAGGCGGTTTCCAGCAGCTCACGCCCCAGCATCAGTTTGATCAGTTCAATCTGCGGCAGCGTGGCGGTATCGCGTGTGGCAATAAATTGGCCGTTGCGCAACACGGTTATACGATCGGTAATGCGATAAACCTGGTCGAGAAAATGGGTGACAAAAATCAGGCTCATCCCTTTGGCTTTTAACTGCGCCATCAGGGTAAACAGCATCTCGACTTCGTTGGCATCGAGGCTGGCAGTCGGTTCATCCAGAATCAGCACCTGCGCCGAAAGATCCACCGCGCGGCAAATCGCAATAATCTGCTGCATGGCCACCGAGAAGTGACCAAGCGGGCGCGTCACATCCAGCACAAAGCCGTAATTACGCATCAAGAGGTCGGCATCACGCACCATGCGTTTACGATCAATCATGCCGAAGCGCCGCGGTTCGCGACCAATGTACAAATTATCCGCCACCGACATGTTCGGCAGCAGATTCACTTCCTGATAAACCGTGCCAATGCCCATCTCCTGCGCATCAGCGGTATTGTGTGGCGTAATCGCCTTGCCATTCAGCGTAACTGTGCCGGCATCCCGGGTGTAAACGCCGGTCAGCACTTTGATCAGCGTGGATTTACCCGCGCCATTTTCGCCCAGCAGCGCCATAATCTCGCCCTTGCGGATGCTGAACGAGACATTATCCAGCGCCTTTACGCCAGGAAAACCTTTGCTGACGCCGCTAATAGTCAGCAGTGCGGCTTCATCGGAGGTGCTCATCAGGTTCTACCTCGCCTTACGTCATCAAAAACCGCCCCGAAGGGCGGTCGCGGGGATCAGTAACCCATGCCTTTTTTGGTATCGAGCTGCGCCTGCGCGGAATCTGGCAGATACAGTTTCGATTCTGTTTTGATGATTTTTGGCGGCAGCGTGCCGTCTTTTTTGAATTTCTCCAACGCGTCGAAGGCTGGACCGGCCATGTTTGGCGTTAGCTCCACGTTGGCATTGGCTTCACCGGCCAGCATCGCTTTGTAGATATCCGGTACACCGTCAATCGAACCGGTGAGGATATCTTTGCCTGGCTTGAGGCCAGCTTCCTTAATCGCCTGGATGGCGCCGATCGCCATATCATCGTTGTGCGCGTAAACCATGCAGATGTTCTTGCCGTTGTTTTCCGCCTTGATGAAGCTCTCCATCACCTCTTTACCTTTACTGCGGGTAAAGTCACCGGACTGCGAGCGAATCACTTTGATGTTGTCGTGGCCGGCGATGGCCTCGGCGAAGCCTTTCTTACGATCAATCGCCACGCTGGCGCCAACCGTGCCTTGCAGCTCTACCACGTTACATTTTTTGTCCGCGACGGTTTTCACCAGCCAGTCACCAATCAACTTGCCTTCCAGCACGTTGTCAGCGGTGACCACCGCCATATACAGGGATTTATCTTTTACCACGATGGCACGGTCTAACAGGAACACCGGGATTTTGGCGTCTTTGGCTTCTTCCAGCACCGGTTCCCAACCCGTTTGCACCACTGGCGCAATGAAGATTGCGTCAACGCCCTGCGCAATGAAGGAGCGTACCGCTTTGATTTGGTTCTCCTGTTTCTGCTGACCATCGGCGATTTTCAAGGTAATACCGCGCTTCTGCGCTTCACTTTTCGCCACGTTGGTTTCCGCTGAACGCCAGCCAGATTCCGAGCCAACCTGTGAGAAGCCCACGGTCATATCCGCAGCCAGCACCGATGTACTGAGTGCCGAGCTCACCATGGCAGTCAAGAGTAAACGTTTCCACATGATTTCATTCCTCTGAAGGGAGTGTGTTGTAGGGGTACAAAACGCGAATTAAGCCTGGCTGAAAAGCGCGTAAACAAGCGCGACATACTTCACAAATCAGAGTGAATTAAAGGAGTTACGGCAACGAGCAATGCATAGGTGGCAGCAGACTTATGGACAAAATGCCTGCAGATCAAAGCGAAGGTGGTTAAATAAATGTAATAAACAGAATCGCTTATGCATCACACCATTGGAAACGATTACAGCAGATGCGTAAAGAATGGTTACTGCCTGAGCACAACAACAATTATTAGTTTTGTGATTATTCGCACACATTGTGATTTGGTGTTTCATGGCGTGTACATAAATTTGCTGACCAGTCAGGAATAAATAATGGATTCAGCCGCATTACGGTCGTGAAATACTATTATAGAGACGGATAAACAGCGGCCATATTAATAACGCATAAACGCTGTGAGATTTTCTAACAACCCCACCGCTGACGGGCCTAAAAGTGGCTTAAATTGCCCTTTAAATGCGCGTTTAAATGACTAAAAAGCCAAAAAAGTGTCGTTTCATGAGCGAATTAGCGCATGTTGTCTGAATTTTGTATTTTTTTAAGTCCAGCGTATGGACTCTGGCTGCGTGCTCCCTATACTTGGGCACTTCCGAGTACTTTATTTTTAAATGGCAATCATGACTGCGTTAGATTACCTGATGAAATTTCGTAAAGTGAATAATCTCGATAGTCTGGAAAAACTCTACGACCATCTTAATTATTCCCTGACTGATGATAACGAGATCATCAATATGTATCGCGCTGCCGACCATCGACGTGCTGAATTGGTCTCCGGCGGACGTCTGTACGATCTTGGCCGGGTGCCAAAAACCGTCTGGCGTTACGTGATCTAATTGATTTATCCCCGCTTTATCTGCGCTTTTGCGTTGTCCAGGTCGGGCGTGCCCCGTTTGGACATGATACGCTCTGCATCGCCCTCTTTTCTGTAAACAGGATCTTCTCGATGACCGAACAGGTTTTCCCGCCACGTATCGCTGGCTGGCTGTTGCTGCCGCTGGCGTGGCTGATTATGACGATGTTAACCAGTGCCCTTGTGGTAGCAATGTATCTGAGCCCGTTGTTCAACCCCGAATTGCGCCCCACGCTGTTTTCACACGGCACGCTGCTGACGCAATGGTCAGTGTCGCTGCTCACCGCCGCCGTCGTTTGGGCCTACAGTATTTGGGTTTGCTGGATTTTCTGTAAACGCTCCCGCCGTTTACCGCGCCACTACATCCTGTGGCTGTTGATGACGGTTTTGCTGGCGCTAAAAACCTTCGCTTTTACCCCGGTTGCGGATGGTAAAGCGATTCAGACGTTACTGCTGTCACTGCTGGCCGCTGCGGTGTTTGTCCCCTATTTCAA
Source organism: Pantoea nemavictus (assembly GCF_037479095.1). Lineage (NCBI taxonomy): Bacteria > Pseudomonadati > Pseudomonadota > Gammaproteobacteria > Enterobacterales > Erwiniaceae > Pantoea > Pantoea nemavictus. The sequence continues at coordinate 3,999,709 of NZ_JBBGZW010000001.1, read as the reverse complement.
ACGCTCACAGCGGGTTAAACAGACGTTTATCCAGTCGTAATGGCGGGAGTTTCGTCAGCAATTTAATTCTGAGTGCTCTCAACCCCCACACAAACCGCGTGAAGGTTGAGATGCAGCTCTCAATTCCGGATAATAGACGCCTTTCGGCTTCCCAGGTTAAAAAATGACCGATTACTTACTTCTCTTTATTGGCACCGTGCTGGTGAACAACTTCGTGTTGGTCAAATTCCTCGGCCTCTGCCCCTTTATGGGCGTGTCAAAAAAATTGGAAACGGCCATTGGCATGGGACTTGCCACCACTTTCGTGATTACGCTGGCGGCGATCTGCGCCTGGCTGGTCAATCACCTGATTCTGGTGCCGCTCGATCTGGTTTATCTGCGCACCATGGCCTACATCCTGGTGATCGCGGTCGTGGTGCAGTTCACCGAAATGGTGGTGCGCAAAACCAGTCCGTCACTCTATCGCCTGCTCGGCATCTTCCTGCCGCTGATTACCACCAACTGTGCGGTGCTGGGCGTGCCGTTGCTGAGCGTCAACCTGAATCACACGTTCCTGCAAGCCGCGCTGTATGGCTTCAGTGCTTCACTCGGCTTCTCGCTGGTGATGGTGCTGTTCGCGGGCATGCGCGAACGTCTGGTGCTGGCTAATGTGCCCGCGCCCTTTAAAGGCAACTCGATCGCACTGATTACCGCAGGTCTGATGGCGCTGGCATTCATGGGCTTCACCGGGCTGGTGAAATTCTAATGACTGCGATTTGGATTGCTATTGCGGTACTCGCTGCGCTGAGCCTGGTATTTGGCGCCCTGCTCGGTTACGCCTCGCGTCGCTTCGAGGTGGAAGAAGACCCGATTGTTGAGCAAATCGATGCCATTTTGCCGCAGAGCCAATGTGGACAATGCGGCTATCCCGGCTGCCGTCCTTACGCGGATGCGGTGGGTAACAACGGTGAAGCAATCAATAAATGCGCGCCGGGCGGCGAGCAAACCATGCTGAAGCTGGCATCGCTGCTCAACGTTGAACCGCAACCGCTGGACGGCGGCGCAGACGTATTGGAACCGATTCGTACTGTTGCCTGGATCGATGAAGCCAACTGCATCGGCTGCACCAAATGTATTCAGGCCTGCCCGGTTGATGCGATTGTGGGTGCCACGCGCGCCATGCATACCGTGCTGAGCGACGTTTGCACCGGCTGCGATCTCTGTGTTGCGCCTTGCCCAACCGACTGTATTGAGATGCGCCCAGTGGCCACCACCACGGCGAACTGGAAGTGGAATCTCGACACCATTCCTGTACGGGTGATCCCGGTAGAAACCCATGCTTAATTTGTTAAACCTGTTCCGCAAAGAGAAGCTGTGGGATTTTCAGGGCGGCATTCATCCGCCGGAAATGAAAACCCAGTCAAACGGTACGCCGCTCAGTCAGCTACCGCTGCCCGATCGCTTCATCATTCCGTTAAAACAGCACATCGGTCATGAAGGCGAGATTTGTGTTGCACCGGGTGACAAAGTGCTGCGCGGTCAGCCGCTGACGTTTGGCGGCGGACGCATGCTGCCGGTGCACGCGCCCACCTCCGGTACCATTGAAGAGATTGCGCCGCACATGACGGCGCACCCTTCTGGTTTATCTGAGCTGTGCATTTTTCTGCGTGCCGACGGTGAAGATCGCTGGACCACGCTTGATCCACAGCCCGATTACCGCGCGCTCTCCCGTGAAGATGCCGTTAAACGCATCCACAATGCCGGCATCGCCGGTTTAGGCGGCGCAGGATTTCCGACCGCCACCAAATTGCGCGGCGGCCTGCGCGGCGTTAAAACGCTGATCATTAATGCTGCCGAGTGCGAGCCTTATATCACCGCCGATGACCGCTTAATGCAGGATTGCGCCGCCGAAGTGCTGGAAGGCTGCCGCATTCTGGCGTGGGTGCTACAGGCCGAACGCGTGTTGATTGGCATTGAAGATAACAAGCCTGAAGCGATTGCCGCACTTAAGCAGGCGCTGGGCGGCGATCGTGAGTTGCAGATTCGCGTTATCCCCACCAAGTATCCTTCTGGCGGGGCCAAACAGCTCACTCAGATTCTCACCGGCCTTGAAGTGCCACACGGTGGACGATCCACCGATATTGGCGTGCTGATGCAAAACGTCGGCACCGCGTGGGCGGTGAAACGCGCCATCGTTGACGGTGAACCGATTACCGAACGCGTAGTGACGCTGACCGGTGAAGCGCTGGCCCGCCCGCGCAACGTCTGGGGACGTCTCGGCACGCCGGTGAGCCATCTGCTACAACATGCCGGTTTCACTCCGGGTTCACGCCAAATGGTGATCATGGGCGGTCCGCTGATGGGCTTTACCCTGCCATCACTGAATGTGCCGCTGGTGAAAATTTCCAACTGCATTCTGGCGCCTTCCGCCAGCGAGATGGGCAACGATCAGGACGAACAATCCTGCATTCGCTGCAGCGCCTGTGCGGATGCCTGCCCGGCGAAACTGCTGCCGCAGCAGCTATTCTGGTACAGCCAAGGCGGCGATCACGATAAAGCACGCGCGCATAATATCGATGATTGCATTGAGTGCGGCGCCTGCGCCTATGTCTGCCCCAGCAATATTCCGCTGGTGCAATATTATCGCCAGGAGAAGGCCGAACTGCGCGCCATCGACCTTGAAGCGCAACGTACCGCCGAAGCTAAAGCCCGCTTTGAAGCCCGTCTGGCACGTTTAGAGCGTGAAAAACAGGCGCGTGAAGCGCGTCATGAACAGGCCAAACAGCGCGTGGCACGTAGCGATCAGGGTGAACGTGATGCCGCCGTGGCGCGTGTGAAAGCGCGTCAGGAAAAAACACCCGAGCAAGCAACGGCAGAGCGCGCAGCGCGTCACGCACAAGCTCTGGCGCAGCAGGCCGAGAAACAAGCTGAAACCCAGGCGCTGAGCCGCCAGTCAGGCGATCCGCGTAAAGCGGCGGTGGAAGCGGCGATTGCCCGCGCCAAGGCGAAGAAAGCTGCCGCACCAGCGGCTGAAACCACACCGGCTGCACCGGAAAGCGCTGCACCTGCCACTGAGGTCGATCCGCGCAAAGCCGCCGTTGAAGCAGCGATTGCGCGTGCGAAAGCCAAAAAAGCCGCCGCTGCCGCGCCAGCTGCTGACACTGCGCCGGCTGAGCCCGAAGCCGCTGCGCCTGCCGCTGAGGTCGATCCGCGCAAAGCCGCCGTGGAAGCAGCAATTGCGCGTGCGAAAGCGAAAAAAGCCGCCGCTGCCGCGCCAGCTGCTGACACTGCGACTGCTGAGCCAGAAGCCGCTGCGCCTGCCGCTGAGGTCGATCCGCGCAAAGCCGCAGTCGAAGCGGCGATTGCGCGCGCGAAAGCGAAAAAAGCCGCCGCTGCCGCGCCAGCTGCTGACACTGCGCCGGCTGAGCCCGAAGCCGCTGCGCCTGCCGCTGAGGTCGATCCGCGTAAAGCCGCCGTTGAAGCAGCGATTGCGCGTGCGAAAGCCAAAAAAGCCGCCGCTGCCGCCGCGCAGCAGACTGAAACATCTTCTCCTGAAGTGGAGGCTGCTGCCTCTCCTGACTCCGCCGACCCACGCAAAGCGGCAATTGCCGCTGCGGTCGCCCGTGCCAAAGCGCGTAAAGCGCAGCAGCAGCCTTCGACGACTGAGGAATAAATGGCTTTTCGTATTGCAAGTTCTCCCTATACCCACAACCGCCGCAGCACCGGCAATATCATGCTGTTGGTGGTGCTGGCGGCGTTGCCGGGCATGGCCGCACAGTGGTATTTCTTTGGCGTCGGCTTTCTGATTCAGGTGTTGCTGGCAACGGCGACCGCATGGGCAACCGAAGGCGCAATACTGCGCCTGCGCAAAACGCCGGTGGTGCCAACGCTGTCTGATAATTCCGCCCTGCTCACCGCGCTGCTGCTCGGCATTAGTCTGCCGCCGCTTGCGCCCTGGTGGTTGGTGGTGTTGGGGACGATTTTCGCCATCGTGATTGCCAAGCAGCTGTACGGCGGTTTGGGGCAAAATCCGTTCAACCCGGCGATGGTGGGCTATGTGGTGCTGCTGATCTCCTTCCCGGTACAAATGACCAGTTGGCTGCCGCCTGATAGCTTGCAGGCGATTAAACCCGGCTTGATGGATTCGCTCAGCATGATCTTCACCCACCACACGCTGGCGGGTGAAACCATGCAGCAGCTGCAGCTTGGCGTAGATGGCGTCAGCCAGGCGACGCCGCTGGATACGTTTAAAACCGGGCTGCGCGCCGGACACAGCGCCGAGCAGCTGTTAGCCGAACCGATTTACACCGGCGTGTTAGCCGGCCTTGGCTGGCAATGGGTTAACCTCGGTTATCTGCTGGGCGGCGTAGTGCTGCTGGCGAAAAATGCCATTCGCTGGCACATCCCGGTCAGTTTCCTCGTCTCGCTGGCATTCTGCGCCACGCTAGGCTGGCTGTTCTCGCCGGAGTCGCTGAATTCACCACTGATTCACCTGTTTTCCGGCGCCACCATGCTCGGTGCGTTCTTTATTGCCACCGATCCGGTAACCGCCTCGACCACCAATCGTGGACGTCTGATTTACGGCGCGCTGATTGGTTTACTGGTGTGGCTGATTCGCAGTTTTGGCGGCTATCCGGATGGCGTCGCCTTCGCGGTGCTGCTGGCCAATATTTGCGTGCCGCTGATTGATTACTACACTCAGCCGCGCGTTTACGGCCATCGCAAGGATTGAAGATGATCGACGCTATTCGTAAAAATGCGGTAACGCTGGCAGCCTTCGCGGTGATCACCACCGGGGTAACGGCGGTGGTCAACTATGTCACCAAGCCCACGGTGGAGCATCAAACTGCGCTGCAACAGAAAAATCTGTTAGATCAGGTGGTGCCAACCGATCTGTACGACAATCACATTCAGCAGGAGTGTTTTCTGGTAACGGATGCCGCTGCGCTGGGGAATGACCGGCCACATCATCTCTATTTAGCACGCAAAGGCGATCAGCCCGTCGCTGCAGCGCTTGAGACCACCGCGCCAGACGGCTATTCTGGTGCGATTCAAATGTTAGTCGGGGCCGATTTTCACGGTAAAGTGCTGGGCGTACGTGTGGTTGAGCATCATGAAACGCCGGGCCTAGGCGATAAAATCGAACTGCGTATTTCAGACTGGATCAACAGCTTTAATGGCAAAGTGATCCATGGCGCTGATGACAAAAATTTTGCGGTGAAAAAAGACGGCGGTGAATTCGACCAATTTACCGGCGCAACCATTACACCGCGCGCCGTGGTAAATGCCACTAAGCGTACCGCGCTGCTAATTGAAACACTGCCCGCGAAGCTCGCTTCGCTGCCTGAATGTGGAGATGCAAATGAGTGAAGCGAAGAATTTACTGGTCGGCGGCCTGTGGAAAAATAACTCCGCGCTGGTCCAGCTGCTTGGCCTGTGTCCGCTGCTGGCAGTCACCTCTACCGCCACTAACGCCCTCGGTTTAGGCCTGGCGACCACGCTGGTGCTCACCATCACCAACAGCTCGATTTCCGCCTCGCGCCGTTGGGTGCCCGCGGAAATCCGTATCCCGATTTACGTGATGATCATCGCCTCAGTGGTGAGCTGTGTGCAAATGCTGATCAACGCCTATGCCTATGGGTTGTACCAGTCACTCGGCATCTTTATTCCGCTGATCGTCACCAACTGCATCGTGGTGGGTCGCGCTGAGGCAGTCGCCTCAAAGAGCAGCATTCCGCTCTCCGCGCTGGATGGTTTTGCCATCGGCATGGGCGCGACCTGCGCGATGGTAACGCTGGGTTCGATTCGCGAACTGATTGGCAGCGGCACGCTGTTCAACGGCGCAGATCAGCTGCTTGGCCCTTGGGCCAAAGCGCTGCGCATTGAAGTGGTGCACTTTGATTCGCCAATGCTGCTGGCGATGTTGCCACCGGGCGCCTTTATTGGTCTCGGCATGCTGCTGGCGGCCAAATACCTGATTGACCAGAAGATGAAACAGCGCGCCGCTACTCGCGCCGCCGCTCCTGAAGCCGAGCCGCAAGGCGCAACCGGGAAAGCGGTGTGAATAAAGAGAAACGCGCGCAGATCCTCACGCGCCTGCGTGATGAAAATCCGCATCCCACTACGGAATTACACTTCAGCTCGCCGTTTGAGTTGCTGATTGCGGTGTTGCTATCGGCTCAGGCGACAGACGTTAGCGTTAATAAAGCCACCGCGAAGCTCTATCCGGTGGCAAACACGCCGGCAATGATACTGGCGCTGGGCGTTGATGGCGTAAAGGAGTACATCAAAACCATCGGCCTGTTTAATAGCAAAGCCGAAAACGTCATCAAGACCTGCCGCATCCTGTTGGAACAGCACGGAGGCGAAGTGCCGGAAGATCGTGCGGCACTGGAAGCGCTGCCTGGCGTGGGCCGCAAAACCGCTAACGTGGTGCTGAACACCGCTTTCGGCTGGCCGACTATCGCCGTCGACACCCATATTTTCCGCGTCAGTAATCGCACCCGTTTTGCGCCAGGTAAAAATGTGGAAGAAGTGGAAGATAAGCTGCTGAAAGTGGTGCCCTCGGCGTTCAAGGTCGATTGCCATCACTGGCTGATTCTGCATGGCCGTTACACCTGCGTGGCGCGCAAGCCGCGCTGCGGTTCCTGCCTGATTGAAGATTTGTGTGAGTTCGACGCCAAAACCGAACTCTGACTCACTGCCGATAACCACGGGCAATCTTGCGCTGGTTTATCGGCAGTTTGGCGATCCCGCTCGCGTCCTCACTCTTGAATCCGCCCCTTTACTGCCTCGCGCTGCGGGTCTGCTGCGCGTCGCGATGCAATTTGCTCCCATCAATGCGTCCGACCTGATTCCGGTTACCGGTGCTTATCGCCATCGCGTTATACCGCCGCAGGTCGCCGGGTATGAAGGCGTGGGCACAGTCATTGAGGCGCCCGCCGCTTTCACCTCTTTACTCGGCCAGCGCGTGCTGCCGCTGCGTAGCACCGGCACCTGGCAACGTTATATTGATTGTGACCCACACATGGCCGTGCCGGTACCTTGTGACATCGACAGTGCGCTGGCTGCGCGTGCCTATATTAATCCGCTGGCGGCGCTGTTGATGCTGCAGCAATGGCCGCCTACAGCTAAACGCGTGCTGATCACCGCGGGCGGTTCCGCCTGTGCTTTATTACTTGCGCAGTGGGCCCGCCAATGGGGCGCGGCCGCTATCACCGTGGTGCACCGTGCGCCGCAACATGCTTCGCTTTTGCAGGCGTTAGGTATCACATCACTGCGCGAAACCCAGCGTGAAGCGATCGCCGCCGTCGCACAGCAGTGCGATGTGGTGTTTGATGCAGTAGGTGGCGAGATCGGTCAGTTGATTTGGCACGCCCTGCCCGCCGAGGCACAATTTGTTGCCTACGGCGTGCTGAGCGGCAAGCCGGTGCGGGTGAATGCGCCCTGCCCGGCGCTGCACTGGTTCCACGTGCGGCATACGCTTGAAGGATTAGCGCAGCAGGATTGGCAACAGCTGTTTTGCACGCTTTGGCCACTGTTACGCACCAGTCATTGCGGTGAGGTAGCGATTTTCCCGCTGGTGCAGTGGCGCGAGGCAATCCACAGCTATCACCAATCGGGGCGGGATCGTAAGCCGTTGTTGCAGCTCTTGTAATAACGGTCGCCATGAATGGCGACCCTACGGGTGTTTTCCGCGATTGTTGTCAGGTGCAGGTTTAGCCTGCGGCCGCCTGCAGCCAGGCAACCACCAGCGGCGATAACCGATTTTGCAGCGCCGCGCGCTCAGACTGGAACAGCGTCGCGACAAAGAACGGATGATCGATCAGTTCAATGCCGCGCACGTCGCCCGCCAAATCCCATGAAGTGATGCGCAGATTTTGCGTTGCCAGCGCCTCACTGAATTCGGCATTGACGCCAAAATTACAGTGGTAACCTTCATCACTCTGCAAGGCACCGTAAGCCTGGGCGATACGCGATCCCGGCGCAAAGGTGACGGTTCCGCGCTGTTCCACCAGCGAACAGGCCAGCGGCGCAATCACCCAACGACCGCCAGGATCGGTTTCGGCATGGGTGGCATCTTCCCAGCCCAAGACATTGCGCGCGTATTCAACGATGGCGTACTGAAATCCCCCGCACGAGCCCAAAAACGGCTTAGCGCTTTCACGTGCCCAGCGCAACGCAGCAAACACGCCTTCATCATTCAAATAAGGGCTGCCCGGCACCAGCCAGCTCGCCTGGTAATCGGCGAGATTGTGCTGATCGAGCTCAGGCGTGGCAATCCAGTCGGCGCTGACATCAAGGGAGAGGGTTTTTGCAGCGAGTTCTACGGCAGGAGGAATCGCCTGATGCGCTACGGCACTGGCACGATAATCGCCAATCAGGGCGACACGAATCGACTTCGTCATGACTACGTCCTTTCAGGGAAAAAGCGAGGTTACAGCAAAGCGGCCGGGCTGTCTAAGGGCCAAAAATGGCGATTTATGCTGACGGCGTTGCTGACGATTGCACTTATTACTGCTTTTTTATCTGGCAAAACGCAGCATCAATCGCGCGATTATTCGTCACTTGTCAGCCAGGCAAACGTTTACTTCTTTTACCCTTTTAATTAATTCGCGGTTTTGTGCGCAGGATCAACAAATTAGCGTTCTGGAATCTTTTGACTGCTTATTACGCTCACCAATCAAGCTATTATGCTTACATTGTGAACAGAGATAATAATATTATCTGTATAAATCATAACCTCCAGCGATATATTCTAATAAAGCCTGCCTGAGCAGTTTATATCAGGAAAATGATCTTCCAGATCTGCATTTAGCATCTTTATCCTGATATAATGCCACGCAGCAAGATTTAACACTGATTTACAACTTTGTATAACGGCATTAACCCTACCTATGACAAGTATTTCAGCGTGCAAAAAATGCTTGCCCTGATGGCGTGATTCAGCCAAATTAGTCGCCGTTTTTCCTTTCTAATAACAATGTTGCGCGGGATTACCCAGCCCGACGCAGACTTAATTCCTGTCACAAAACAGGCTATGTTAAAACTGAGGTACAAGTGTCAACTGCAAACAAACACACTGACGGGGCGCCAAGCCTCAACGCTTTTAAGCAACCGAAAGCGTTCTATCTGATCTTCTCCATCGAGCTATGGGAACGTTTTGGTTACTACGGTCTGCAAGCCATCATGGCGGTTTACCTGGTTAAACAGCTGGGAATGTCCGAAGCGGATTCCATTACGCTGTTCACCTCGTTTAGCGCCCTGGTTTATGGTTTAGTCGCTATCGGCGGCTGGCTTGGCGATAAAGTACTGGGTACCAAACGCGTGATTGTCCTTGGGGTGATTGTGCTGGCGCTGGGTTACGCGCTGATTGCCTTTTCTGGCCACGATACTTCAATGGTCTATATCGGCATGGCGACCATCGCCGTCGGTAGCGGCTTATTTAAAGCCAACCCCTCTTCCCTGCTTTCGACCTGCTATGAGAAAGATGACGCGCGCCTCGACGGTGCCTTCACCATGTTCTACATGTCGATCAATATTGGTTCGCTGTTCTCAATGATGCTGACACCGTGGCTGGCTGCGAAATATGGCTGGGGCGCGGCGTTCTCGCTGTCGGTGGTGGGCCTGGTCATCACGCTACTGAACTTCATGTTCTGCCAGCGCCTGGTGAAAAACTACGGCTCCAAGCCGGATTTCGCCCCGCTGCAGGTCGGCAAACTGCTGATGACGCTGGTTGGCGTGGTGGCGCTGGTGGCGCTGGCGGCGTGGTTGCTGCATCACCAAAGCATCGCGCGTATGACGTTGGGTGTGATCGCGGCAGGTATTGTGTTGATCTTTGCTAAAGAAGCCTTCGCATTGAAGGGCGCAGCGCGCCGTAAGATGATTGTTGCCTTCCTGCTGATGGTCGAAGCGATTGTGTTCTTCGTGCTCTACATGCAGATGCCGACTTCACTTAACTTCTTCGCTATTCGTAACGTTGAGCACGCGATTCTGGGCATCACCTTTGAGCCGGAGCAGTTCCAGGCGTTGAACCCGTTCTGGATTATGCTGGCGAGCCCGATTCTGGCCGCGGTGTATAACAAACTCGGCGACAAAATGCCGATGCCGCACAAATTTGCCTTCGGTATGGTGCTGTGTTCTGCAGCCTTCCTGGTGCTGCCGTTTGGTGCCAAATTTGCCAACGAAGCCGGCATCGTTTCTGTTAACTGGCTGATCCTTAGCTATGCGCTGCAGAGTATCGGCGAGCTGATGATCTCTGGTTTGGGTCTGGCGATGGTTGCCCAGCTGGTTCCGCAGCGCTTGATGGGCTTCATCATGGGATCATGGTTCCTGACTACCGCCGGTGCGGCAATGATTGCCGGTAAAGTGGCGAATCTGATGGCCGTACCCAGCGATGTCACCGATCCGCATGCTTCACTGGCAGTGTACAGCCAGGTATTCCAGCAGATTGGTATCGCAACAGGCGTGATTGCGCTGGTGATGTTGTTCACCGCCCCACTGTTGAACCGCATGACGCAGGATGATACGCAGACTGAACTGAAACGCGCGAACGCGAATCAGTAAATGAATAGCCGGGCGAGTCCCGGCTTTTTCTTGCCCTCGCTATTCCACTCTCTTTGCTCTTTTCTTTACGCTTTTCCGTCTAACACACTTCGCTTTTTGCTCACTTAACTTCATCATGACCCGTCACTGTTAATCAGAGTGGAATAATCATGGACAGGTTCGATGAGCTACAGGTGTTTGTCGCGGTGATTCAGCAGGGTAGCCTGGCCGGTGCCGCACGTCTGCTCCAGCGCTCGCCGCCGGTGATCACCCGCACCCTTAACACGCTGGAAGCGCGTCTGGCCACCACGTTGATTGAACGCACTACGCGTCAGCTGGCGCCTACTGAAGCAGGCTGGCAGCTGTTTGAACAGGCGCAACGCCTGCTGAGCGACTATCAGCGTGCGCTGGACAGCGCTCACCATAGTGGCCTGCATGGGCTATTGCGCATCACTGCGCCGGTGCAGTTTGGTCGCCATCATGTTATGCCGCTGGTGAGCAGCTTCTTACAGCAGCATGCCGAGATGCAGATTGAAGTGGTGCTAAGTGATAGCTATCAGGACCTGATTGAAAACGGCCTGGATATCGCCTTGCGCATTGGCGAATTGCAGGACTCCTCCATGGTGGCGCGTCAGGTTGGTAGCGTACGCTCAACGCTGGTTGCCAGCCCCGATTATCTAACGCTAGCCGGCATCCCCACCCATCCCGCTGAACTCGCTCAGCATGCGTTAGTGGCGAGTTTGCTGCATACGCGCGAATGGCGTTTTGCGCAGGATCTGCGTGTCCGCATTAACCCGCGCCTGCGCGTCAACGACGTGGAGAGCCAGCGGGAAGCGCTGCGTAATGCTCACGGAATCGGACGCCTGTTGTCGTATCAGGTTATCGATGATATCCACCGTGGCACACTCCAGCGTTTACTTCCTGAATGGGAACCGACCCCGCTTCCCGTACAGTTGGTGACGCAACGCGTAAAGAATATGACACCCAAGGTGAGGCAATTTTGGAATTTTGCGCTCGAAAAACTGCCTTTACTGCCATGCTTTGCTGAACAAAACCTCAAGGGTGACCGCAAATCCTGATCGCTGTCACTGGTAAAAATTACTGGCAGATTTATGCTGCTTCGATCACCACAACACTCAAGGAGAAGCCATGATGAAACTCTATTGCAAGCCCGGCGCCTGTTCACTGTCGCCGCATATTGTCGCGCTTGAATGTGGACTGGATTTTACTCAGGTGAACGTCGATCTGCAGAAGAAGGTTACCGAGCAGGGAGAGGATTACTGGCAAATTAACCCGAAAGGACAAGTTCCTGCGTTGCAGTTTGATGACGGCAGCATCCTGACCGAAGGTGTCGCAATTGTGCAATATCTGGCCGATCTCAAGCCGGATCGTAATCTGCTGGCGCCCACCGGCAGCCTGACGCGCTATCACACACTGGAATGGCTTAGCTTCGTGAGCAGTGAATTGCATAAAAGCTTTAGCCCGCTGTTCCGTGCGGATACACCAGAAGAGTACAAAGCCATTGTGCGCGCGCAGCTGGAGAAGAAGTATCAGGCGGTGAATGAGGCTTTGCAGGATAAGCAGTGGCTGCTGGGATTACGCTTTACCGTCGCCGACGTTTACCTGTTTGTGGTGACCCGCTGGGCTAAAGCCATCAAGCTGGATTTGGCTGGACTGGATGCGCTGGAAGCCTGGTTCAGTCGCGTCGCGGAGCGCCCGGCAGTGCAGGCGGCGTTGCAGGCGGAAGGTTTGGTTTAACCGAGTAAGGCCGGTGTAAAAAACCGGCCTGAAGAGGGTTACAGCTTTTCAGCCGCGAAGTGCTGCGTCGGTTTGGCAATCGCATCCTGCGCTGCTACCAGCTGTAATTCGTACTCGCCCATTTCGTGGGTTTTCAGCATCACTTCATACACCGCTGCGGTGATGTGCTCGAGCGCATCCTGCAGCGATTTACCGTGCAGCAGATCGACCAGCAGCAGGCCGCTGGTGAGATCGCCAACGCCCACCGGCTGACGGACGCCAAAGTCCACCAGCGGACGACTGATGTGCCAGCACTCTTCGGCGGTCACCAGCAGCATCTCAAAACGATCGCTGCGACGTCCGGCACGCGCCAAATGCTTCACCAGCACTACTTTAGGCCCTTTGCCGATCAGTTCACGGGCCGCGACTACCGCCTGCTCGACGTTAGCGACTTCATGGCCGCTGAGCATTTCCAGCTCCAGCAGATTCGGCGCGATGATGTCACTGGCGGGAAGCGCCATTTTGCAGTGGAACTCCGCCACGCCCGGCGCCACGATGCAGCCTTTTTCCGGATGGCCCATCACCGGATCGCAGAAGAACCACGCATTCGGGTTGGCTTCTTTAACCAGACGCACGATCTCCAGAATCTGTTCGCCCTGCTCCGCTGAACCTAAATAGCCGCTCAGCACCGCATCACAGGTCTTCAGGCGGTCAACTGCCGCAATACCTTTAACAATGTCAGTTAAATGCGTGGCGGGCATCACGGTGCCGGTCCAGTGACCGTACTGTGTATGATTTGAAAATTGCACGGTATTCAGCGGCCAAACGTTTGCGCCCATGCGGCGCATCGGGAATTCGGCGGCGCTGTTACCCGCGTGTCCGTAAACAACGTGAGATTGAATTGCGAGAATATTTTTCATTTTGCCCTGTACTGCCTTGCCATAAAAAAGGGCCGGATGCCGGCCCTGAACGCTTACTGCCAGTTTATCAGGCAGTAATGTTTTTTACCGCGACGCAACAACGTGAAGCGTCCAAACAGTTTATCGCTTTCGCTAAAACGGTACTCGGCGTCTGACTGCTTTTCACCATTCAGCGCTACCGCATTAGAGCCGATCATGGTGCGTGCCTGCCCGCGCGATGGCACCAGTTCAGCAGCGACCAGCGCCTGCTGCAGATCGTCTGCTGCCGTCAGCGTAATGGTTGGCATACCATCCTGCGCCAGCTGCTCGAAGTCAGCTTCGGTCATGGCACTCAGGCTGCCGGAGAACAGACTTTCGGTGATGCGTTTTGCTGCGGTCAAGCCGCTCTCGCCGTGCACCAGACGCGTCACCTGCTCAGCCAGCACGTACTGCGCGCGTGGCGCTTTGCCGCTGTTTTTGTCCTCTTCTTCCAGCGCATTGATCTCTTCAATGCTCATGAAGGTAAAGAATTTCAGGAAGCGATACACGTCCGCATCCGCCGTATTGATCCAGAACTGGTAGAACTTATACGGACTGGTTTTCTTCGCATCGAGCCATACCGCGCCACCTTCGGTTTTACCGAACTTAGTGCCGTCTGATTTGGTAATCAACGGTACGGTTAATCCCCACGCCTGCTGCTGATGCAGACGACGCGTCAGGTCGATACCTGAGGTAATGTTGCCCCACTGATCGGAACCGCCAATCTGCAGCACCACATCGTGACGCTTATTCAGCTCGGCAAAGTCATAACCCTGCAGCAGGTTGTAGGAGAACTCAGTGTATGAGATGCCCTGATCTTCACGGTTCAGACGCTGTTTCACCGCTTCGCGGTTGATCATCTGATTTACCGAGAAGTGCTTACCGATGTCGCGCAGGAAAGTCAGCACATTCATGCCGCCAAACCAGTCATAGTTATTGGCAGCAATGGCGCTGTTATCGCCACAGTCAAAGCTAAGGAATGGCGCGACCTGGTTGCGGATCTTGTCGACCCATTCGCCCACGGTTTCAGCGGTGTTAAGTTTACGTTCTGCTGCTTTAAAGCTGGGATCGCCAATCAGACCAGTGGCACCACCCACCAGCGCGACCGGCTTGTGTCCGGCATCCTGAAAACGTTTCAGGCAGAGCAGCGGCACCAGATGGCCCAAATGCAAGCTATCAGCGGTAGGATCGAAGCCGCAATAGAGTGCAATTGGCCCTTGCGCCAGTCGCTCTGCTAACGCTTCTTCATCCGTTACCTGGGCGACTAAGCCCCTTTCTTGCAATTGTTGTATCAGGTTACTGCTGGTCATCACTGACTCCAAATTGATCAGACTGCACCTAGGCTGGTACACAGCTTTCCGCTGACGTGCGGAGACGAAAAAAGAGGGCTATAGCATAAAGCGCTGGCGCCAACTGCGCCAGCGTTGAAAGGGGATAAAACGCAGTTTTACGGGGCTAAACGGTCAATCGTCCAGCCATTGTCCGCGCGCTGGTAGAGGAAGCGATCGTGCAGGCGATGTTCACCACCCTGCCAGAACTCCACGCTGTGGAATTTAACACGGTAACCGCCCCAGAAACTGGGCAGCGGCACGTCACCCTGCTGGAACTTCTGCTTTAGCTCGAGGAACTTACCTTCCAGCACACCGCGTGCAGAAATACGACTCGACTGCTTTGAAACCCAGGCTCCAATCTGGCTGTCGCGCGGGCGGCTGCTAAAGTACTTCAGCACTTCGAGCGGGGATAGCTTCTCCACTTCACCCAGCACCATCACCTGACGCTCGAGAAAATGCCACGGAAAGTGCAGTGAAATGCGCGGATTATCGGCCAGTTGCAGGGCTTTACGGCTGCCAAGATTGGTGTAAAAAACCATGCCCTGCTCGTCGTAATGCTTGAGCAAGACGATGCGCTGATACGGCTGTCCGCTACTATCAACGGTGGCTACCGTCATTGCCGTGGGATCGGGCAACTGTGCGGTGCAGGCCTGCTGCAACCACTGTTCAAACAGCGCCAGAGGATTATCTGGCAGATCTTTACGCCGTAGCCCGCCGCGGGTATATTCACGACGCAAATGGGCAATGTTTTGCAAGCTGTCACTGTCGCTCATGCTGTTTCTTGTTCCCTAACGTTTACTTGACGGAGATATCCGCGCTCTGCAGTTCACAATCATTAATCACGATTTTGTTATTACGTTCAACAAAAGCGCCATTGCCTTTTGACCAGAAGACGTAATTACCATCGCTATAGCGCGCGCCAGATGCCGAAACGGTTTGCGTCAGCGTCAGCGGTTTGCCATCCAGAATAAAACTCACCTGCTGCTTCGCATTATCCTGCGTAACCGTTAACGGTAAGGTGCCGCACTGATAATGCAGCTGCTGCGGTGTTTGTTCCTGTTTATGCAGCATGCCGCAACCGCTTAATAGCGCGACGCTACTCAACAGAATGACGATTTTCTTCATGTTTACCTCTTAACGAAGGGGCCGTGGATTGGCGGGATAAATGGCGCCCAGGACACTCATTTCTCGCGCACCGGTTACTGCAGGCAAGTTGCCTGCTAAACCGTTCAAGGTGCGAAATGCCAGCCAGGCAAAGGCCAGTGCTTCCATATCATCACCACTGATGCCGGCTGCGTCAGTGGTGCCGACTTCGGTACCCGGCAGATAGGTCGCCAGGCGCGCCATCAGTAGCGGATTGCGGCTGCCCCCGCCGCACACCAGCAGTCGATCGCAACCGTCGTTGAGCTGTACCTGCTGCGCTATCGTCAAGGCCGTCAGCTCGCTGAGCGTGGCCTGAACGTCTTGCGGTGCCAGCGCAGGGAAACGCTGCAGCTGTTGTTCTATCCAACTGAGATTGAAGTATTCACGCCCGGTACTTTTCGGTGCCGGCAGCGCAAACCAGGGATCGTTGAGCATCAACTCCAGCAGCGCCGGCACCACGTTGCCACTGCGTGCCCAGGCGGCATCTTTATCGTAAGGCAACGCTTTATTACGCCAAATCCAGGCATCAATCAGCATATTGCCGGGGCCGGTGTCAAAGCCGCGCACGGGCTGGCCCGGTATCAGCAGCGACAAATTGGCGATGCCACCGATGTTGAGCACCATGCGACGTTCCACGCTGTCCATCAGCAGCGCCTGATGGAAGGCGGGGACCAGCGGCGCACCCTGACCGCCCAGCGCCATATCGCGGCGGCGAAAATCGCCGATAACGGTGACGCCCGTTGCGGCGGCAATCTGATTGTTATCACCAATTTGTAGCGTATTGGGCGCATCACTTTGTGGCTCGTGCCACACCGTTTGCCCGTGACAGCCAATCGCCATGATATCGCTGGCCTCCAGCGATTGCTGGTGCATTAAGGTTAATACCGCTTCAGCAAACAGCTTGCCCAGCCGCGTATCCAGCTGACCGAGCTGCGACAACGTTAGCGTTTGTCCCTGACAGATCGCCAGCACCTGCTGACGTAGTTCCTGCGGGATCGGGTGGCAATAGCTGGCCTGCTGCGCCACCATCTGTCCATCAATCGCCGCCAGCACTACATCCACACCGTCAAGGCTGGTGCCGGACATCACGCCTATATAGCGCCCTGATTTCATCGCGATTCACTCCCTTAATATCATCTGGCTTAAGCCTGGCAAATTACCGGGGCTAATTCTATGATAAAATTCCGCTTTTCAGCGCTGCTGCGCAGTGCATTCCAGCTCAAAAATATTTTCGTCACGTAATTGAATTTTTGTTGAGGCGGAATGGTCTATGCTTCGCCCCAGCCGCGTTTTATACGGACTTAGAGTCAATTGCCAGTTTTCTGTCTTATACTGTTTGCAGTACAGGATGAGATATATGGCGTTTTTATGCATTAAGGAGCGTTCTGATGATTAAGCGTTTTGTAGCCGTGGCGTTGACCGGCTTAACTCTGGCAGGTTGTGCCAACGACAGCACCCTTTCCGGTGACGTTTATAGCGCCAACGAAGCTAAACAAGTACAAAGTGTTTCTTACGGTACGCTGGTATCGGTTCGTCCGGTTAAAATCCAGGGCGGTGATGAAAACAACGTGATTGGCGCGATTGGTGGTGCAGTACTGGGTGGTTTCCTCGGTAACACCATTGGCGGCGGCAGCGGACGTAGCCTGGCCACTGCTGGCGGTGCCGTGCTCGGTGGCGTAGCCGGTCAGGGCGTGCAGGGTGCGGTTAATAAGTCTGATGGTGTAGAGCTGGAAATCCGTAAGGATGATGGCAACACGATTATGGTGGTGCAGAAACAAGCTGCCACCCGTTACTCGGTTGGCCAGCGCGTCGTCATGGCGTCAAACGGCAGCCAGGTGACCGTTTCACCGCGTTAAGCATGCTGATAAAAAAAAACCGACGCCGGGCGTCGGTTTTTTTATTTCTCGCGGTTGTGAAACTCAAGAATGTTTTTTTCCAGTCGCGCAATCAGCGTCACCATCTGATTGATCTCTTCCAGGCTGATGCCGGATAGAATGTCATCGCGCGTAGCATCAATCACATTTTCAACCTGCTCAATAATAGGCTCGGCCTGTTTGGTCAGCTTAATGCGCTTAGCACGACGATCGTTAGCGCAGGTAGCGCGGGTGATTAAGCCCTTCTCTTCCAGCTGATCCAGCGTGCGCACCAAAGAAGGCTGCTCAATGCCAATCGCCTTCGCCAGCTGAATCTGTGACTGCTCTGGCGGGAGTTGATGAATGTTGTGTAGCGTCACCCAGTGTGTTTGTGTCAGCTCAAGCGGTTTCAAACGTTGATCAATTAAAGCGCGCCAAATGCGCACCAGGCGAGACAGATCGGTTCCCAAGGGCGTATCCATTGCATCTCCTTATAATTAGCTTGCTAGCTATTAAGCCAGGTTTTACACTATTCTGCGAGTTTACCTGGCAAATTACAAATATCAGGCCAGCGCATATGCTTGCTGTCTAGACTCTATTTAGATGAATCCCGGTCAAAAAGGATGATGACACGTGTCCCTAACCGCTTTTTCCCCCAGCGCACCGCTTACCGATCTGGTATTCGGCGCCTCGCTGTTTTTTCCACCGTTGTTTAAAGCGGTGCTGCTCGGTTTCTTCTTTTGGCTACTCATCCACCCGCTGCTGCGCGGCTGGATCTACTCCGGCGATGTCTGGCATCCCACGTTAATGGATCTTTCCCTGTTTGTACTTTGCGTCGCTGGCGCATTATGGTTACTGAGCCTCGGATAAATCACTATGAAATTCAACCCTTTTAAGTATTTTTCAACCGTAGTGATCTTTGCTCTGGCCCTACTCGCGGGATGGTGGATGTGGAATTACTATATGCAATCGCCCTGGACGCGTGACGGCAAAGTGCGCGCCGAACTGGTCGATATTACGCCGGAAGTGTCAGGACGCATCATTGCGCTCAACGTCAGCGACAATCAGTTTGTGCATAAAGGTGACACCTTGCTCAAGCTTGATCCGGTGCCCTGGCAAATTGCTGTCGCCAACGCTGAAGCGCAATTAGCCAAAGCGCAGGCCGATCTCGCCAAAGCTCAGCATGAAGCCAATCGCCGTGCCAGCCTGCCGCGTAATGTCATTTCTGCCGAAGATATGGATGCTGCACGTTTAACCGCTAATGCCGCCACGGCGACCGCAAAAGCGGCCCAGGCCAGCCTCGATCAGGCGCGCTGGAATCTCGATCAAACCAGCGTGACCGCCCCGACCGATGGATGGATCAGCAACCTGACGCTGCGCACCGGCAACTATGCAACCGCCGGCACGCCGCTGTTTGCACTGGTGGATAGCCACTCTTATTACGTGATGGGGTATTTCGAAGAGACCAAGCTGCGCCATATTCAGCCCGGCGCGGTCGCGCACATTGTGTTGTACAGCAACGGCGCCAGATTGCAGGGCAAAGTGGAGAGCATCGGGCGTGCCATTTACGACCAAAGCGTGACCAGCGATGGCGGACTGGTGCCAGATATCAAACCCAACGTTCCCTGGGTACGCCTGGCGCAGCGCGTGCCGGTGCGCATTCGCTTAGATGCACTGCCGGATGGCGTGCCGCTGGTAGCGGGCACCACCTGCACCATCTCTATCGTCCACTGAGGCCTCCATGAATTTTCAGTGGCTGGCATGGCAAAATTTGCCGTGGATAAAAGCAACCGGTGGCGAATGGCGCTATGCGCTGCGCAATGGCATCGCGATGTGTCTGGCATTAACCCTCGCTTATGCGCTGCAACTCGACGAACCTTATTGGGCGATGACGTCGGCGGCGGTGATCAGTTTTCCCACCGTGGGTGGCGCAATCAGTAAAAGTCTGGGGCGTATTGTGGGTAGTTTACTCGGTGCCAGCGCTGCGCTGTTGATTGCCGGACATACGCTGAATGAGCCCTGGCTGTTCGCCTTTTTTATGGCCGGTTGGCTGGCGTTCTGCACTGGAATCGCCAATCACTATCAAAACAACGTGGCTTACGCATTCTCGCTGGCGGGTTACACCGCCGCCATTATTGCGTTTAGCAGCGTAAACATCACCGACGTCACTCAGTTATGGGATATCGCTCAGGCGCGCGTCTGCGAGGTGATCTCCGGCATTCTGTGCGCCGGATTAATGATGATGATTCTTCCCTGCACCTCCGATGGCAATGCATTGATGAGCTCGCTTCGTCAGATGCACGCACGCTTACTGGATCATGCGGTGCTACTACTGCAGCAGGGCAGTACCGATAACGTGCGCACCGCACATGAGAACGTCATCAGCCAGATTCTCACCATGAACCTGCTGCGCATTCAGGCATTCTGGAGCCACTATCGCTTCCGCCGCCAGAACAACGTGTTGAACTATGTGCTGCATCAGCAGCTGCGCCTTACCAGCGTGCTCTCCAGCCTGCGCCGCATGCTGCTTAACTGGCCGGATGCACCGCCTGAACTCTACAACGCCATCACGCAACTGCTGCACGAGCTGGCACAACCACAATGTGACAAATATCGGCTAGCCCTGATTCTGCGCGGAATCACGCCATCCGCGAGTGGTGATTTTCGCCAACGCGCGTTTGTTCAGCGCCTGCGCTATTTCTGCTGGGTGTACCTCAATGTTAATCGCTGGATTCGTCTGATTGAGCGCGCCGACGCAGACACGCGTTTTCAGCCGCCCTACGCGCCTTCGCTGGCGCGTGAAAGCGACAGCGCCGAAGCGGGCTGGAGCGCGCTGCGCACTTTTAGCGTTATCATGTTGGGCTGCGCATTTTGGATCACCACGCAATGGGATTCCGGCGCCGCCGCCCTGACGCTAACCGCCATCGCCTGCGTACTTTACTCTTCCGCACCTTCACCCAGCGGCAGCGTATCGCTGCTGCTGAAAACCTTACTGTGGCTGTCGGTGTTTAGTTTTGTGCTGCAGTTCGGCTTGATGGTGCAAATCAGCGCGCTCTGGCAGTTTTTACTGGTGCTGTTCCCGCTGCTTATCACCCTGCAGCTATTTAAATTGCAGCAGAAGAAGCGCGCGGGTATGTGGGGGCAATTCATTGTCTTTATGGGATCGTTTATTGCCGTCACCAATCCCCCGGACTGGGATTATCAAAGCTTTCTCAATGACAATATAGCGAAGGTATGTGGCGTGCTGCTGGCCTGGGTGGCATTTCAGGTATTGCGCCCCAGTTCTGATGCCCGCCGCAGCCGTCGCCATATTCGTGCCTTGCGACATGCCTTTCTCGATCAGCTACGTCGCCATCCGCGTCTGAGTGAGAGCCATTTTGAATCGCAGATTTATCATCACATTAGCCAGTTGAGTAACAGCCGTGATGAAAAGGCGCGCGTTTGGCTGCTGCGCTGGGGCGTGGTGCTGCTCAACTGTTCGCATATTGTCTGGCAACTGCGCGAATGGCAGCCGACATCGCACACCCTGGCGCACATGCGCGACAGCAGCCTGCAAGATTTACAACGTATTATGAGCCTGCGTGGTGTCCATCACACCGCGCTACAGGCCACGTTAGATGAACTGGACACCATGATTGATCAACTGCAGCAGCAGCCGGAAAACGAAGCAAATACCTTAGCCGGCATTTTGTGGCGATTACGCTGTTCGCTGGGCCAGCTGGCGCAGGCTGTACCTGATTAATTACTGGCAATATTGCGTGGTTTGGCGCTCAAAATCTTCCTGCAGTTGTTGCAGTGATTTTTGCCCTTCAAACCGGGTTTTATCCTGATCGAACTTCGGTTCCAGCACCAACGCCTTCTCTTCTGAAGAGTAGATAAAACGACGATTTAACAGCGTGCCAGTAAAACTCTTGCCGCTGATACCACCGCATACCACTGTTATGCCGTGACGATAAATGGCGGTATTGATGAAATTGGTCTCGCTGGCACTGCGCAATACATTCTGACACCCTTTGGCTTCCAGACGTTGAAGTGTGCGATGCGTTAACCATTCACGACCACGGGCAATATCTTCACAGCTGGCCCGAAGTGGATTGGTGTCTACCGTCCACTGTAATTGCCGACCGGCCTCCAGACGCAGCTGTGTGTCATTTGGTTGATCACATCCCACCAACAATAAACATAACAGCATCATCCCACGCGTTTTCATTCCTGCCCCTGAGCGTTTTATTCCTGAATCAATATCATAGGACGGAAAAAACGCGGAGTGTAGCGGGAAAATGGGTCAACTTTTTACAAACGGAACAATCAGGGCGACAACATATCCATTGCCGCCCGTGAGGTTAGATGACGCCGCAGGCAAAACGTGCGCCACCGCCACCAAGCGGCTGTGGATGGTCGGCATGATTGTCACCGCCCACATGCACCATTAAGGCTTTACCTTTGATTTCGCTGAGGGATTTAATACGCGGAGCAACGACAGGATAACTCGCTTTGCCATCCTCCGTTACGAATAGCGCGGGTAAGTCGCCCAGATGACCATCGGCATAGGGCCCGAGGTGCTTGCCGGTGTTTTGCGGATCGAGATGACCACCAGCCGCACCGGCCGCCACCGTTTTGCCATCGGATTCGCCCGGCTCACAGCTGCCTTTAGCATGGACATGAAAGCCATGAATCCCCGGTTTGAGGCCGGTTAACGCCGGAGTAAATTGCAGGCCATACGGTGTTTCGCTAATGGTGACTTTGCCAATCGCTGCGCCAATACCTTGCGCCGTGGTTTCATGCAGCGTGACGTCTTCTGAAGCAGCCTGCGCGCCAGCGGCGCAGGCCAGGGTCAGCATAACAATGAGGGTTTTCTTCATAACGTCTCCTTACGGTTAGATGCTCTGTAAGCCTGGACTGCTTTCAGCCAGGCTGCCGTAATTTGACGCAGCTTTACGCTTTAGGGCACATCGTAACCGATCGCGGCTTTACGAATGCGGAACCACTGCTGACGATCAAGCGTGAGCTGGCACGCCGCAACCGCTTCGCTGACGCGTTCACTTTTGCCTGAGCCAATAATCGGTAACGGACGGCTTGGCAATTTCATCACCCACGCGTACACCACCTGCTCGATATTACTGGCGCCAATTTCCTGCTTCACCTGCTCCAGCTCATCGCGCAGCGGCTGATAATGGGGATCGTTAAACAGTCGACCGCCGCCGAGGCAAGACCATGCCATCGGTCGGATGCGATTCTGCTGACACTGATCGAGCGAACCGTCCAGCAGCGGCGTTTGTTCCAGCGGTGAAATCTCCAGCTGGTTGGTGACCAGACTGAACGGTAAACGCGATTGCAGCAGCGTGAACTGCGAGGCAGTGAAGTTGGACACGCCGAAATGGCGCACTTTGCCACTCTGATGCAGGGCGATAAAGGCTTCTGCAACTTCATCAGCATCCATCAGCGGATCCGGGCGGTGAATCAGTAATAAATCGAGATAATCCGTATTCAAATGGCGCAGCGAATTTTCCGCGCTGTGCAAAATATGGCTGGCATCCGTATTGTAATGACCGATGTGATGTTCTGGCTTAGCGCGCGTCGCGATGCCGCATTTGGTGACAATTTGCAGCTTCTCGCGTAATCCAGGTGCAAGACGCAGCGCGGCCCCGAAGGCGGCTTCGCATTGGTAATCACCGTAAATGTCGGCGTGATCAACGGTGGTGATGCCCAGTGCAAGGTGGTGCTCAATAAACTGCACCAGCTGCTGTGACGTCATGCCCCACTCCATTAAGCGCCAGTATCCCGCAATCAGCGGTGAAAAGGACGGTCCCTGCGGTGCAATAGCTTGCGGTTTCAACATGGTTAAACTCCCTCAAATACGAATCCAGATGACGAAGGCGGGAGTATAACGGAAAGGAAAAATATCGGTTTCTTAAAACAGCTCTGGTTGTTGAGGATCATGATCTTCATCCACTTTCTGCTGACGCTGCAGTCGTAACCAGCGTTGTCGGCATAGCCGCAGCACATCGCGTTTTTGTGCGTCGCTGAACTTCATCCAGTTAAAGCGCTCTTCCCGGCTGCGCAAACAGCCACGACAATAGCCACGCGCGTCACTTTGGCAAACGCCACGACACGGGCTAGGAACGGGGAAGAACTCTAATTGCTCAGCCACATCAACTCCGGGGTTAACAACTTGCAGCACAGTGATAACAGCTTAATGACATAGTACAAAGAGTAAACGCTAATTGCGCATAATCAATACGCCAGCCGCAGCCGGTAACCGCTGTTTACCAAATAGCCAACCTACAAAAGGTCTAAAATAAGTCTGTTTAGCTGTGGTTAAGGTTTTCCTCATAATGTCTTCATACGATTGTCACATTACAACTTACCGTTGAGTTTTCATGAAATTCAGGAACATATTCCAGTGCAGCACCAGCGGATTTAATCTTATTGCTGCGCTGTTCTTCGCCTTAGTATTGAACGCCCTGTTTCTGCTCCACGCCTGGGAGATGATCGTCTACGATCGCCCACACGCGTATCTGTTCGCCGCCAGTATCCCGCTGGTTCTGACCGCGGCTTTTTATATGATTTTCTCCCTCGTTGCCTGGCCTTATATCCGCAAGCCAGTGCTGATTGTGCTGGTGATCATCAGCGCTGCCGCCAACTACTTTATGCACAGTTTTGGCACGGTGATTGACACCAATATGATGCAAAACGTGTTTGAGTCCGATCGGCAGGAGGCTGGGGCGTTAATCAGCGTTCACTATTTAGTATGGATGTTGGTCATGGGCCTGGTTCCGGCAGCATTGCTGTGTATCGTGAGGATTAGTAAGGGACAACGTTGGTGGTGGAATCTGGTGCAGCGCCTGGTCGGTGCATTGGGCGCAATCTTGTTGATCCTGCTGATGGCGGTGCTGTTTTATAAAGATTACGCCTCCTTGATTCGCAACAATAAAGGCCTGATAAAAATGGTCACGCCCGCCAATATCCTCAGTGGCGGCGGTCACTATGTCGATCAGCGCTATCTACTGGGTAATCAGGCGTTGGTGAAAATAGGTCAGGATGCGCGTAAGGGCCCGCTCATTAGCGCCGCCCAAAAGAAAACGCTGGTAGTGCTGGTGGTGGGTGAAACCGCGCGCGCAGAGAATTTCTCCCTTGGCGGTTACACGCGCGAAACTAACCCGGAGCTGAAAAAACAGCAGGTCATCTATTATCCCAATGCCACCTCGTGCGGCACAGAAACCGCTATTTCAGTGCCCTGCATGTTCTCGAATATGCCGCGCGTACACTATGACGCCAATCTGGCGCATCATCAGGAAGGCGTGCTCGACATCCTTGCCCATGCTGGCGTGAGCGTACTGTGGCGCGAGAACGATGGTGGCTGCAAAGGTGCCTGTGACCGGGTGCCGCACAGCGATATGACACAGTGGAATCTGCCGCAATATTGCCACGATGGTTTCTGTCAGGATGATGTGCTGCTGCATCGTTTGGATAACTACGTTGCGAGTCTGCATAACGACGGCATTATCGTGCTGCATCAGATGGGCAGCCACGGTCCCGCTTACTATCAGCGCTATCCGGCTGAATTCCGCCGCTTTACGCCAACGTGTGATAGCAATCAGATCCAGGATTGTGATCATCAGGCGCTGGTAAATACCTATGATAATTCGCTGTTGTATACCGACGATATGCTGAGCCGTACCATTGATAAACTGAAAGGTCTGAGCGATCGCTTTAACGTGGCGCTGGTTTATCTCTCCGACCATGGCGAATCGCTTGGCGAGCGCGGTATGTATCTGCACGGGGCGCCCTATCTGTTTGCCCCCTCGCAACAAACGCATATTCCACTGCTGATGTGGATGTCGCCGGGTTACGCCGCAGCTAATCACATCAATGAAAACTGTTTACGCCAGCAAGCTGCCGATAATAAGGTCTCGCAAGACAATCTTTTCCATACCGTTTTGGGCATGTTCAATATCCAGACGCAAGCGTACCAGCCGCAGTTGGACATGATCAGATCGTGCCAAAACTCCACTCAAGGGTTGCGTTAGACTGACTGGTCTAATAACCTGCGACCCATGACTAAGACGCTGCAACGCAATGATACTCGTGAACATCTGCTCGCCATTGGCGAGCAGGTTTGTTTGCAGCGTGGTTTTACCGGCATGGGCCTGAATGAGATGCTGACGCTGGCGGAAGTCACCAAAGGCTCTTTCTATCACTACTTCGGTTCGAAAGAGGCATTTGGCGTTGCGCTAATCGAGCGCTACTTTGCCAACTTCTTGCAGCAGATCGAGCAGCAGCTCAACCAATCCGGGCTAACACCGAGAGAACGTCTGTTACAGCATTTTCGCCATGGCGAAACGCTGTTTATCGAGCAAGGTCATATTGTTGGCTGCCTTGGCGTCAAGCTGTCGGCTGAAGTGTGCGATCTGTCTGAACCCATGCGTGATGCTTTACAGCTCAACGCCAATGCCATCATCGCAGCCTATACGCGCTGCTTGAGCGAGGCCGCGGCTGAACAGCCGTTGCCGTTCAATCAAACGCCGCATCAGCTGGCGCAGCGCTGTTATTTGCTGTGGTTAGGCGCCAGTTTGCAGAGCAAGATTTCCCGAGAGCCTGGCCCAATCAGTCTGGCGCTTGAAACCATCGAACAGTGGCTTTTAAATCACTGATTTTTTTTAAACCGCAGTCGCTAGACGACCGGTCTTCCTGGAGCAACTTACATGGCGAGCAAACAGTTATTCTCTCCCCTTAAAGTGGGCGCGATTACCGTACCTAACCGCATTTTCATGGCCCCGTTGACGCGCCTGCGCAGCATTGAGCCGGGTGATATCCCTACTCCACTGATGGCGGAGTATTATCAGCAGCGTGCCAGCGCCGGTTTGATCATCACCGAAGCCACCCAAATCTCTTTCCAGGCGAAAGGTTATGCCGGTGCGCCGGGTCTGCACACTCAGCAGCAAATTGCCGCCTGGAAAGTGATTAACGAAGGCATTCATGCCGCAAACGGTCATAGCGCCGTGCAGCTGTGGCATACCGGCCGTATTTCACATAACAGCGTACAGCCCGAAGGCAAAGCCCCGGTGGCGCCAACTGCGCTGGCCGCCGGCACGCGTACGTCTCTGCGTGCGGCAGACGGTAGCGTCTATCGTGAAGACACCTCGCTGCCTCGCGAGCTGTCAGTGGCCGAAATCCAGCAGATTGTGAAAGATTTCGGTCAGGCGGCTTTCAACGCGCGTGAAGCGGACTTTGACCTGCTTGAGCTGCACTCCGCGCACGGTTATCTGATGCATCAATTCCTCGCGCCAGAATCTAACCAGCGTAGCGATGAATATGGCGGTTCAATTGAGAAGCGTGGCCGTTTCGCGCTCGAAGTGGTGGATGCGGCGATTGCCAACTGGTCTGCCGATCGTATTGGTATCCGCATTTCGCCAATCGGGGCCTTCCAGAATCTGGAAAATGGCCCGGAAGAAGAGAAAGCCGCGCTGTGGTATATCGCCGAACTGGGCAAACGTGGCCTGGCGTATCTGCACTTGTCGGAGCCTGACTGGGCGGGTGGACAGCCTTATAGCGATGCCTTCCGTGAGAAAGTGCGCGCGCTGTTCCCTGGCGTGATCGTT
This sequence comes from Pantoea nemavictus, assembly GCF_037479095.1. Classification (NCBI taxonomy): domain Bacteria; kingdom Pseudomonadati; phylum Pseudomonadota; class Gammaproteobacteria; order Enterobacterales; family Erwiniaceae; genus Pantoea; species Pantoea nemavictus. The sequence continues at coordinate 3,972,581 of NZ_JBBGZW010000001.1, read as the reverse complement.
GGCGCCGGCGCTTATACCGTTGAAAAGGCCGACGATCTGATTGCGCGCGGCCTGATTGATGCCGTGGCGTTTGGTCGCGACTTTATCGCTAACCCGGATCTGGTGGCACGTCTGCAACAAGATGCGCCACTCAATCCGCAGCGTCCGGAAAGCTTCTATGGTGGCGGCGCGGAAGGTTATACCGATTATCCAACCCTGTAAGACCGAGACTGCCGGGCAGAATGTCCGGCAGTGTTTTTTCATCAGGGTATATACTAAGTGGTCTTGTCATTCCCTGATGACGTTTTGAAAAAGAGGATGTTATGCGTTTACTTCACACCATGTTACGCGTTGGCGATTTGCAACGTTCCATCGATTTTTACACCCGTGTGCTGGGCATGCGCGTGCTGCGTCAGAGCGAAAATACCGAATACAAATACACCCTGGCTTTCGTGGGCTACACCGAAGAGAGTGAAGGCGCGGTAATTGAGCTGACCTACAACTGGGGCGTGGACAAATACGATCTCGGCAATGCTTACGGTCATATCGCGCTGGGCGTGGACAATGTAGCGGACACCTGCGAGCGCATCCGCAGCGCGGGCGGCAACGTCACGCGTGAAGCGGGCCCGGTGAAAGGGGGTTCCACTATTATTGCTTTTGTTGAAGATCCAGACGGCTACAAAATTGAGCTGATCGAAAACAAACATGCCGGTCACGGCCTCGGCAACTAATGCCGATTGTCAGCCTGCTTATTTGCGGGCTGACTTCCCTCTCCTGCTGCACCCTCCTGCAATTTTTGCCATAATGCGCGCTGCCCTATTTATTGCCATGAGATCCTGATGTCTGAATCGAACGCTTTAAACGCTCTCCACCAACGCTTCCGTGGTTTTTATCCTGTCGTGATCGACGTCGAAACAGCCGGTTTTAACGCGCAAACCGATGCCTTGCTAGAGATTGCCGCCACAACGCTAAAAATGGACGAAGACGGCTGGTTACATCGTGATGAAACGCTGCATTTCCACGTAGAACCGTTTGAAGGTGCCATTCTTAATCCTGCGGCACTGGCGTTTACTGGGATCGATCCGACCAATCCGCTGCGCGGCGCGGTCAGCGAATATGAAGCCCTGCATGCAATTTTTAAAATGGTGCGCAAAGGCACTAAAGACAGCGGCTGCAATCGCGCGATTATCGTGGCGCACAATGCCACCTTCGATCTCAACTTCGTCATGGCGGCTGCTGAACGTGCCAGCCTGAAGCGCAATCCGTTCCACCCTTTTGCCACTTTTGATACCGCGGCATTAAGCGGCTTAGTGCTGGGACAAACGGTGTTGGCGAAGGCGTGTAAAGCGGCGGGGATGGATTTTGACAGTACGCAAGCGCATTCGGCGCTGTATGACACCGAACAGACGGCCACGCTGTTCTGTGAGCTGGTAAATCGTTGGAAGCGTCTCGGCGGCTGGCCGCTGGCCTTCAGTGAGGAATCTGCAGACGACGCGTCTGCTGAATAGTGAAAGAAAAGGCCGACAACGTTGTCGGCCTTCTGCATTATTCCGCTTCTTTATACTTCTCTGCGGTCTCTTTCAGCAGCGGCTGAAGTTCGCCGCGCTGGAACATCTCAACGATGATGTCGCAGCCGCCAACCAGTTCACCGTCAACCCATAACTGCGGGAAGGTCGGCCAGTTAGCGTACTTTGGCATTTCAGCGCGGATATCGGGGTTCTGCAGGATGTCCACGTACGCGAAACGCTCGCCACAGGCTGACAGCGCCTGCACCGCTTGCGCCGAGAAGCCGCAGCTTGGCAGCTTTGGAGAACCTTTCATGTACAGCAAGATCGGGTTTTCTGCGATCTGACGCTGAATTTTTTCAACAGTACTCATTATTGCCTTCCTTAATCCTTCACTTCGTGTTTGTTTATTGTAGCGATTTCGCTCCCGTACTGAAAACGGGATTTTGTGTTTGCGCGGGTTAATCGCCATGTTTGTTAAGTTCATGCATGACAAATAACATTTTCATATCATTAATTGGCATTAATAAATTAATAATTAGCAATAGTTTCGCTGCGTTAAGCAGCTGAAATAGCTCATTTTTGCTACAGAATCAATCTGGTAACATATTAATGGAAAAAGGCCTTACCTTTTGCAAAAAAAGTGGATTAGAATTGCCTCGGCGCTGGTCACTTGATCAGATTTCTCTCACTTTGCCGCAGTCTGTTTTCATTCAGCCTGCTTAACCTGTAACCGGATTATGCGTCTACTGATTACGCTTTTCATACTGGCTTTAGCCCAACTGTTCTTTAATGTGGCCGCTGCATCTCCGCATGCGCCCGTTAACGCCAGTACGTTAAAAGCAGAGAAAAAGAGCGCACGTGAAGACGAGCGCCGCAAACGACGTCCGGTGAAAACCACAACTAAAAAATCGCGCCTGACTGCCGTCCAAAAATTCAAACTCAAAAAACAGACACCGACAGAAACCGCGCTGCACAAAACCACCAGCAAAAAATCCTCGCTGAAACTCTCCGGTAAGAAATACGGTCATCAACGCCTAGCGAAAAAGTCATCTGCGATTGAAGTTGATGATGAAGCCATAGCGCTTACCGGCATCAAAATGAGCAAAGCACATCGTCAGCGCTATCAAAAAGCGCGTGAGACGGCGATGACCAAATTAATGGGCCAGCTTGGCAAACCCTATCAGTGGGGCGGTACCTCACCTCACACCGGCTTCGATTGCAGCGGCCTGGTGTGGTACGCCTATAAAGACCTGGTAAAGTTCAAATTCCCGCGCACCGCCAATGAAATGTATCACCTGCGCGATGCGGCACCGATAAAGCGTGAAATGCTGGAGAAAGGGGATCTGGTGTTCTTCCGCATCAACAATCGCGGCACCGCCGATCATGTCGGTGTTTATCTCGGCAATGGCAAATTCATTCAGTCACCGCGCACGGGTAAAGATATTCAGATTAGCGCATTAGGTGAGGATTACTGGCAGAAACACTATGTAGGCGCGCGTCGTATGATGACGCCAAAAACCATTCGCTAGCGGTTGCGCAACGCCAATAAAAAAGCCGGATGCTGTTAACAGCTCCGGCTTTTTTGTTAATGCATGATCGCGGTAAAGCTGAATGCGATAATCATTAACAGTGCGCCAACCGTCGTCATTAGCGCCAGCTTCAAATCAGTATTCATCACGCCTCCTTAGTCACACAATCTTTAGGGTTAAAGCGATTTTCGCACAGCAGTGGGCAAAAATCTCGTGTTATCCGCGCTAGCTTGCTAGAATCGCCGCCTTTCGTTGCGCAACAGATTTCGCGCCTGCTGTATTTACAGCATGATGAAGTGATTTCGCCTGCTAAACACCCCCATTTCGCCCGCTTTTTGGGCTGTAAAAGCATTAGCAGACGCAAACGTTTAACAATATACTTATCAGTAAGTTGCGATAATCCCAGGAGTACCATTTTCATGGCAACAATTAAAGATGTCGCGAAGCGCGCCGGTGTTTCAACCACCACGGTTTCGCATGTCATCAACAAAACGCGTTTCGTTGCGGAAGAGACGCGTAACGCCGTATGGGAAGCGATCAAAGAATTGCATTACTCGCCAAGTGCCGTGGCGCGTAGTCTGAAAGTGAATCACACCAAAACTCTGGGCCTGCTGGCAACGTCGAGCGAAGCGCCCTACTTTGCCGAAATTATTGAAGCGGTAGAAAATCACTGCTTCGATCGCGGCTATACGCTGATTCTCGGCAACGCGCACAACGATTTGCAGAAACAGCGCGCTTATCTGTCGATGATGGCGCAAAAACGCGTCGATGGTTTGCTGGTGATGTGTTCTGAGTATCCGGACGATCTGCTGCAAATGCTGGAAGAGAACCGCAATATCCCGATGGTGGTGATGGATTGGGGCGCTTCACGCGGTGATTTTACCGATACAGTGCAGGACAACGCGTTTCAGGGTGGCTATCTCGCGGGGCGTTATCTGATTGAACGCGGTCATCGCGACATTGGCGCGATTCCCGGCCAGATGGAGCGCAACACCGGCGGCGGACGTCACGCGGGTTTCCTGCAGGCGATGAACGAGGCGGGCATTGCGGTACGTTCAGAATGGGTGGTTCAGGGCGATTTTGAACCTGAATCAGGTTACCAGGCGATGCAGCAGATTTTAAACCAGAAACAGCGGCCAACCGCCGTATTCTGCGGGGGCGACATCATGGCCATGGGCGCGATTTGTGCCGCCGATGAGATGGGTTTACGTGTGCCACAGGATATCTCGGTAATTGGTTACGACAACGTGCGCAACGCGCGCTATTTCACTCCAGCCCTGACGACCGTGCACCAGCCGAAAGCCGAACTGGGTGAAAAAGCGCTGGAAATGCTATTGGATCGCATCACCAGTAAACGCGAAGATCCGCAAACCATTGAGGTGCAGCCAACGCTGATTGAGCGTCGCTCAGTGGCGGATGGCCCGTTCCGCGACTATCGCCGCTAAACCGAGACTTCGCTGAGCCATTCGTGGTTCAGCGTTTCAGCATCCCCGAGATATACCAGTAACCATTCCAGTGCCGGTGACGCACGTTGTTCAGCCCAGCTGACGCAACACGGACTATCCGGAAAGGCTTGCGGCAATGGCAATTCTACCAAACGGTGATTATTCAGCAGCGGCCGCGCCAGATGACCCGGCACCATTCCGACGCACAATCCCGCCTGCAGGCACTCCAGCCCGGCTTCCCAATCCGGCACCACCAGCCGCCGCTGATTATCCAGCGTCCATGTCATACGACGCGGCAGCGCACGCGAGGTGTCTTCCAGCACCAGGGATGGCCACACACGCAGCGTTTCATCATCCAGCAGTTCACTGTTGACCAAAGGATGATCGGGGCTCACCACGCAGCGCCAGTTAAGCGCGCCCATATCCTGAAAAGCAAAGCGCCCGCCGACCGGGATCGCCTGAGTGGCACCAATCGCCACATCAACACGTCCGTCAGCCAGGGCATCCCACACGCCATTGAACACCTCAAAGCTGATGATCAACTCCATATCTGGAAAATGACGATAGAAATCCTTTACCAGTTGTCGGGTGCGCTGCGGTTTTACAATGCAGTCAACGGCTATGCTTAACTCACCGCGCCAGCCATTGGCCAGCTGCTGGCACTGCCTGCGCGTTGCCAGCATTTTTTTGATAACAGACCGCCCCTCCCGCACAAAATGTTCGCCGGCCGGCGTCATTACCACCTCGCGATGTTGACGTTCGAACAGCGGCACCGCCAGCCAGGTTTCAAGCTGACGTACCGTATAGCTGACAGCAGAGGGCACGCGATGGAGCTCCTGCGCCGCTGCGCTAAAACTACCGGTGCGCGCCACGGCATCGACCACTTCAAGTGCATATTCTGACCACATAAATTTGCCTTCAAAAATTTTAACAGCACTGTGCAAATATTAGCGTTTCACAAAGCGCGCTGCATCCTTTTACACTCCCCGCCGTTCAACCTGCCCAAAAGAGAATCAACATGTTGTCGTCTAAAGCATTTATGCCTTACCTTGCCGTGCTCAGTATGCTCGGTTTTCTTGCCACGGATATGTATTTACCTGCTTTTGGCGATATGCAGCGTGATTTTGCTAGCGCGCCGGGCACCATCAGCGCCAGCCTGAGCCTGTTTCTCGGCGGCTTTGCTTGCGCGCAGGTTTTTTGGGGGCCGTTGTCGGATCGTTACGGTCGCAAGCCCATTCTTCTTGCCGGCCTGGCCATTTTCGCGCTCGGCTGTTTGGGGATGCTGTGGGTTACTGACGTGCGCCTGATGCTGGCGCTGCGCTTCGTACAGGCGATTGGCGTTTGCGCCGCAGCCGTGAGCTGGCAAGCGCTGGTGGTGGACCATTATCCTAAAGCGAAAGCGAACAAAGTCTTTGCCACCATTATGCCGCTGGTTGCGCTCTCTCCAGCGCTGGCACCTTTGTTAGGTGCGTGGCTTATCAGCCATTTCCACTGGCGCAGTATTTTCATCGCGCTTACGCTGATCGCGCTGCTATTACTGATTGGTACCCTGCAGTTAACGACAGTGAAACGCGAAAAAGTCACCAGTGGCCAACAACCTGGCTGGTTAACCTTGCTGGGCACCCGCGTTTACAGCGGCAATGTATTAATTTACTCCGCTTGTTCAGCGAGTTTCTTTGCCTGGTTGACAGGTTCGCCCTTTATTCTCGCCGCTGCGGGTTTAACGCCGGGCGATATTGGCCTGAGTTACATCCCTCAAACCATTGCTTTCCTTATCGGTGGCTTTGGCTGCCGGGCGATGTTAAATCGTTATCAGGGGGCACAACTACTGCCGTGGTTGCTGGTGGTGTATAGCCTGAGCATCCTGAGCCTGTTTGTGATTGCCCTGATGCCATCAGCCCCGCTGTTTGTGTTGCTAATGCCCTTCTGCGGTATGGCGTTGGCCAATGGTGCCATCTACCCGATTGTTGTCGCCAGCGCATTAGCGCCCTTCCCGCACGCCACCGGCAAAGCCGCGGGTTTGCAGAATCTTTTCCAGTTAGGTTTATGCTTCGCCGCCAGCCTGTTGGTATCAGCCGGGCTGGAGAAGGCGCTGTTCAACACCACGTTAGTGATGGTGGCAACGGTCGTTTTGGCATGGGTCGGCTTCATCTGCCAACGCGCAATAAGCGCACAAAGTGATATTGCCCACACTTCCCGTCCCTGCGAAGATAATCAGTAAGGCAACGATTATCGTTAGCAAACTAACGATAATCCGTTGAATATTGACCCACGTGAGCATATACTCTGTGGGTCCGTATTTCTGCTATAAATCAATAATATAAATGTAATACCTTTAGCGACTCTGTCGCGGGATGGCGTCTGCACGATACTCCAGTGTTGCGTCAATGTTTTCTCATCAAATTCATACCTCTGTAAAACGTCGGATTTCTGGCGCACGGATTTTCCGTGAGTTCTCTCACAGGTCTTGGGAAATTGGCTATTCTTTTTCTCAGGTTCAGATCGGAAGGTGATGGAGAAGCTATGAGTTCATCTGTTATAGAAGAAGTGAGCCTTGAAGAAAACCACTGGTTTCGGATCGTCAATGAACTGCTAGAGCGCGCTGATATTGCAGTTAATGGCACTCGTCCCTGGGATATTCAGGTAAAGCATCCAGATTTTTTTAAACGCGTACTTGAGGAAGGATCGCTCGGTTTAGGTGAAAGTTACATGGATGGTTGGTGGGAGTGCGAACAACTCGACATGTTCTTCCACCGCGTATTAAAACACCATCTGGATAAACAATTACCACGGCATTTTAAAGATACGTTGCGAATTGCAGCAGCGCGTCTCACTAATTTGCAGTCAAAGAAACGAGCCTGGATTGTCGGTAAAGAACATTACGATCTCGGTAATGATCTCTTCACATTGATGCTTGATCCCTACATGCAATATTCATGTGGCTACTGGAAAGAGGCTGACACCCTGGAAAACGCGCAGCAAGCAAAACTGGATATGATTTGTCGCAAGTTGCAACTTGAACCAGGCATGACATTGTTGGATATCGGCTGTGGTTGGGGTGGTCTGGCAGAATATGCGGCACGCCATTACGGGGTAACCGTGCAGGGTGTCACTATATCCGCCGAGCAGCAAAAACTGGCACAACAACGCTGCGAAGGGTTAGATGTCACTATCTTGTTGCAGGATTATCGCGACCTCAATAATCAATATGATCGTATTGTTTCCGTCGGGATGTTTGAACACGTCGGGCCGAAAAACTATGCCACTTATTTTGATGTTGCCGATCGCAATCTCAAGCCAGACGGCATATTTTTGCTGCACACCATTGGTGCCCTCACCACGGATATGAACGTCGATCCATGGATTGATAAATATATATTCCCGAATGGTTGCCTGCCGTCGGTGCGGCAAATTGCCGATGCCAGTGAGCCACATTTTGTTATGGAAGATTGGCATAATTTTGGCGCGGATTACGATACAACGTTAATGGCCTGGTATGAACGTTTTCAGACAGCATGGCCGCAGTTAGCCGAGAACTATGGCGAACGTTTCAAACGGATGTTCGACTATTATCTCAATGCCTGCGCCGGTGCGTTTCGCGCGCGTGATATACAGCTGTGGCAGGTAGTCTTTAGTCGTGGCAAGGATGGCGGATTACGCGTTGCGCGTTAATAAAGGTTATTAAGTCAATCAAGGCGCCACTCGGCGCCTTTTTTATCACCGCTATTCTGCGTTATCAGCCTGCGCCAGAGCCACCACTTCACGCTGTGCCAGCACACGCTCAACCGTTTCCACAATTGCCTGAGTATGAGGATCAATTTCAATATTGACCTTCTGCCCGAACTTCTTCGCACCCAGAGTGGTACGCTCCAGCGTTTCCGGAATCAGATGGACACAGAATTTGCTTTTAGTGACGTCGCCCACCGTCAGACTTATTCCATCGATGCCGACAAAGCCTTTATGCAGAATATATTTGATCTGCGTGGCGTCCTGTAATTTAAACCAGATTTCGCGATTATTTTCTGACTGGATAATTTTGCAGATTTCCGCCGTGGTCATAATATGACCAGACATTAAATGACCGCCAATTTCATCACTAAACTTTGCCGCACGTTCAATATTCACTACGTCACCAACCTTTAATTCACCCAGGTTGGTAATGCGCAACGTTTCTTTGATCAGATCGAAACTCACACGATCGCCATCAATCGCCGTCACCGTCAGGCAGCAGCCGTTGTGCGCCACCGATGCGCCCAACGCCAGGCCGGGTAACAGTTCTTCCGGCAAACGTACAATATGCGTACGAAACAGATCTTTTTCTTCAATGCCGACAATTTCAGCCGTGCCTTGCACAATTCCAGTAAACATAATCTCAGCCTCTGCAAAGTTTGCGTCAGTTTATCACAGCTTACCGGCCACAGCTTAATTTGGCGGAGTTCAAACTTTACACAAATTGCTAAACAAAATGCGATCAACGTTTGGCGGATGCCAATGCTGCCGCTACACTATGCCGCGCATTCTATGGGGATTTCTCCCACTCTCTTCTTTAATTAAGCAGGTGTTACGTGCAGAAGTATTTTACAGAAGCGCGTCAATTGCTGGCCCTCGCGATCCCGGTCATCCTTGCTCAGGTGGCACAGACCGCGATGGGTTTCGTAGATACTGTTATGGCCGGTGCGGTAAGCGCCACGGATATGGCCGCCGTTGCTGTCGGCACCTCTATCTGGCTTCCCGCCATTCTGTTTGGTCATGGTCTTCTACTGGCTTTGACGCCTACCGTTGCGCAACTCAACGGATCGGGACGACGCGAGCGTATCGCGGAACAAGTGCGCCAGGGATACTGGATGGCAATGGGTGTCGCGCTATTAATCATGGTGGTGCTGTGGAACGCCGGTTATCTGATTAACACCATGCATGATATCGATCCTGAATTGGCCGCCAAAGCTGAAGGATATCTGCATGCGTTGCTTTGGGGGGCGCCGGGTTACCTGCTGTTCCAGGTGATGCGCAACCAGTGTGAAGGGCTGTCGAAAACTAAACCGGCGATGCTGTTGGGTTTCCTCGGCCTGATGGTGAACATTCCGCTCAACTATGTGTTCATTTACGGTCATTTTGGTATGCCGGCTTTAGGCGGCGTGGGCTGCGGTGTGGCAACGGCTTCAGTCTATTGGGTGATGTTCCTTGTGATGCGCTTCTGGGTGAAACGCATGGCAAGCATGCGCGATATTAGCATGAAAACTCGCTGGTCCCCACCCTCTCGCGCCATTTTATCCCGGCTGTTCACGCTGGGTTTGCCGGTGGCTTTAGCGCTGTTCTTCGAGGTTACGCTGTTTGCTGTGGTAGCACTGCTGGTATCACCGCTCGGCATTGTGAAGGTGGCTGGACACCAGATTGCGCTTAACTTTAGCTCTTTGATGTTTGTGTTGCCGCTGTCGCTTGGCGTGGCGACCACCATTCGCGTTGGCTATCGACTCGGCCAGGGTTCGGCCGAACAGGCGCGCGTCGCCGCGTGGACCGGGCAAGGGGTTGGCATAAGTATGGCGGCGATCACCGCGCTGTTTACCGTGATTTTCCGTCATGATATCGCCGGACTCTATACCGCTAATCCGGAAGTGATAACTCTGGCCGCGCAACTGATGCTGCTGGCCGCGATCTATCAGTTCTCGGATTCGATTCAGGTGATTGGCAGCGGTATTTTACGTGGCTACAAAGATACGCGATCGATCTTCTTCATCACCTTTATTGCCTATTGGGTATTGGGTTTGCCGGTGGGCTATGTGCTGGCGATGACTGATTGGGTGCTGCCAAAGCTCGGTCCAGCTGGTTTCTGGTGCGGCTTTATTATCGGCCTGACCTCGGCGGCCGTAATGATGATTTGGCGTATCCGACGTTTGCAGCGCTTACCCGCTCAGGTGATCCTGGCCCGCGCCGCACGCTAAGTGACTGAACGCACATTAATTGGCAGGCAACGGCTAAAAAAACGACGCATAGCACAGTTGCTGGTCAGTCGTAGGGGAAAAACACTTTTTCCCCTTGCCAGCTTCACGGCCTGCCGTTAATATTCGTCCCCGCTGTCGCCCTGACAGCATGTTGCGCTCTTAGCTCAGTTGGTTAGAGCACCACCTTGACATGGTGGGGGTCGATGGTTCGAGTCCATTAGAGCGCACCAAGTGCGTCCGTAGCTCAGTTGGTTAGAGCACCACCTTGACATGGTGGGGGTCGGTGGTTCGAGTCCACTCGGACGCACCAATTATTGAATTTCCTGAATGCGCTCTTAGCTCAGTTGGTTAGAGCACCACCTTGACATGGTGGGGGTCGATGGTTCGAGTCCATTAGAGCGCACCACTCTGTTTTATCTCCTTGCGCAACATTCTTTTCTTGATCTGCATCGTCTTTCTTACGCCGCTTTTATATTGGTTTTCGCATACTTAGCGACTATACTATGCCGCGTTGTTCCACCTGAAAGGTTTCAGCGCTAACGTGCCTATGCAAACAACTCAAATGATTTGCGCAACACTGCTCGGTCAGTTCCCTCGCGTACTGCATAACTTCTCTGCACGCTTTGCTTTCGTCTCCTATTCTTATTTCTGTGAAATCCGTTCCAACACCATAAATATTCTCACTTCGGTGCCCAGTGCATCGAATCCCGACCTTTATCATCCATCACAACTTATAGAAAACCTGACATGAAAAAGACCAAAATCGTTTGTACTATCGGTCCAAAAACCGAATCTGAAGAGATGCTGACCCAACTGCTGGAAGCAGGCATGAACGTAATGCGCCTGAACTTCTCGCACGGGGATTATGCTGAACATGGTCAACGCATCACGAATATGCGTGCCGTTATGGAAAAAACCGGTCGTCAGGCCGCTATTCTGCTGGACACTAAAGGTCCGGAAATTCGCACCATGAAACTGGAAGGCGGCAACGATGTTTCGTTGAAAGCCGGACAAACCTTCACGTTCACCACCGACCAATCCGTGATTGGTAACAGCGAACGCGTTGCCGTGACCTACGCCGGTTTCACTGAAGATTTGAAAATCGGTAACACCGTACTGGTCGACGATGGTTTGATTGGTATGCAGGTCACTGAAGTGACTGAAAACACCGTAGTGTGTAACGTGCTGAACAACGGCGACCTGGGCGAGAACAAAGGCGTTAACCTGCCAGGCGTCTCCATTCAGCTGCCTGCTCTGGCAGAAAAAGACAAGCGTGACCTGATCTTTGGTTGCGAGCAAAATGTTGATTTCGTCGCGGCCTCCTTTATCCGTAAGCGTTCTGACGTGCTGGAAATTCGTGAGCATCTGAAGGCAAACGGCGGCGAGCACATCCAGATCATCTCAAAAATCGAGAATCAGGAAGGCCTGAACAACTTCGACGAAATTCTCGAAGCATCTGACGGCATCATGGTTGCTCGTGGTGACCTCGGCGTTGAGATCCCGGTAGAAGAAGTGATCTTCGCGCAGAAGATGATGATTAAGAAATGTAATAAAGCACGCAAAGTAGTTATCACCGCTACGCAGATGCTGGATTCCATGATCAAGAACCCACGCCCTACCCGCGCAGAAGCCGGCGACGTAGCCAACGCCATCCTTGATGGCACCGATGCGGTGATGTTGTCTGGTGAGAGTGCAAAAGGCCGTTATCCGCTGGAGTCGGTCACCATCATGGCGACCATCTGTGAGCGTACCGATCGCGTGATGAAATCTCGCATCGATTCACTGCAGGATTCCCGTAAACTGCGCATCACAGAAGCTGTGTGCCGCGGTGCGGTTGAGACTGCAGAAAAACTGGAAGCACCACTGATTGTTGTAGCCACTGAAGGCGGTAAATCAGCTAAAGCCATCCGTAAATATTTCCCGGATGCCACCATTTTGGCACTGACTACCAACGAAACCACTGCGCGCCAGCTGATTCTGAGCAAAGGTATCGAAACCCATCTGGTGAAAGAAATTGCTTCAACTGATGATTTCTACCGCATTGGTAAAGAAATGGCGCTGGAAAGCGGATATGCGCAGAAAGGCGATGTTGTGGTAATGGTTTCAGGTGCGTTAGTACCAAGCGGAACGACAAATACCGCTTCCGTACATGTCATCTGATTAGCAACTGAATTTTTATTTAAAAAGCGCCTTTTCCAGGCGCTTTTTTTATTGATCGGGTAATACAAATATCGGAAATTTCCAATCGAAATTAACTATTCAAAATCTCGTATGATTAAGGTTAGTCCGATTAAATCTCTCTGTTTTAGCTAATTATTTTCATCATCTTCTGCGAAATGCTGTTTCTTTGAGCGAACGATCAAATTTAAGCATGTTCTCATCAAAAATTTATTCTCAACTCAAAAAGCTTTGTGTAATACTTGTAACGCTACATGGAGATTAACTCAATCTAGAGGGTATAAAGAATGAATCGTACTAAACTGGTACTGGGCGCGGTAATCCTGGCTTCAACTATGCTGGCTGGTTGCTCAAGCAACGCTAAAATTGACCAACTGTCTTCAGACGTTCAGACTCTGAACGCTAAAGTTGATCAGCTGAGCAACGACGTGAACGCAATCCGTTCTGACGTTCAGGCTGCTAAAGATGACGCAGCTCGTGCTAACCAGCGTCTGGACAACCAGGCTCACTCTTACCGTAAGTAAGAGTTCTGGTTTGAAAAATGGTGCCCTTGTGGCACCATTTTTTTTGTCCTGATTCTGCGTTGCACTGGTCCGAATTCAAGGTTGAGCTTCCGCACCTTTCACTTCATCAATGCTGGCTTGCTCAGCACGCTTCCCCTGCTCCGCTGGCAATGTGCTCTCATCCGTTACCGGTTCTCCGCTGCTCACTAACACCGGCATGCCTGAACGTCGTACTATCGCCTCCTTAATCAACGCCGTATCGCTCTTAGCGCTGTGAGTGAAAGCTTTAAGCTGCGCAGACTGCGCTATGGGCATGGTTTGCGGATCGTCCTTGTCATTACGTGACAATGGCTGATGCACTTCAACGTAACGCTTTCCGTCCGGCTCAATCGCGTATTTGACTGGCTGATTGATCACCTGCACGCGGGTACCTTTCGGCACGCTGTTAAACAGGGCTTCAATGTCATCAGGACGCAGGCGAATGCAGCCGGAGCTCACGCGCATGCCGATACCAAAATCGGCGTTGGTGCCATGAATCAAATACTGGCCCGTTCCGCGTGCCAGACGCATGGCGAACAGCCCCATTGGGTTATCTGGCCCTGCCGGTACTACGCCCGGCAACGTAATGCCCTCTTTGGCATAACGCTTGCGGATATTGGTGGTTGGCGTCCAGGTGGGATTAGGAATTTTCTGGCTGATGCTGGTCACCATGGTGGGTGTCATTGCACCTAACTGGCCAATTCCTATCGGATAGACAACGACACGATCTTCATCTTTGGGATAGTAGTAGAGACGCAGTTCAGCAAGGTTAATCACGATGCCTTCACGCGGCGCATCGGGTAGCAGCATCTGCAGCGGTACGGTTAATTGCGTACCTGCTTTCGGTAGCCACGGGTCAACACCGGGATTCGCTTCCAGCATGCCGAGCATGCCTATCTTATAACGCGCTGCAATGCTTTCTAGCGGCCGTTTGTCATCCGGCACAAGGGTCAGGGTATTTTCACCAATTAAACGGCTGTTATCGGCTGGCAGGGGATATTCTGTGGCAAATGCAGGTGCAGAGAGTCCGCAACAGGACAACAGCAATGCACCGGCTAAACGTAAGGCAGGTTTCATGCAATTTTCTCTTTGTCGGATAGAACAGACCCCGGTCAAGCCGGGGTCTGCAGAGTGTAACTTAGCTGAGGGTCTGAGCGTTATGCCGGATCGCGCGGATCATTGCTTCAAGCCCCTGCGAACGCGAGGGAGTGAGGTGTGAGGTCAGCGCTAATTCGCCGAACCAGTGACGCACATCGAGATCGAGAATCTCTGGCGCCTTAAGCCCTTGATACAGGCTAAATACCACTGCAATCAACCCCTTAACGATGGCGGCATCGCTGTCACCTTCTAAGGCGATGGTGCCATCAGCCTGCGGGGTCATGCGTATCCACACCTGGCTTTGACAACCTGAAATCACGTGTTCGGGCTGCTGTAAGCTTTCGGAGGATTCTGGTAATTTCCCACCGAGCTCAATGATGTAGAGGTACTTCTCTTCCCAGTTAGCGCAACGGTTAAAGTTACGTACCAGTCTCTCTTTATCTGGCAAATTCGCCATGGATCACTCCTGAAATCTGCTCAACCGCCCAGCAGACGATGAATACGGGTCAAACCTGCGGCCAGGCGATCGGCTTCTTCTTCGGTGTTGTAGAGCGCGAAGGAGGCACGACACATGGCTGGCACCGCGTAATGACGCATCAGCGGCATCGCGCAATGATGGCCGGTGCGGATCGCAATACCGTATTGATCAAGGAAACTGCCGACATCAAACGCGTGATGCTTGCCGAGATTAAAGGCCACCACACCACTGCGACTTTCCGGACCATAAATCACCAGATCCGGGACTGACGCCAGTTTATCCAGCGCATAACGCATCAGCATTGACTCGCGCTGATGAATCGCATCCAAACCTAACTCAGTAATCCACGTCAGCGCCGCGCCGAGACCAATAATGCCGCCAGTGTTTGGCGTACCCGCTTCAAAGCGCCACGGCGTGGTGTTCCAGGTTGTGCCGGTTGGCAACACAACTTCAGAAATCATCGAACCGCCGCCTTCCCACGGTGGCATGATCTCCTGCAGCGCTTTACGCGCGTACAGCACACCAATACCGGTCGGACCGTAGATTTTATGGCCGGAGAACGCGTAGAAGTCGCAGTCGATATCCTGCACATCCACCGCGTGATGCATCACCGCCTGCGCGCCGTCCACCAGCGTAACCACGCCGGCCGCTTTGGCCTGCGCAACGATCGCTTTCACCGGGTTAACCGTGCCGAGCACGTTAGAAACGTGGGTCACCGCCAGCAAACGGGTACGACTGTCGATTAAGCCGCTAAGCTGCTCCAGCGCCAGTTCACCCTGCGCGTTAAGCGGCAGTACGCGAATCTCTGCGCCGGTACGCTGTGCCACCATCTGCCACGGCACGATGTTAGCGTGATGCTCCATCTCGGTGACGATGATGTTATCGCCCGGCTGCAACTGACTGCCACCCCAGCTGTTCGCCACCAGATTGATGGCTTCAGTGGTGCCTTTGACGAAGATGATCTCTTCAGGCGTTGATGCATTAAGAAAACGCGCCGCTTGATGACGCACGTTCTCCATGTCGGTGGTCGCCTGGGCGCTCAACGAATGGATACCGCGGTGCACGGCTGCATAGCCGTGCTGATAGAAATAACTTTCCGCATTGATGACCGCGAGCGGGCGCTGTGCGCTGGCCGCGCTATCAAGGTAGGCCAGCGGATGTCCGTTGACCTCACGTTTCAGAATCGGAAATTCCGCTCTGATGCGTTCGAGATCGAAACTCATGACTCAACTCCCGGGATACGCGCGGCAATGCGCTGCAGCACCACCTGACGCAGTACCGGATTCTCCAGCGTTTCGGTGAGTTCAGCGGCAAATGCATGGATGATCATACGCTGTGCGGCGGTCTCATCGATGCCGCGCGAGCGCAGATAGAACATCTGCTCTTCATCAATACGACCAATCGTCGCACCGTGGCTGCACTTCACGTCATCAGCATAGATTTCCAGCTGCGGCTTGGTGTCCACTTCCGCCAAACGGCCCAGCAACAGGTTATTGTTGGTCATTTGGCCGTCGGTTTTCAGCGCGTGAGGTGCCACTTTGATCATACCGTTAAACACCGCACGGCCTTTGTCGCGCGCGATGACTTTGTGCATCTGACGGCTAATGCAGTGGCCTTTATTGTGCTCAAGATAGCTGCGGGTATCGCACACTTCCTGATTCACCGGTAAAGACAGGCTGTTGATCGCCAGATTGGTATTTTCGCCATTCAGCTGTGCACTGGTATTGTGACGCGATAAGCCAGCACCCAACAGGAAGCTGGTGGTGCTCACATTTGCGTCACGGCCCATCACCACATCATTGTGCGCAAAGTGATATGACTTTTCGCTCTCAAATGACAGTTTGATGTGCTGCAGTTTGGCATTATCCGCTACGTCGAACGTGAAGCGTGCGCCAGTAAAGTGCGCCACATCATTCAACGTCACGTAGTGCTCAATCACTTCCGCTTCTGCGCTGGCTTCCAGCTGCAGATGGTGACGATGATGCACGGTATTGGTGCCTGCATCCTGCCCGCTGGTAATGTGCAGCAGGTAAAGTGGCTTAGCGGCTGATTTACCACGCGCCAGACGAATGGTTGTGGCTTCTTCCGCCAAACTTTCGGTCAGATGCAGGAACACTTCCGGCTGAATCGGTGCCGGCAGCGGACGACGCTCAGAAGCTTGCGCATGTTGAATGTCAAACAGGCCAGTATCGCGGCTGCTTAACTCGGCCTGGAAACGACCATCAACGAACACCAGGCGCACTGCATCAATCGGCAATGCCAGCGCATCAACCTGCTCAGCGCTCACTTCCTGCGGCTGCGGCAAGACAAACTGCTGCGCCAGCAGACCATCAAGCGGCGTGTATTTCCAGTTCTCGTGCTTACGCGTCGGCAAGCCGACACGCATCAGTTGCTGCCAGTGCTGCTGCGCCTGTAACGAACGCACGTCACCACGCGATTCAAACAGGTGGTGCCACTGCTGCAGGGCGTTATCACTCTTGGTCGGTAAGCCAGCCATAGCCTTGCTCCTCCAACTGTTTCACCAGTGAGAAATCGCCAGACTTAACGATCTTGCCCTGATACAGCACGTGCACGTGGTCTGGCTTGATGTAATCCAGAATGCGCTGGTAATGCGTAACAATAATGAATGAACGCTTACCGTCGCGCAGGCTGTTAACGCCTTCTGCCACGATTTTCAGCGCATCGATATCCAGACCGGAGTCAGTTTCGTCGAGGATACACAGCTCAGGTTCCAGCGCCGCCATCTGCAGGATGTCATTACGCTTCTTCTCACCGCCAGAGAAACCGACGTTGACTGAACGGGTCAGCAGATCTTCCGGCATCTTCAGCAGCTGGATTTTATCTTCGATAAAGTCCTGGAAGTCGAAACGATCAAGGGGATCCTGCTCACGGTATTTACGTACTGCGTTGACTGAAGTCTGCAGGAAGAACTGGTTGCTGACGCCCGGGATCTCTACCGGATACTGGAACGCCATGAAGATGCCTTCACCGGCACGCTCTTCAGGCTCAAGTTCCAGCAGGTCTTTACCTTTAAACGTGACCGAACCGCCAGTGACTTCGTAATCTTCACGACCCGCCAGCGTTGCAGACAGGGTACTTTTACCTGAACCATTCGGTCCCATGATGGCGTGGACTTCGCCCGGCTTCACTTCAAGGTTCAGACCGCGCAAAATCTCTTTGTCTTCAACGCTAACCTGCAAATCTTTAATGCTTAACATACTCTTTCCTTCACATTGCTTCCGGCAACGGGCATCAGCCCACACTGTGCTCAAGGCTGATAGCTAACAATTTTTGCGCTTCCACAGCGAATTCCAGTGGCAGCTCGGAGAAAACGTCTTTGCAGAAGCCGTTGACGATCATTGAAATCGCATCTTCTTCGCTGATGCCACGCTGCAGGCAGTAGAACATCTGATCTTCACCGATGCGCGAAGTGGTAGCTTCGTGCTCCAGATGCGCCGTGTTGTTACGCGTTTCCACATACGGGAAGGTGTGCGCACCGCACTCGGCACCAATCAGCATCGAATCACACTGGGTGAAGTTACGCGCGTTGGTGGCGGTTGGCATGATTTTCACCAGACCGCGATAGGTGTTCTGGCTCTTACCCGCAGAGATACCTTTCGAGATGATGGTCGACTTGGTGTTTTTACCAATGTGAATCATCTTGGTGCCGGTATCGGCCTGCTGACGGCCTGCGGTCAACGCCACAGAGTAGAACTCACCAATCGAGTAATCGCCACGCAGAATGCAGCTTGGGTATTTCCAGGTGATCGCAGAGCCGGTCTCGGACTGCGTCCAGGACATCTTGCTGTGATCGCCTTCGCACAGCGCACGCTTGGTGACGAAGTTGAGGATACCGCCCTCGCCTTCACCGCCCGGGAACCAGTTCTGCACGGTGGAATATTTTACTTCCGCGTTTTTGTGGATGATCACTTCTACCACGGCTGCGTGCAGCTGATAGGTGTCACGCACGGGCGCGGAGCAACCTTCGATGTAGCTAACGTAACTGTCTTCGTCGGCGATCAAAATGGTGCGCTCGAACTGACCGGTCTTAGCCGCATTGATACGGAAATAGGTCGACAGCTCCATCGGGCAACGTACGCCTTTCGGGATGTAAACGAAGGTACCGTCGGAAGCCACTGCAGAGTTCAGCGCGGCAAAGAAGTTATCGTTTGGCGGCACCACAGTGCCGAGATACTTCTGCACCAGCTCGGGATGATCGTGAATAGCTTCGCCGAAGGAGCAGAAAATGATGCCCTGCTTGGCCAGCTTGTCGCGATAGGTGGTCGAAACGGAGACGGAGTCGAAAATCGCATCCACCGCGACTTCACGACCTTCACGCACCGGAACACCTAACTGATTAAACGCCTCTTCCACTTCCTGCGTCAGGTAATCGCTTGACGCGACGCTGCCTGAGGTTTGGGTAGCGCCGGGTTCAGAAGCACAGCTGTCATCGCAGTTGCCGCAGGACGGCGCGGAGTAGTAGCTGTAATCCTGATAATCCAGTTTTTCGTAGTGCGCTTTCAGCCAGTGCGGCTCTTCCATCTGTTCCCAGGCGCGGAACGCCTTCAGACGGAATTCAAGCATCCATTCAGGTTCGTTACGCTTAGCCGAAATCGCGCGCACCACATCTTCATTGATGCCGTGGGCAAATTCGTCGGTTTGTAACTGGGTAAAGAAGCCCTCTTTATAATTGAGCTTACCTTCCCACATTTGTACATCGTCAGATGCTTCGCTGTGTCGTGACATATTTCACTTACTCGACGCCAAAGCTTTCACCACACCCACAGGCGTGTTGAGCTTTAGGGTTGTTGAATTTAAAAATCTGGTTCAGACCTTCGCGGACGTAATCCAGCTCGGTACCGTCAACAAACGGCATCGCCTGAAGTGGCACAAACAGTTTTGCGCCGAATTGCTCAAACTTCAGGTCGTCATCGGCAGGATCTTTCACCAGGTCCATAACGTACCCAAAACCGGCACAGCCGGACGTTTTCACACCCAGTTTCAATCCCTTGACTTCAGGGTCTTGTTCTACCAGGTTAAGAATCTGTTTTGCTGCCGATTCGGTCAGCGTGAGCCCTTTCCAGACGAAATCTTCGGGTGAAAAAGAGTCGGCATTTACTGATGACATTGTGCTACCTCGTATGTCTGGGCCTTTTCAGGCTATCCCCCTATGGTAGTGATATCAGATATCACTTCAACCTCTTGTTTTGCAGGGATAATCATCTCGTGCTATTTTTTACTGCTGCTTTATTAAGCATAGACGCTTCCGGGCAGATTGACGGTGGCCTTCCCGTGCACACCCTGTCTACGTAACCCGTTAAATTGGCGTAAAATTTCCAAAATCAATTTTACGTTTCATTCCTGATTGATAGGTTACGCCTTTCTACTATGTAAATAAATTGTTATTGCCGATTTTACTAACAGGCAGAAGGAATCAATAAAATTTCACAGCGGGAATTGCATTCCTGACGCGGTTGAATATGATAATGATTATCATTAACCAATTAAGGTGGCGATATGACGCTTACCGTCTCAGCCTGGTTACAACATAAAATCGACGAATATAAGTTCTCGGTACGCGATATCACCGTTGACTTCTACATGGCTCAGGCAAAGCTCAACCGCACCGATTGCACCCTCGAACAACTGCGTCGCTTTAACGACACCTGTCTCGATATGGCAGAAATCTGCGAACTGAATGGCGACGATCACAGTTTCCTGCATGCCATGGGCAAGCTGCATCACCGCTTAGTGCAGGAGATGGGCAACGCCGATCGTGACCGTTTGTTTCGCATCCAGGCTTATCAACTGGCGCGCCTATCATTGACACGTCTGTGTCATCAACTGGCGCTCAGCGGTGAGTGGGATCAAGCCACCCGCCTGCAGAGTGATTTCGTCCGCCACGCAGGCTGGATATTCTAATCCAGCTTTGTGACGTCTCCTACAATTTGTTTACATCATTTCCAATAGTGCTTGCAGCGGATGGCGCATGCCATTGCCTTCGGCGCGTTTAACCTGGCTGCGACAGGAAAAACCGGTTGCCAGGCAGCGCTGACGCGGCAGCTTTTGCAACTGCGGATGCCATGACAGCTCGTAAATCCCCAGTGAATTCTCCAGATTTTTACTTTCATGGCCGTAAGTGCCCGCCATGCCGCAACAGCCTACGTTGACATTCTCCAGCTTCGCGCCAAAGCGCGCAAAGATACCCTGCCACTGATTTGGCGTGGACGGCAGTGCCGTCACTTCGGTGCAGTGCGCAAACAGATACCAGGCTTCACCGCTGGCAGTTTGTACCGCGCGCTCCGCCAGCGCGCTGTGCAGCCACTCGTGTACCAGCTGAACGTTAAACTCTCCGCGCTGCTCACCAAGCACCTGCTGGTACTCATCGCGATAACAGAGCACGGTTGCCGGATCAACGCCAACCATCGGCATGCCGAGCTTCGCCACACGATTCAGGAGGTCTGCGGTTTTACTGGCAGTGCGCGCAAAGCGTTGCAGGAAACCTTTCACATGCTGCGCTTTGCCATTCGGCGAAAACGGCAGCAGCACCGGGCGATATCCGAGCTTCTCAATCAGTTTGACGAAATCAGTAACCAGTTGCGCTTCGTAATAGCTGGTGAAGGGATCCTGCACCACCAGCACACAGTTTTCACGTTGCGTACTGTCGAGCGCCTCCAGCTGTTCTAACGTCAGGTTCATCGCTGGATGACCGCTCAGCTGCTGCTTCAGGCTCGGTGACGACAATAGCGGCAGATCGACCATGCCGATGTGAGTTTGACTGAGTTCACGCATCCACGGCTGCTTCAGGAAGAAGTTAAACACGTTGGGCGCCTTGGCCATTAACGGTGCATAACTCTCAACGCTGGCCACCAGATGATCGCTCATCGGGCGCAGATAACGGGTGTGATACAGCTGCAGGAAGCGCGAACGGAAATTCGGCACATCAATCTTAATCGGGCATTGTGTCGAACAGGCTTTACACGCCAGACAGCCCGACATGGCCTCTTTCACTTCGTGCGAAAAATCATATTCACCCTGCTTCGCGTGCCAGGTGTTACGCGTGCGCTGAATTAAGCTGCGCAGGCTAGCGCCCTGATGAGGAAGCGCCTTTTCCAGCTGGTTGGGATCCACACCCTGTTCGGAGAGCAAGCGCAGCCATTCACGCGTTAAGGTAGCGCGCCCTTTCGGCGAGTGAATGCGATTACGGGTGATTTTCATCGATGGGCACATCGGGCTGCGCGCGTCGAAATTGAAGCATAAACCGTTACCGTTACACTCCATCGCACCGCGCCACTCATTACGCACCGTGACGGGAATCTGTCGATCGTAAGTGCCGCGCTTCACGGCATCGACCTGCATCATCGCTTCGTTACTGCCTAATGGTGTACAGATCTTGCCTGGATTAAGGCGATTATCGGGATCGAAGGCGGCTTTAATACGCCGCAGCTCATTGAACAGCGTTTCGCCAAAGAATTCAGGACTGTATTGCGCACGGAAGCCTTTACCGTGTTCACCCCACAGCAGACCGCCATAACGCGCAGTCAGCGCCACTACTTCATCAGAGATCTGCTTCATCAGCAGCTCCTGCTGCGGATCGCACATATCCAGCGCGGGACGTACGTGCAGCACGCCAGCATCGACGTGGCCAAACATGCCATAGCTCAGGCCGTGGCTATCCAGCAGTGCGCGAAACTCGACGATGTAATCGGCGAGATGTTCAGGTGGCACCGCGGTATCCTCGACAAACGGAATCGGTTTGGCACGTCCTTTGGCGTTCCCCAACAGGCCCACCGCTTTTTTGCGCATATTATAGATGCGCTCAATGCCGCTCAAATCGTCACACAGCTGGTAGCCGATGACGCCGCCGGATTGCTGCAGCATCAGCTCATCAAGCCGCTGACACAGCATAGCGATCTGCTGTTCAATCAGCTCGCCATCGTCTCCGGCAAATTCGACGATATTCAGGCCCAGCATCTCTTTATCGGGTACATCGGTAATCAATTCGTTAACCGAGTGCCAGACAATATCTTCACGTGCCAGGTTGAGTACTTTGGAATCGACGGTTTCTACCGACAGCGCTTTTGCTTCCACCATAAAAGGCGCATTACGCAGCGCTGAGTCGAAAGAATCGTACTTGATGTTTACCAGACGACGCACTTTAGGAATGGGCGTGATATCAAGGCGCGCCTCGGTGATAAACGCCAACGTGCCCTCCGCACCGCACAGCAGACGCGTTAGATCGAAGGTTTGCAAATCGTCGCTGAACACGTGGCGCAGGTCGTAACCGGTCAGGAAACGATTGAGCTTGGGGAATTTTTCCAGAATCAGATCGCGCTGTTCGCGGCAGCGGGTTAACACCTGCTGATAGATGCGACCTTCAGCGGTAGGCGTGCTCGCCAGCTGTTCCGCCAGTTCGGTGGGCATGGCGCGCGTATCAAGGATATCGCCGCCCAGCAGCACCGCGCGCAGACCTTCGACGTGATCGGAGGTTTTGCCATACACCAACGATCCCTGTCCGGAAGCATCGGTATTGATCATGCCGCCTAAGGTGGCGCGATTACTGGTAGAGAGTTCCGGTGAGAAGAAAAAGCCATACGGCTTCAGCCACGCATTGAGTTGATCCTTCACCACGCCCGCTTCAACACGCACCCAACCTTGTTCGGTATTGATCTCCAGGATGCGGTTCATGTAGCGCGACATGTCCACCACGATGCCCTGATTCAGCGACTGCCCGTTGGTGCCGGTACCGCCGCCGCGGGGAGTAAACACCAGGCTAGTGAAGCGGTCTTCACCGGCCAGACGCGCAATCAGCGCCACATCGGCCGTGGAGCGTGGAAACAGCGCCGCATCGGGCAGCAGTTGATAAATGCTGTTATCGGTGGAGAGCGAGAGGCGATCGGCATAGCTGGTGGCGGTATCGCCGGTAAAACCTTGCTCTTTTAGGGACTGCAGGAATGTCAGCACCAGTTGAACGAGGCCCGGTGCCTGAGAAATCTGTGGGATCATTATTGAGTGACCGAGATGTTGTAAACGTTTGCGTCGTCATTTTTTTCAGCCCTTGGTTTTATCATATTTTTTTGCTGGCTGCTGTTTTTTCAGGAATGCGTGCCGCTTCCGCTGCTTTTCCTGTTTAATTTTCGGGAAATAGATCATCATTAATCAGGGCTGTTCAGCCCCACTCTGAAGGATTCAATCGAGGTTAACCGTTGTGATGAAAAGCCTGCAACGCGGTATGGACTTACCGCAAATGCTGTTTTCGCTGATGTTCATTCTGATCATGATCATCGCCTGTCTGTGGGTGGTGCAGCCGTTTATTCTGGGCTTCGCCTGGGCCAGCATGGTGGTGATTGCTACCTGGCCTTTAATGATTCATCTGCAACATCTGCTGTGGGGACGACGCTCGCTGGCGGTGATCGCCATGACTATTTTGCTATTACTGCTGTTTATTATTCCTATTGCTCTGCTGGTCAGCAGCCTGATTGATAACAGTGCGCCGGTAATTACCTGGGCGACGCAGCGCCATCTGGTGATGCCTGATTTCGCCTGGCTACGCGAGATTCCTTATGCGGGCAGAAAACTCTACTCCAGCTATCACAAGTTAGTCGATGGCGGTGGCTCGGCGATACTGAGCCAGGTGCAGCCTTATATTGGTCGGACGACAGGCTTCTTCGTCGCGCAGGCCGGGCACTTTGGTCGTTTTATGATGCATCTCATCGTGATGCTGCTGTTCAGCGTGCTGCTCTACTGGCGCGGCGAACAGGTTGGGCACGGCATTCGTCATTTTGCTTATCGCATGAGCGGACGCCGCGGCGATGCCGCAGTGCTGTTAGCGGGTCAAGCCATTCGGGCCGTGGCGCTGGGTGTGGTGGTCACCGCGCTGGTGCAAGGCGTGTTAGGCGGCATTGGGCTGGCGATTTCCGGCATTCCTTATGCCACGTTGCTGACCGTGCTGATGATTCTGACCTGCCTGGTGCAACTCGGTCCGCTGGTGGTGCTGGTTCCGGCCATTATCTGGCTTTACTGGAGCGGCGATACCACCTGGGGCACGGTGCTGCTGGTGTGGAGTTGTGTGGTAGGTACGCTGGATAGCGTGTTGCGCCCGGTACTGATTCGCATGGGTGCAGATTTGCCGATGATCCTGATTCTCTCCGGCGTCATTGGCGGTTTAATTGCCTTTGGTATGATCGGTCTGTTTATCGGTCCGGTGGTACTGGCCGTCTCTTATCGACTGGTTTCGGTGTGGATGCATGAAGCGCCCGAACCGGATGATGATATGCAAACCGCCATTGAAGCCCTCGCCGAGCACGAAGAAGAGCATCCTTAAGCTAACATTGTTGCTGTGATGAATTTTTTCAGGTGCGCCCCCGTGCGCACCAAACTTTCCGCTGCCAGTACTCCGTTTTACACTGGCCTTACTTTAACCCGCCTAATGCCCCCGTTCATTTCAGTGAAACAATAATTTTTTTCCATAAGCGATTTTTAAGATAAAACGCAGTTTTCGCTGCTTTAGGCGGGATTCGTTAATCGAATGATTATTTTTCAAACTGAATCAGGCGCGAAAACCTCAGAAAATCTCCATGAAAGGTTATCAGCTTTAAACTAATAAGAGGATTCTTAAAGACGCCAGCGAGCCTGATCAATAACATGTTTCCTATGTTTGGAATCAAGCTACTGATTTTTAAACAACCTTATTCCCCTGAGTAAAGTGAAGAATTGCTGTGTGTAGTCTTTGCCCATCCCCTGTGATGGGCTTTTTTTTGTCTGTTATTAATGCAAAAAAATAAGGCCAGCAGTGCTGACCTTAATGATTTTAACCTCAACGCATCAGATTCATGACCGATACGTCAAAATTACCGTTTGGTTAATGTTTCGCGGCGTTCAGCTCTGCTAAACCTAACCAGGTTTCCACTACGGTATCCGGATTGAGCGACAGGCTATCAATGCCCTGCTCCATCAGCCATGCGGCAAAGTCCTGATGATCGGACGGTCCTTGCCCACAAATACCGACGTATTTACCCTGTTTTTTCGCTGCCTTGATGGCCATCGACAGTAGCGCTTTCACCGCATCATTGCGCTCATCAAACAGAGCCGACACCACGCCGGAATCGCGATCGAGACCGAGCGCCAGCTGCGTCATATCGTTAGAACCGATAGAGAAGCCATCAAAGTGCTCAAGGAACTGTTCCGCCAGCAAGGCATTTGACGGAATCTCACACATCATGATCACCTTGAGGCCGTTCTCGCCGCGCTTCAGGCCATTTTTTGCTAATTCCGCCACCACCGCTTCGGCTTGATCGACGGTGCGCACAAACGGGATCATGATCTCGACGTTGGTCAGCCCCATCTCGTTACGTACGCGTTTCACTGCTTCACACTCCAGCTTGAAGCAGTCGCGGAAATTGTCGGCCACGTAACGACCGGCACCGCGGAAGCCGAGCATCGGGTTCTCTTCCTCCGGCTCATAACGCTCGCCGCCTACCAGGTTGGCGTATTCGTTAGTTTTGAAATCAGAGAGACGGACGATCACGCGCTTCGGTGCAAACGCCGCGCCCAGCGTAGCAATCCCTTCGGTCAGACGGCCGATGTAGAACTCAATGGGGTCGTCAAAACCTTTCATCATCTGACGAATCTGCTGTTGCAGCTCCGGCGTTTGCTGATCAAACTCCAGCAGCGCTTTCGGATGCACGCCAATCATACGGTTAATGATGAATTCGAGACGCGCCAGGCCCACCCCTTCGTTTGGTAAGCAGGCGAAGTCAAAGGCCCGATCCGGGTTACCGATGTTCATCATAATTTTCAGCGGCAGATCCGGCATGGTATCGACCTGTGAGCTGGTCACTTCAAAGTCCAGTAGCTCGCCATACACATAACCGGTATCGCCTTCGGCGCAGGAAACCGTGACTTTATGACCATCTTTGAGGTGATCGGTAGCATCACCACAGCCCACCACCGCGGGAATACCCAGTTCACGCGCGATGATCGCCGCGTGGCAGGTACGACCGCCGCGATTGGTGACAATGGCCGACGCTTTCTTCATGATCGGTTCCCAATCGGGATCGGTCATATCGGTTACCAGCACATCGCCTTTTTCAATGCGGTGCATCTCGCTAATATCGTGAATGACCTTCACTTCGCCAGCGCCAATGCGATGACCAATGGCGCGGCCTTCAACCACCACCTTGCCTTTACCCTGCAGCGTATAGCGCTCCATGACCTGGCCATTAGAGCGTACCGTTTCCGGACGCGCCTGCACGATAAACAGTTTGCCGGTGTGGCCATCTTTCGCCCACTCAATGTCCATCGGACGCTTATAGTGCTGCTCAATCAGCACCGCCTGACGCGCCAGCGCCTGCACTTCGTCATCGGTTAAACTGAAGCGATCGCGCTGCTCCTGCTCAACATCTTCAATGCGCACCTGCTCGCCATGCTCCTGCGAATCGGCATACACCATGCGCAGCTTTTTCGAGCCCATGGTGCGGCGCACAATCGCCGGGCGATTGGCTGCCAGCGTCGGTTTGTGCACGTAGAACTCATCGGGGTTAACCGCGCCCTGCACCACCATTTCACCCAAACCGTACGCCGAGGTGATAAACACCACCTGATCAAAGCCCGATTCGGTATCAATGGTGAACATTACGCCAGACGAAGCGAGGTCCGATCGCACCATGCGCTGAATACCAGCTGACAGCGCGACGCCGCGATGGTCGTAGCCCTGGTGCACACGATAAGAGATGGCACGATCGTTAAATAAGGAAGCGTAAACGTGTTTGACTGCGATAATCACCGCGTCATAGCCCTGCACGTTGAGGAACGTTTCTTGCTGGCCAGCAAACGAGGCGTCGGGCATATCCTCGGCGGTGGCTGATGAGCGCACCGCGAAGGAGGCCTCAGCATCATCCGCAGAGAGTTGTTCGTAGGCGCTGCGAATCGCCGCCTCCAGCTCAGGCTGGAATGGCGTATCGACCACCCATTGACGAATTTGTTTACCCGCTTGCGCGAGTTCAGCAACATCATCAACATCCGTTTTATCCAGCAAATCATAAATACGCTGGTTCAGTCCGCTTTGATCGAGAAACAGATTAAACGCGTAAGATGTGGTCGCGTAGCCATTTGGCACGGAAACGCCCAGCGACGACAAATTAGTAATCATTTCTCCGAGGGAGGCATTTTTACCTCCCACCCGATCAACATCATGCATGCCAAGCTGGTTGTACCAGAGCACTAGCGACTGTTGGTCTTGATTGGACATTGAGATTATCCTTTTAAATGATGTGAATACACATGGAACATTTTGCTGTTCGCCAAAACAGCCTGGCACAACCGATTAATAAAGACTAAGTGTTGAATCGTTAAAGCAGGAAAAGAGCGGCAAAATAGGATTAGTACGTAGAATTACCTGAGTTGCGCAACCGGGCTATTTCAGGTTAATTAATTGCTGTGGCGATATTTTTCCCCTTTTCAGAGGGTTAGCGATTGATTTTTGTTGCGCAACGCCTGCACACTTTATTTCATGCGCGAAAAGGAAAATGCGCGAAAATAGCGCTTTTCAAAACAGCATTTCATCTAAAATTGATTATTCGCTTATTCATCTTTGTGAGCGCATTAGCGGACAATATGGATATTTTATTTTACTATTATTTAAAATGAAATATTGTCATTGTTAATTTGGTCATGGGTACGCAAGAGGATTATTCGCACTATGAATACTGAACGCAGCGTCTTTTACATTTCTGATGGTACCGCCATTACCGCCGAAGTGCTCGGGCATGCGGTGCTGTCACAGTTCCCGGTGATGACCCATAGCGTGACGCTGCCGTTTGTGGAGAATGTGCAGCGCGCGCAGGCGGTTAAAGCACAGATCAACGCGTTGTATCAGCAGAGCGGCCTGCGCCCAGTGGTGTTTTTTTCCATTGTCACCCCCGACGTTCGCGAAATTATTCTGGAGAGCGAAGGCTTTTGTCAGGACATCGTGCAGGCGCTGGTGGCGCCGTTGCAGAGCGAACTGGGCGTCGCATCGATGCCGGTAGCGCACCGAACGCACGGATTAACCGCCAGCAATCTGGGTAAATACGATGCGCGTATTGCGGCGATCGATTACACCCTCGCACATGATGACGGTATTTCGTTACGTGGCCTGGAGGATGCGCAGGTGATTTTGCTCGGCGTGTCGCGCTGCGGTAAAACCCCCACCAGCCTCTACCTGGCAATGCAATTTGGCGTGCGTGCCGCCAACTATCCCTTCATCGCGGATGACATGGATAACCTGAAGCTGCCGCCGGCGCTGCGTGCGCATCAGCATAAGCTGTTCGGCCTGACCATCGATCCGGAGCGTCTGGCGGCGATTCGACAGGAGCGCGCGGAAAATACCCGCTATGCGTCGCTGCGCCAATGCCGCCTGGAAGTGGGCGAAGTGGAAGCGCTGTTCCGCACTAACCAGATTCGTTACCTCAACAGTACCAACTATTCGGTGGAAGAGATCGCCACCAAAATCCTCGATATCATGGGCCTCAGCCGCAGCATGTATTAACAGCCTTCTATTGTGTCGCCAACTTTGGCGACCTCATGGGCTGAGAATCCACCTGTATTTAGGGCGTAAAGCCTGGCTTCCGTCTTGTTTTATGCCCTTTGTTTTTAGCAGGTTGAATTCGCAGACTATTAGTTTATTGTGACCACCATCACTTCCCGGTATTTCACCGCTGCGAAGAACCCATTTTTGAGAATCTCAATGAACAAGACTGATGAACTGCGCACCGCGCGCATCGGTAGCCTGCTGACTCCGGCTGCACTCGCGCATGAACACCCCATTTCGGCGGACATTGCCGCCAAC
This sequence comes from Pantoea nemavictus, assembly GCF_037479095.1. NCBI lineage: Bacteria > Pseudomonadati > Pseudomonadota > Gammaproteobacteria > Enterobacterales > Erwiniaceae > Pantoea > Pantoea nemavictus. Next base: position 3,943,058 of record NZ_JBBGZW010000001.1, on the reverse strand, counting down.
GTCACTGCGGCACGCCAACGCATTGCGCGTATTCTGACCGGTGAAGATCCACGTCTGCTGGTGATTATCGGCCCATGCTCGCTGCACGATCCCAAAGCGGCGATGGAATATGCCCAGCGTCTCAATGTGCTGCGCGAGCGCCATCAGGATCGCCTGGAAATTGTGATGCGTGCCTACTTCGAAAAACCCCGCACCGTCGTGGGCTGGAAAGGCCTGATTTCCGATCCCGATCTGGATGGCAGTTACGATGTGAATCGCGGCATTGCTATTGCCCGCAAATTGCTGCTGGATATCAATGCGCTGGGCATGCCGACCGCCACCGAATTTCTTGATATGGTGATCGGCCAATTTATTGCCGACCTGATTAGCTGGGGCGCGATTGGCGCGCGTACCACCGAAAGCCAGATTCACCGTGAAATGGCCTCAGCGCTCTCCTGTCCGGTGGGCTTTAAAAATGGCACCGACGGCAACGTACAGATCGCGGTAGATGCGATTCGCGCCGCGCGTGCCAGCCATATGTTCCTGTCACCCGATAAAAACGGTCAGATGACCATTTATCAAACCAGCGGCAACCCGCATGGTCATGTGATCCTGCGCGGCGGCCGTCAGCCCAACTATCACGCTGAAGATGTGGCAGCGGCGGCAGCGAATTTGCGCGATTTTAACCTGCCTGAGCAATTGGTGATCGACTTTAGCCACGGCAATTGCCTGAAACAGCATGGTCGTCAGCGTGACGTTGCCGATGACGTGGCCGCGCAAATCCGCGCGGGTTCACGTGCGGTTGCCGGCGTGATGATTGAGAGTTTCCTGCAGGAAGGGAATCAAAAAGTGGTGAGCGGTGAAGCGTTAACCTATGGCCAATCGATCACCGATCCGTGCCTCGGCTGGGAAGACAGCGCCGAGGTACTGGCGAAACTGGCTGCCGCAGTCGACAGCCGTTTCAACTAACGCTTAGCTGGAGCAGCTCACTTCCAGCGTTTTGCCCCACTCTGGCGGCCGTTGGCGCAACTCAGCGCTAACGGCCGCATCGCTAAACGGCTGCTGTAACGCGTTATGCAGCCTGGCTAACGCCGTCGTCTCGCCTTTCTCAACCGCTTCAATCACCTGCTGTGCCAGATAGTTGCGCAACACCAGTGCCGGATTGGCAGCTTTCATTACCGCCTGACGCTGCTCATCGCTGGCCTGGTCTTGTAACAGGCGCTGGCGATAGTCGCTGTACCAGCGATCAAAGGCGGCGCGATCGATAAACTCATCACGCAGCGGCGAACGGGTTTCCTGCTGTTGGGTGTCGCTTAGCATGCGGAAGGTCAGCGTGTAATCGCTGTGTTCTGCGGTCATCAGTGACAGCAAGCCGGTGAGAATAGTGTTGTCATTGGCATCTGCTGTCAGCAAACCAAGCTTAGCGCGCATCTTCTCACCCCAAACGCGCATCAACTCATTTTCATACTGGCCGAGCGCCTGCTTAAGCTGTTCGGTACTCAGCAAACCGGATAAGGCATGTGCCAGTCGATTCAGGTTCCACAGGCCAATCATCGGCTGATTTTCGAAGGCGTAGCGCCCCTGATAATCACTGTGATTGCAGATATAATTCGGCTGATAGTCGTCGAGGAAACCGTATGGACCGTAATCCAGCGTCAATCCCAGAATCGACATGTTATCGGTGTTCATCACGCCGTGCGCAAAGCCAACGCTTTGCCAATGCGCGATCAGGCTGGCGGTTCGTTTCACGATATCGGTGAACCACAGCTGATAACGATCCGCTTCATCCTGCAGCTGCGGCCAGTGATGGCGAATAGCGTAATCCGCCAGCATACGCACTTTGTCTTGCTCACCCGCATAATAGACGTGTTCAAAATGGCCGAATCGCAGATGGCTTTCCGCAATGCGCATCAACATCGCGCCGCGCTCCTGCGTTTCGCGCAGTACCGGCTCATCACCAATCGCTAACGCCAGCGCGCGCGTAGTGGGAATTCCCAGATGGTGCAGCGCTTCGGAAGCGAGGAATTCCCGCACGCTGGAACGGATCACCGCGCGGCCATCGCCCATTCGCGAATAGGGTGTTAATCCTGCTCCTTTCAGGTGCCAGTCCAGCTTGCCACCCTTGGACAGCTGCTGTTCACCGAGCAAAATGCCGCGTCCGTCGCCCAGCTGTCCGGCCCAAACGCCAAACTGGTGGCCGCTGTAAACCTGTGCCAGCGGCGACATGCCGGGCAGCAGCTCACGTCCTGACCATACGCCGTGGCCGTTGCCGGCAAAGAGCGCATCGTCTACCCCCATCTCTTGCGCCAGCGGTACATTGTGATAAAACAGCCGTCCACCCGCCAGCGGCGTCGGCGGCAGCGCGGTGTAGAATCCGGGTAATTCTTGCTGCCAGCTATTGGTAAATTGCATCGATACTCCTGAAGGTGCACTTTAACAAGGCACCAGCATTGAGTTTTAAGATAAAGCAGAGTGTAACGCCGACGCGGCGCGGAAGACAGGCGAAAGGATTACTGCTGCGAAGGCGTGGGTAAATCAAGGTCGGAATAAATCAGATCGTTCAAGCGTTCGGCCTTAACCACCGGGAACAGGCTGCCCTGCAGCTGCGCACCACTAAGCGTGTTCATCTTTTCCATCATTTGGTTATCATCGACACCGCAAATAATGATCTGCTCTGCAAAATCAGAGAAAGTATCGATAACCGTTTGAATAAATGGCGTAAAGGAAGCGCGCTTAGCCAACCCCTGAATAAAGGCTTTATCCAGTTTCAGGACGCTAAACAGATTATCGTACACCGCATTTGCCGGTGCTTTTCCTGCGCCAAATTGTGAAAGCGATAAACGAAATTCGTGTTGCAACGCCGCTAACAGAGGATGGGATTTACCCAATGCCAATTGCGGAAACGTTTCGCTGATATCCAAAACAATAAAAGGAATTTGTTTGAATTTTCTTAACAGAAACTCGCTGGCTAAAAGTGTATTTGCCATAGAATCATCAATACGAACCAAAGCGATAATTTGATTGAGCTCAAAAAAGTCGCGGTACTTTTCCAGCAATGAAAGTTGGCTCTGTAACAGACGTAATTGCTGCGCATCATCCAGCTGCGGCAACAGCAAATCCTGCGGCAGCGTAATAGGTGCGCTGTCGTGGACAAATTGCGTAACCAGCTCGACCGCAGTCAGCTGGCCTGTCAGAGAATAAACTGGATAAAACCAGGTTTCCGACTGATAGTCGGCAGACAGATGGACTTTCATTTTACAAGCCAGAAGCAATGGCAATTGGCGCATCGTATATCAACGAAAACAACCAGGCAATAGGACCAAACGTTTGAAGAGATGCCGTTTTCAGTCTTATTACGTCGGTTTAAGCCGCAAATAATACTTAAGCCAAATAAGCCGGGGTTAATGTCCATACCAATTAAATAAAATTACGCTTTATTTTTAGTATTAAATCAATGGCGGGTAAAGTGCCATTTTAAATGATAGTTAAATATCGGCACAATTCGGATTTAATTCAGGGTGAATAACCCTTATTTTTTCGCGCTTTTATTGCTCAAACAGATCCACGTTTAGATGCGACGCGCCTGCCAAAATACTTTGCGCCAGTAAACATTGTCCAGCGAGGAGCGAATCACACCCTGACTGGTAGAGGCGTGAATAAAGGTGTTGTCGGTATCATAAATACCCACATGCAAACCATTTTCTCCACTACCGGTTTTGAAGAACACCAGATCGCCAGGCAGCAGATCGTCTTTATTGATACGGGTACCAATGTCGGTTTGATCGATAGTCGAACGCGGTAGCTGCATGTCGAATTTATCGCGGAAAGTGAGATAGACAAAACCCGAGCAATCGACACCACCCCGACTTAAACCGCCGTAGCGATAGGGCGTGCCACGCCAGCGGCTAAGCTGCTCGTTGAGCTGGGCAATTACGGTGATGGAATCGGACAGACGACCATTGGGCGGCGGTGCATGATGGCTACAACCGGCCAGCAACAGTGCCAAAATAAAAATCGTCAGCCGCATCAGCGTTTTCCTTCATTCCTTGTCCGGCTGACACTTTAGCGGCAAAGCGCTACGGCACGCAATCCTCTGTCAGGGAATAAACAGCAGCGGACCTTGTGCGGTATCGATTTGTTCAAACGGAGTTTGATAGAGTGGCGCTAATTGTGCCGCAGTTAACACCGCGCTGGCCCTGCCCTGTTTAACCACCTCGCCCCGATGCATCAACCACACGCGGTCGGCATGGCGCAGGCTGTGATTAAGGTCGTGGCCGCTGGCGACAATTGCCAGTCCGCTACGGCACAGCTCAGCCAGCAGCTTATCGACTGCCCGCTGCTGCGCCACATCCAGCGCACTCATTGGTTCATCTAATAGCAGCAGCTTGCCGCGTGGATTAAGCGCCGGATGGACCTGTAGCACCACGGCAGCCAGACGCACCCGTTGCCACTCTCCGCCGGAAAGCTGCGTCACACTGCGGGTCAGCTTGTCTTGTAGCCCCAGTTGGGCCAGTACGTCTTGGAAAACATCGTCGGTTTCAGCCGTTAGTAGCGCGATGTGCATACGCAGATAGTGCCACACCGGCATCTGTCCCGGCGCCATCTGCTGCTGAGGCAGCCAGCCACGCAGCTGCGCCAACGCCGCCCCGCTAAGCGCCGCCAGCGCTGTACCGCCGATCAGCATGCTGCCCTGGCTCGGCAACAAGCCTGACAGCATCGCCAGCAGCGTACTTTTGCCGGCACCGTTCGGCCCAACCAGGTGCACCAGTTCACCGGCGTTGACGCAAAGTTCGACCGGAGCCAGTCGCCCTGAGACGCTGGCTCCGTGGCACTGCAGCACCATTTACTCTGCCAGCGCCTGCTCAACACGTTTCAGAATGATCGGGTCATCCGGCGTCATATCCGGTGAGAAGCGTGCAATCACCTGGCCCTGCTTATTGATGAGGAATTTTTCGAAGTTCCACAGAATATCGCCCGGCGCTTTAGGTGCACGGCCTTTACTCTCCATACGTTCGAGGAACCCGCTGCCTTCCGGACGCTGCGCAACCGGTTGTGCCGCCGTCAGCTGCGCATACAGCGGATGACGCTGTTCACCGTTGACATCGGTTTTATCAAACATGGGGAAGGTAACGCCGTAAGTGGTGCTGCAGAAGGTTTTGATCTCTTCGTTACTGCCCGGCTCTTGCTCGAGGAATTGATTGCACGGGAAACCGAGCACGCTGAAATTTTTATCCTGCCAGGCTTTTTGCAACGATTCCAGCTGCTCATACTGCGCCGTCAGGCCACATTTTGAGGCCACATTCACCACCAGCAATACTTTTCCTTCATATGCTGCCAGCGTGGTTTTCTCTCCATCCAGCGTGACCAGTTCAGTTTGATAAATGCTCATAGTCGATTCCTGTTGTTGATAACACGTTGCCAGCCAAAGCTAGCGCGAAGACTTCACTAATAACACGATAAACAGCGGCGCGCCGAGCGTGGCGGTTACCACACCGATCGGCAGTTCGGCCGAGGTTAAAACCAGGCGAGCAATAATATCTGCGCCGAGCAGTACCGCCGCACCCGCCAACGCTGCCGCCGGAAGCAAATAGCGGTGATCGCTTAAACCACTGAGGCGTAATAGATGCGGAATGACCAGGCCAACAAAGCCAATTGCGCCGGCCATCGCCACGCTAACGCCGACTAACCAACCCATAGCCAGTACCAGCAAATTGCGCCACAGCAGCAGCGGCAAACCCAGCTGACGCGCTGAGGTTTCACCCAGCGCCAGTAAGTTAAGCGTACGCGCGGTAGCAATTAGCAGCAGCGTGACCGGCAACAGCGCCAGCATCATCCAGCCATAGCGCCAGTCAATGCCGCTAAAACCGCCCATCATCCAGTACATGAGCTGGCGCAGATCGAGGCTGGTGCTAAAGTACACCGCCCACGTCATGATCGCGCTACAGATAATGCCCAGCGCTACGCCGGTTAGCAGTAAACGGCTCACCGATAACTGTTGGCGCGCGAAATGCAGCAGAAGAAGCGTAATCAGTAGTGCGCCAGCCATCGCCGCCAGCGCTAAGCTCCATAACGAGCCGTTACCGAGCATCACGCCCATCACCAAACCAATGCCAGCGCCATTAGACACGCCAAGCAAGCCCGGTTCAGCCAGCGGATTGTTGAACAGAGCCTGCATCACCACACCACATACCGCCAGCGCCGCGCCAACCAGCACCACTGCCAGCGTACGCGGCATGCGCAGTTGCCAGACGAACAGATCGCCATTGGCCGAAAACCATTGGGTGGGGGAAATCCAGCTGTCACCGGCACACAGGCTAAGTCCAATCAGCAGCACTAACAGCACGCTGAGTGCGATAAGCCAGCGCTGGTTGCGGCGATTTGCCTGACGGGCAAGCTGATCCAGCAGAGTCATAGATAAGATTGGCTGAGAAAACAGAGATTTGATTGTAGAGGGATTACAGCAAAAAGAAAGCGGCGCTGTGAAGGCGCCGCTGGACGTGTATTACTGATGCGGAGGAATCGGCTGGCCGTGATTATCATGCTTCTGCTGCTTATCACGCTGATCGTGATGCTGCGGCTGCTGATGTGGCTGGCGTGGGTTATCCCGGTGCGCACCATTGCCTGGATGCTGGGCCTGCCAGCCGTTACCGTTCCAGTAACCGTGCGGGCCTTTGGTGCCAATACGCTGGTTATGATGCTGCTTCCACCAGGTTGGCGCACGCCAGTCGTAACCATCCCAATAGTAGCCTCGCTTATCCTGATCGCCAATATGAATGGAAACACCCGGCGTGTTGATGTTGACGGAAACATTGGCGCTAGCCAACAGCGGCATGCCTAACAGGATGCTTAATAAAAGTGCGGTCTTCTTCATTATTCAAACCAGTTGCTGTGTGATGGCGCTGTTATAACAAAAGCGTTGCCGCAGTCACTATCGGCGCGGACCGATTTTCACCCTATTTTCCGGATGCTTACGCAATCCTTACATCGTGAATACATCGTGCAGAACGGCCAGTTTTCAGGCAAAAAAAAGGCCGCTAAGCGGCCTTTTTGTCGTACTGAAATTAGTCAGCATCCTTGGGTGTCGCGTTCTCAACGCGACTTTTCAACTTCTGTCCCGGACGGAATGTCACCACTCGGCGCGCGGTGATAGGAATATCTTCCCCCGTCTTCGGGTTACGGCCCGGACGCTGGTTTTTGTCACGCAGATCAAAATTACCAAATCCGGACAGTTTTACCTGTTCTCCGTTTTCCAACGCGCGGCGAACCTCTTCAAAAAAAAGTTCAACCAACTCTTTGGCATCACGTTTGCTCAACCCGAGTTTTTCAAACAGGTACTCTGACATTTCAGCTTTTGTAAGCGCCATAGGTTCAATCCCTCAAGGTTGCCTGGAATCGCTCTTTTAATGCCGCAACGCATTTGGCAACGGTCGCGGCAATCTCCTCTTCTTCGAGTGTCCGGCTGGTATCCTGCAAAATCAGGCTAATCGCAAGGCTCTTTTCACCTTCGTTTACGCCCTTACCACGGTACACGTCAAACAAGTTTACGCCAACTACCTGATTTACGCCAACTTTCTTACACTCCGCAATGATATCTGCTGCTGGCACGTTTTCAGCCACCACCACAGCGATATCGCGACGGTTTGCCGGGAAGCGTGAAATCTCGCGCGCATCAGGCAGGACGCGGTCTGCGACCTTATTCCAAAGCAGTTCAAACACTAAGGTGCGACCATTAAGATCCAGCTTACGTTCCAGCTCTGGATGAACCACACCGATAAATCCGATTCGTTCACCGTGTAAATAAATTGCGGCGCTTTGTCCTGGGTGCAGCGCCGGATTGGCTTCCGCACGGAAGGAAATCTCATCGAGTTTACCGGTCAAATCTAGCAGCGATTCTAAATCGCCTTTCAAATCATAGAAGTCAACCGTCTGACGCGCCAGATCCCAATGCTCTTCGTAGCGATTACCGCTTAAAACACCGGCCAGCATAAGATCCTGGCGAATGCCCAGATCGGCCTGTGTATCAGGTACAAAGCGCAAACCGCTCTCAAACAGGCGCACGCGACCCTGCTGACGGTTTTGGTTGTACACCACCGCCCCCAGCAAACCGGTCCACAACGATAGGCGCATCGCCGACATATCGCTTGAGATCGGGCTTGGCAGAATCAGGGCTTCTTCGCCTGGATGCAGCAGCTGCTGCAGTTTTGGATCAACGAAGCTATAAGTAATCGCTTCCTGATAGCCTTTATCAACCAACAGATTTTTCGCGCGTTTCAGCGACAGATCGGCTTCGCGATGCTGCGTCATGATCAGGCTGGCCTTTACCGGCACATCGGGGATGTTGTTGTAGCCGTACACGCGAGCCACTTCTTCCACCAGGTCTTCTTCGATAGCCATATCGAAGCGCCAGCTTGGCGCTACGGCTTGCCATTCACCGCTACCCACCGTCACTTCGCAACCGAGACGCGTCAGGATATCGGTCACCTGATCGTCGGCAATGACGTGGCCAATTAAACGGTCAAGCTTTTCACGACGCAGCGTGATGGTGGCGCGCGGCGGCAACGCATTCGCGTCAGTTTGATCGATAACCGGGCCGGCTTCGCCGCCACAGATATCCAGCAGCAGCTGTGTGGCACGCTCAATCGCCTTGTGCTGCAGCGCGGGATCGACACCACGCTCGTAGCGATGCGATGCGTCGGTATGCAGGCCCTGACGACGTGCACGACCGGTAATCGCCAGCGGATCAAAATAGGCACACTCAAACAGGATGTTTTGCGTCTCTTCATTTACGCCCGAATGCTCGCCACCAAAGATGCCGCCCATCGCCAGCGCTTTGTGGTGATCGGCGATCACCAGCGTATCACTGCTCAGTTTGGCTTCGGTACCATCCAGCAGCGTGAGCACTTCGCCCTCTTTCGCCATGCGCACTACAATGCCACCGTCGATGCGGTCGAGATCAAAGGCGTGCATCGGCTGGCCAAGCTCCAGCAGCACAAAGTTGGTGATATCGACGACCGGATCGATTGAGCGAATACCGCAGCGACGCAATTTTTCACGCATCCACAACGGCGTGGCTGCTTTCACATTCACCCCTTTTACTACGCGGCCAAGGTAGCGCGGACACGCTGCGGTGGCATCGACGCGAATCGGGAACGTATCGCTAATCGTCGCGTTGACCGGCTGAATGGCAGGCGCGGTCAGCGGTAAACCGTTTAGTACCGCCACATCACGCGCAATACCGATGATGCCGAGGCAATCGGCGCGGTTTGGCGTGACGCTGATTTCAATGGTGTTATCGTCCAGCTGCAGATAGCTGCGGATGTCGGTACCAATCGGCGCATCAGCAGGCAGCTCAATAATGCCGCTGTGATCGTCGGAAATGCCCAGTTCTGAGAATGAGCACAGCATGCCTTCAGACGGCTCGCCGCGCAGTTTTGCCGCTTTGATTTTGAAATCGCCCGGCAATACCGCACCCACGGTGGCCACCGCCACTTTCAGGCCCTGACGGCAGTTTGGCGCGCCGCAAACGATATCCAGCAGGCGATCGCCGCCAACGTTGATTTTGGTAACGCGCAGTTTGTCGGCATTCGGATGCTGGCCGCACTCAACCACTTCACCCACGACAACACCGGTGAAAGCACCGGCAACCGGATCGACGCCATCCACTTCGAGGCCGGCCATGGTGATTTGCTCAGACAGCGCAGCGCTGTCCAGGGCTGGATTTACCCATTCGCGTAACCAGAGTTCACTGAATTTCATTGGATAACCTGCCCTTATTTAAATTGTTTGAGGAAACGTAAATCATTTTCGAAGAAGGCGCGCAGATCGGTCACACCGTAGCGCAGCATGGTGAGACGCTCCATGCCCATGCCAAAGGCAAAGCCTGAATACACTTCCGGATCGATGCCCACGTTGCGCAGTACGTTCGGGTGCACCATGCCGCAACCCAGCACTTCCAGCCATTTGCCGTTTTTACCCATCACATCTACTTCCGCAGACGGTTCGGTAAACGGGAAGTAAGAAGGACGGAAGCGGATTTGCAGGTTCTCTTCGAAGAAGTTGTTCAGGAAATCGTGCAGCGTGCCTTTCAGATTGGTGAAGCTAATGTCTTTATCGACAATCAAACCTTCCATCTGATGGAACATCGGTGTGTGCGTCTGATCGTAGTCGTTACGATAAACGCGGCCTGGCGCGATGATGCGGATTGGCGGCTGCTGATTTTTCATAGTGCGAATCTGCACGCCTGAAGTTTGGGTACGCAGCAAACGCGTGGCATCAAACCAGAAGGTGTCGTGGTCGGCACGCGCCGGGTGATGCCCCGGAATATTCAGCGCATCAAAGTTATGGTAATCATCTTCAATTTCCGGACCGGTCACTACCGCAAAACCGAGTTCGCCGAAGAAGTTTTCGATACGATCGATGGTACGAGTGACCGGATGCAAACCGCCATTCTCAACGCGACGACCTGGCAGCGACACATCGATGGTTTCTGCCGCCAGACGCGCGTTCAGCTCAGCGCTTTCCAGCGTCTCTTTGCGAGCGGTAAGGCGATCCTGCACTTGCTGCTTGGCATCGTTGATAACCGCACCGGCTGCTGGACGCTCTTCCGCTGGCAATTCGCGCAGCGTGGTCATTTGCAGCGTCAGGTGCCCTTTCTTACCCAAAAATTCGACGCGCACGGCGTCCAGAGCAGCGATATCCGCCGCCTCGTCGATGGCGGCCGTGGCACGGGCCACCAGGTCTGCGAGTTGGGACATGATTTCCTCTTCTTCCAGCCGGGCTGGTCAGTTCTCGTTGGGATCGTGTGATCCGATTAAGTGTCGCCAGAAATAAAAAAGCCTCCACGAGGGAGGCTTTCAGCGCGATTTTTCGTTTCTTTTCTTATGCGCAAAAGCCCCTGATGTTCAGGCGCTAAAGTAAAAAAAGAAACGGAAAATAGCAGCATTCATGCTTGCGTTACCTTGTCATGTTAGAAACCGCACTATTGAAATGCGCAGCGGCCAAAATGTCAATCTTTTGCGTGAGTTGCGGGTAATAAAAAAGGGAGCAAGCTCCCTTTTTCAACTGACTTACGCCAGAGCTGATTTTGCTTTTTCAACAAGTGCAGTAAATGTCACTTTGTCGAATACAGCGATGTCAGCCAGAATCTTACGGTCGATTTCAATAGAGGCTTTTTTCAGGCCATTGATGAAACGGCTGTAAGAGATACCGTTCTGACGAGCCGCAGCGTTGATACGCGCGATCCACAGTTGACGGAACTGACGCTTACGTTGACGACGGTCACGGTAAGCATACTGACCAGCTTTGATAACAGCCTGGAAGGCAACGCGGTATACACGTGAACGTGCACCGTAGTAGCCTTTAGCTTGTTTTAAGATTTTCTTGTGACGTGCGCGAGCAATTACACCACGTTTAACGCGAGCCATGTGAGCTCTCCTTTATCATATTCTGTGACGCCTTATACCCTGCAAGCCAATGGCCGTTACGCAACGTTTTCAGGCAAATTTATAAAAAGTTTACTTATGCGTACGGCAGGCAGGCAATAACCAGACCCAGATCGCCTTTAGACACCATGCCTTTCGGACGCAGGTGACGTTTACGCTTAGTAGACTTTTTAGTCAGAATATGACGCAGGTTTGCGTGCTTACGCTTGAAGCCACCAGAAGCGGTCTTCTTAAAGCGCTTAGCGGCGCCACGTACAGTTTTAATCTTTGGCATTTTTACAAATATCCACTTCGCATTGTTAATAAAATGAATCAGATAGGCGAATAAAAATCCGCGCAACGCAAGCGCTGCGCGGCATTATTACTTGAAGGCCTACTGTTTCTTCTTAGGAGCGAGCACCATGATCATCTGACGACCTTCGATCTTCGAAGGGAAGGATTCGACAATCGCCAGATCCATGTCTTCACACAGATCTTTACGGACGCGGTTAAGCACTTCCATACCGATCTGCTGGTGCGCCATCTCACGACCGCGGAAACGCAGCGTGATTTTGGCTTTATCGCCCTCTTCCAGAAAGCGAATCAGGTTGCGTAGTTTGACCTGATAGTCGCCATCATCGGTACCAGGACGGAATTTGATTTCCTTAACCTGGATAACTTTCTGCTTCTTCTTCTGTTCCTTAGAAGACTTACTCTTTTCATAAAGGAACTTGCCGTAATCCATAATACGGCAAACCGGCGGTTCGGCGTTCGGGCTGATTTCAACTAAATCTACGCCAGCTTCTTCAGCTTTCTCAATGGCTTCACGCAAGGTGACAATGCCAAGTTGCTCACCGTCTACGCCAGTTAAGCGCACTTCGGTGGCTCGGATTTCGCCGTTGATACGGTTCGGACGTGTCGGTTGTACTCGTTTTCCGCCTTTAATAACCTGTTTCCTCTAATTGGTGAAGATGTCGGCTGCGAATCTCTTGTTGCAGCTTCTCAACAAACACATCTACGTCCATGCTCCCAAGGTCTTTACCACGGCGGGTGCGCACGGCAACTTTGCCTGCTTCCACCTCTTTGTCACCGCAAACCAGCATATAAGGGACGCGACGTAATGTGTGCTCGCGGATTTTAAAGCCTATCTTCTCGTTTCTCAAGTCTGCTTTGACACGAATGCCCGCATTCTGCAATTTCTTTGTCAGTTCACTGACATATTCTGACTGACTGTCGGTGATATTCATCACTACAGCCTGCACCGGCGCCAACCAACTCGGGAAGAATCCAGCGAACTCTTCGGTCAGGATGCCGATAAAGCGCTCCATCGAACCGAGAATTGCGCGGTGAATCATTACCGGTGTCTGGCGATCGTTGTTTTCGCCGACAAAAGTAGCGTCCAGACGCTTTGGCAGGGAGAAGTCTAGCTGAACGGTGCCACACTGCCAGGCGCGGTCGAGACAATCGTACAGGGTAAACTCAATTTTAGGGCCGTAGAAGGCACCTTCTCCTGGCTGATATTCGAATGGAATGTCATTCTCTTTCAGCGCTTCTGCCAAATCCACTTCCGCACGATCCCACATTTCGTCGGTACCGATACGTTTTTCCGGACGGGTCGACAGTTTCACCACGATTTTTTCAAAACCGAAGGTGCTGTACATGTCGTATACCATGCGGATACAGCTGTTCACCTCATCACGTACCTGATCTTCGGTACAGAAGACGTGAGCATCATCCTGAGTAAAGCCGCGTACACGCATCAGACCATGTAACGCACCTGAAGGTTCGTTACGATGGCAGCTACCAAACTCCGCCATACGCAGCGGCAGGTCGCGGTAGGATTTCAGACCCTGATTAAAGATCTGCACGTGGCCGGGGCAGTTCATGGGTTTGATGCAATATTCACGGTTCTCTGAAGAGGTGGTGAACATCGCTTCTTTGTAGTTTTCCCAGTGACCGGTTTTTTCCCACAGCACACGGTCCATCATGAACGGACCCTTTACTTCCTGATAGTCATACTCTTTCAGCTTGGTACGCACAAACACTTCCAGCTCGCGGAAGATGGTCCAGCCGTCATTGTGCCAGAACACCATGCCCGGTGCTTCTTCCTGCATGTGGTACAGATCAAGCTGCTTACCGATTTTACGGTGATCGCGTTTCGCCGCTTCTTCCAGGCGCTGCAAATAGGCAGCCAACTGTTTTTTATCCGCCCAGGCCGTACCGTAGATGCGCTGCAGCATTTTGTTATCGCTGTTGCCGCGCCAGTAAGCTCCGGAGATTTTCTGCAGTTTGAAGTGATGGCAGAAACGCATATTCGGCACGTGCGGACCGCGGCACATGTCGATGTATTCTTCATGGTGATACAGGCCAGGACGGTCGTCATGGCTGATGTTCTCGTCAAGAATAGTGGTTTTATAGCTTTCGCCACGCTCGGCAAACACGTCACGTGCTTCCTGCCAGCTCACCTTCTTCTTAACAACATCATAATTGCTTTCAGCCAGCTGGTGCATACGTTTTTCCAGCAGCTCAAGATCTTCCTGAGTTAACGTATGTTCCAGATCGACGTCATAATAGAAACCGTTATCAATCACCGGGCCGATAGCCATCTTGGTGTTTGGCCACAGCTGCTTAATCGCATGCCCTAACAGGTGTGCACATGAGTGACGAATGATTTCTAAACCGGCGTCGTCTTTAGCGGTAATAATCGCTACCTGAGCATCTTCGGTGATGGGATCAACCGCATCAACCAACTCGCCATTCACGCGACCGGCGATACAGGCTTTCGCCAAACCCGGTCCAATATCCAGAGCGATATCCATCACGCTAACGGGACGGTCAAAGCTGCGCTGGCTGCCATCAGGAAGAGTAATTACTGGCATTTCATATCCTTAAATGCAGTGGTAAGCCACACGAAAGCCTACATGCAAAACTGAGTTTCGTAGTGTGTAACCCGGCGTGATGTCAGACCCACGTTGTCGGAATGACGCCAGGAATGTAAAGCGGCGATGATAATAGCAGCTTTCGCCGCCGATCAAAACCCGTGCGGAGATTCGCTAAGCTAAAGAGAAATAAAAAAAACCGCCGCGAGGCGCAGGCCTGGCAGCGGTGATTCACACACGGCTCGCTTACATCGCGTATGAGAGCTGGATCGTGGTTTTAGTGTCTGTACGATCGGGCGCAGATTCTGGTGGGTTGTTATTCCAGGTCACGTTATAACCCAGTTTCAGTGCGAAGTGATCATTGATAGCCACCTGTAACGCGGTTTCTGAGTTCAGCGTGGTGTCTTCACCGAAGCTGCTCAGTACAGATACACCCTGAATAAACTTGGTGGTATCCGTCAGCTGCCACTGGTAGCTCACTGCGCCATAACCCAGCGCTTTGGTTTCATGACCGCCTTCGCGGAAATCATCGTAACGTACACCCGGACCGAATTCAGCACGCAGTGAGTGAACCGGACCGTTGAGGATCTGACGACCGTAACCGGCTGTCAGCACGTCGCGTGAATCATAACCGTTGAAACGATCGCTTAACCAGCTCGCCTGTCCAAACAGGTAATCAGCGCTATTAAGGTTGTAACGGCTACGACCACCGATGTTATAGGTCTCAGATGAACGCTCATCGTTAGATGAGTTGTTTGAAGCATTGCCCCAGAGACTCAATGCGGTGTTGGTTTGGTACCACGTCATATTGGTAGCAGCACTCAGCGAAGAGCTGGTGGTGTTACCGGTTTGAGCCAGATAACCCGCTGACGCAGTGCCTTCAAACGGTTTTTTCGCCGTGGAAGGGTCATCCATTGAGGTGAAAACGGCGTTATCTGCCAATGCCTGGTGACAAAATGCTCCAGCAGAGAGCAATAAAATAGCGGACAGCTTGTTGAAGGCTTTCATTAAAAGTAATCCGTACGACAGTTTAAAAAACGAAGAGTTTGAAGCGTTTCTCCGGCCAAGCAATGCAATTTAGCGTAAGTTTTGTAAAAAAGCATGTACTCACAAAAAAAGCCAGAAAAGCCGCTGGAGCGCTCATTTAATGGGATTTCTCCCATTTTCGTTGCGCATTATAGGGGGCAAATAACCAAATAGCAGCCCAAAAACAACAAGAATTCTCTTAACTCTCTTGACGCAGATTTACGTCTCACGCAAAGCAATAAATTGCTCGAAATTCGCTCTATTCAGCCTGCTGGTCTACGCTGAAATCTGTTCGATAACAATGAGGTGAATAATGAGTGACCATGACCTAAAACGTTACATTGTCACGTTGAAATACCAGGAAAATGGCTTGGGTGACTTGCAGTCCGTTAACAGCGCCATGATTAATGGCGGATATAGCACCACATTAAACGATAATGACGGCCATCCGCATGAACTTGGCACCAACAGCTTTGGTATCGTCAGCGCCTTAGAGGAACATGACGTTGCTGAGCAAGCGGCGGGATATGCCCAAATTGCGCTGGACCATAAACCCGAGGTTGAAGTCACTACGCTGGAAGCATTTCTGAAAAATCAATCCTGACGCATTGCAAAAAACCGCATCGACGTCAGGTTTGCTGAAGTTTTGCGCGTTACAATCGAACTTACGCAGCGAATAAAGAGGATTACCCGATGTGGTCAACCATTAGTCGTCTGTTAAGCGAATACGCCGGCGATGCCGAAATTACTGAACGCCAGGAACTTCCCGGCGGCGACGTTCACCCTGCGTGGCGTATCCGTTACGGAGAATTGGAGGTGTTCGTCAAATGTAATACTCGCGACATGCTCACGCTGTTTAGTTGGGAAGCGGATCAACTTGATTTGCTGGCACGCACGCAAACTGTGCGCGTGCCAAAAGTGTATGGCGTCGGCAACGATCGCGATACCAGCTTCCTGCTCCTGGAGTATATCGCGCCCGAACCCTTGAACGACAAGAGCGCCTTCCAGCTCGGTCAGCAACTCGCGCACCTGCATCAATGGAGCGAGCAACCGCAATTTGGTCTCGATTACGACAACAACATCACCACCTCGCCGCAGCCGAATAGCTGGTTACGTCGCTGGTCGGTGTTCTTTGCTGAGCAACGCATCGGCTGGCAGCTCCAGCTGGCCGCTGAGAAGGGCGTGCATTATGGCAATACCGAGCTGATTGTCGATTGCGTACAGCGCGCTTTAGCCAACCATCATCCGCAGCCCTCTTTACTACACGGCGATCTATGGCCGGCCAACTGTGCAGGTAGCGTCAACGGCCCGTGGCTGTTCGATCCCGCCTGTTACTGGGGCGATCGTGAATGCGATCTGGCCATGCTGAGTTATTACGCTGACCTACCACGCCAGATATATGATGGCTACCACGCCGTTTGGCCGCTGGCAGAGGGTTTCTCACAGCGTCAGCCGGTTTATCAACTCTATTACTTGCTCAATCGCGCTAACGTGTTCGGCGGCAACTGGACAGGCGAAGCCCAGTTCGCCATCGGCCAGTTATTAGATGAAGATGTATTGGGAGCTCGTCAGGCCAAACCGGCCTGACGTTTTACAGCATACCGAGCAGCTTAAGCACGAAATACCCGGCGATAGCGATAACGATAGGCAAGATATAAAGCGGGAAAATCTGCAAAAAAATGGTGTGGCGTGGAATGTGAATTTTCTCTTCCAGCTGCATACGCGTGCGCCCTTCACTGCCTTTAGCTTGTTCCAAGATCAACTGATCCTCAATACCTTCTTTAATGTGGCGTGACTGACGCCACATCCGAGCACCAGATGCCTGTAAGGCGATGCCGACAAAAATCAGGATGTAGATCAGCCAGAATCCGATATTCGCGCCGCCATTAAATTCCGGCACCGGTGAGTTTTGCCAGAATACATTGAGAAACGGTGTATTGAACTTCACCATATCGACCATGACATGGACAAAATCGAGCATCACCGCATCAATGCCTGGTTGCTTTTCACTGTGCTTAAACATATAGCCCAGCAGCGAAATGATGGTGGATAGCAGTGCCGGTATGAAAATCACCCAGCCAGCCACACGCTTAAGGATGGCGATGCGGCCAGCCTGTTGGTAAGTCATGGTGTCTCCCTGAACCAAAAATAGTTTGCCTAAGTCTACCTGCACTAACGCCATTTTTCCTGAAAAATGCGTGGCCTGCCGTCAGTCGGCTTTCTGCAGGTCTCATGCTAAGGTAAACCAAATTTCAAAGGGAGCTGTTGTATGTCATATCGTCGTCCTGTATTGGCCGCCATTTTTGATATGGACGGATTGCTGATCGACTCCGAACCGCTATGGGATCGGGCAGAGTTGGATATTTTCGCCAGCCTCGGTGTGGATATCACCCGCCGCCACGAATTGCCGGATACGTTAGGCCTGCGCATCGATCAAACCGTGCGTATGTGGTTCGAAGCGTTGCCGTGGCAGGGGCCGGATCAGCAGGAAGTGACCAATCGCATTATCGCCCGCGCACTGACGCTGGTGGAAGAGACGCGGCCACTGCTGCCCGGCGTGGAACAGGCGCTGCAATTGTGCCAGCAGCAAGGTTTGCAAATTGGCCTTGCCTCCGCCTCACCGTTGCACATGCTGGAACGCGTGCTGGCGATGTTCGACTTGCGGAAATACTTTGATGTGCTGGCCTCCGCCGAAGCGTTGCCCTACAGCAAGCCGCATCCGCAGGTCTATCTCGACGCCGCAGCCAAATTAGGTATTGATCCGCTCAACTGCGTCACGCTGGAAGACTCTTTCAACGGCATGATTGCGACCAAAGCCGCACGGATGCGTTCGATTGTAGTGCCCGCGCCCGACCATCGTGACGATGCGCGCTGGTCACTGGCCAACGTCATTCTTACGGATCTTACCCAGCTCAGACCTGAACATCTGCACGGTTAATCGCAGCCCGCTCAACGCGGGCTTTATTATGCAAGTTGATCGATCACGCAAATAAATAAAACATCGTTTCATTTTTATTGAATTCATGTCTCATCCTGCCTAAGAT
The DNA here is from genome assembly GCF_037479095.1 of Pantoea nemavictus. NCBI lineage: Bacteria > Pseudomonadati > Pseudomonadota > Gammaproteobacteria > Enterobacterales > Erwiniaceae > Pantoea > Pantoea nemavictus. Next base: position 3,924,710 of record NZ_JBBGZW010000001.1, on the reverse strand, counting down.
GCCCGAAGACCCGCATCGGGACCATTCCTTTGACTCTTGAGAGGCCTGAGATGGACGTACGTCAAAGCATTCACAGCGATCATGCCAAATCCCTGGATACCACCGGTTTACGCCGCGAGTTTCTGATCGAAAAAATTTTCGACGCCGATAACTACACCCTGACTTACAGCCATATCGATCGCATCATCATCGGCGGCGTAATGCCGGTGCATAAAGCGGTGACCATCGGTCATGAAGTGGGTAAACAGTTGGGCGTCAGCTACTTCCTTGAGCGCCGCGAACTGGGTGTCATCAATATTGGTGGGCCAGGTGTAATTGAGGTAGACGGCAAAACCTGGGAAATTGGCCAGCAGGAAGCGCTGTACGTGGGACAAGGTGCACAGAGCGTCATTTTTCGCAGTAGCGATGCTCATCAGCCCGCGAAGTTTTACTACAACAGCGCGCCAGCACATATTCACTTCCCAGACAAGAAAATCACCCTCGACGAGGCCGTAAAAGCCACCTTAGGCGATGCCGCCACCTCCAATCGTCGCACCATCAATAAATTCATCGTGCCGGACGTGCTGCCGACCTGCCAACTGACAATGGGACTAACGCGTCTCGATGACGGCAATCTGTGGAATACCATGCCGTGCCACACCCACGAGCGGCGTATGGAGGTCTATTTCTACTTTGATATGGCCGATGACAGCGCCGTGTTTCATATGATGGGCCAGCCGCAGGAGACGCGTCATTTATTAGTACACAACGAACAGGCGGTGATTTCACCCAGCTGGTCAATTCATGCTGGCGTTGGAACGCAACGCTATACCTTTATCTGGGGCATGGTGGGTGAAAACCAGGTGTTCGATGACATGGATCACGTCAACATCAGCGCGCTGCGCTAACAAGGAGCGAAGCATGATACTCAACGCATTTAATCTTGAAGGCAAAATCGCGCTGGTGACTGGCTGTAATACCGGATTAGGCCAGGGCATGGCACTCGGGCTGGCGCAAGCGGGCTGTGACATCATTGGCGTCAATCGCGCGGGGCCAGATGATACCCAGGCCAAAGTCGAGGCGTTAGGCCGTCGCTTCTGGTCAATTCAGGCCGATCTCACTAAACCCGCCGTCGTGCCACAGATTGTGCAACAGGCTGTCTCACAGGCCGGCCGTATCGACATTCTGGTCAATAATGCCGGCATTATTCGCCGCGAAGACGCACTTAATTTCAGTGAGCAGGATTGGGACGATGTGATGAACATCAATAGCAAAAGCCTGTTCTTCTTGTCGCAGCAGGTGGCACGGCAGTTTATCGCGCAAGGCAACGGCGGCAAGATCATCAACATCGCCTCCATGCTCTCGTTCCAGGGCGGGATTCGCGTACCGTCTTATACCGCCTCGAAAAGTGCGGTCATGGGATTAACCCGCCTGATGGCCAACGAGTGGGCGAAACACGGCATTAACGTCAATGCCATCGCGCCGGGCTACATGGCAACTAACAACACCGAACAGCTGCGCAGTGACGAATCGCGCAACGAGGAGATTCTCGGCCGCATTCCATCAGGTCGCTGGGGCATGCCGGACGATATGATGGGTCCCATCGTGTTCCTCGCCTCCAGCGCCTCGGATTATGTCCAGGGTTACACTTTAGCCGTCGATGGCGGATGGTTAGCACGCTAAGCTAACCCGTTCTTTTCCCGCGTCATTGTGGCGCGGGAATGCCAAAATTATTAACGCTTCGTTACAGCGTCACCATTCTCATTCACTGGATAAATCCCTATACTGGATGCATCGACAGTTTTATGCAGCCAGGTTTTATCATGACGGCCGAAGGCCATATTATCTTTGCCATTGCCAGCGCCATTTTTGCCAAGCGCGCGGAACTGACGCCAGTGATGGCCAGCGCCGATTGGTGGCATTTAGTGCCTGCTGCGCTTCTCACCTGCCTGCTGCCCGATATCGATCACCCGAAATCCGTATTAGGCCAGCGGCTGAGGTGGCTATCGCATCCGATTGCCCGCGCTTTTGGCCATCGCGGTTTTACCCACAGTTTGCTGGCCGTGGCGCTCAGCTTATGGCTATTTCAAATCAATGTGCCCGCCGACTGGTTTCTCCCCGCCGATGTGCTGCAGGGGATGACGCTGGGTTATCTCAGCCATATCGTCGCCGACATGCTAACGCCAGCGGGCGTACCTTTGTTATGGCCCTGCCGCTGGCGCTTCCGTTTACCGATACTGAATAGCCAGAAAGGTAACCAATTTGAGCGTGCGCTTTGCCTGGCATTAGTCGGCTATGCCCTGTGGTTCCCACCCGGGCTGCCCTCTTTTGGTGCTAATGGTTGGCCGGAACAGCTGTTTAATACGCTACAAAATGGCGTCGGTCGGCTGGTTAATGGTCAAAACGGTCAATAACCCGACAATTCAAGCGATAAAGTTATAAAACATTCTTTTTGGGTATAAGCCCGCTCCGCACTGAACTGATAACATTCCCAATATTCCCTAACGGGGATTTACTGTTTTCTGCGCCATCATAATCTGATGGCGCAGCACCTTCTGGAGTTGAGCATGGATATTCCCCTAATTATTAACATCGTGGCGTTTGTCGCGCTGCTGATTCTGCTGAATCGCATTGGTAATCAAAGCTGGAGCCTGTCAAAGCGCGTATTGACCGGTTTGGTATTGGGCGTGGCTTTCGGTCTGGCGCTGCAAACCATTTACGGCGAAAACAGCGCCACGGTAAAAGCATCGATTGGCTGGTTCAACATCGTCGGTAACGGCTACGTTCAACTGCTGCAAATGATTGTGATGCCGCTGGTGTTCGCCTCTATCCTGAGTGCGGTAGCGCGTCTGCATAATGCATCGTCGTTGGGCAAAATCAGCGTACTGACCATTGGCGTGCTGTTGTTCACCACAGCGATTTCTGCGCTGGTCGGCGTGATGGTGACCGGCTTGTTTGGCCTGAGTGCTGAAGGTTTGGTACAAGGCGCGCAGGAAACTGCTCGTCTGAGTGCGATTCAAAGCAACTATGTGGGCAAAGTGGCCGACCTCAGCACGCCACAGCTGCTGCTGTCATTCATCCCGAAAAACCCGTTTGCCGATATGGCCGGTGCCAATCCAACCTCGATCATTAGCGTGGTCATTTTTGCTGCCTTCCTCGGTGTGGCAGCGCTGCAACTGCTGAAAGATGACAAGGCTAAGGGCGAGCGCGTACTGGTGGCGATCGATACCCTGCAATCGTGGGTGATGAAGCTGGTGCGCTTGATCATGAAGTTGACGCCGTACGGTGTGCTGGCGCTGATGACCAAAGTCGTGGCGGGTTCTAACCTGCAGGACATCATCAAGCTAGGTGGTTTCGTGGTGGCGTCTTACCTCGGCCTGGCGATCATGTTTGCTGTGCACGCGCTGCTGCTGTCGGTCAACGGCATCAACCCAATGCGCTTCTTCCGTAAAGTGTGGCCGGTGATTACCTTCGCTTTCACCAGCCGCTCCAGCGCCGCGAGTATTCCACTGAACGTGGAAACGCAAACGCGTCGTCTTGGTGTGCCGGAATCTATCGCCAGCTTCTCAGCCTCGTTCGGTGCCACTATTGGTCAGAACGGTTGTGCGGGTCTCTATCCCACCATGCTGGCGGTGATGGTTGCGCCTACGGTGGGTATCAACCCGTTTGATCCGATGTGGATTGCCACGCTGGTGGGGATTGTCACGCTGAGCTCTGCGGGTGTTGCGGGCGTCGGTGGCGGTGCAACTTTCGCCGCGCTGATTGTGCTGCCCGCGATGGGCCTGCCAGTGACGCTGGTCGCACTGCTGATCTCCATCGAGCCGCTGATCGATATGGGCCGTACCGCGCTTAACGTTAACGGCTCAATGACCGCCGGTTCACTGACCAGTCGCTGGCTCGGTTTGACCGACAAGCAAGTGCTGGAGAGCGACGAGCACGCCGAACTGGCGCATCGCTAACGTCTTATGATTCCGATAACGGCAGGCCGCAAGGTCTGCCGTTTTTTTTTGCCTTTTTCTGTCGAATTCGCCCCAATCATGGTGCCAGCGTCAGGAAAGCGTTAAGCGTGGTAAACAGAGGAAAAATCGACGGCTTTTCGCTTGAGTTTTCCCTCAGGAAGGCCAATTCTGCTGCTCATCACAGCAGGAGAATCACCGATGAAAAAAGTTATCGCCTCGCTGCTGGCGTTAACCTTATTAACGCCAGCTATCAGTTTCGCTCATCCCGGCGGTTGGGGTCCCGGCCCAGGTCCACATTGGGGTGGAGGCCCGCATTGGGGCGGCCCGGGCCCGTTGCGCTTCTTACCGGAAGCGGCAACCGCCGTGCTACTGGGGGGACTGACCTATTACGTGCTAAACGGCAACTACTATCAGCGTCAGGGCGACACCTACGTGGTGGTCCAGCCGCCTGAAGCGCCGCCTGGCGGCGGGATGCGCGTGCTGGATTTCAACGGCAAGCGCTACTACGTGCAGGAAGGTCATTACTACCAGCGCGAGATTGGCGGCGATTATGTCGAAGTGCCGCGCCCTTACGGTTTATAAGCGCGACAACGAAAAACGGCCCGTCAATGACGGGCCGTTTATAATTCTACTGCTGCGCTTACTGAGCCGCTTGCGGATCGGTATCGTAATCTTTACAGCTCTGGAAGCCATAATTCATCACGCGACCGGTATCGTTATAGCTCACGAAGTAGGTCTGAGGTTTGCCATCGCGCTCGCCAATGACATAAGTCTGGCAAGTACCACGCGCGTGAACCATGGTGATCTCCGTGGAGGCTGGACCGGCAATCTGGCGCACCTGATCACGCGTCATCCCTTTCTTCACATCTTTCACTACTGGCTTGGTCACGTAGCTTTCAGCTTTGTCATAAGTCGTACAACCCGACAGGGCTGCCAGCGTCATAGCGGCAACGATACATCCCATCACTTTATTCATGTTGTTGTTCCTCGTTTTTTTGTCCATGTGAGATAAGCCTGGAACATAAATCCAGATTTATCAACTTTATGGGATAAATTTCACCAAAATCCGAAGCGTTAGGTTTTCGTAAAAATGCTGTGTTGGCGCGCTACGCTTCGTATAATCCCCCGCGAAAAAATACCGATAGTGATGAATTAAGACAGAGGATAAATGACACCTGCACCTTCTAACCGCCTGGCTTATGCCATTACGCTTGGCCTGCTCGCTGCGCTCGGGCCACTTTGTATCGATCTTTACCTGCCTGCCCTGCCGGAACTGGCGCGTGATTTGCAAACGGAAACCGCCACCGCGCAACTGAGTTTGACCGCCGGCCTGCTCGGTCTTGGCGCGGGCCAGCTGCTGTTTGGGCCGATGAGTGACAAATTTGGTCGCATCCGGCCGCTGCTGTTATCGCTGGTGCTGCTGTTTATTGCCTCAATTGGCTGTGCGCTGGCCAAGGACATCAACGCGTTGCTGATAGCGCGACTGTTTGAAGGATTGGCGGGCGCAGGCGGCGCGGTACTGTCGCGCGCGATTGCTCGTGACATGTATAGCGGCCATGAATTAACGCGTTTCTTTGCGCTACTGATGTTGGTCAACGGATTGGCACCGATTGGTGCACCGGTACTGGGCGGCGCGTTAATGACAGTACTAAACTGGCGCGGCATCTTTGTGGTGCTGGGCTGTATCGCCGTGGTGTTGATTTTCCTCGCGCGCTGGAAATTGCATGAAACCTTACCCGCCGAACGCCGCAGCCAGGGCTCGATTTTTTCCGCCTGGGCAGCGCTGGGCCAGGTGGTGACGCACCGTCAGTTTATGGGCTTCTGCCTGACGCAGGGTTTTATGATGTCCGGGATGTTCGCTTACATCGGCGCTTCGCCGTTTGTGCTGCAACAACTGTATGGTCTGACACCGCAGGCCTTCAGCTTCTGTTTTGCTGCCAACGGCCTCGGCCTGATTATTGCATCACAAACCAGTGCGCGCCTGTGTCCGCTGTGGGGCGAATATCGCGTATTGAAAGGCGGTCTGACGCTGGCCTTCATCGCATCCAGCTGCTTGCTGCTGGCGGGACTAACGGGAGCGGCGCTGCCGATTCTGTTGGTCGCCCTATTCTTCACCATTGCCAGTAATGGTGTTATTGCCACTACCGCCTCATCGTTGGCGATGCAGAGCCAGGGACAACGCGCGGGCAGTGCTTCCGCCGTAATTGGCGTGGGCATGTTCACCTTTGGCGCCATCAGCGTACCGATCACTGGCCTTGGTGGCACGTCGGTGGTGAGCATGACGGGCACTATTTTTGGCTGCTTTATGCTGGCGATTTTGTCGTTCAATTTGTTAGTACAGAAGTCAAAAAACGTCTGATTTGCCAGCAAATAATCCGCAAAACAAACCGTGCGGCTTGTTGTTTGCCGACAGAGGCGTTAGCTTTAGCAGATGATTCGCATTGTGCCGTCAGGCTACTGACTTGAGGAGAGATTCATGTCTTTGCAACAGGAAATCATTGAAGCCCTTGGGGTTAAGCCCGTTATCGACCCGCAGCAGGAGATCCGCGTCAGCGTTGATTTTCTGAAGTCTTACCTGAAAGCCCATCCCTTTTTGAAAACGCTGGTGCTCGGTATCAGCGGCGGACAGGATTCCACTCTCACCGGCATCCTGTCGCAAACCGCGATTCGTGAGCTGCGTGAAGAGACCGGCGATAACGATTACACCTTTATCGCTGTCCGCTTGCCCTATGGCGTGCAGGCCGATGAGCAGGATTGTCAGGACGCGCTAGCCTTTATCCAGCCGGATCGCACGCTGGTGGTGAATATCAAAGAAGCGATTCTGGCCAGCGAGCGCGCGCTGAAAGAGGCCGGTATTAGCGTATCGGATTTCGTACGTGGTAATGAAAAAGCCCGTGAACGTATGAAAGCGCAGTACAGCATCGCCGGCATGACCAAAGGCGTGGTGGTCGGCACTGACCATGCGGCGGAAGCCATCACCGGGTTCTTCACCAAATACGGTGACGGCGGCAGCGATATCAACCCCATTTTCCGCTTGCACAAAGGCCAGGGCAAACAGCTGCTAAAAACGCTGGGTTGCCCGGAGCACCTTTATCTCAAGCATCCTACCGCCGATCTGGAAGACGATCGCCCAGGCTTGCAGGATGAAGTGGCGCTTGGCGTCACCTATCAGCAAATTGATGCTTATCTGGAAGGCAAAACCATTGATGCCGCCGCGGCCAAAACCATTGAAGGCTGGTATCTGAAAACCGAGCATAAACGTCGCCCGCCGATCACCGTGTTCGACGACTTCTGGAAGAAGTAAGCCCGCCCCGTTTCCCGCCGTCGGTGCGGGAAACTTTCTCCTAACCGCTGACTGGCGAGAAAAAGCACAGTTTGATACACTGGATGGACAACCAGTAATCGGAGTGTGCTTTGGTCAGACGTGCAGCCAGCCACCGCCTCGATTTCGATGCGGCAGCAATCTATCAATATCCCGAACATCTACGTCAGTGGCTGGAAGGCTTACCCAATCAGCCGGGCGTGTATACCTTTCACGGTGAAAGCGAAAATCTGCCGCTGTATATCGGCAAAAGCGTCAACCTGCGTAGTCGGGTAATGGCGCATTTTCGCACACCAGATGAAGCCAGCATGCTGCGTCAGGCGCGGCGCGTTAGCTGGATCCCCACCGCCGGCGATGTGGGCGCGCAGTTGCTGGAAGCGCAGATGATCAAAACCCAGCAGCCGCTGTTCAACAAGCGTTTGCGCAAGAATCGTCAGCTCTGCTCGCTACAGTTAGGCGAAGGTGCACCGCAGGTGGTGTATGCCAAAGATCTCGACTTCTCGCGTTCACCCAATCTATACGGCCTGTTTCGCAGTCGTTTTGCCGCGCTGGAGAAGCTGAAAACCATCGCCGATGAGCAACGCCTGTGTCACGGTTTGCTGGGGCTGGAGTCTTTGCGTCCAGGGCGCGGCTGTTTTCGTGCCGCCCTTAAGCGCTGCGCGGGTGCCTGCTGTGGCAAGGAGTCGGTCGCTGAGCATCAGCAGCGTTTGCATGCTGCGTTAGAGCAGATGCGCATCATGTGTTGGCCTTGGCAAGGCCCGGTTGGCATGGTTGAACGTGGTGCAGATATCACGCAGATCCACGTGATCGATCACTGGTTTTGGCTGGGGTCGGTGAGCAGCGAAGCCGAAGCACGCCAGCTGCAGCGCGCCTCGCACGGCTTCGATCATGACGGCTATAAAATCCTTTGTCGCCCGCTGCTATCGGGCGTGTTCCCGCTGATTGAGCTGTAAAACAAAACCGCCGACGTTGCCCAAAGTATCGATGCAAGATCGAAAGCAGTGGACAACGTCGGCGGTCTCTATTCAGTTAGCGAAAGAACTTATTCAGCATCAGCCGGCGGTGGCGGCGTTTTGCCATCGTGCGGACCTTTCTCGGTTAAGCGCTTCTCAAAGTTCGCGTTGTACTGTTTCTTCTGTTCAGGTGTCAGCACGTTATAAATTTTGTTCTGAGTCTCCATCATCTGCAGAGCGCGATCTTTCGCATTCGCGGTCATCTTCTCGGCCTGCGCCTCAGCTTTGGCCCGGTCAAAGGTATCTGAAGCGATGATGCTGTGATCAGCGCGACGCTCTTCCAGCGACGGACGCTTCATATCTTTATGGCCATCACGCAGGATGGTTTTGATCTGCGCTTTCTGCGCATCAGTCAGGTTAAGGCCTTTGAACATCATCTCCATGCCGTGATGGCGCATCGGCAGCTTATGCATCGGTTTTTCACTGCCCGCGGGTGGCGGAGTCAGGTTGTCTGCCGCTGCATGGACGATATTGGCGGCACCCAGTGCCATTGCGGTAGCCAGGAACACAGAAGTTAATTTACGCATAATATTGTCCTTATTTATCAGTTTAATGACGACAGCCTGTGTCGCGTCTTCGGAAACAAGCATACGACGCTGAACGTCAACTACTCAGAGGCTGAGTAAAGCCCTGAAAGCATAAAAGACAGAGTTCAGGCAATCATGGAGGGAAAGAGAAGAAATGCGTGAAGAATTGAAAAAGTTTATGACAATCAAAGGAAAAACGCAGGAATTAAGGAGGAGTGTAACGGTATTGTCGGTTTTCAGATAGCGGAATATGCACAGGATCGTTAGTACTACTTTCCCTCACCCTAACCCTCTCCCGCAAGCGGGAGAGGGAATGATTAGGTAGAGCGACGGATGGATTTTCAGACCGCACGTTCGGCTCCCTCGCCCGCTTGCGGGAGAGGGAATGATTAGGTGGAGCGACGGATGGATCTTCAGACCGCACGTTCGGCTCCCTCGCCCGCTTGCGGGAGAGGGCTGGGGTGAGGGCAAATCAGAGCGCCAGCGCCTGCGTCTGTTCATTCTCTTCCACCAGCATCAATCCGGCGCGTAATCCCGGCGCCACGTTGGGATTGGGAAACAATACATACTCCCGCGCTTGCTGCACGAAGTAACGCCGCTCCCCCTCTTCCGCCAGTAACGTTCCCTGCGGGAAAGCGGTGAAGTTCAAGGTTTCCGGTCCCATATGCAGGACAAACTTATCACCGTGCCGGGTGAGTTGCTGCGACACGCGATAATGGCGCGGTTGTTCGCGGACCTCCGGCAAGACATCGCCATACAGCAAGGCTGCCAGCGCCTGCTGCACCCCGCTAAACTGGCTAAGATCGTTTTCACCAAACGGCAGCGCTTTGCCAAGTTCCAGCGTGCAGCTCGCCGCATCGTGGTGTTCGCAGCTGTAATGGGTAAAGGTCCCGCCCGGTGAACGATGGAAAACCAGCGCTTCCATTTCTGCTGCCGCCAGCCAGTGCATAAAGTCCTCAGGCCACGGATTGGGATTCAGGGGCATCACGCCAAATCGCGCATGATACGAACCACGAATCGCGGTATGCAGATCGAGATGCCAGCGCACTTCATGGTCTAGGCAGGCGCGCCAGAAACTCTCCAGCTCTTGCTCAAGCTGCAGCACGCGCTGCGCTTCGGGGACATCGGCCACCTGTTGCCAGCGGCCGCCAAACAGACGATTAATATCGTGCTGCTGATAGCGCTTGCCGCTGCGTAACGCTGCGGGATTGCCCAAAATAACCAACAAGCGCACTGCCAGCGGCTTTTCGCCCTTGAGTAGCGGCGTCAGTAACAGATTGAGAATTTCGACTGGCGCAGTTTCATTACCGTGAATCCCCGCAGAAAGCACCAGCGCCTGCTGCGTTGGAGTATGCGGCGTGAGGGACATCAGCCCCTCGTTGTGCCATTGCCAACTGAGATGGTCATTGCTCCCTTCTCGCTGCTGTGGCGGTTCACCAGACAAGGTCTGCTGTAAAAAATCCTGCATGTTCACTCCTTTTTAACGACGTGGGGCGAACCTCTCGCCCCGGCGTTAACGCTGAAACGCGTAGACACTGCCTAAGTCTAGCAGCTGCGTCAGCTCATCCAGCGCGGTGCGCCCTTCACGCAGCAGTTGCGGATCGGCTAAATCGGCCTGGGTTAAGCGATCGCGATAGTGCCGATCAACCCAATGGTTAAGGGTAGCAAACAGCCGATCGTTCATCAGCACCGCCGGATTCAGCGCCTGACGCTCGGTTTCGGTCAATACCACGCGCAAACGTAAACAGGCCGGTCCGCCGCCATTGAACATGCTTTCACGCAGGTCAAATACCTTAAGTTCCCGAATCGGTCCGCCGCTCTCTACCAGCTCCGTAAGGTAGCGCCACACGCCCGCATGCTGACGCGACTCCTCCGGTAACACCAGCAGCATGCCGCCCTCTGCACGTTGCAATAACTGGCTGTTAAACAGATAAGTGTTCACTGCATCGGTGACCGACACTTTATCACGTGGCACCTCAATCGGCTGAAAACCGCTGACGCGCGCGGCGAGATCGCTCAGCAGCTGCGGTTGATTAACAAACGCATCCTGATGGCAGAACAGCACCTGCTGATTGCTCACCGCAATCACGTCGTTATGAAACACACCCTGATCGATTACCGCAGGATTCTGCTGAGCAAACAGCGTGCGATAGCCGTGCAGCTGATGTAAACGCGCCACCGCTTCGCTGGCTTCACGCGTTTGTCGCGCCGGATAACGTGCCGGTGTCGCACCCTGCTGCTGGCCGTCGCGACCGTAGATAAACAGCTGTACCCCGGCATCGCCGTAATCGCTGCCGAAGCGATTGTGATTTGCCGCGCCCTCATCGCCAAACTGCGCCACCTGCGGCAGCGCGTCGTGCACGCTAAAGTGCTGAGGATTGCGGAAGATGGCGCGCAGCAGATCGGCGGTTTCTGGCGCTTCAATCGCCCGGTGGAATTTGTTATTGAGGTTAGCGACGGTAAAATGCACGCGCCCATCGGCGCTGTCGGCGGACGGAGAAACCGTCGCCGCATTCGCTACCCACATGGCCGAGGCCGAACTGGCCGCCGATAACAGCTGCGGCGCGTGTTGCGCCGCTTGCGCCAACACCTGCTCATCGCTACCGCTGAAGCCCAGCTGGCGCAGCAGCGGCAGATTGGGCCGTTCATGCGGCGGAATCACGCCCTGCACGTAGCCCATATCCGCCAGCGCTTTCATCTTCAACAAGCCCTGTTTCGCCGCCAGGCGCGGGTTGGAAGGCTGCAGCTGGTTGCGCGTCGAAGCTTCATTGCCAAACGACAACCCGGCGTAATGGTGCGTCAGGCCGACCAGCCCATCAAAATTGGCTTCAAAGGCTTTCATTATTTGGCTCCCTGCGGCGAGAAATCGAGGCCCGGCGATAAGCTGCCCGGCAGCGCCATAGCGGGACTTTCAAGCGATGCCATAGGCCATGCGCAGTAATCGGCGGCGTACCAGGCGCTGGCACGATGGTTACCCGAAGCGCCAATGCCGCCAAACGGTGCGGTACTGGCAGCGCCGGTGAGCGGTTTATTCCAGTTAACGATACCGGCGCGCGCTTCCAGCAGCAGCTGATCGAACTGCGCGCGCTGCGGTGAAATCAAACCACACGACAGGCCATAGCGGGTGTTATTGGCGATGGCGATCGCCTGCTCGAAGCGGTCGTAGCGAATCACCTGCAGCAGCGGGCCAAACACTTCTTCATCCGCTAAGTCATTGATCTCGGTAACGTCAATGATGCCCGGGGTAATAATGGCGCTGTCACGATCCGGCCAGTGCATACCCAGCAACACTTTTCCACCCTGTTCAACCTGCTGCTGCCAGGCGGCAAAAATATGTCCAGCGGCAGTTGGCGAAATCACGCTGCCCATAAAGGGTTGTGGCTCGGCGTTCCACGCGCCCGGCTGCAGGCGTGCCGTCACCTCAATCAAACGCTGCAGGAACGCATCCCCCGCCGCGCCGCGTTTCACCAGCAGACGACGCGCACAGGTGCAGCGCTGTCCGGCGGTAATAAACGCCGACTGAATGGCGATATGCACCGCACCCTCCACATCAGAAGGCTCCTCCACAATCAGCGCATTGTTACCGCCCATCTCCAGCGCCAGCATCTTATCTGGCTGACCGGCAAACTGGCGATGCAGGTGATAGCCGGTGGCCGCGCTACCGGTAAACAGCAGGCCATCAATCTGCGGTTCATTCGCCAACGCCTGGCCGGTTTCGCGACCGCCCTGCACCAGCGCGATGACACCCGCCGGCAAGCCCGCCTGTTCCCACAGCTCAACGGTTTTCTGCGCCGTCATCGGCGTCAGTTCGCTCGGTTTAAACACCACGCAGTTACCGGCCAGCAACGCCGGGACGATATGACCGTTCGGCAGATGCCCAGGGAAATTGTAGGGGCCAAACACCGCCAGCACGCCGTGCGGCCGATGCCGTAATGAGCTCTCGCCGTCGGCCTGTTCGCCGGTGCGGCTGTGATAAGCCTTAATTGAAATGGCGATTTTATTGATCATCGCCTGCACTTCGGTCAGCGTTTCCCAGCGCGGCTTGCCGGTTTCCTGAGCGATAGTTTCTGCCAGTGCCGTTTTATGGCTTTCAAGCAGACGCGCAAAACCCTCTACCAGCGCCTGACGTTCTGCAAAGGGCTTTCTCGCCCACAACGGAAATGCCGCGCGCGCCGCTTCACAGGCCGCAGCCACTTGCGATCCCGAGGCTGCCTTACCCTGCCATAGCGTTTCACCGGTTACCGGATTTTGTTTGCTAAAGGCGTCCGCGCCGCCGGTCAACCATTGACCCTGAATAAAATGCGTCATGCTTTTTTCTCCTCGCGACACAGCGTGACCACACGCAGTTCATCGCCATGTTTACACTGCAGCGCCGCGCGCTGGCTCTCATTGAGGCACACAATGCCGGAAGCCATATCGACCGGCAGCAGCGCCACACGAAAATGTTGGTAATCGGCATTCGCCACCAGACACAGCGGCCACTTTTCATCCGCTGAACCCGGTTGCGCGGTCAGCAGTCGACTTTTACGAATCGCGCGAATGCGATCGATCTCGCACTCCAGCGTTGGGCCGCCGTCGAAGATGTCGATGTAGTTGAGATAGCGGAAGCCTTCTGCCTCGAGCACCGCGCGCGCTGGCGCCGTTTTCGGATGCACTTCACCAATCACCTTCTGCGCCGCCTCGGACAGATAGTCAATGTAGAGCGGATGTTTCGGCATCAGCTCGGCGATAAAGGCTTTCTGGCCGGTACCGCTGAGGAAATCCGCCTTGCTGAACTCCATAGAGAAGAAGCGGCTGCCCACGCTGTCCCAGAATGGCGAGTGCCCGTTGTCATCGCTGACGCCACGCATTTCCGCCACCACACGTTTCATAAAGCGATCGCGGAAGTTGGCCATAAACAGGAAGCGCGATTTCGACAACAGATAGCCATTTTTGCCATCGCGGTAGTCAGGATCGAGAAACAGCGTGCACATCTCGCTACTGCCGGTATGGTCGTTGCACAGTGACAGCGTGGGCAAGCTGGCATAGACGTTAAGCTCTTTCGACGCGTGTACCTGGGTACCGACGCGGAAGTTATACCAGGGATCCTGTAAGCCAACCGCGACTTCAATGGCGCAGATACCGACGGCGCGATTGTCCTCGCTATCAGCCAATACAAATACATAGCCTTGTTCGGCGCGCGGCAGCGCACCTTGCCAGGTGAGCAGCGAACGCTCAATACGCGCTTTGAGCGTATCGCTATCCGCGGGCAGCGAAGTTAAACCGCCCCCGGTTTTGCCCGCCAGCGACAACAACTGCGCAAGATCGTCACGTTCGACGGGGCGAATCACCATCATGATGTGGCTCCTTTGAGCACGCGTTCACAGGCACGTTCGAAGCGCGCCAGACCCTCTTTCACTTCGCGTTCGCTGATGTTGAGCGCCGGCGCAAATCGCACCACGTTCGCACCGGCAATCAGCACCATCACGCCCTCTTCAGCGGCGGTGAGGTTGAACTGTTTGGCTTTACCGGCGAAGTCGTCGTTCAGCACAGCCCCAATCAGCAGCCCGAGTCCGCGCACTTCTTTAAACACCGGCAGACGCTGGTTCAGCTCTTGCAACGCGGCAACAAACCACTGATGACGCTCGGCAACGCCCGCCATGAAGTCCGGCTGGTTAATCAGCTCCATCACTTTGCCCGCCACGGCGCCCGCCAGCGGATTGCCGCCGTAGGTCGTGCCGTGGGTGCCCACGCCCATAATCTGGGCTAAATCTTCCCGCGTTAGCATCGCGCCAATGGGGAAGCCGCCGCCCAGCGCTTTTGCCGTAGTCAGCACATCGGGCGTCACGCCGTAATGCATGTAGGCATACAGCGAACCGGTACGACCCACGCCGCTCTGCACTTCATCAAAAATCAGCACGGCATGATGTTTATCGCAGAGTTCACGCAGGCCGCGCAGGAAAGAGGGATCGGCAGGCAGCACGCCGCCTTCACCTTGAATCGGCTCAACGATCACCGCGCAGGTTTGGTCATTAATCAGCGCCGCTGCCGAGGCCAGATCGTTGAACACCGCATGGTCAATGGCCGGAGGCAGTGGGGAAAAATCGCGTGAATAAGCTGGCTGCCCGCCCGCTGTCACGGTAAACAGCGTGCGGCCGTGGAACGCATTTTTAAACGCCACGATGCCATTTTTCTCCGCACCGAAACGATCGTGTGCGGTTTTACGCGCCAGCTTCAACGCCGCTTCATTCGCTTCGGCGCCGGAGTTACAGAAGAACACGCGATCGGCAAACGTGGCATCAATCAGCTGTTTGGCAAGGCGCAGAATCGGCTCATTGGTGTAGCCATTACCGGTATGCCACAATTTGCCCGCTTGTTCAGTCAGGGCCTGCTGTAAAGCGGGATGGGCATGACCTAAGGCGTTAACCGCAATGCCACCGGCGAAGTCGATATACTCTTTCCCCTGCTGATCCCAGAGCGTTGAACCTTCGGCACGCACCGGAACAAACGCTGCGGGTGCATAAACTGGCATCATCCATTGATCAAAATTTTGACGTGAAACCTGCAGTGACATAGCCCTTTCTCCTGCTTCACAACCCGCGAAGCCTTTGTTTTAAATTTGTTAAAAATGTTAAGTGACCGCTCTAATGTATATTGCAGTTAGCGTGCCAGCCAGCGGTTAAAATGCATAAACGTCTTACCACAACGGAATATCAACAACTTAACTGCTACCACTATTCACACTTAATGCATAAAAAGTGAATAAATGTCTGATGCCGACGCTGTCGCAGCAATTTATTTAGCGGATTTATGCATCTACAAAATGAAATATTGCTTTTGTGATCGCGCAGGAAATAATTCGCCAAAATAGCGCTTTGAAAGCCCTTTTTTGGGGCGTTATGAACCGGATTGGTGCAGTGAAGTGCCCAAAGTGTGCAGCTTTGTGCGGGGGCGTTTTACATTCGTTTTAACATCTCAATAACGCCGCTGGATATTATTTAACCAGGAACAAATCTTAAATTAAGGCTAAATAACATTTCGTGACCAAGGTTATTATCAGAATGGAAATAACCAGACACAAAGCCATGTACCAAGTAATTACCCTGCTAATGATTAGCGGGATTCAGATATTTGCTATTGAACAATAATGCATAGGCTTGTGCTATTTCAGGAACATGATAGCCACAATGTTTACGCTTCTTTTAATTTCATAAAACGCTTATTAATCAACTTCCTGCATATTAAATTCATCAATTACCTCAACCGTTAATAGATAAGTTTAACCAATATAAGATTCCACATAATGGAATTAAAGATTAAAAATCACACAAAAAGCCAACTGGAAATATTTAGTTACATATATTGCACTATAGATCTTGAACCTTTTGTGTCATTTTCTTTTCACCCCAACCTTGGGGATAAAATTAAAAAATATCACAGGGTAAAAATTAAATGATGAAGCGCTCCTTACTGGCAGCAGTGATGCCTTTACTGCTGGGAATTTCTTCGGCTCAGGCCGCCGAAATCTACAATAAAGATGGTAACAAGCTGGATCTGACCGGCAAAATTAACGTCTCGCATTTGTTCTCTGATAACGATGCGGCAAATGGCGACAACTCGTCTTACACCCGTCTGGGCTTTAAAGGCGAAACCAAAATCAGTGACCAACTGACTGGCTATGGTCAATGGCAGTATCAGTACAGCCTGAGCAACTCAGAAGGCAGCGATGCTAACACCGGTAACAAAACCCGTCTGGGCTTTGCAGGCTTGAAGTTTGGTCAGTTTGGCTCGATTGATTACGGTCGTAACTACGGCCTGATTTATGACGTGCTGGGTGTTACCGATATGCTGCCATTCTTCGGCGGTGATTCCGGTTATACCGATGCGTTCCTGTCTGGCCGCTCAGGTGGCGTGCTGACATGGCGCAACAAAGATTTCTTCGGTCTGGTGAAAGGCTGGAACGTTGCGGCGCAGTATGAAGGTAAAAACGATCGTAGCGATGCGAGTGTTGCAGTACGTCGTTCAAATGGCGATGGTTACGCGCTCTCTACTTCCTATGATTTCGATTTCGGTCTGAGCCTGCTGGGTGCATACGCCAGCCTGGATCGTACCAATGCGCAGAACCTGGCCGCGCGCGGCGACGGCGAGAAAGCGCAGCACTGGACTGCCGGTGTGAAATATGACGCCAACCAGATTTATCTGGCAACCATCTACGGTGAAACGCAGAACGCCACGCCAATCACCGGTGGTTTTGCTAACAAAGCCGTCAACTTTGAAGCGGTTGCACAGTATCAGTTCCTGAACGGCCTGCGCCCTTCTATCGGCTACGTATCCTCTAAAGCCAAAGACGTGGAAGGTATTGGCGATGTTGATATCGTTAAATACATTGGTGTCGGCGGAACCTACTACTTCAACAAAAACATGTCGGTCTACAGCGAATACAAAATCAACCTGCTGAAAGATGACAATGCTTTAGCCATTCCGAAAGATGATGTTGTGGCCGTCGGTCTGGTGTACCAGTTCTAAGTTGCAGTTCCCTCATTGCATCTTCGGCTAGTGTCGGCTGAAGATGAGCAAAGGGCAGCGTAAGCTGCCCTTTTTATTGCGCTTACGGCGCCATCAAATTGAAACGCTCGTCATCACCCTGATCCAGCGAGAACGGCGGTTGCAGCTGCAGAACAATCTCATTCGAAGTCACATGATTCTGCTTACTGTCTTCTAACTGCACCGACAAGCGATAACTGTTGCGAGCACCGGGGGAACTGTCCCAGGCCGGCAAGATAACACTCCAGCCTTGTGGATCGTTCGGGTTGGCACCTGGCGTCAGGCTCAGCGCCTGGGTATCACCCTGCCACATCACTTTGGCGATCGGATTAGTACTGCGAATCTGCAGTTTCAGCGGTAAGCTTTCCCCACCCTTCAACTGCCACGGCGGCGTAGCGAGGAATACCGACAGCGTCTTACGCTGGCGGAATTCCAGCACCGGCGTATTGGTGCGCGTCACGTTATCGTAGCGACTGCCGCGCAGCGAGTGCGCCGCCGCCACGTTGTCCGGACTTAACTGCTGGCTGAGCGCTACGCCGAAGCGATAATTGAGGCGCAGACCCAGCTGATCCTGGCTCTCTCCGCTATCGCTGGTTTTATGACTGGCCGACAGCGTCACCAGCGGCACTGGCGTATAGGTCACGCCAAAGGTCAGCGCCGACGGATTGTGGTAGCGATTGCCGGAGCTAAACAGATCAACGTTATCGCCGAGATATTGCTGCCAGCTTACCGAAGCACCCAGTTGACGATACTGCGGCAGATAGCCTTGCGTAGTGAAATCGTAGCCGCGCGCCAGGCGTTGCTGCTGGAACGGATCGCGATCCTGCCAGCCAGATAACGGCGTGTAATAATTGGCGGAAAAACGCAGGTAATCACCCCAGGCTTCGGTACCGAGCGAAGCGCGTTGCTGTCCGCTACTGAACATACGATCAACAAAGCCGTTATAGCCCAGCAGCCATTTACCCGTCACCCAGCGCTGACCAAGGCCAAAATTGCCCACCAGCCCATCATCGGTTTGATGAAACCCCACCTGACTAAAGGTCAGATAGCGGTAGTTATCCGCCCACGGCGTCAACAGCGAGGCACCGCTGCCGTTAAAGTTACCGTCAATATCCACGTTGAAGTCGATCTGTGCGTTGCCGTACGGCGAAAGCAGCGACTGTCCTTCATTAACCAGTCGATTCCCCACTTCATCGCGAAAATGATTGAAGGCCCAAAGACCCGCCTGCTGACCTAACGAATTTTCGTCGGTGCTATTCTGACTGGCTTCACCGATGCTTTTCGCAATGGTCGCCAGCTTTTTGTTAAACGTCTCGGTCTCGTCCTGATAACCCAATTCCGGTAACTGATCGGCCATTTTCTGGAAACGTGCGGGATCGCTAAACGGCGCATCGGAGAGTTTAGTATCAGAGATCAACGCCAGCGCTGGCGCAGCGACGGCGAGTGCGGAAATACCGGAGACATACCGCAAGGATTTAGGTGAAAACAAAGTAGGCAACATAGCAAAAAAGGGATCAACCCGACTCAGAATTAGAGGTAGCTCACAAAACTGCATAAGTTTACCCTAGCACATTCTGACCTGCGTGCAGGCAATGTCTTGTTTTGTTTAAGACAATACCGAATCGACCGCGGTTTAGTAGGGTGCGCATTCATGCGCACCTGGGGAAAACATCAGGAAAAGATCAACCCGCCGTCCACGTTAATGGTCTGCCCGGTGATGTAACGCGCATCATCCGAGGCGAGAAACGCCACTAAACCGGCAACATCTTCCGGCTGACCCGCGCGCTTCAGCGGGATGTTCTCAACCCACTCCGCCATTAGCTCGCCTTTGCCATACTGCTTTTTATCGCTACTGAGAATCTCACCCCATACGCGATCGTTATAGTCCCACATTTCACTCTCAATAATGCCGGGACAGAAGGCATTCACCGTGATGTGCCACGGCGCCAACTCCAGCGCCAGGCTCTGCGTGATACCAATCACCCCCATCTTGCTGGCGGCGTAGTGAGGCGTATAGATAAAGCCCTGACGTCCCTGACCCGAAGAGGTGTTAATCAGGCTACCGCTGCCCTGCTTCACCATATATTTTGCCGCTTCGCGACAGCACAGCCAGACGCCGGTGGTATTCACCGCCAGGATCTTATCGAAATCGCTTTTCGGCATCGAATCAAAGCGATCGATGGTGATCACCCCGGCATTTTGAATCGACACATCAATGCTGCCAAAGCGCTCCGCAGCCTGCTGATAGAGCTGCTGTACCTCAGTCTCATTGGTGACATCCACCTGCAGCGCCAGAATCTCACTGCCAAACTGCTGTTCGATGGCCTGCGCGGTAGTAAAGACGCGTTCAGCATTTGACACCATCACCAACCTCGCACCGTCGCGGGCGAAGCGAGCCGCAATGCCCGCCCCAATGCCGCGGCATGCTCCGGTAATCACCACCGTCTTACCACTAAAATCGCGTGTCATATTGCCTCCTGTTATCCATGTGTCGCTTCAGGCAGGGCGGCCGATTGCTGCTTTTTTTCATGTCTGCGCAGCAGCACCACCTTACTTTGTAATTTTTGCTGGAACTGGTCGATCACCACCGCAGTAACTATCACCAGGCCTTTAATCACCATCTGCCAGAAATCGCTGACGCCCATCATCACCATGCCATCGGCGAGGAACACGATGACGAAAGCGCCGATAATAGAGCCGGACACCCGACCACGGCCGCCCGCCAGCGCCGTGCCGCCTAATACCGTGGCACCGATAGCGTCCATCTCGAACATGTTGCCGGTCATCGGGTGGGCGGTTTGCAGCTGCGACGCCACGATCAAGCCAACCAGCGCGGCACACAAGCCGGAAAAGGCATAGACAAACACTTTAACTTTGATGATTGGTACGCCGGCCAGCCGCGCCGCCGATTCGTTGCCGCCGGTGGCGTAGATATAACGGCCGAGCGGCGTTTTACGCGTCAGGTATAAGCCCAGCAGCAGAAAACCCAGCATCAGCCAAATCGGGATATACACGCCCAGCACCGAACCCGAACCAAGCAAGGCAAAGCCGGTATTTCCCAGCGCCGGGGTGCCGACGAGGTTGGCGTAAGTGCTGCCATCGTTGAACAGCAGCGCCGCACCGCGCGCGATGTACATCATGCCGAGCGTACAGATAAAGGGCGCCACGCCAAGTCGTGTCACCACCGCACCATTAATCAGTCCCAGCGCAACGCCGAACAGCGCCACCACCAGAATCACTTCAGGCACATTAAAAAACAGCACATTGCCGCCCCACAGCGGTACGCCATTGGTGAGCAGTGCACCCGCCACCATGCCGCAAATACCCGCTACCGCGCCCACCGAAAGATCAATGCCGCCGGTAAGAATCACCAGCGTCATACCAATCGCCAGCAACCCGGTGATCGCCACATGCTGCGTCATAATCAGCAGGTTTGAGGTCGTGAGAAAGTTAGGCACCATCAAGCTGAAGAAGCTCACCACGATTAATAACGCAATAAAAGTGCGCGCCTTCAACAGGTACATGTAGATCAGGTATTTTTGATTCATCGTTTCACTCTCCAGCGGGCTCAGTCATGTGGCGTTGAGGCGCTAATCAAGGCTTCACGCGTGGCCGCCGCGCGCGGTAAATCAGCGGTAATGCGGCCATCGGCCATCACCAGAATGCGGTCCGCCAGCGCCATCACTTCATCCAGTTCCGAAGATGAGAACATCACGGCCAGCCCCTGCTGTGCCAGATGACCAATCAGGTGATAGACATCCGTTTTTGCCCCAACGTCGATGCCGCGCGTAGGCTCATCGAGCAGCACCACTTGTGGACCGGTCATCAGCGCTTTTCCCAACACCACTTTCTGCTGATTACCGCCGCTGAGTGACGTGATCGGCAGCTCCGGATCGCTGACTTTGATCGCCAGATGACCAATCATTTCATCCACGCGACGCTGCTCTTTATGCGGATTGAGCCTCTGCCACGCGCGGCGGAACCCGCGCAGGCTGAGATCGCTGAGCGTCATGTTGGCGGTGATCGACATCAGCTGCACCACGCCTTCGGTTTGGCGATCTTCCGGCACCAGCGCAATCCCTTTTTTCAATCGCTGTTGAAAGCTACGCTTCTCCAGCGCTTCCCCGTTGAGGCTGACACTGCCCGATTGACAGTGCATCATGCCAATCAGCCCTTTAAACAACTCGGTGCGCCCGGCGCCCAGCAAACCGTAGATGCCAATCACCTCACCTTTGCGCAGGGAAAAAGAGACATCATTAAGCTTGTAGCCACCGTTTTGATGCAGCGCGGTCAGCCCATTTACCTTGAGGACGGTGGCACCCTGCGCCGCCGGTTGGTAGTCGAAATGCTTTTTCTTATCGCCCACCATCTGCTCAATGATCCAGGGAATTGAAGCATCACGCACCTCACGCTCGCTGATAAAGCGTCCGTCGCGGAAAATGGTGATGTGATCGCCAATTTCCATCAGCTCTTCCAGCCGGTGCGAGATATAGATGATGGTGACGCCGCGCCGCTTGAGCTGCTCAATCACGTTAAACAGCACTTTCACCTCAGACTGGCTGAGTGCGCTGGTCGGTTCATCCATAATCAGGACGCGCGTGTCTTTGGACAGCGCCCGCGCGATCTCCACCAGCTGCTGATGGCCGATACCCAGCTCAGCCAGTGGCGCATAGGGATCGACATCCAGCTCCAGCCGCTGCAGCAGCGCTTTGGCCAGCTCATACTGGTACTTCTCATTGATGACGCCACGCTGGAAAAACTCATTGGCCATGAAAATGTTGTCCATCACATTCATATTGGGAAACAGGTTTAGCTCCTGAAAGATAATGCTGATGCCCTGTTTCTCTGCCTGATGCGTGGAGTTGAGCGATACCACCTCGCCGTCCAGCAGAATGTCGCCGGAGGACGGGATCTCTACGCCCGCCAGCATTTTCATCATGGTGGATTTACCCGCACCGTTTTCGCCAATCAGCACGTTGACTTTGTTGCGATAGACGCGGTAATTGACCTGGTCCAGCGCGGTGACGCCGGGATAGAGTCGCGACACATTACGCGTCTCGATAATCACATCCAGCGGCCCGTCGGGCGGAATTTGCGACATAGCCCCTCCTTATTGCCGGGTGATTTGCGCCGGTGTAATGTCAGGCGCCTGCTGTGGAATATCCCAGCTGCTGAACACTCCGACGATCGCCACTTTGTCGCCCACTTTCGGCTTAAACGTTTGCATCATGTCGGATGCCTGCTGATTGATAGCGCGATTGAAATCGCCAAACAGCACCTGATCGTTGAAATCCTGATAGCTGGCGCCTTTATAAACGTCACGCAGCGCGGTGCCGCGAATTATCGGCCCGGTT
The DNA here is from genome assembly GCF_037479095.1 of Pantoea nemavictus. Lineage (NCBI taxonomy): Bacteria > Pseudomonadati > Pseudomonadota > Gammaproteobacteria > Enterobacterales > Erwiniaceae > Pantoea > Pantoea nemavictus. The sequence goes on along the minus strand of NZ_JBBGZW010000001.1, from coordinate 3,902,033 downwards.
TGCACCGTGACGCTGGCACCCGAGACCTCTTTCACCGTCATTTTGCCGCTGCGCGAGGTGGTATTCAGCGCCGTCACTTCTCCGCTCAGGCTGACGCTGAATACACAGGGATTCTCATCCTGGCTGCGATAGCCGTAGCTTTTACAGGCACTGTCGAAATCTTTGGCCGACTGCAGCGACTTCATCAGTTCTGCCAGCGGCCTGGCTTCATGAGCGACCTGCGGCACCAGCTTCTGCTGCCACATCTGCGCGATGTTGGCCATGTTGGCATTAGGGGGATTTTTCAGGTCGGCCAGCTCCTGCTGCGACACAATGCGGCAACCGCTAAGGATCACGACGGGTAGCAGTAACCAGAGTCGTCTGTGCATCACATTCTCCTGAGCGCCCGATGAACGGGCGCACCGCGTTGATTACGACTTGAAGTTAAAGTCCTGCACGCCTTTCGCGTTATCTGGGGTGATGAGAATGCCGCGGAACATCACGCGCTGCTTCTCAGGTTTAGTGCCTTTCTGAATAAAGTTGTCGAGGTCGGTTACGCCCTGGGCGGCAATAGCTTGCGCCTGCAACATCACCGTGGCTTTCAGATCGCCTTTCTCGACCGCATCGCGCTCATCATTACTGCCGTCAATACCGACCACGATGACATCGTTACGACCCGCCGCTTTCAGCGCGGCAATTGCCCCCAGCGCTACCGGGCCGTTGCCGCAGATCACCCCTTTCACATCCGGATGCGCCTGTAGGATGCTGTCCATGATGCGTTTACCATCAATCAGCGTGCCTTTGGCATCCTGACGCGCGACGCTTTTCATGTCGGAATATTGATCGAGCACTTGGTGGAAGGATTTGGAACGCGTGACGCAGTTGTTATCGGCGAGATTACAGGTGAGTTCGGCATAGCTGCCCTTTTCGCCCATCTTCTCGACAAACACGTTGGCCACATCGGAACCGGCCTGGAAGTTGTTGTGGGTGATTTGCGCCAGCGCCACGTCATCCACCGGGATCTCGCGGTTGATCAGTACCACCGGAATGCCGGCATCTTTGGCTTTTTTGATGGCGGCGACGCTGGCGGTGGAGTCCGCGTTATCCAGCACGATGCCCTGTACTTTCTTGCCAATCGCGGCATCAATCAGTTCACTTTGCTTCTTCACATCTTCGCCATGCGACAGCACGCTGGTTTTGTAGCCGAGTTCCTGCGCTTTGAGGTTGGCGCCTTTGGCTTCGGAGGCGTAATACGGGTTATCCAGTGAGTTTACCAGAATCATGATGGTGCCTTTTTCGGCAGCCAAACTGGCGTGCGCGATCAGACAACTGGCAATAGCAGTCAACAGTAGGATGGGTTTTTTCATGGTGATTTTCTCTTTGTTGTAGGTGCAGGGTCAGCCGTTCTGGTGTTGGCGTGGCCTTACCAGATGGTAAAGCCACCGTCGATCATCAAATCTGCGCCGGTGATCATGTCGCTGCCGTTACTGGCGAAGAACAGCACCGCGGCGGCGATTTCGTCGGTATAGGCAAAGCGCCCGAGTGGGATCAGTTTTTTCATCGCTTCACCCTTCTCTCCGCGCCAGGCTTTTTCCCCCATCGGCGTCAGCACTACGGTGGGCGACAGGGTATTTACGTTGATGCGATGCGGCGCAAACTCTTTGGCCATCACCTTGGTCATGCCCAGCAGACCCGCTTTGGCCGAGGTGTAAGCCACGTGGTTATCGATGGCGATAGAGGCGGCCTGCGAGGCGATATTGATAATTTTGCCGCCGTTGCCGGCACGCACCATGCGTTTACCGGCAGCCTGCGAGCAGAGAAAGGGGCCGGTAAGATTCACGGCGATCTGTTTCTGCCACTCGGCGAAATCGGTCTCCAGTACCGCTTGTAACATCACGTAGCCGGCGCAGTTCACCAGGATATCAATCTGACCATAATGCTGTTCGACCTGGTTGAAGGCAGCATCCACCGAGCCGGGATCGGTGACATCGCAGCACACCAGCAGCACGCGATCGGCGGCGAATTGCGTCTGCACATCAGCCACTTTGTCACGTTCGAATGGAGGATAGAGCAGCGCCAGCCGCGCCCCTTTCTCCAGCAGCATGGCGTTACTGGCCATGGCAATACCGCCCAGCCCGCCGGTGACCACCGCCACTTTGCCGCTTAAGTCCTGCTCAATGTTCACGCCGTAGCGCAGGTTGACGTCATATTCCCCACTCATCCACTTACTCCTTTCATCATTACGCTGCGGCGATGATTATCGCTGGCCGGGTTATCGTTTTTGGCAATATTGGTTTTCGAACAAAAATATAAGCTATCGATTAATAATGGTTTGTGGGGCAGATCAAATTTCATACAAATCACAGCAATAAAATACATCGCTATGATTTCATTGATAATGCTTACATTTCATATTTCCAGGCATGGAGAGAGCTGCTAGTGGCTTTGTGCAAAATCAATCGCATAGCAAATATTCATTTTCATTCGAAAACAAATGAGCTTGCGAGCTGCCTCGCAAATACCAAAAACGCAGAGTAAAATCAGCTCGGGTTTCCTTATTGGCGAAACCAGACCGTGATTGGAAAGAGGGAGCGTTTCGATTGAAAAGCAAAACTGAGCAGCTGGCTGATATGCAGCTTCGCCGTGAGAAGATTCTGGAGATGATCCGCGAAGACGGCACCGTCACGGTAAAAGCGTTAACCGATACCTTTGGCCTGACCGAAGCCACCATCCGCACCGACCTGCGCATGTTGCAGCAAGAGGGTCATGTGCAGCGTTATCACGGCGGCGCCACGCTGATGACCGGTAAGCAAAATAGCGGTGCAATGCTGCTGGAGCGCCAGACGCATCTCGACGAAAAACAGGCGATTGGACGCCTTGCCGCGCAGCATGTGGAGAATGGCGATACGGTGATTTTCGATTCCGGCACCACTACCACGGCAATCGCCGAGGCGATTAGTCATATTCGGCGTCTGTCAGTGATTACCACTGCCGTTAATATTGCGCTAAAGCTGGGCGGCGAACCGGGGATTAATATTTTGCTGACCGGCGGCACCTTCAAGTTCCCGACGCTATCGACCTCGGGTGAGAAAGCGGCCTCTTTTTTCGAAAACGTATTGGCGGAGAAGCTGTTTCTCGCCACCGCCTGTATTTCGCCGCGTTTGGGGCTGAGCTTTCCCAGCGAGACCGATATCAAAGTGAAGATGGCGATGATCAAATCGGCCAGCACCGTTTACGTGGTAGCGGATTCCAGCAAGATTGATAAGGTGTCGATGTTCGCCCTGCCGTGCGACTGGAGCCATATTCACTATCTGATTACCGATAGCGGGATTTCACCGGCGCAGGTCGCGGCGTTTGAGGCGTTGGGGGTGCAGGTGTTGGTGGCGCACAGGCGTGCTGTGTGAGGTTTGGCACGGATGGGTGCCGTGCGCGTTGTCCCTCACCCCGGCCCTCTCCCGCAAGCGGGAGAGGGAGACGCTGCCACATGCAGGCTCAGTCGAATTACTCTCCCACATGCAGGCGCAGTCGAATGACTCTCCCACATGCAGGCTCGATCGGTTCCCTCTCCCACCTGTGGGAGAGGGTTAGGGTGAGGGCCAGCGTACTTAAAACCCTAAACTATCCAGCAGGTCATCAACCTGATCCTGGTTCGCCACCACGCCCGGTGCATTGGCATGGATCTGCGGACCATTTAACAGGCTGGTCGCATCCTTACGGGCTGCCGCGTTCGCTTCTGGCATATTCTCCAGCAGCACCATCAGCAACTGACGCTCGATCTCCTGGATCACATCCATCATGCGCTTGATCACCTGACCGGTAAGGTCCTGGAAATCCTGCGCCATCATAATTTCGAGCAACTGCTTATTGGTGTACGACGTGTGTCCCGGAACGTCAGTCAGGAACTGGCGCGTATCCGAAACCAACTCGCGCGCATCTGTCAGTTCAATCGGATTTTCAAACCATGCGTCCCAGCGGCCTTTCAGCTGGTTGGCGTTGACTTCCATTTGGTCCTGGTGTGGCTGCGCTGCTTCAACGCAGTTCAACGCACGTTCAGCCGCTTGCGCCGTCATTTGCACAACATAATCCAAACGATCGCGCGCGTCAGGAATCGCTTCCGCCGCTTCAGCAATCGCCTGGTCTAACCCCAGCTCACGCAAACTGTCACGCAGCATGCGCGTCAGTGAGCCGATGCGGGTAATAATGTCGTGTGCCGAGGCTTCTTCGGTTGATTTCGGAAGGTCGCTCATCACATCTCCTTACATACCCAGTTTTTCGAATATTTTGCCTAACTTCTCTTCCAGCGTGGCAGCAGTGAACGGTTTCACTACGTAGCCGCTGGCACCAGCCTGCGCGGCCGCGATGATGTTCTCTTTCTTCGCTTCCGCCGTGACCATCAGCACCGGCAGTTTACTCAGCGCCGCATCCGCACGAATGGTCTGCAGCAGTTCCAGACCGTCCATGTTGGGCATGTTCCAGTCCGACACCACGAAATCAAAGCCGCCCGCACGCAGTTTAGTTAGCGCATCAACGCCGTCTTCTGCCTCTTCGACGTTATTGAATCCCAGCTCTTTCAGCAGGTTACGGACGATACGACGCATCGTATTGAAGTCATCCACCACCAAAAAGCGCATATTTTTATCAGCCATATCTACTCCTGTGTTGTCTCGTCCAGCAGGACGGGCTCGTTAAATTCGCAATGCCTGTCCGGCGCTAATTTTCGCCAGCATGTGCTGACTGATGTGGCCCAAATCGACCACTTCACTGGTGCCGCCCATCGCAATCGCTTCGCGCGGCATGCCAAATACCACACAGCTGGCTTCATCCTGCGCGATGGTCCAGGCGCCCGCGCGATGCATTTCCAGCATCCCGGCGGCGCCGTCGTTCCCCATCCCGGTCAGGATCACACCCACCGCATTTCGTCCTGCATGGACCGCCACCGAACGGAACAGCACATCAACCGATGGCTTGTGTCGATTCACCGGCGGACCGTCATTCAGTTTCACTACGTAGTTCGCCCCGCTACGCGCCAGCTCCATGTGCATCGCGCCCGGCGCGATATAGGCATGGCCCGGCAGAATACGCTCGCCATCTTCCGCCTCTTTCACAGTGATCTGGCACAGCTTGTTCAGTCGCTCGGCAAACGAGCGGGTAAAGCCTGGCGGCATATGTTGCGTTATCAGCAGCGCCGGACTGGTGGCCGGCAGCGGCTGCAGCACATGGCGAATCGCCTCGGTGCCGCCGGTGGATGAGCCAATGGCTATCAGCTTTTCACTACTCAACAGCGGACCGGCTTTCAAGGTTACCGGCATCGGCGTGGCCGCACGCGCATGCAGTTTGGCGCGCGCTGCGGCGCGAATCTTGTCGGCAATCATCTGGCTATAGGCCAGCATGCCTTCACGAATGCCGAGCTGCGGCTTGGTGACAAAATCCACCGCGCCCAGCTCCAGCGCGCGTAGCGTCACTTCGGATCCTTTACCGGTCAGCGATGACACCATCACCACCGGCATTGGACGCAGGCGCATCAGTTTCTCGAGGAAATCGAGGCCATCCATGCGCGGCATTTCCACATCCAGCGTCAACACCTGCGGGTTGTACTGTTTGATTAAATCCCGCGCCACCAGCGGATCTGGCGCACTCGCGACCATCTCCATATCGGGATGGCTGTTGATGATTTCCGTCATCAACTGTCGCATTAGCGCAGAGTCATCCACGCACATCACGGTGATTTTGCTCATCGTCTTTCCTTGCTCAGTCCATAGACTGTCTGTCCACGCAGCCAGAACTCTTTGCTGATCTGACTAAAGTTCTCTGAGTGTCCGGCAAACAGCAGGCCGCCGGGCTTCAGCAGGGGCACGAAACGGCGCAGAATCTGTTCCTGCGTCTCTTTATCGAAATAGATCATCACGTTGCGACAAAAAATCGCGTCGAACGGACCCGGCAACGCCCAGTCGTTGGCCAGTAAATTCAGTTGCGAATAGTTCACCATGTTGGCGAGGTCAGAACGCACCCGCACCATGCCTTCGTGCGGGCCAGTGCCGCGCAGGAAAAAGCGCTGCAACTGTGACTGCGACAAGGTGCGCAGCTCTTCCTGGCGATAGACGCCTGCCACGGCTTTCTCAAGCACCTGCGTATCAATATCGCTGGCGTGCACCTGGAACTTACCCGGACCGGTACCCAGCGTTTCAGCCAGCGTCATGGCGATGGAGTACGGCTCTTCGCCGGTTGAGGCGGCGGTGCTCCAGACGCTGTAATTACCCGTGCGCTTACGCGCATGATCCGCGAGGATCGGAAAGTGATGCGCCTCGCGGAAGAAAGAGGTCAGGTTGGTGGTCAACGCGTTAATAAATGCCTGCCACTCGGCACTGTTCTGGTCCTGCTCCAGCAGCGCCAGATAGCGGCCAAAGTCATCAATATTCAGCATGCGCAGACGACGCACTAAACGGTTGTAAACCATCTCGCGCTTATGGTCGGCCAGCACAATGCCCGCTCGCTGATAAATCAGCTGGCTGATACGACGAAAATGAGTATCTGAGAGCGGCAAGCGCTGCACCATTTGCGAGAGCAGCGTGGTCGCTTCACTTTGATCTAATAACGTCGATTTCTTCATTTCAGGTCACCCGGCAACAAACTGTTTAAATTGTGATACTGCGGTTGCTACTGTGCTGCCAGTCGCGCCATGCTTATGGGCCGCCTTGCGGCGGCCACAAGGATTAAAAGGTTTCCCAGTTATCGTCTGTGCTACGTGCGCCTGCCGGTTGTGCCAAGGCTTTTGGCGCTCCCGAACGCAAATTTTTTGCCGCTGTAGATACGTTAACGGCCTGAACGACAAATTCTTTACCAATATTGAACACCGCAACCGACTGTTTCAGTCGGCTGGCCTGATCTTCCAGCGCCGCTGCCGCAGTCGCCGACTCTTCAACCAGCGCGGCGTTCTGCTGAGTCACGCGATCCATCTCGTTCACCGCCAGACCGACCTGATCGATACCTCGGCTCTGCTCGTCCGACGCCGAGGCGATTTCGCCCATGATGTCGGTAACGCGCGTCACCGCATTGACGATGTTGGTCATGGTTTCCCCGGCGCTCTCCACCAGCACGGAACCGGTGTTGACGCGGCTGACCGAATCTTCGATCAATCCTTTAATCTCTTTCGCCGCCTGAGCACTGCGCTGTGCCAGACTGCGCACCTCACCGGCTACCACGGCAAAACCACGGCCCTGCTCACCGGCACGCGCGGCTTCTACTGCGGCGTTCAGTGCGAGGATGTTGGTCTGGAAGGCGATACCGTCGATCACGCTGATGATGTCAGCGATTTTCTTCGAGCTACCGGTAATCTCTTTCATGGTGGTGACTACGCCATCCACCACTTTGCCGCCCTGCTGCGCGGTTTCAGACGCCGTCAACGCCAGCTGTGAGGCCTGGCGGGCATTCTCGGCGTTCTGCTTCACGGTGGCGGTGAGCTGCTCCATGCTGGCGGCGGTCTCTTCCAGCGAAGCCGCTTGCTGCTCGGTACGCGAAGAGAGATCGTTGTTGCCCATAGCGATTTCGCTGGCACCGGTGTAGATGGCATCAGAACCATCACGCACGGTACGCACCGTACGCGCCAGCGCTTGCTGCATTTCCTGCAGTGACGTGAGCAGTTCGCCCATCTCATTGCGCACGTTGATCTCCACCTGCTGGGTTAAGTCACCCCGCGCGATGTGGCGGATATGCTCAATACTCTGCTTCAGCGGACGGATCAGCACGGAACGCATGCCGCTCCACACCAATGCAATCACCAGCAAGGTCACCAGCAGCGTGCCGACCACCAGCATGATTGATTGGGTATAGGCCGCTTCATTGGCCTCCACACCCTTACTCGCCAGCTCGATGTTGTAGCCCAGCCAGGCGTTGTAATCTTTGGCAAACTTATCCTGGAATCCCTGCGTCGGTTGATCGACAAATCCTTTGAAATTTCCGCTACCGAGGAAATCAATCAACTCACCCAATGCCCCCCGATAGGCGTTGTAGTTGGCCTGCAGCGTCAGCACGTTTTCCGCCGTTTTGCCCTTTTCAGACAGATTGGCGTTAAATTCGGCGAAACCTGCATCAGCGTTCTTCAACTCCTCACTCGCCAGCGCCACCAGATCTTTCACGGTCGCACCCGAGCCCGCCTGCTGACTATCCAGCAGGTAACGGATCCCCGCACGGTTCAGCGTGTTACGCGCCTGAACCAGCGATACCCATGAGGTGCCCATCGCCCGTTGCAGCGTGCTGAGACGCTGGTTGTAGGCAAAATTATCTTTATCGGCTTTCACCGTGGAATAGAACACTCCCCCGGAAAACAGCTGCAGTAAGGCAAACAGCGCCAGCACGCACAGCAAGCCGGAAACAACACGAATACGACTAAACATAAACACCTCATTGGTTGGCGGATCGCTCCTGTTATCGGCGTGCGCGAGGGGATCTTTATGTGTGTTCGCAGGGGTTGGACCAGCGGGAATTAAGGAGGAGTAAGGATAAATAGGGGATGTGCTCGCTGTCCCTCACCCTAACCCTCTCCCACAAGTGGGAGAGGGAACCGATCGCGCTAACATATGGCAGCGTCTCCCTCTCCCGCTTGCGGGAGAGGGCCGGGGTGAGGGGCAGCGACGCCGAAACTTAAAACGTCTCCCAGTTACCCTCACTCACCGCCGCCGCCGCTGCTTTGCGCGGTGCGCTGGCGATCTGACGGGCGAGGGTGGCTTTAGCGGGTGGCACCTGAGCGGCACGCGGAATGCGGAATACCGATACCGACTGGCTCAGGCGACTGGCCTGCTCTTCCAGTGACGCGGCGGCGGCGGCGGACTCCTCCACCAGCGAGGCGTTCTGCTGCGTGACGCGATCCATCTCGGTCACCGCTTGTCCCACCTGATCGATACCGCGGCTCTGTTCATCGGACGCCGACGCGATCTCGCCCATGATATCGGTAACGCGTGTGACGGCGCCGACGATATCATTCATGGTTTCACCGGCGGTCCCCACCAGTTGCGAGCCGTTGTTGACGCGATTCACCGAGTCTTCAATCAAGCCTTTGATCTCTTTCGCCGCCTGCGCACTGCGCTGTGCCAGATTGCGCACCTCGCCTGCCACTACGGCAAAACCACGCCCCTGCTCACCGGCACGAGCCGCTTCCACCGCAGCGTTGAGTGCCAGGATGTTGGTCTGGAAGGCAATTCCATCAATGACGCTGATAATGTCGGCGATCTTCTTCGAGCTACCGGCAATATCCTGCATGGTACGCACCACGCCATCGACCACTTCACCGCCTTTGCGCGCGGTATCGGATGCACTGAGCGCCAGTTGCGAGGCCTGACGGGCGTTTTCGGCGTTCTGTTTCACGGTAGCGGTTAACTGCTCCATGCTGGCTGCGGTCTGTTCCAGTGACGCGGCTTGCTCTTCGGTACGCGCCGAAAGATCGTTATTACCGGCGGCGATTTCACTGGCACCGGTGAAAATGGCATCGGAACCATCGCGCACATTGCCCACGGTGCTGACCAGCGACTGCTGCATTTCATGCAGGCTGCCCGCCAGCTGGCTCATCTCATTTCGCCCCTCAACCACGATGGTTTGGGTGAGATCGCCCGCGGCGATGTGACGAATATGGCCCAGCAACTGATGCAGTGGCTGAATCAGCACGCTGCGTAAACCAAACCAGCAGCCGATAATCACCGCAACCACCACGAGCATCACTGATGCCAGCAGCCACATCATGGTATGGAAGGCACGCTGATTCTGCGCCACACCTTCTGCTGCCAGTTCGCTTTGCGCAGTACGCCACTCTTCGTAGGTGGCTTTCATCGCCACCTGTTTCGCTTCGATATTCTGCGCAAACATGCCTTGCAGATCGTTGGCTTTCAGGCGCTCAAGCATCGCTTTCAGCCCGTTGTTGAAAGCGGCATAGTTCGCTTCCAGCTTATCGCGCAGCGCTTCCGGCAAGCCCGGCGTGGCGGGCAAGTCGTAGTAGCGTTGATAGTGGCCGGCAGCGACATCGAGCTGTTTTTCCGTTTGCGCAATTAACGCTCCCAGCTGGCCGCCGTTGGCCTGCGCGGCCATGCTGCCCTGCATGCGCAACATCGCGCGATTGAGTACCGTGCGGGTTTGATTTAATTCAATCCAGGCGTCGGACATCGCCCCTACGTTGTTGGTTGAGATCTGCGCAACGGCAAACGCCTCTTTATCTTTTTGCAAGGCGGACCAGAACAGACCACCCGAAAGTAACTGTAAAGCACCAAACACCAGCAATACGGCGATTAAACTGGTCACTACATTGATTCGTTTTAACATGGGATCTCCAGGAATGCGTTTCGGCTATCCCCGTTATCGACCAATATTCTGAATTTTTCAGGGCGCTTAAGCGACTTTACAAATTAAAACTCTGCGTTTTAGCATGATTGCAGTGTTTTATAAGTAAAAAAATTAACAGTAAAAAAAATGCGCCTTTATCGGGTGAGCGATAAAGGCGCATTGGGTGAGGTGCGGTTTGTCCCTCACCCTAACCCTCTCCTACAAATGGGAGAGGGAACCGATCGAGCTTACCTATGCAACATCGCCCTCTCCCGCCTACGGGAGAGGGCCGGGGTGAGGGACCGACGACGCCGAAACTTAGAACGTTTCCCAATTACTGTCGCCTGCAGCGGCGATCACCGCTTTACGCGGTGCGCTCAAGGTGGGCGGTGCAATCTGCGGATGACGTACGCCGGCTTTCGGCTGTGCTTGTGCCGCGCGCGGTACGCGGAACACCGCCACCGACTGGCTCAAGCGGCTGGCCTGCTCTTCCAGTGAGGCCGCCGCTGCGGCAGACTCTTCTACCAGCGAGGCGTTCTGCTGCGTCACACGATCCATCTCCGTCACCGCCTGACCCACCTGGTCGATACCACGACTCTGCTCATCCGATGCCGAGGCAATTTCGCCCATAATATCCGTCACGCGGGTGACCGCATTGACGATATCGCTCATGGTTTCACCGGCGGTACCCACCAGCGCTGAGCCGCTGTTAACGCGGCTGACGGAGTCTTCAATCAGCCCTTTGATCTCTTTGGCCGCCTGTGCGCTGCGCTGCGCCAGATTTCGCACTTCGCCTGCTACCACCGCAAATCCACGGCCTTGTTCACCGGCACGCGCCGCTTCTACCGCCGCATTGAGTGCCAGAATGTTGGTCTGGAAGGCGATGCCGTCGATGACGCTGGTGATGTCAGCAATCTTCTTCGAGCTGCCGGCGATGTCGCTCATGGTACGCACCACGCCTTGCACCACATCGCCACCCTTCTGCGCGGTTTCAGAGGCACTCAGCGCCAGCTGCGAAGCCTGACGCGCATTTTCCGCGTTCTGCTTCACGGTGGCGGTCAGCTGTTCCATGCTGGCGGCGGTCTGTTCCAGCGAGGCCGCCTGCTCTTCGGTACGTGCCGAGAGATCGTTATTGCCCGCCGAAATCTCACTGGCTCCGGTAAAGATGGCATCCGATCCGTCACGCACATCACTTACCGTGCGTACCAGCGACTGCTGCATATCATGCAGGCTTTGCGCCAGCTGGCTCATTTCATTGCGCCCAACAACCGCAATGTGCTGCGTTAAATCGCCCTGCGCAATGTGCTGAATATGCTGAATGTTGTGGTTGAGCGGCGTGATCAGAATTTTGCGCATGCCAAACCAGCACAGCACAATCACCGCCACCACGATCGCCAACACCGCAGTCAGCAGCCAGATCATATGATCGTAGGCAGAGCTGTTGGCGGCGACGCCCTTCGCCGTCAAACGGTCCTGATCGGCACGCCACTGGCGGTACTCTTTCAGGAACGCACTCTGGCTTGGCGCCACCGGCACTTTCGCGGCCTGCACCAGATCTTGTGCTACCAGCGCATCCTGCATCTGGCCCAGCGCGCTGGCATAAGCAGAATAGGTGTCATCCAGACGCTTGTTAAGCGCGGCATCCTGCCCCGGCGTATCCGGCGTGGCTTTAAACAGCTGATAGTTATCAGCGGCCTCTTTCTGGAAGGCTTTGCTGTCGTTATATAAACCGGCCACATCCGCTTCACTGCCGCTGAGCTTGCTGGTCGCCATGCGCAACTGAATGCGGGTTAACACCACACGGCTCTGATTGAGGCTCATGTAGGCGTCGTTGATGGCGGCGGTGTTTTTGCTCGCCAGTTGTGAAACGTTGAAACTGTTTTTGTCATCACTTAGCGCTTTAAAAAACAGCGAGCCGGATGCCAATTGCAGAAAACCAAATACCAACAACACCAGCAATAAGCTGGTGACAACGCGGATTCTTGTAAACATAGTTTGCCCTGGAAAATGAAGAAAAATCGTGCAGAGCAGTTATCGACTTACGGCGGGGAATATTGAGGAGAAAAGCAGGGTTTTTGCAGTTTTGTTGTTGATTTACAACAAATTAATTAACGTACGTGATGATAACGGGCCGCAGCAGCGCGGCCCGTTGATGTGATTAGGCGGTACGCAGGTTATCCACTAGCGCCATCTCTTCACTGCTCAGCAGCTTTTCGATGTCGACCAGAATCAGCATACGTTCACCCAGCGCACCCAGACCGGTCAGGTACTCGGTAGACATGGTGACCGCAAATTCCGGTGAAGGACGAATCTGCTCCTGAGTCAGCGACAGCACGTCAGAAACGCCGTCAACCACAATCCCCACCACGCGCTGCTCAAGATTCAGCACGATCACCACGGTGTTCTCGTTGTAATCCACGTCCGGCTGCGAGAATTTCACGCGCAGGTCGATAATGGGCACAATCACGCCGCGCAGGTTGGTGACGCCTTTGATGAACTCTGGCGTGTTCGCGATGCGGGTTACCTGATCGTAGCCGCGGATCTCCTGCACTTTCAGAATGTCGATGCCGTACTCTTCGTCACCCAGTGTGAAAACTAAGAACTCCTGGCCGACGGTTTCGCCAGCGATTTTGGTCACGGTTGCCATGTCAGTCATTTTTTTACCCTTTCGTTATCTATTACGCTGCGGCACCGGCCACACGCTTTTCACGGTTCAACGATTGCAGTGCTGAGACATCCACAATCAGCGCCACGCTACCATCGCCCAGAATGGTGGCGGCTGAAATCCCCGGCACTTTGCGATAGTTGCTTTCAAGGTTTTTCACTACCACCTGATGCTGACCAATCAGCTGATCGACCAGCAGCGCATAGCGACGGCCTGCGCTTTGCAGAATCACCACAATGCCTTGCGTGGCGTCGGTTTTGGCGTTTTGCACCTCAAACACATTCCACAACTCAACCAGCGGCAGATACTCGCCTCGCACTTCCAGCACGCGCTCGCCACCGGCCAGCGGTTTTAACTCTTCAGCGGTTGGCTGCAGTGATTCCATCACCGCGTTGAGCGGCAGAATGAACACTTCGTTGGCCACGCGCACCGACATGCCGTCGAGGATCGCCAGCGTCAGCGGCAGCAGGATGCGAATAGTGGTGCCTTTGCCCTGCTTCGAGGAGATTTCGACGTGGCCGCCCATCTCCTGAATGTTACGTTTCACCACGTCCATGCCCACGCCACGGCCCGACACGTCAGTGACCTGTTCGGCGGTGGAGAAGCCCGGCGCGAAGATCAGCATGCCGACTTCTTCATCGCTCATGCTGTCGCTCACCGGCAGGCCAGACGACAGCGCTTTAGCCAGGATACGTTCACGGTTCAGACCGGCACCGTCATCGATCACTTCGATGCAGATGTTGCCGCCCTGATGTTCCGCGGACAGCGTCAGGTTACCGACTGCCGTTTTGCTGGCAGCCAGACGTTTTTCCGGGGTTTCGATACCGTGATCGAGGCTGTTACGCACCAGGTGCGTTAACGGATCGATGATGCGTTCAATCAGGCTCTTATCCAGTTCGGTCGAGCTGCCAAGCAGCGTCAGTTCCACCTCTTTGCCCAGCTTGCTGGCCAAATCGCGCACCAGGCGCGGGAAGCGGCTGAAGACATACTCCATTGGCATCATACGAATCGACATCACCGACTCTTGCAGATCGCGGGCGTTACGCTCCAGCTGGCCCATGCTGTTCAGCAGGTCGCCGTGCGCCACCGGATCCAGCGCGCCGGAGCGCTGCGCCAGCATCGATTGGGTGATCACCAGTTCGCCCACCAGGTTAATCAGCTGGTCCACTTTCTCCACTGCCACGCGGATGCTGCTGGATTCACTGCCCTTGGCCGGTGCCGCTGCACGCTTAGGTTCACGTTTCGCTGCCGGCGTAATCTCGGTAACGGTGGCGGTTTGCACCGCTTCAGCGACCACGTCCACCACCGGCGCTTCGGCCACTGCCGCCGCGCCTGCCGGGAAGTGGATCTGCGCTTCATCGAGTACAAAGCACAGCACGGCGACGATGTCATCTTTGCCGACGCCATCGATGGTCACTTCGAGCGAATTAGCGCCTTTTACCACGTTGCTGACCGTGCCGAGATTGCCGAGCTCTTCCAGCATCAGCTCCGGCTCTTTCTCTTTCAGATCAACCAGCTGCAGGCGCAGACCTGCGGCGGCAACCGGTGCAGCGATGTCAATCACTTCGGCGACTTTTGGCGCTTCAGGCGCGATGCCCTTCGCTTCCAGTGCCAGCTGACGCAGCGCTTCGCAGATGTATTTAAAGCTTTCTGCGTTGGGCTCCTGCGCCGTTTTATAGGCATCGAGCTGTTCTTGCATAATATCTTTGGTTTCCAAAAACAGGTTGATGATATCGGTGCTGAGCTGCATCTCGCCGCGGCGCGCACCATCCAGAATGTTTTCCAGGATGTGGGTGGTTTCCTGTAAAACCGTAAAGCCAAACGTACCGGCTCCGCCCTTGATGGAGTGGGCGGCGCGGAAGATGGCATTCAACTGCTCGGAATCGGGCTCCTGGGGATCGAGTCCCAACAGGTGTTGCTCCATATCCGCTAACAGCTCATCGGCTTCATCGAAAAACGTCTGGTAAAAATCGCTGATGTCCATGCTCACGGGATCACCTCGGCTGTGAGGGTTGGTCTGGTGTCACCACGCTCACCGCGGGCGTCGCCGCTGCCGCAGGTGCCGTCGCAGCCGCCGGCGCAGCCGGTGTCGCAGTGGAACCTGTTGGGGCAGTCGGCGCAGCCGGTACGGCGGGTGCGGTAATGTCGGGAATAATTTGCGCCGGGTCGCTGACCTGTACGGCATCGCTCTCGGCATTCTCTTTTTCAATCGCCGCTTCGGTGTCGTGATTCAACACCAGCAGGCTAATGCGGCGGTTGACTGCATCATTAGCACCACGGTTTTTCAGCTTCATGGTGTCGGCCATACCGACCACACGCAGCATTTTGCTGCCGTCCAGCCCACCGATCATCAGCTCACGGCGTGAGGCGTTGGCACGATCGGCCGACAGCTCCCAGTTGCTGTAGCCGCGATCGCCATTGCCATACTGGATATCGTCGGTGTGGCCTGACAGGCTAATTTTGTTCGGAATATCATTCAGTAGCGGCGCAATGGTGCGCAGAATGTCGCGCATATAGGGCTCAACGTCTGCGCTACCGGTTTTAAACATCGGGCGGTTCTGGCTATCGATAATCTGAATGCGCAGCCCCTCTTCCACCATGTTGATAATCAGGTGCGGACGCAGCGCTTTCAGACGCGGATCGGCTTCAATCAGCTGATCGAGCTTTTCACGCAGGCGATTCAGGCGAATCTCCTCCAGCTTTTTCTTCTGCGCATCCATATCGACAATTTTCTTCACTTCGCCCTTCTGCTGCGTCGGATCGTCGCCGCCGCCCGGGATCGGACTTTCACTGTCGCTGCTGCGCTGACCGCCGGTTAACGCCACTTTGAGCGGCGTTTTGAAGTATTCGGCAATTTGTACTAACTCTTTCGGGCTGGAGATGGAGAGCAGCCACATCACCATAAAGAACGCCATCATCGCCGTCATAAAGTCGGCATAGGCAATCTTCCACGAACCGTGGCTGCCATGGTGACCTTTATGTTTGCGCTTTTTAACCAGCACAATGGGGCGATTGCCAGCTTTCATGAATTCTCATCCGAAGTTTGTTTCGCCGGGTTCTTGGCGTTACGCACGTGCTCTTCCAGCTCGGAGAACGACGGACGTTCAGCGGAATAGAGCGTTTTACGTCCAAACTCCACCGCGATTTGCGGCGCGTAGCCGTTCAGGCTGGAGAGCAATGTCACCTTTACGCACTGCATCATCTTGGTGGTTTCGGCACATTTCTGTCGCAGTACCGAGGCCAGCGGCGAAATAAAGCCGTAGGCCAGTAAAATCCCGAGGAAGGTACCGACCATGGCGTGGGCAACCAGCGCACCTAACTCTGCGGCCGGACGGTCGGCCGACGCCAGTGCATGCACCACGCCCATTACCGCGGCAACGATGCCGAAAGCCGGTAAGCCATCACCCACGGCCGATATACTTTGCGCTGGTACTTCGCACTCGTGCTCGTAGGTTTCAATCTCTTCGTCCATCAGGGCTTCAATCTCGAAGGCGTTCATATTTCCGCTGACCATTAAACGTAAATAGTCGGTAATAAAATCGACCAACTGTTTATCGGACAAAATACGCGGATAGTTAGCGAAAATTTCACTCTGACTTGGGTCTTCAATATCACGTTCTAATGACAGCATGCCTTGCTGACGGGATTTCGCCATCAGGCGATAGAGCAGCGCCATTAAATCCATGTATACAGCTTTGTTATATTTCGAGCCGCGCATTAACAATGGCAACGCTTTTAATGTCTTCTTGATCGATTTGCCATTATTGCCGACTAAAAAGGCACCGATACCGGCACCGCCGATAATGATCAGCTCCGCCGGCTGATATAGCGCGCCTAAATGTCCGCCGACCATCGCGTAGCCGCCCAACACGGAGCCGACGACCACGATATAACCCAGAATTATCAGCACAAAAAATCCTTACGTCCGTAACGTGTTGATGGAAGTTAAGCCAGAGAGCCGCAGGTGTTATTCGTTTATCGCAGGCAAAAAAAAAGCAGCGGTATTAACCGCTGCTGGATGTTTTCCACGATGCGAACAAACTTAAACGGCGCGTTTAACCTGTTCATCCAGCAGTTGTGGAAAGGTATCGGCAGAATCTGCAGAAAGTTTACGTCTTTTTACGGCACGTGATGGCGGCTGGCACAGGCTGCAAACAAAGCTGCCCACTGGCTGATGCGCGTGGTTAATAAAGCTGCCACCGCAGCACTTGCAGTCAGACAATTCCAGCATGCCACTTTCAACGAATCGCACCAGGGTCCATGCACGCGTTAGCGCCAACAGCGGGCCCTCGTCCGATTGCGGACACTGCTCAAGATACAAACGGTAAGCTTTGATCACCGCTTCAACGCCATTGCTCAACCCGGTTTTCAGCAGAAACTGCCAGGCGTTACAGAACATTGAGGAGTGAATATTTTGTTCCCAGGTCATGAACCAATCAGTGGAGAATGGCAGCATGCCTTTCGGTGGTGGCGCACCGCGCAACTCTTTATACAGTTTAATCAGGCGACCACGGCTCAGCTGGGTTTCACTTTCCAGCATTTGCAGTCGTGCGCCCAACGTAATCAGCTCCATTGCCAGCTGAATATCGCGCGCTTCCTGAACAATACTTTTTTCGGCCATTAAACAGCCCTCTTCTTCGCAGAGATGTCATCTTTCGACGCATTCCGCAGTAAGCGGCTGGATAATAAAATGCCGGTATGGATTTGCTGCAAATCATCCACACGTGACTCTTGCGTCAGGCGATTAATATGGTTGTGGTCGGTAAAACGAAACTGGCAAACCAGTTGATTGGTTTCCGCTAATTTTACCATCTCCGGTAAGGTTAATTGCGACAATGCATCGGCCATCGATTCATCGATGCCTAAACGAAACATTGCTGAAGCTTTTTCCTGGTTAATTAAACGCTGAGCAAGAAGCAAATATGACAGATTGATGTCATATATATGTTTTAGTAATTCTGATGTACCCATTTTTTTCCATCCTGATAGACGCGACACATATACGGCCACAGAATTAAATTGTTCTATGGTTCGGGCTGCTGGTTGGTAAATCTAAAGATGGCAAAAAATAATCAGGCTTGAGCCAACGCGTACCTAACTGTTTCACTTCCCGTCAGGACACTGATCAGTAGTAA
The DNA here is from genome assembly GCF_037479095.1 of Pantoea nemavictus. Classification (NCBI taxonomy): domain Bacteria; kingdom Pseudomonadati; phylum Pseudomonadota; class Gammaproteobacteria; order Enterobacterales; family Erwiniaceae; genus Pantoea; species Pantoea nemavictus. The sequence continues at coordinate 3,883,952 of NZ_JBBGZW010000001.1, read as the reverse complement.
TCAAAACTCCAGGCCATTCTTTGCTTGAGTTGTAACCATCTTCCGTGACGTCTGCTTACAGTTTTTAAGACTAATCCGAAAACAACGCAAATCTATATCGTCTGATTTCGACATACAACGTGAGTGGCGCGAAATTTTAGATAAAGTGTGATCTGCGTCACACTTTTAAGGCAAATTTTTTTCGCAAACCTTCAGCATCGCTTTTATGTTGTGCGTTTTTTGTACTAAATCGGATTATTTCGTTAATATTTTGCTGATTTGCGGCGGATTTTAGGCTCTGTGGCAGATTGCCATTACCACGCGATCAGTTATCTGTTCCGTTGCGATTATCGGGCTATAACGCGCTATATAATGAGATATAAGCAGCATAATACTCTGAATACGGCTGAAATTATTCGCTTCTAAATTAATCACTTACAGGGAATATTGCTGAGGAGGATTAAAGCGAGACGCTAGCGAAGCGTGAAGACTGGACGCAGAGCGCCTGGGAACTGTCAGTAGATTGTAGGGAGTGTTTAGCGCACGGCAGGGTATGTAACAGAGCGTTACATTAGAGAAATGAATGAATGGACCATTTTACGGTTTGCTACGCGCTAACTATCGGCGTGCCACCGGGAATCTTTAGGGTCAGCGATAAAAAAAGCGTGATTCCTGGGTTGGGTGCGCGCTTTTTAACCAAAATGTGCGATTTTTACTGATGAGTCAGCCGATTAGCGCTTAAAGAAATGAAATCGATTTCGTGAAGTTAGGGTGGTGCGTGAAAACGCTGTGCAACGCAGCGGTAAATTACCGGCGCGCGACAAATCTCGCCGCCACGATGTGGTGCGATTACCAGGTAAAATACTCAAGTTTGGCATTTAGCGCAGCGGCGCAATTTATTGCGCGGTGAAGGATAAGGGCGCGTATTTACGCGCCCTTTTTTAGTGGGCTTACGCTAATTTCGGAAAGGTAGCGACTTTATTTTCCGTACCGTGATCATCGCTGCGTACCGGCAAGGTATTTAAATCTTTCAGGAAGCTTTCACGCCAATGTGAAATATCCTGCTTGCGCAACACCGCCATCATGTCGTTATAACGCGAAATACGTTCCGTGCGCGGCATGGTTAAGGCGCGATCCAGCGCGGCAGCCACTTCATCCCGATCGTAGGGATTGACGATCAGCGCCGAGGTCAGTTCATTCGCGGCACCGGCAAAGCGCGACAGCACCAGTACGCCAGGATTATCCGGGTCCTGCGCCGCCACATACTCTTTCGCTACCAGGTTCATGCCATCGCGCAGTGGCGTAATCAGGCCAACGTTGGTGAGGCGGAAGATCTTCATTAACAGGCGGCGGTCAAAGTGCTGATTCAGATAGTAGAGCGGCGTCCAGCCCAGGGTGCCGTATTTGCCGTTAATGCGCCCCGCTTCCGTTTCCAGCTGATGGCGAATGTCCTGATAGGCCTGCACATCGCCACGCGAGGTGGGTGCAATCTGCGAGTAGCGAATTTTGCCGCGATGCTGCGGGAAATTCTCCAGCAGGGCTTCAAAGGCGAGGAAACGCTCCGGCAAACCTTTCGAGTAATCCAGGCGCTCGCAGGCGATGATGTTCTGCAGATCGCCGAGGTCGCGCTTCATCGCTGCCATTTTCGGCGGCAGCGGCCCTTCTGCCATCTCTTTGATGGTGTCAGGCTCAATACCAATCGGATACACCTCGGTCATAAAGGTGTTGCCAAAGGCGCGATGCTTTTTCTCACCTTTATTCTGCAGCTGCGTCAGCTGGCTTAAGCTATCCAGGAAGGCCACGCGATCGGATTCTGTCTGGAAGCCCAGCAGATCATAGTCGCACAGCATCTCCAGCAGCTCCTGATGAGGCGGTAACGCATTGAAGATTTCGGGCGTCGGGAACGGAATATGCAGGAAGAAGCCGATACGGTTGTTGATGCCCAATTTGCGCAACTCGGCAGCAAACGGCAGCAGATGATAATCGTGGATCCACAATACATCATCGGGCTTCAGCAGCGGTTTAAGACGCTGGGCCAACAGCGTATTCACGCGGCAATAGCCATCCCACGCTTCGCGCTGGTACTGCACCAGATCGAGACGATAGTGGAAAGCGGGCCAAATCACGGTATTCGAAAACTGCAGATAATACTGATCGTAATCGTTTTGATTGAGCGGCAGCGAGGCGTAGGTAATTCCGTCTTTTTCCAGCTGAGTGAGCTCTTCATCCTCATCTTCACCCGAGAATTCGCTGATCTCTCCGTTCCAGCCAAACCATAATCCTCCGGTATCTCGCAGTGCATCCAAAATACCGACAGCAAGTCCGCCTGCGCTGGCCTTGCTACCATCGGGAATCGCGATACGGTTAGATACGACGACTAAACGACTCATAACCTAAACTCCTTACCAACATTGTCATGTTCTAGTTGTAATAATAGTTGTTCAAGCCAGTGCCATACGGCCTCAACGCTGTTCAGGCGATAGCGTGCATGGCTGGCACCTTCACCGACTTTGACAGAAATCCCCTGCATGGCGTTGACCGCCAGAAATCCTTTTTCGTCTGTCAGGTCGTCTCCCACAAATACCGGAATGCGTCCGGCAAAGGGTGCTTCCTGCATAAATTCACGCACGGCGGCACCTTTATCAATGCCCTGCGGCTTCAACTCCACCACGCACTTGCCGGGCTGCAGCGCCAGATCAGGGAAACGTGCGACGGCGTCTTCCGCCAGCTGCATGATGGCATTCTCATACTGCGGCGCATTGCGATAGTGCAGCGCAAACGCCATGCCTTTCACTTCCAGCAGCGTGTTGGGCCACTGATCCAGCGTCTGCTGCAGTTCAATTTGCAGCGTTTGCGCAATATCGCCCGGCAGGCTGTGGCGATGCACGCGACCGGTAGCGTCGCGACGTTCAGCGCCATGCACACCCGCCGCGGGCGCTTCAAGCGGCGCGACTAAGGCATCGAGTTGCACGATTGGACGGCCAGACACCAGTGCCAGTGCGCCGTGGCTAAGATTAGAAATTTGTTGCAGGAGCTGGCGTACCGAGGCGGGGATTGAAACCGACTCGGGCTGCGACTGAATCGCTGCCAACGTGCCGTCGACATCAAAAAAGAAGGCATAAAGTCCGCCGCTTAGCGACGGCAACGTGCTGTTCTGATTAACCGCGGGGGTCACGACTCTCCTCCTGTGTTGTAGGTTTTAAAATTACAGGATGTTCGGAGGCAGGCTGAATCATGGAAGCGGAAAAAAACCGCAGAATTGTGTGCGAGGAGATTTTGACGATAACACGGAATTTCGATAGCAAACTCTCCACAAACAAACATGATTTAGACTCACATGGCAACCTGACAGCGAACATCGTCAGCTTTAAGTGTAGACGTAGATCACGATATTGCCAGATACGCGCGGCTTCGCTATAGGATAAGTGGCCGTTTTAACCGCTATGCAGCAAAAAGATTGCCTCCGCGCTTTTTCATACGCTTCGCTTATTTTTCCTGCACCAGTGGCAGGCAAAAATCAGCCCATGCGGCGCGAAATTTCCCAGATTAAGCCGACTTGCATCCGCCACGCGGATTATCATATGGTGCGTTTACCGCGCGGCTACAGCGTGGAGATACGGCTCTTGAGAGCATAAATCAGCGCTTTTAGATCGCTTCAGGCAGGAATCCGCAAGATGGAAAACCGATCGACTTCACATTTTCATACTGTTGTGGTGGGTGAGCGTAGATGATCCCGCAGAGTTACAGCCAACGCGTGCACTTCTATTACTGCATTCTGATCGCGCTGAAAATCAACGCCAAAAACAAGAAGTCTGGCGGCGTGCGCGGTAAAAACAACTTTCTGCTCAAATGGCTGCGCAACGCGCAGAACAACACCATTTTCCCACCGGATATCACCAGCGAGATCGAGTGGCTGCGCGGCAAGATCATCAGTTCCGGTCCCGATACCGATCTCGAACCGATGCTGCAATATGTCTATGACACCGCTAAACGCGCCGAGAGCATGCGTTTAGGGTCGTGAGGGTTGCGCGCCGGTGCGCCGGCGTGCTCGCTGCGTAGTTCTACCTATTCTCCTGCGTATTCAACCGCATTTTTTCCCCTCAATGTGTTGCATATGATTCGTCACACGGAACAGCCACGTTCCCCCTTTCCACTGACGAAGAGAATGGATGCAAATGAAACTGAAAATGTTATGCGGTGCACTGCCTTTAATGATGGCAGCGGTTGCGGCAAATGCTGACGAAGGCTATTACGGTTCAGCCAAATATCTGCAAAGCCAGATCAATGCCAAAGAGATGAACACCAGCGCCCGTCCTGGCGTAGGTCAGTTTGTCGCGGGTAATGAGACCGCGCACCAGGCCAACGCCGCCTTGGCACTCGGTTATCAATGGGGTAATGGCTGGCGCACCGAGGGCGAATACACCTTTGGTCAGGGCGCGGAGTTCACCAGCGGTTCATCCACCTTTGCCACCAGCTATAACCATCTGCAAACCAACGTGCAGCGCCTGATGTTCAACCTGTATCGCGATTATGAACTCGGCTACAACTTCTCGCTGTACGGTACCGCTGGCCTTGGCTTCAGCCGTATTCAGGCGGGCGGCTGGCAGGGCGTGGTTACGCGTGAGTATGCTTCCAGCACGCAAAATAACCTGACTTACAGCATTGGTGCGGGCGTCAGCTATGCGCCGATTGAGCGCGTTAGCGTTGATGTCGGTTATCGCTATGTGGATATGGGTAAAATTGAGAGCGGCTATAACAACTTCGTCAATGCCCGTGGCTTGAAAGATGAGCAGATGAAAGCGCATCTGATCGAGAACCAGTTCACGCTGGGCGTACGCTATCTCTTCTGATGAATGAATTGGCAGACTTCTCCATCCCCGCATGATGGGGAAGTCTGCCTCCTCAATTCCAGCCAGCAGGAAACCACGCTTTACTTGAGGAAACGCAATATCTGTATGTCTGTTACCCCGTAGATCTAGGTACGGTTAAAACATCTTATCTTGATGAATTTAATCGAAAAAACTTAAATCTGGCATCTACGTGAAGGTAATTAACATGATTAACAGAATGATCCTCAACGAAACCGCTTACTTTGGTTCCGGCGCCATCCATTCTCTGGTCGATGAGATTAACAAACGCGGTTTCACCAAAGCATTAGTGGTGACGGACAAAGACCTGATCAAGTTTTCTGTCGCCACCCGCATCACCGATCTGCTTACGCAGCACGACCTCAGTTTCGCCCTCTATGACGACGTTATTCCCAATCCTACGGTAGAGGTGGTGCATGCCGGCGTTGCGGCTTTTCGTCGTGCAGGCGCCGATTATCTGATCGCCGTCGGCGGGGGTTCCCCGCAGGATACTTGCAAAGCCATCGGCATGATGATTGCCAATCCCGAGTTTAGCGACGTGCGCATGCTGGAGGGCGGTGCCGCCACGCGCCGCCCCTCTGTACCGATCATTGCGGTGCCTACCACCGCGGGTACGGCTGCCGAAGTGACCATCAATTACGTCATCACCGATGAGGAGAAGAAGCGTAAGTTCGTCTGCTACGATCCGCATGATATTCCCGTTATCGCCATTATCGATCCTGACATGATGGCCAGCATGCCCGCCAGCCTGAAAGCGGCAACCGGCGTTGATGCGCTCACCCACGCCATTGAAGGCTATATCACGCGCGGTGCATGGGAGATGACCGACATGTTCCACCTCAAAGCGATAGAGATTATTGGCCGGTCGCTGCGAGATTCGGTAACAGGTGTACCGGCTGGCGTGGCGGATATGGCGCTGGGTCAATATATCGCCGGCATGGGCTTCTCGAATGTCGGATTGGGCCTGGTGCACGGCATGGCGCATCCGCTAGGTGCCTTTTATGGCACCGCGCACGGCATCGCCAATGCCGTCTTGCTGCCACACATTATGGCTTTCAATGCTGAACACACCGGTGAGAAATACCGCGATATTGCGCATGCGCTGGGCGTTAGCGGCGCCTATGCCTGTTCATTAACCGAGGCGCGCGCACTCGCCATTGAGGCGGTCAGCTCGCTGAATCGCGATATTGATATTCCGCTGCGGCTACGTGACATCGGCATGCAGGAGCAGGACGCGTCGGTATTAGCTGCCGCAGCTTATGCTGATGTGTGTACCGCCGGAAATCCGCGCGAGTGCAGCATTGAGACGATCACGTCACTTTATCGCCAATTATATTAATCAGGCATAAATCGGGTCGCCATCCATGGTGACCCGTCAAATATTGTATTAAAACAACGCCCCTTCCTTTATTTAATTTATGCCAGGAGTTCGTCTTACGGCATATTATTCATTTTAACGACAGATAGTAAATTAAGCCCACCCGGTGCGCTTGCAGGAACGGCTGGTCGGAGTAGTATTAATTATGTGACACGCTGTAGATGAGTTAAAGGTCCATTACCCGCCTTCCCTCCTCCATTTCATATCGTCATTAATTTAAACATTCAAAATCCATTCTCTCCGTTGGTATTTTCCTTTTTTTGAGGTGAGCTATGTTTCGACACGTAAAAAAGTTGCAATTTACCGTCCGCGTTAATCAACCCAATCTCGGCCTGGCCAATTTATTACTGGAACAGTTTGGCGGCCCACAGGGTGAACTGGCCGCAGCAATGCGTTATTTCACCCAGGGGTTAAGTGATGACGACGCGGGTCGTCGTGAGATGTTGATGGATATCGCTACCGAGGAGTTGAGCCATCTGGAAATTATCGGCTCGCTGGTTGGCATGTTAAATAAAGGTGCGAAAGGGGCGCTGGCAGAAGGCAGCGAAGAGCAAGGCGATCTCTATCGTTCCATTACCGGCGCGGGTAATGACAGCCATCTCACCTCGATTCTGTATGGCGGTGGTCCGGCACTGACCAACTCGGCTGGCGTGCCCTGGACCGCGGCCTATATCGACACCATCGGCGAAGTGACGGCGGATCTGCGTTCAAACGTTGCTGCTGAAGCGCGCGCCAAGATTCTGTACGAGCGCCTTATCAACCTTACCGATGACGTTGGCGTTAAGGATGCGCTGGGATTCCTGATGACGCGTGAAGTGGCGCACCAGCTGTCGTTTGAAAAAGCGCTCTACTCCATCCGCAATAACTTCCCGCCGGGCAAACTGCCGCCGATCGAGAAGTATGCGCACACTTATTACAATATGTCTGAGGGCGACGATATTCGCGGCAGCTGGAACTCGGATGAAAACTTTGATTACGTTGCCGATCCGCAACCGGCCGTTGATGGCGGCGATGGACTCGCCAGCGTTACCTTGCCCGCGCAGCAGCAGAGCGATCTGGCCACGCTGGCGGCGCGCACCGCTTCACACCCCGACGTCAATCCGATTACCGGCGCGGAACCGGGCAGTAAACATCCGTTGACCAATCAGTAATGCGCCACGCTGAAACCTGTGGGTCGCCATAAATGGCGCCCCGCACCCTCTAAAAATAACGCATGGAAAATATTTCTGCCGCGTGCGCATATTCCTGGCAGATTAATCCGGAAAGTGACTGCCAGCTTCAGTTACGCGGCTGAATATTGCAGGGATGTGCCATAGTTTACGTTGGTATAAATAAAAAAGGACCCACCCAATATGTTTGGTTTTTTAGCTTCTCTGTTCGGCAGCCCGGAGGCATTACTGCAAGTGATGACCCGTCAGGACATTCAGGAGTCGATTCAGGAAGGTGACAGAATTATTATTGACGAAGATGGTAACGCTTCGGTTAATCCATTGAGTCCTGAAGTACAGCGCGATTTTGCCCATCATGTCAGCACATTAAAGGATATTTAAATGGGCACGGCGATATTTATGGTGATGATGGTGTGTGGCTATTGGTATACCAGCCGCGACATGTCGAGTCGTTTAAAAATCAAACGCTCTTTTGGCTGGGATGTCTATTTTCTTATTGCCTTATATGGCTGTATTTTTGTGCTGCAAGGCGTGCTAACCACCGCCATCATCTGGTTAATCTTGCTTATCGCATCAGGTGTGAACAATGCGTTTGCGCTGACCTCCGCAGAGAACGTGCACTGGAACGTCGATTTCATGACCTGGAGTTTTTTAGGTATCCAGGCGCCGGTAGTGATGATGCTGGCCTTTGCCATTCTATTCTGCATGTATCGCTCCAACTGGGCAGTCAGCGCCCGGCTTAACGCCGGTGGCCGTAAGGAGCTTTATCAGCGTCTTTCGCGCTCGAATGGCATTGAGCAGTTGTTACTGCAGTGCATGGAGGAAGGCGAATTAGCCTGGGTGACGCTGAAATCTAAGCGCATTTATATCGGTATGATCCATGCAGCGACATTTGAATATGCCAACACCGCCAATATCGTGCTGATTCCGATGTTGAGCGGCTACCGCGATGCGCGCACGCTGAATTTGGCGATTGAGCATAATTACAGCCAGTGGTACCACAATCACAATATTGATTTCTCCTCCACGCCAAAAAGCGCCCTGGAGTTTCGTAAAGTGATTATGGTGCATCAGATTGAAAGTTTGTCGCTGTTTGATCCCGCCAGCGCCAGCGCATTAGCGATGGGTAAGCAAAGCGGGAATAAACGCAAATGGACTCGCAAGTCCGTGGCAAAAAGCGACTATCCCTAAATGAATTCGCTGTCATGCGCTGACAGCGAGCATTAAACACTTACCCATTACCACGTCCAAAGATGCTGGCTTAATGCCTTGATGACGGTATGTTGCATTAGGCCAGCAATACGCCATAACACGATAAAATAATCAGGACACCTCTATGGACTTTAAAAAGTTCGAAGCCATTCTACATCTGTGGAAAGACTTGCACTTCACGGAAATAATGCTACAACAGCGTGATAATAAAAGCGAAATCTACGCCACCGGCACAAATAATCATACCCAGAGTCAGCTCTATATTTGCAGCGTTGCCGATGATATTTCCCCGCAGGCGCAACTTAAACAGCTGCGTACGTGGCTGCATAGAATTAATTTAGGCAGGTCGAAACGCATGCTGGTGAGTGCGGAAAAAGAGTAAACGGCTGGCGCTAAATATCGCCGAATCACCTTCACCTTTATCAATACCTATCGACACTTTTGCGCTTCGCTTATTTACAGCGGATAAAACCGACCGCACGAAAAACATATCGTCAGATTATTCGCCATGTCACACTGTATATACATACAAGTATCGGAGGTGACGTGAGAGATGAAAGCCGTCCAACATCGGATCTGTATGCGCTAATTGGTATCGCGGTGGCGGAATTTATCAGGGAAGAGCGGGTATTTAAGGCGCACGATATTTCGTTGTCATTGCATGTCATGAAGTTGGGAACTAACGATGAGGAGTTTCGACATCTTTGCGATGCCGCGATGCGATTACTGGCAGATTTGATGCACTAACGTGCCCCCCAATGAGCTGGGGGACACGATGAATTGTCAGGCGTCGTCTGGCGTATAGCCCACTACAATTTCCAGCGTTCTGCGCAGGATATCTGCCTCAGCACTTCCCTCTGCGGTTTCCAGCGCCATAATCAGGCAGAGAATAATGGCTTTATTACTGACGCGTCCTTCCGTTGCCAGCACGTGGCGGATAACCTTGTCCAATACGGCAGCTTCGTTTCTTAACGTGCTGTCTGCATTGCGAAAATGCTCTGCCAACTCGGTGTCAGGCAGCGCAGAATAGAGGTCGTGATTTTCCGGCATGATTCCAGTCCCGTACTGATAGCGATACATTCAAATTATCTTCACTAAACGCGAGCCACAATCGGTCAATGTTTGCGATTGCTGCCAGACTGTTCTTTATTGCCAAACAACTGCAGAACGTTGTCTCTTTCCGGCTGCTCTTCCCGCCGTTTCTTGCCAGCCGAAATACTGGTGCGCACATCGGTAATGGCGGCAATAATGGCCTCACGCCGATCGTTATCGCTACTCTGCTCTTTCATGCGCATGAGTTGGTCGATCAACGCCTGAGTATTAACGGGGCCCGCCTGCTGCAACAGCACCAATGCCGCTTCCCCAATAATCTCATCGATTAATTTCTGGTGTTCACTTCTATTCATAACGAATTATTCATAACGAATCTCTGAACGCCGCTTCGCCCCGGACCGGGAACTACGGCAGAATGGATGCGCTACCGGAGAAATGTAGCGCAGTACAGCCCGTCACAGGTCATGCATGAAGCAGTGCGTTATCAGAGTAAAGTCTTATAGTTGTACAACCTGGACGTTAAACCTGCTCTCAGCTTTCGCGTTCGAATAACAAGCCGATCAGCTGATGATAGTGATGCTCTTCTTCCGCATTGGCGGCCAATTCGAGTCTGCGTAGCAGCTTGGTGCACAGTGATTTACGGTTGAGATTACGTCCTTCGCGTAAGATTTCAACCACGATCTGGCCCAGCGTTTCCTGCTGCGATGGCAGAGATGCTTTGCTGAAATAGTTGGCAATGGCCTCGACTGAACTCGGCGTGTATCCGTTCTGACGCATAATTGACCCCAATAAAGTAAAATGTTAGGTCACCCGACCTAAGGAAAGTTGTACAGGAAAATCTAAAGCTGTACAAAAAGCTTACTGAACTTATACGGTAGGATTTGTTGCAAAAAGTGCTAACTGGCGCGAATTAGGATAATTGGAAACCTTTTATTTCCAAATTCGTGAGCTCAGCGCCGAAAGGCATCGACGCATGAGCCACGTTTGATCAGCTATCGTCTGCATCCGCTGACGGCATTCTGACGCTACCTTCCTGACGACTCAGTCCGCGTAACGCTGAATGGGCACGATTATCGCTGCCTGCTGGTTGGCGGTGCGTCAGCAACCACTGTTGGGCGCTGGCGATACGCTGCTGTTGCTGCGCGTTTTTTGCTTTTTCAGCCATGCGTGCGAGTTCAGTGAGCAATGAAGAGACGTTAACTTCCTCACGGCGCACCAGCAGCGCATAGGCCGCTTCGCCGATAATTTTTGGTTGTGAATCTGACATCCTCTACCTCCTGAGAATATGGGCTTACGCTTGGTTCTCAGTGTTAACTATAGATCATCGGCGGTTCGCCTTGGCACGCGCGGCCTGCAACGACCCCGGTGCATTATCGATAGATTGCTAACCAGGGTAAAGACCGGCCATGCCGCCGCGCGAAATTGTTAACAGAAATCGCTGGTTATCTTGGGTTTTTGTTACTAACACGCTATGGTGAGTGCCCTTCAGCTGCCTATGCGGCGGCCGATGCAGTGGTCAATAACCAGAATTCAGCAAGGATATCGGGCATGGAGTTCACCATACGCAAAGCGCAGGCAGAGGATGCAGAGCTGCTGCATCAGCTGGGCCGCATGACCTACAGCGCGCATTTTAAACATATGTGGGTTTCCGCAGAAGAACTGGATGCCTTTATCGATAAAGAGTATGGCCTTGCGGAGCTCAACAGCAGCCTCGCGGCCCCGAATGAGAGCTGGCTGATCGCCGAGACGGACAAGCCGATTGGTTTTGCCAAAGTCACCTGGAACACGCCGGTACCCGATTCAGGCATGAGCGGCGCGCTGCTGAATAAGCTGTATCTCAATCCCGAAGAGACCGGCAAAAACTACGGCAGATGGATGTTCGAGAGCATCATCAATGAGGCGCGGGATAAGCGTGAAGGCTATTTGTGGCTGGAAGTATTAGGCGATAACGTCCGCGCGCGAAAATTCTATGAAGCCTTCGGCATGCAGCACATCAAAGATATTCCGTTTATCACCGCCTCGCAGCAGAGCACGCTGCAGATTCTGGGGATGATGATTTAAGCCGCATGTTGCACCCACGACTTGCGCCAGCACGAGCAAGTCGTGGACTTCCCTACAAAATAAATTTCCTTTGCTGCCAACCGCTTTACAAATCCTGCCCGCTTCTGACTTGATCAATCCCGTTAATCGATATTACTGTATACACATACAGTAATAATTTGAGATCGCAGCCATGCAGTTTTATCAGCCCGCGGAGATCCGCGCCATTTTAGCGTTACCCTTGTTCATTAGCCGCGTGCCCTGCGGCTTTCCGTCGCCAGCTCAGGACTACGTTGAACAACGCATCGATCTCAATAATTTCCTAGTCGAGCATCCCAGCTCAACCTACTTCATTCGGGTCAGCGGTGACTCGATGATCGACGGTGGGATTAATGAAGGTGACATGCTGGTTGTGGACAGCTCTCTTAAGCCCAAACACGGTGACATTGTGGTTGCCTCGCTTTCCGGTGAGTTCACCGTGAAACAGCTGATGTTGCAGCCTGAGCTGCACCTCAAACCGATGAATCCCGCCCATGCGATTATTGCTATTCCTGACGCTGATGAGTTCGAAGTCTTCGGCATCGTTAAACACGTGATTAAAACCATAGGCCGCTAATGTTCGCCTTAGTGGATGTGAACGCGTTTTACGCCAGCTGCGAAACGGTATTTCGCCCGGACCTGCGTGGTAAACCGATTGTGGTGCTGTCGAACAACGACGGCTGCATTATTTCCCTCAGCCGGGAAGCTAAAGCACTCGGCATCAAAATGGGTGCGCCCTACTTTAAACATCGCGAAGAGTTAATGCGCCACAAGGTGGTGGTGTTCTCATCGAATTATGCGCTGTATGGCGATATGTCGCGGCGCGTGATGGAGACGCTGGCGCTGATATCAACGCGCGTGGATGAGTACTCGATTGATGAGGCCTTTGTCGATGTCACTGGCATCGACGCTTGCATGACGTTTGACCAGTTAGGCCGTGACATTCGCGATCGCATCTATCAGGACACCCACTTGCGCGTGGGCGTCGGTATCGCGCCGACGAAAACGCTCGCCAAGCTGGCCAACTGGGCCGCTAAGCGCTGGACCAAAGCTGAGAATGTGATGGATCTTTCCCTGCCGCACCGCCAGCGTGAGTTGATGAAACTGGTCAAGGTTGAAGAGGTGTGGGGCGTTGGCCGACGCTTATCAAAAAAGCTCAATCTGATGGGCATTAATACCGCGCTGCAGCTCGCTGAAACCCCCACGGCACTGATCCGTAAACATTTCGGTGTAGTGCTGGAGCGCACGGTGCGTGAATTATGTGGCGAGGCTTGCCTGGCGTTTGAAGAGGTGATTCCCAATCGTCAAAATATTCTGTGCTCGCGCTCCTTTGGTGACCGCATCACCGAATATCATGACATGCGCGAAGCTATCGCTAATTACGCCGCACGTGCCGCAGAGAAACTACGCAGCGAGCGGCAATATTGTCGGCATATTGGCACTTTTATTCGCACCAGCCCGCACGATCCGCATCATCCCTATTACGCCAATGCGGCCAGTCAGACATTGATTACACCTACCGCAGACAGCCGTGACATTATTCAGGCAACGCTCAACTGTTTAGATCGCATCTGGATCCCCGGTAAGCGTTATATGAAAGGCGGCGTCATGCTGGGCGATTTCTTTAGCGATGGTGTCGCGCAGTTTGACCTGTTTGCCGATTATCAGCCGCGTCATAATAGTGAGCAACTGATGGCGCTGATCGACAAGATGAATGCCCACCAGCGCGGTGCGTTATGGTTTGCCGGGCAAGGGATTCAAAAGCCCTGGTCAATGAAGCGCGAGATGCTATCACCCGCGTATACCACCCGACTGGCGGATCTGCCTGTGGCGAAATAGTCGACTCATTCTGGCTCTCGCTGCGCTTATTCGCGTAGGGTCAGTAATAACTGATGATGGCTTATTATCCGCCAATGCCGAGTGTTAATAACATCACTTATTTCGTTTCACGTTGTTTATCCCCCTCTTGAATTACGCGCATGCCAATGCGATATTCAGGCCCTATCATCGCCACAGCGTAATAACATCCGGAGAGCGTATGTCGAGTGAAGAACGCGTGAAAGAGCTGGAAGAAAACGTCAATAGATTAGAAATAGAAGTCGCCGCCTTGCGGGAACTGATGATTAAGCAAGTTGCGGTAAATAACATCACCTTTAAAGGAAAATATGATGAGGTGATTATTCAGCTGGCGAAAGAATATGAGGAGCGCGGTTTAGACGACGAGATGAATAGCAAAATGCACGAGGCGCTGCGTCAATATATCAACTATCAGCTGCCTGCTGTGGAATAACGCGTCGCTTTAGCGCTGTGCGTCACTCATACCCTCAGCGGATGGCGTCACCTGCACGCCCTGTGCGCCATCACGCCCTGCGCGCTTCGCCCGATACAAGGCATGATCGGCGTGCTCCAGCAGTTTTACTGCGCTGATTGAGGCTGGAGAAGCGGTGGTGGCACAGCCGGCGCTGAGCGTAACCTGGCCCTTCGGCGAGGAGATGTGGGGCTGATGCAACACCCGCACCGCTTCGACCACCCGCTTCGCCAGGGTCATGCCCTCATCAAATGAGGTATCTGGCAGGATCAGCGCAAACTCCTCACCGCCATAGCGCGCCGCCATATCTGAACGCCGCCGGGCCACCGACGCTAAAACCCCGCCAATCACTTTTAAACAGTTATCACCCGCGATGTGCCCGTAGGTGTCGTTATAAGCTTTGAAAAAATCGATATCCATCATGATCAGCGAAAGTGGCTTACCGCTAGCCGCAGCGTTTTCCAGCGCCTCCTGCAGAAAGCGGTCGAATTCACGGCGATTCGCCAAACCGGTTAAACCATCGACATGGGCGAGTTGATTCAGCGCGAGGTTGGCGTGATGCAATTCGTCGCGCAGGCTGGTCAGCTCCTGCTGATAGCGCAACACGCGCCGCGCATGACGCAGCTGGACTGTGCCGAGCAAAATGATAGTGAGCAGCAGAATCAGGTTGAGAATAATGTCCTGCCCTCGCCCATTAATCCAGGTGCTGAACAGATCGTCACTGTTGTAACCGGCAGCGACAATAATCGGATAGCGATCGGAGCGCGCAAAGCCAAAAATGCGTGCTTGCCCATCGAGCACCGATTTCCACTGCCCGCTGCCGCGATCCATCCTGGCCAACATCTCCTGAAACAGCGGGCTGGCAGAGAGATTTTTACCGATGTAACTGTCCGGCATCGGCCGGGCATAGAGAACGGTGCTGTCAGCCAGCATTAAAACCAGTACGTCACGTTTACCCAGTTCGTAATAGCTGTAAAAACGGCGGAAATAATCCACCTTGATGGTCGCCAGCAGCACCCCCTTAAAACCGCCGCTGGCGTCACTCACGCGCAGCGAAACCGGAATCACCCGATCGCCGGTACTGCGGCTGGTGATCACCGGACCGATATGTACGCTGTTGCGGCGGTTAACGCGCTGATAGCTAAAATATTCGCGATCGGAATTATTGATATCGGCAGGCACGCGCGCGGCCGAGGTGGCAATCCATTTGCCATTCGCATCGTAATAAAACAGCCCGTGCAACTGTGGCAAACGGCGTTGCAACTCGCGCATGGTATGACTCAGGTCAGCGCCCTGAATATGGGTTGCCAGCTGCAATTGCAAATCGCGCTGTATCTGGCGAAGCGAAAGTTCCGTCTGCAGGAAGGTATCTTCAGCCTGACGCGACTGAGACAAAGCCAGATTCATGGCAGACTCTTGCGCCTGGCGCACCGTTCCCAGCCAGGCTTCGCGCAAGGTCCAGATGTTCATGCTCACCACCGTGACGATCAGCAACACACCGGACAGCACAATGCTTTTGAGCAAACCCGAATCGTTGGTGGCCCGGGTATCCATTTTCCTGTTTAACTGCATTCTGTCCTCTGTTTTCACCCCACCACAGAGTTAAGCATGTAAAAACCGCATAGCGAGACGCTAGCGGATAAGTCAGCCGTTTAGGGTCAACTATCAGAGTAGTCTGTCCTGATAAATGTGACAGAACCCTCCAGGTTGCTGCCATTGTTAACTCCTATGACCAGTAACGAAATATTAATGTAATATGTCTCCACCACACTCTGTGGCTGCAATACACAGCACGCGTTCAATACGAGATTATTCGGTAGCGATATCTACCAGGCCCGCTTAGCGCGGGCTTTTTTTCGCCTCGGCATCATGGCGGAGCGAAATGCCCGGCTTGCAAAAGTAAAGCGATCGGTTTACTTTTTAAGGATGAAAAAGAAACAGGACATCATCCAGGCCGCAGAGCGGCTGTTCTATCTCAACGGCTTTCATGCCACCAGCACCGATCGCATCTGCAGTGAGGCGCAAGTCTCCACGCGCACCCTCTATCGCTATTTCCCCTCGCGCGAAGCGTTAACGGCGGCGGTGCTGGAGGCGCGCCAGGCGCGCTTTTTTGCCGCGTTACACCAGCCAGAACATCCGCATGCGGTAGCCCAGATGTTCGATGTCATGCGTGAATGGATGCTTGAGTACGGCAACAATGGCTGCTTATTCCTCAAGGCATGGGGAGAGTACGCCGCCGAAGATATCGCGTTGGCCCAACAGGCGATGGCGTATCGTCATCATATGCGCGCCTACATTGCACGCTGCGTGAATCCGCAATCATCGCCGGAAAACAGCGCGCTGGCGGATGCCGTTTGGCTGCTGTTTGAAGGGGTGCTGACCTCAGCGTTAGTGTTGGGCGCGGCGGATGCCTGTGCAACCGGCAAAGCAGCAGCGCTGCAGCTGTTAAGCGGTAAAACATGAAAAACTGCGCATTGGGCCTGACGGGCTTTGCGCTTATCGCCGTCACCTACGGAATGGCGCGCTTTGCCTGGGGTTTGATGATGCCCGACGTGATGCGCGCTATTCCGTTTACGCCGCGCATCTCCGGCGTGCTTGCCGCCTGCAGCTTCGCCGCGTACTGCGTGGCGGTCATGCTTGCGCCGATGATGACCGCCCGTGCTGGTGCAAGAATGCCCGCCAGCGTAGCGGCACTGTGCGCGGCAGCCGGCATGCTGATACTGGCTTTAGCCAGCTCGGCCTGGATGCTTGGTGCAGGATTATTTATCGCTGGCCTGAGCGCTGGCCTCGCCTCTCCGGCGCTGGCGGCGGCGGTGAGCCAACGGGTTGACGTTGAACAACAGCCGCAGATGAATACGCTGATCAATGCCGGCACCAGCATGGGCATTATGCTCTCCGTACCGATACTCTTTTGGTTACCGGGCGGCTGGCGCGCAGCATGTGCGCTCTTCGCGCTACTGGCGCTGTGCTGCGTGGTGCCGCTATGGCGCCAGCTGCCAGCAGAGAAAGAAACCGTTCGTCACCCATCCTGGTATCACAGCCTGCGCCAGCGATCCCTGCAGCGGCTGATCGTCATTGCCCTGGTGAGTGGGATTGCCAGCGCAGCCTGGTGGAGCTTTGGTCCAGAACTGCTGCAGCGCATTGCCGTCAAGGACAACATTGTTAGCCTGTTGTGGCTCATCGCGGGTGCGGCAGGTATTGTCGGGGCGCTGACCGGCCCGATGGCAAAATGGCTGGGAATGTCGCAGGTTTACCGGCTGTCACAGTGCTGCCTGGCCATCCCGTTACTGGTGCTGGCGGCCAGCCATCACGCGTCAGGTTGGCTATTTCCCGCCGTGGCGTTGGGGGGCGCGGCGTACGTGACGCTGTCCGGTGTGCTGCTGGTGTGGGGCGCCGCGGCAACAGAGCAAGCTCCCGCCACTGGCGTAGGCATGCTGTTTTTCATGTTAGCGGCCGGTCAGGTCATCGGTTCACTGCTGTTTGGCCAGCTGTATAGCGTTGCAGGCGCGCCGGCCGCGTTACTGCTGTTCGCGGCCCTGCCTTTATTGATGCTGTTCCTTATTCCACGTAACGCTTAACTTTCGCGGAAATAACACCTCATTCATCGCGAAAAGGATCCTTTTTATCATCCTCGCTATCATCGCGCGTTCTCGGTATTTCACCATGCTCAGCCGGATTATCTTTCGCCGGATGGTTTTCCTCACTCACGTCTTTTTTATCCGTCTGTTTTTTTGCATCAGTCATTTTAAACTCCCAGCTTGGTTTAGAATTTAAGTTTAGATCATCCCGGAAAAAATGGCGGAGGTAGGTGATCGCTCATTACCGTTACGCTTAACCATTAAGGATTAAATAACTGTCTGGCGTGCAGGCATAAATATTTGTGCCAGACTTAGCAGCAGATAAGCGAATAAATTCATGGAGAGTATATGAAACGTATTTTTTTAGCTTCAACGCTGCTGTTATTGAGTTTGGGCGCGGGTGCCGCCGAAGGCGGATTCAAGTCGGGAGAGACGGCCCCCCCGCAAAATAATCAGGATGCCGGCTACAAGGGCTCTGAAGACACGGGGCAGACACCTATTTCGCGTATTCGTGATTTCCGTCAGGGTGGTTATGTCACGCTGGAAGGTCATATCATTGAAAAGTTGCAGGGCGATGATTATCGATTCCGCGATGATACGGGAACCATTACCATTCAGGCAGAAAAGTCTACGTTTAAAGAAAAAACCTATTCGGCCGACGATAAAGTTCGCGTCAGCGGAAAGGTTTATGGACGTGGCGATCAAACCACGCTGAAGGTATC
Source organism: Pantoea nemavictus (assembly GCF_037479095.1). Taxonomy (NCBI): domain Bacteria; kingdom Pseudomonadati; phylum Pseudomonadota; class Gammaproteobacteria; order Enterobacterales; family Erwiniaceae; genus Pantoea; species Pantoea nemavictus. The sequence continues at coordinate 3,865,606 of NZ_JBBGZW010000001.1, read as the reverse complement.
GCGTATTGATGAGCCTTGATTACCTGGAATTAGCGCTGTAAAACTTGCCGGGTGAGAGGACTTTCATCCCTCTCACCTGAATCATTTTCTGCAGCACAACTCTACTTACAATCTAGCCTACGGCTTAAAGGATTGTTCAAATTCTTTTCCCAAGCAAATTTTTTATTCCAGTACGCAATCAGGAGTCAGGTAATAAAGGTGTTCAGATCAGTCTCCTTTGCGCTGAAAGGCATTTCCCCGTGTGTTTTTTACGGGCCAGCCAGTTTAATTGCGCAATGAATAATCGATTTGAAATATAAGTTTTTCGCCATTCCTAACACGCCACTTTGCGGGTATATTACTTCGCACAAAGTGAATAGAACTCGTAAGAGTCCCAATGAGTTTTTATGGATAGAACGATTTATATTGTTGACGATGACCCCTCCGTCATCACCGCGCTGAAAAATCTTCTGAGCTCAGAAGGCTACCTGATCTCAACATTTACTTCTCCTGCTCAATTTTTACAGCAATCTCACTTCAGTACGCCGAGCTGTCTGATCGTAGACCTGAACATGCCGGGTATGGATGGCTTCGATGTCTCGCATGAACTCACAGAACGCGGATACGCTATTCCGACTATTTTTCTGACTGGGTTCGGCACTATTCCGCTGACGGTCAGGGCAATGAAGGCGGGGGCGTTTGAATTTCTGACCAAACCCGTGATGCCTGATGACCTGGTACAAGTCGTGTCTGATGCGCTAGCGTTAGCCGAAAAAAGCGTGGCTCTCTCAGAGGAAAAACGAGCGCTGACCGGTCGCTATCACTCTTTGACGCCGCGTGAAAAGGAACTGATGCAGTTCCTCATTCGCGGTTTATTGAACAAGCAGATGGCCGCCGAGATGGGCATCAGTGAAATTACCGCAAAAGTACATAAGCGCAGAGTAATGGACAAAATGTCGGTGCGTTCCATTTCAGAGCTAGTACGGGCAGCAGAAAAGCTAAACTTATTAAAAGATGAATAAGCGCGCTATTTCATTACTATTATGCCGTAGCGCGCCTCCCGCAAAATAGTGCGGGAGGACGACATTAAAAATTAGGTTACCCCATGCACCGGTAGGGTAAACCAGAATAAACTCCCGCCACTCTGGCGATTTTCTGCATTTAGCACGCCACCATGACGCTTGATAATTTCGTTACTGATCGTCAGCCCCATTCCCATACCATCCGCTTTAGTCGTATAGAAAGAATCAAAGATTTTATCGATAACATCTTCTGATAAGCCAGAACCATTATCCGCGACCTCAATACGAATAAAACCAGGCGTAGGATTTGATGAGGCCAGCCGCAGGATTCGCGCGCCAGAATTATCGGCCATGGCTTCGATAGCATTGATGACCAGGTTAAGCAGCACCTGTTGAATTTGTACACTCTCGCAAAAAACCTCATCCCTCTCTGCTTTAATCTCTAACTCCAGAGAAACAGATCGACGCTCAAGCTCCAGGCGTGACAAGGTTAAAATATCGCGCGCCAGCAGATGCATTCTTGCCGGACCATATTCAGAAACATTATTCCGCGTGAGGGATTGTAAGCCGCGAATAATCTCACCTGCCCGGCGACCTTCTTTAATAATTTCTTCTATACCTTCAGTGGCCTTTGCCAGATGCACCGGATCGCGTTTCAACCAGCGCAAGCTGGCACCCGCATTCGCCACAATCGACATCAGCGGCTGATTGATTTCATGCGCGATAGATGAGGTTAACTGCCCCACCGTCGTCGCGCGCGCGACGCGCGCAAGTTCAGCCTGCGCAATCCTCACCGCATCTTCTGAATGGCGTTGCGCGGTGATATCCGTAAGCGTGCCGAAATATTCGGCGACCTCCGGCCAATTTTCTACTGGCTCACCGATGCCTTTAATGTAGCGACATTCACCGTCATCACGGATAATGCGGAACTCTGCCTGCATACTCACGCCATTCAGGACGCTGGTTTCAATCAACTCTTTCAGACAATGAATATCATCAGGATGCACCCGGCTCTGAAACTCCACCATTGAAGTGCTTAGCTGTTCGGCTGGCAGTCCCATGATGCGTTTATATTCATCCGAGATCAGTTGGATATCCGGTGTCAGATGCCAGTGCCAGGTTCCGGTGTTACTGATTTTTTCACCGAGCATCAATGATGTCTGGCTGGCGCGCAGCTGCTTTTCAATTTTCCGCCGCTGGATATTCTCTTCCAACAGTTCGGCATACAGCCGTGCGGTTTCAAGTGAAACCGCGGCCTGGGCGCCGAGCATAGAGACAATGCGCGAGTGTTCAGCAGTGAACACATCCGGCATCAGTCGATTCTCCAGATACAGCACCCCAACCATTTGCGCCTGCCTGAACATTGGCACACACATTACCGCCGCGCCGGAAGCAACCAGATAATTATCCTGACTGAACGGGCTGAACACTTCCGGTCTTCCGGTGCGGATCTCTTGTCCGGTACGGATCACCGCTGAAAGGATCGACAGCGGCAGATCGGTGGCAACCGGTCGCTCATTGACAATTTTAACTCTGACCCCGTCCACCGTTGACGATGCTCTTGCCTGAATTTCAGGCACACTGCCGTCCACTAAACGGATCAAAATAGCGTGCTGCGCCCCGGCCCGCTCCACCAACATCATCATCAAAATATGGATCAGCCGATCAAGGTTTATCTCTTCGGTTAAGGCGCGCATGGCGGTCACCATACTTTGCAAGTCGCTGATGGCCGCGCTTTGCTCGAACGTTACGGTGTTTAAAGCCGTCTGTGGATGCAGGGCTGTTAGATGAGGATAGTGTGCTTCAAGCTGACGTACCTTGGCCCCCGCTCCCCAACGATCCCATGCTAAGTGGGCACCTTTGATATAGCCATCTGCAGCAAAGGTCATGCCGCGAGCATGAGCAAAACGACCGGCAAGCTCACACGCCAGCCCATTGATATGATGGAACTGGCCTTTCCGCGACAGCTCAATGGCCTTTTCATAATGCTCCATTGCCTCCCCGGTTTCACCCGCCAGCCTTAGCAGTTCGGCGCGCAACAGCGCTTCTTTGTCGGCAAAAGTTCCGGCGTTTTCCGATGCCCAGGTAACGATTCTATCCAGATGGCGCTGCAGTCGCTGCCGCATCGTGACATCAAACTCAGTCGGCTGTAGCGGTATAGAGAGTGAGAGCGCGCTGTACAGATGAAAATCCAGCATATGCACATGACCGGGGATGAACGCGGTCAGAGGGGCTGCGTCAGTAAACTGGCGATGAGCGGCAGCATATTCACCGGCGAAAAAATGCGCCATACCTTTATACAGCCGAGCCCAGAACTGCATCAGCAAGAGTGGTTCAATGGCGTTCTCGGGTTTCACCACCGCTAATACGGGCGAGATAAAGTGATCGCCTGAAAATGTCTCTGCTCCAGGCTTACGCAAGAACATGACGTAATCCAGCTGCATACCCAGAATCACTTCCACATCGCGATATTGTGCTTTGCGCACATACGCTATGCCGCGGGTTATTGAGGTATGTACCCCATCCAGATGGTCACCACGCGCCAGGCAATTCATGGTGAGATGACGCAGCGCCAGACACGCTGAGGTGCGATCGCCAATATCCACCGCCACATCAAATGTCGCTTTAGCGCACTCAATGGCGTAACTCAGCGGCATGGTCCAGACACTGACCTGATCCAGTGGCATCAGCGTCCGAGCTTTGTAGCTGACAAAGTCGTGCTTATACACCAGTTCACGCGCCAGCAATGCGCTGGCAAATCCGCGGCTGTACTCATCATACTGATCGCCACACACCACGCCGTACCACGAGAGCGCCAACGTTGATGCACCACTGATGCCTTTGGCCATTGTCAGGTGAAGCAGTTTACACAGGATGATGAACTGCAGACGCGGACTGATAAAGGCCGCGAACGTGCTGGCACTGGCCATCAGGTTCATCACGGCTTCGGTCTTGTGGCAGGTAAGACGCGGCAAAGAGCGGAAGCGCGTATAGGGATTTTTCCCCACATCCTCTTTCAATAACAATCTTGCGGCATCGCACTCCGCTTTATTGGGATAGCGGTCAAGATGGATACCAAAAACCGCCAGCCAGGCAAGCGCTGTCTCCAGTGCTAACTGGCTATCTGACTGGCGCATATGAATCTCAGCAATCAGCGTGGCCGCATCGGCTTTATCCGTTACAGCGCCTGGCGTGGCCAGAATCTCGGAACTCAACGCCAGCGCGGCCGATAAATTACCGTTTAAAAACTCGCACTCGGCTTGCTCAAATAGAAATTCGCCACGCTCTTCTAATCCTGAAACAGCGCTAAGCGCGCGGGCACAGTGTAAAAAACGCAGCGCGGAAACGTAATCACCCATCATTTTTGCTCGCCGCGCCGCTTGCAGTAACAGCTGGCAGAAGGCAGCAGCATCTGGCGTGAGCAGTTCATGATTTTTGAGGGTTATGATGTGATGTGCGGCACTGAACAGTAGCGTATGCGACCTATCCTCGCGGGTTGCCCGCATGTAGAACTCAGCGGCAGCGTGATGAAAATGGTCTTTCACTTCGGACGTAATCAAATTGAGGGCGGCTTCATGCATGCTGTTATGCATAAAGGCATAGCGACTCTCTGTTAACGCAATCAGCCGGGCTTCAACTGCGGGTAACAGCGTTGCCTGGATCGCGCTAACCTCAATGCCCAGAATGTGGCGCAAAACCTGCAAATCATCCGCGCTGCCTAAACAGGCTAGCTGGCCCAAAAGCTGGCGGACGGGATAAGAGAGTAATTGCAGCTGTTGTAATACGCAGGCTGCGACGTTGGCGGTGTAATGGCAGTTTTTGAGTGCCTGCGGATGGTAGGTCCATTTATCAGACGCGAAGTGAGTAATGTGATGATCGCGTACCGCCTGACGGTAAAATTCACGCGTGGCGAGCGGATTACCTGCGGTTTTTTCATGGATAATCTGCGCAAGTTCTGCCGTCTCTGCGCTGCGCGCGTGGAAAAGTCCGGCCAGCCAGTTGGCAATATTTTTGGGCGACAGCGGCTCAGGCGTGATATCCACAATGCGGGTAGCTGCCGCACGGAGACGCTGCAGGCTGGCGGACACCTCGGGACAAGGCAACGCGGCATAATCGCGGTGAGAGATCACCAGTAACAAGGGAATATCTTCACTGGAACGTAACAAATTTTCCAGCAGCTGCAAGGTTGCCTGATCGGCCCAGTGCACATCATCAATTAATAAAATCAGCGGTCGACCGGGTGCCGTAAACGCTTTGACCAGGCTACAGGCCAGCAGATTTAAACGATTTCGCGCATCCAGCGAGTGCGCATCGGTTGGTACGCTGGCTTTTTGATTAAGCAGGATGCCCAATTCGGGCACCAGGTTGACCGCCAAATCGGCATAGTCACCCAGTAGCCGCCCAATATGGGTTTTCCAGCGCGCCATCTCCTCAGCCGGAAGGCCCAGTAAATGCAGCGTCAGCGAGCGGAACGCTGAGGTAAATACGGCATAGGGCAAAATAGGGGAATGCTGGTCGGCTTTCGTCACCGTCAGTAGCGCATTTTTCTCACGCAGGATTTTTAACGCCGAGACCATCAGGGAAGATTTGCCTGAGCCGGGAGATCCAGAAATGGCTACCGTGCAGTGTTTACCGCTACGGCATACCTCATCAAACGCTACTAACATCTCGCTGGCCTGGGCGTGGTCGCTGTACAGCTCGTCGGATAAAAGTATCGAGGTCTGCATGTCCTGTAAGCCTAAGGCAAAAGACTCTACCCTGCCGCCAGGCATCAAATTTGACTCGCAACGCCTGAGATCGGCCAATACTCCCTCAACCGTTTGATAGCGATGCTCTGGCGATTTGGTCAGCAGGCGTAAAATGATGGAGGAGAGTACCAGTGGGACATCTTTGCGCAGCATGTGCGGCGGCAGCGCTTCGGAAGCAATGTGATGGTGTACCCACTCCGCTTCGCCGCCATCGGCACTGCCATAGGGAAGTTTGCCGGTGAGCAACTCATAAAGCACAATGCCCAGGCTGTAGAGATCGCTGACCCGACTAACGCGGTGCGGCGTGCGTGACGTATGCTCAGGCGACATGTAGGCCAGCGTTCCGCCGGCGATAGGTGCGCCCAGCGGCTGCTGAGCTTCGTTTTCCATAAAAGCCAGGCCAAAACCGCCGAGGACAACCTCACAGTCGTCCGTAAAGAAAAAATTGGCGGGTTTTATGTCACCATGAACCACACCTTGCTGATGCAACTTACTAACCGCGTGGCACAAAAGCAGCGCATGACTAATGAACTTCTGGATTTTTCCTGCGGGCATGTGCAGGTAATCGGCCAGTGTTTGGTAGCTGAAAGGCGGGTAAATCAGGGCGTAGCGCCCTTGATATAACGTGTGCCTGATCGGTTTTAGCGCCCAACTTTCTGCTAATGACGCGCGCAGCGCATACTCATTTTTCAACAGCTGGGTAACCTGAAAAGTCGCTTCTTCGCCTGCTGCCGTCGCCAGAACGAAGGTTTCACCGGAGATCTCGTGCCGGCATTCAAGCCATTCCACCAGCCCTTGCTGGGCGAGATGACGGAAGACGATGTCGTCGGACAGCACCAGGCCAGCGTCGTCTGCAATATTTAATGACAGGAACAGCGTACTCATGGGCGCATAGCCTGGGACATAAACGCCAATCGAATGTGTTCAAACAGCAGGTCGATATCTATAGGTTTTCGCATAAAGGTTATCGCGCCCAGATTGATAGCGTACCAGAGCATATTTTCATCACCGTTGCCGGAGATAATAATGCCGGGTGGATTCTCAAGACGCTGAACCAGCTCCCTGAACAAGTCAAAGCCCGACATCCCTTTGAGTTCAACATCAATAATGAACAGCGCAGCGTCCTTCAGCGCCGACGCATCCGCTAACAGCGCCTCTGCCGACTCGAACGCCTGGGTTACATAACCTTCAGACTGAAGCAGATTAGTCAGGCCACTGCGAACAGAACGTTCATCATCAACAACGACAATGCGCTGCGACAGCTGCATGCTGTTTTCCTTAATGATTATTCATTCCCTGAGATCCCTCTTTAAGAGGTTTTGTCGCCTGAAGGCGGTGGTGTGCCACTGATTTTAGGGACACATTCATGACGAAACCAGGCCAGAGTGATCGGCTGACGGTTAATGAGCCGCTGACACAGCGGGACAATCTGCTCGCCCACCAGCATACCAAACAGCCCCAGCAGCGCAATCACCGGTGGCGCAGGTGAGTTGACGTCCATTACGGCATAAATAATGCCAACTAAAATGCCGACGGATAACGAAATCGCATAGGTTTTCAACATCATTATCCCTCCTGTTTTGGGTGTAAAACGAGGCGTTGGGACGGCCTTTCGGCTGCAGTTAAAGTCCGATTTTTATCGTCTAGCGCGGCGGAGGCCACGGGGTGCGTCAATTTTCCCCCTAGCGAACTGCCGATGATCATACCCAGCAAGCCAACTAACGCCACGGCGGGCGGCGCCGGGGAGCGCACCTTGAGCAGCGCATAAAGCAAGCCGATAAACACGCCAGCAGCCAGAGAAATGAGTAAAGGATGCACAGTTCCTCCTGTCAAAAGAGGCAGGCAAATCCAGAACGGATCTGCCCGCCTGAGCAGTTAGCGAATCGGTGCAGGGACCGGAGCCAGAGTACGATGCTCGCTCTTCTGACGTGAAGGCGCTTTATGAACCATGGTGTACGCGTAATCCACACCAATGCCGTAAGCCCCTGAATGCTCTTTGGCAATATCCATTACCGCGTTGTAGGTGTCTTTGTGCGCCCAGTCGCGCTGCCACTCCAGCATCACCTGCTGCCAGGTTACCGGAATGACACCGGCCTGAATCATGCGCTGCATCGCATAGTCGTGGGCCTCTTTCGTGGTGCCGCCCGACGCATCAGCCACCATGTAGATTTCATAATCACCTTCCAGCATGGCGCACAGCGCGAAAGAGTTGTTACAGACTTCGGTCCACAAACCTGAAACCACAACTTTCTTTTTACCGTTAGCCGCCAGTGCGTCACGGACTTTCTGATCATCCCAGGAGTTCATTGAGGTGCGCTCAAGAATATCCTGGCCAGGGAATACATCCAGCAGCTCCGGGAAGGTATTCCCTGAGAAGCTTTCGGTCTCAACGGTAGTCAGCACGGTAGGAATATTGAAAACTTTGGCCGCTTTGGCCAGCGCAACCACGTTGTTTTTCAGTACCTGGCGGTCAATTGACTGCACACCAAACGCCATTTGTGGCTGCTGGTCAATAAAGATGATCTGGCAGTTTTGCGGTGTCAGTACTTCAAGTTTGCTCGTCGTCATGTTGTTTTATCCCATTGAGGTTAATGTCTCGACGCAGTCTAAGAAGCTTTGAGCAGGCAAACTATTATCTATAGGTATAACTATACGAAGGTATACCTATCCTTTTGTATAACTAGACGCTTTCCAGCCCTCCTGAACATAATCCGCTCACGTCCTTAACCTGCGAAATCGGCAGGACATCTCTTTGTCCGCGGCCACTCTTGCTATTGCGGGCATCTCATTCAGGAGGTTTTATGGTTACTTTAGGTAAAGCAGACATCATATTGACGAATGGTCGATTCCATACCGTCGACCGTGGCAACCCCGTTGCCGACGCCGTCGCCATTCGGGACGGTAAGTTTCTTGAAGTCGGCAGTCTGGCCGACGTGATGCAACACCATTGCGAAGGCACCAAAGTGATTGACCTTAAGGGTCATACCGCCATCCCCGGCCTGAACGACTCCCATCTTCATTTGATCCGCGGTGGGCTCAATTACAACCTCGAATTACGCTGGGAAGGCGTGCCCTCCATTGCTGATGCACTGCGCATGCTGCGGGAACAGGCGCTGCGCACACCGTCTCCCCAGTGGGTGCGTGTGGTGGGCGGCTGGACCGAGTTCCAATTTGCCGAACGTCGTATGCCGACGCTGGATGAGATCAATGAAGCGGCGCCCGATACACCGGTATTCATCCTGCATCTCTATGACCGCGCCCTGCTCAACCGTGCAGCGTTAAAAGTGGTCGGTTACACCAAAGACACGCCGAATCCGCCGGGTGGCGAGATCCAGCGCGACAGCAATGGCAACCCAACCGGCATGCTGATTGCGCGTCCGAACGCGATGATCCTCTACTCCACCTTAGCGAAAGGTCCCAAGCTGCCGCTGGAACAGCAGGTGAATTCAACGCGTCAGTTTATGCGCGAACTGAACCGCCTGGGCCTGACCAGCGCCATTGATGCCGGCGGTGGCTTCCAGAATTACCCGGAAGATTACGAAGTGATTGCTGAACTGCATGAGAAAAAGCAGATGACGCTGCGTATCGCCTACAACCTGTTTACCCAACGTCCGGGCCATGAGCTGGAAGATTTCGAAAAGTGGACGGATATGCTGACGCCGGGCCAGGGCAGCGACTATTTCCGCCATAACGGCGCCGGTGAAATGCTGGTATTTTCCGCGGCCGATTTCGAAGACTTCCTCGAACCACGCCCGGATTTGGCGCCAGGTATGGAAGATGAACTGGAGCGCGTAGTGCGTCACCTGGTGGAGCACCGCTGGCCGTTCCGTCTGCATGCCACTTACGATGAATCCATCAGTCGCATGCTGGATGTGTTTGAAAAAGTAAACCGCGACATCCCCTTCAACGGGCTGCACTGGTTCTTCGACCACGCCGAAACCGTAACGCAACGTAACCTTGATCGTATTAAAGAGTTAGGCGGAGGCATTGCCGTGCAGCATCGCATGGCCTTCCAGGGCGAATACTTCGCCGAGCGTTACGGTATTGAAGCCACCCGACACACGCCGCCGGTCGCGCGTATGCTAGAAACCGGCGTGCCGGTTGGTTTGGGAACCGATGCTACCCGTGTCGCTAGCTATAACCCATGGACCGCACTTTACTGGCTGGTGTCTGGCCGAACCGTTGGTGGTATGCAGATGTACGACATCAACGCACGCCTTGATCGTGACACCGCGCTGATGTTGTGGACGCAGGGAAGCGCCTGGTTCTCCAGCGAGCAAGGTAAAAAGGGGCAGATCAAATCCGGTCAGCTGGCTGACATGGTGGTACTGAGCAAAGACTACTTCAGCGTGCCGGAAGAGGAGATTAAAGGGATTGAATCGGTGCTGACCGTGGTGGACGGGAATATCGTCTATGCCGCAGGATCCTTTAGCGCGGAAGCACCGCCTTCGATTCCGGTCCTGCCCGATTGGTCGCCCGTCGTCATGGTGCCTGGCCACTATCGCAGCGCACCGCCCACCACAACAACTCGCGTTGGTATGATGCAGCAAGCCCATCACTGCAGCGGCCCGTGCGGCGTACATACCCATTCGCATGAGATTGCGCGCGGCGCCAACCTGCCTGTTTCGGAAGAGAACGCCTTCTGGGGCGCGCTTGGCTGCAGCTGCTTTGCCTTCTAAACCATGAAACATTCACTCTCTCAGCCGCCCCGCATTGATGCGGGGCTGTTCTTCCTGCGTCTGACGGCCTGCCTGCTGTTGCTTCACGTACACGGCCTGCCGAAAATATTTCATTTCAGCGAAGAACTGACGCGTATTGAGGATCCTTTTGGCCTCGGTGCTTACATGAGTTTGCTTCCGGCGATTTTTGCCGAAGTGGTCTGTCCGCTATTTATCCTGCTCGGCGTCTTTACCCGCCTCGCCTGTCTGCCGATTATCGGCGTATTACTGGTAGCGATGGTGTTCGTCCATCCCGACTGGAGCGTGGCGGAAGGACAGTTTGGCTGGCTGTTGCTGATCATCTTTACCACGCTTGCACTGACCGGCGCCGGACGCTGGCGCCTCTTCAGCGCAGAATCAGCGGAGGTGTCACGTGGCGCAGATTAATGATGTTCACGATACACCTGATGCGGATGTACCTGCCGTTGCGGTGGCCGTTTCGCCGTGGCAGCCGCTGCGCCAGCGGGTGTTCCGCATGCTATGGATTGCGACAGTGGTATCGAATATCGGTTCGTGGATGAACGATGTGGGCGTCAACTGGACCATGCTGACGCTAAGTGCCGACCCGCTTTCCGTGGCGCTGGTGCAGGCCGCCAGTAGCCTGCCGATGTTCCTGTTTGCCCTGCCATCGGGTGTGATGGCAGATATTGTTGATCGCCGTAAATACCTGCTTTTCTCGCAGATTTGGGTGTTTATCGCCGCGGCGGGCCTGACCTTCCTCTCCTGGGCTGGGCTGGTGACACCGATGGTGCTGCTGATTGCCGCGTTCCTGTTGAGCACCGGCGCGGCGATGAGCTCTCCGCCGTTCCAGGCCATCGTGCCGGATTTGGTCAGCAAGGAAGAACTTGGCCCCGCCATTGCGCTTAACTCGCTTGGTATCAATATCAGTCGCGCGATTGGCCCGGCGCTAGGCGGCCTCATCCTGTCTTTTGCCGGCCCGTGGATGGTATTTCTGCTCAATGCGCTCTCGGTACTCGGCGTGTTTATCGTGCTGTTCGTATGGAAAGCGCAGCCCAGCGTGCAACGTTTGCCACCGGAACACTTCTTCCCGGCGGTGCGAGCAGGCGTACGTTATGTTCATGCCGCACCGGTGCTGCGTAATGTGCTGGTACGTACCGTCGCCTTCTTTGTCTTTGGCAGTGCCGGTTGGGCGTTATTGCCGCTGGTGGCACGGCGGGAGCTGGGCCTCGGGCCAGGCGGCTACGGCATCATGCTGGGTTGTATCGGCGTAGGGGCGATTTGCGGAGCGCTGTTATTACCGCGTATGCGTAAACGCTTCAATCCTGACCGCTTAATGGTGCTGGCGAGCATCATGTTTGCTATCACTATGCTGGCGCTGGCGTTCATCCGCCACATCTGGCTGCTTAACGCTTTCGAGTTCTTCACCGGTTTTGCATGGATTGCCGTTCTGTCCACGCTCAACCTCGGTGCACAGCGTAGCGCGGCAAAATGGGTTAAAGCCCGGGCGCTGGCGGTCTATCTCACGGTGTTTTTTGGCTCAATGACGTTAGGCAGCGCCATCTGGGGGCAACTGGCCTCCCACTTCAGCATCTCACTCTCTCTTACCGTGGCCACCCTGGGCATGTTACTGGCGAGCCTGACAGTGATGCGCTGGCGGCTGGATCAGGATCCCGATCTGAATCTCGATCTCAGCACGGTTAGCGATCCCTTGCCTGAGCTGGAGATTAGACACGACCGCGGCCCGGTGATGGTGAGCTATCACTATCAGATCAACCGCAGCGATGCACATGGCTTTGCGGTCTGTATGCAGGATATGCGCCGTGTCCGAAGGCGTGGCGGCGCGATGAACTGGTCCCTTTATGAAGACATGCTGCAGCCCGGCATATTTGTTGAGAACTTCGTCGTCGGTTCGTGGATGGAACATCTACGCCAGCGCGAACGTTACACCATCAACGATCAAAAGATTCAGGATCGTGTGTTGGGATTCCATCAAGGCACAGAACTTCCGGCAGTGCGTTATCTCGTGGCGCCTGAATAAGGCGCACTCTTTCATCAAAATCGTATAAGGCAGGAACATGAGCACATTAAAGACTCAGGATGGTACGCAGATCTATTTTAAAGATTGGGGTACAGGTAAGCCGGTGCTGTTCAGCCATGGCTGGCCGCTAGACGGTGATATGTGGGACAGTCAGCTAAACTTCCTGGCGGAGAATGGCTATCGCGTTATCGCGTTCGATCGCCGTGGCTTTGGTCGCTCCGAACAGCCGTGGGAAGGATATAACTACGATACCTTTGCGGCTGATATAAATGACCTGATCACGCATCTCGATCTGCAAAATGTCACGCTGGTCGGTTTCTCGATGGGTGGCGGCGATGTGGCGCGCTATATTAATAATTATGGCACTGCACGCGTGGATGGCTTAGTACTGCTGGGCGCGGTGACTCCGATTTTCGGCAAAGCCGCCGATTATCCTGCAGGAGTGGATCTGTCGGTGTTTGAAGGCATTCGTCAGGGCTTGAGAAAAGATCGTGCGCAGTTCATCAGTGATTTCGCAACGCCATTTTATGGTATCAACGCCGGTCAAACGGTTTCACAAGGGGCGTTGACGCAGACGTTAAATATCGCGCTGCTGGCCTCCCTGAAAGGCACCATTGATTGTGTTACCGCCTTCTCCGAGACGGATTTCCGTCCAGATATGGCAAAAATCGACGTTCCTACGCTGGTCATCCACGGTAGCAACGATCAAATCGTGCCTTTCGAAACCACAGGGAAAGTCGCTGCTGAAATGATCGGGGGGGCGCAATTGAAAGTGTATGACAACGCGCCGCACGGCTTTGCGGTTACCCATACCGAACAGCTGAATGCCGATTTACTGGCCTTCCTGCAATCGCTGTAATTGACGTTAATCATTAGACCGGCCAGTTTGGCCGGTCATTATTTAACGCACAGGATGATTAACTTCATTGGGGCGCAGATCGAACAACAATACCTCCGCCTCTTCTCCTCCGCTGAACACCAGCGTCGGTTCATTGCGTACTCGCGCACCATCGCCGGCACGGAACAGAACGCCATTAACCATCAAACTGCCTCGCGCTACATGAATATAGGCATAGCGATCTTCTGCTAGCGTCATCGTCTGCTGTTCATCTCCCGCAAACAGCCCAGCGTGAATGCGCACATCCTGTCTGATTTTCAGTGAGTCTTCTGCCCCATCCGGTGAAATGATGAGTTTGAATTTGCCCCGTTTCTCCTGCTCCGTTATGCGGGTTTGCTGGTAACGCGGCTCGCCGCCTTTTTCCGCAGGCACCACCCAAATTTGCAGGAAATGCACGCCTGCCTGTTTTGAATGGTTGAACTCACTGTGTGTTACGCCGCTTCCGGCGCTCATCAGCTGTACATCGCCCGGCACAATCACTGAACCGGTGCCCATAGAGTCTTTATGCTCCAGCGCGCCATCCAGCACATAAGAGATGATTTCCATATTGCTATGCGGATGGGCACCGAAGCCGCGCCCTTGCGCCACCTGATCATCATTGATGACCAACAGATCAGAGAATCCGGTCTGTTTGGGATCCCAATAGTTAGCGAATGAAAAAGTATGATGCGATCGTAACCAGCCGTGATCGCCCAGTCCGCGCTGGTCAGCTAAACGTTGTTCAATCATTTTTTTCTCCTGGTTGAATGAGGAGAGGCGCTGATGCCCTTCCGATAGGAGAAAATTATCGTAAACCTAATCAATCAACAATGACGAATAAAGGCAAAGTTAGTCTCATATTAGTTGACAATAATGCTGGCTTTTTTTTCGGCGGCGAATGGCAAATAGAAAAATATCTTTCATTCAATTATTTTGATCAATTTAGACAGGAAATAGGGATTTTTACTCAAGCTGGAGAGGTCTACTATGCATTCCATCGAGGCAAAACGCCTCATATCAAATTTAAAATCTGAGGAAATGACCATGAAATCCACCAAAACTTTCGTTGCTATTATCGCCCTTTCACTGCTGTCATCAGCAAGTTTTGCCCAGACTATTACGGCTACGGCCTCAACTCTGGATGGTGCTGAAGCGCAGATCGCTGCAAAAGCAAAACAGGTAGGAATGGGTTACAGCATCACTGAAGCCTATGCCGGTAACCAGGTGCATATGACTGCTCGCCTGACCAAATAATCATGGTCGCAAATGGAGTTGCCAAAATGGGCTGCCGTCAGGCGGCCTTTTTTGTCTTTGTATTGCGCGGTGAACACGTTGAGGCGGAACCCTCAGTGCGGATCGGCTGCAGCAAACTTCTCTAACGCTGCCCCGTCAAGGCGATAACGGATCCACTCGTTGAGGGGAAGCGCATCAATACTCAGGTAGAAATCTCTTGCTGACTGGTCCCAATCTAAAGCACTCCATTCAATGCGGTTACACTGACGCTTCACTGCGTGCTGCGCGACATATTGCAACAGTGCCTTGCCCACACCCAAACCACGGTAAATCGGATAGGAATAGATGTCCTCCATATAAATTCCGCGGCGGCCCAGCCAGGCAGAGTAGCTACTGGTAATCACAGCATAACCGGCAGCAGATCCGTCAATCTCACAGATAAACGCTTCCAACTTACTGTCGGGGCTAAAAAGCGCCTGTCTGATCTCTTCTGCAGTGGTGAGTGACGCCTGCAATCCCTGCTCATAAACCGACAATTCGGCGATCATGCTGTGGATAGCGTCTGCGTCTGCAGAATTAGCCTGTCGAATAGTCATGTTCATTTATTATTTTCTTACTGAATCAGATTGATGCCATCCAGCATAATGGGTATTGTTCGATGAAATAAGTGCAATAAAATCAATGCTAGGTGAATTTCATGCATCATGTCCTGCGTCGGCTCGACTTAAATCTTCTCCCCGTTTTCGACGCAGTCTTTAGGCATAGATCAGTAAGGTTGGCCGCCATCGAGCTTTGCCTCAGTACCTCGGCGCTGAGCCATGCGCTATCTCGACTGCGCGAGTTTTTCAAAGATCCCCTTTTTTATCGGGAAGGACACAAAATGTGTCCTAGCGTCTATGCCTGTCAGCTCGCGCCCTATATCGCCGAAACGCTAACAGGATTAAATAAGCATCTCTGTCCGGTTAAACCCTTTGATCCTCTTACCAGCAATGACTGTTTTAGAATCGCGGTAACCGATTACACCGCATTTTGTGTGTTTCCTGGACTGATGAATGCGCTCACCGAACAAGCACCAAACCTGAGTTTTGAACTGTGCCATCTGCCGCATAACCCGGCCCTGATTGAACTACTGGCCGGTGAAATCGATTTAGCGTTGAGTTTTAGCGAGCCGGGAGAGGTTAACCATCCAGACCTGGACGAAATGGATCTGTTCAGTGATGAATTTATTGTGATTGCCAATGCGCGACGAACCAGCCTTGATCTAGAGTCTTATCTTGCAGCCGGACATTTGGTTGTTACGCCGTGGAATGAAAAGCAGGGGCTGCTGGATTTTCATCTTGCTCAAATAGGTCAGCACCGTCGCATTACCATGAGAACGCCTTCAATGCTGAGTGCGCCATTTATTGTCGCAGAAAGCGAACTTCTCATGGCCATTCCCTCCTTCGTGGCCGGTAAAATCAATAAGGCCGTGGACGTCACCACCTTCAGGCTGCCTTTTCCGGCGCCAAGGTTCACCGTTAAAATCTATTCACACAAACGCAGTGGCAAACGGGAACCCACCGAATGGGTTAAATCCATGATGGCGAAAACGATTATGGAGACAGAGTACCGCTATGAAAATTAATACGGCGCGAGTACGCCCTGCTTCACTGATCTAAAAACCGTCCGTTATAATCTGACTTAATCACGTAATGCGTGTCGTAGCGACCAAATAGTCGATAGCGATTTAAAGCAATGCGGTCGTAACAATAATTGCTGATAACGTCAGGCATAAACCTAAAGAGAGAGAGCGCGCGCCATGGCCACGGCAAAAAGCGCATGATGCGAAAAATAGCCTGCGCGCGCAGCCAGCGATCGTTACCGTGAATGAAAACAATAGTGCGGATATTGTCATCCGGTAAACCGGCAAAACGTAATAGCGCTTTGCCCTGCTCACTCTGTACTGCGGCGAAACGTATAGAGCGCGGAATACCGTGACGAAGCAAAAACACCACCCACGCGTTGCAGAGTTTACATAGGCCGTCATACAGCACCACCTGTTCTCCCGGATGTAAATAAGGGGGTTTTGCCATCACATGCTCCTCAATCCTACAAGCTGTCCCATCATTGCATGACGCACGTTATGCCGCCTGCCACTCCGCCACCAGCGTTGTAATCAATTCAGCTGCCGGCATTTCTCGCGCCAGCGCCGCGCCCTGCCCAGCCCACTGGGCGCCAAAGCCGTGCGCGCCCTTAGCCGCGGCAGCGGCGGCCAGCGCTTTGCCGAGCGCATAGGTCAGCGGATAGGGAGGAATGGTGTCGTGGCTAAACTCGCGCGCCAGGCGGCAAAAATCGTTGGTGATACATCTTGCCGGTCGTCCGGAAATCGCCGACGTCATCACCGTGCTGATGGCCTGTTGGCTTTTAAACGCCTGGCGATACGCCTGATTAGCCGCCGACTCCGGGCATAGAATAAACGCCGTGCCCAGCTGCACGCCTGCGATCCCCAGTTTGAACATCGCCGCAATGCCTGCGCCATTCATAATGCCGCCCGCCGCGATCACCGGCACCCGGGAAACCTGCTGTATCGCCTGCACCAGCGTGAAGGTGCTGAGCTGATGATCGTCACCTGCCGGATCGAATATCCCGCGATGTCCACCCGCCTCAATGCCCTGCGCGACAATAAAGTCGACTCCCGCAGCCTCAATCGCCTGCGCCTCCGCCAGGCTGGTGGCGGTCGCCAGCGTGATAATGCCGCGACGCTTTAAGCGCTGTACAAACGCTATTGAAGGCAGGCCAAAATGGAAACTCACCGCAGCCGGCGCGGTTTCCAGCAACACCTCCAGCATTGCCTGGTTTTCAAGGAAGGTTTGATAAATCTCAGACAGCGCTGTCGGTATCTCCGCATCATAGCGATCAAATAGCGGTTGAAAACGGGCAATCCACGCCTGCTCCAGCTGCGGATCACGCTGCGCGGCGGCATGACAAAAGACGTTAACGTTGATCGGCCCAGCGGTGAGCGCACGCGTTTGTCGGATCATCTTCTCGGCCTGCTCTGGCGTTGAGGCACCAATGCCAATCGATCCCAGCCCCCCGCTATTACTCACCGCCGCCGCCAGCTGCGGCGTGGAGACACCCGCCATCGGTGCCTGAATGATCGGATAGGTAAGATTTAACCTCTGACTAAGGATCGTGTTCACGTTTTGGCTCCCGCTAAGATGACGCTCTACCATGCCGTGATTTGCCCGCCCCGTAAAGGATCTACACTTAGAGGACTTCTACCTACAGCAGGAGAAATCCGATGCATAAAATCGACTTTCCGGTGAGCAAAGCGCGGAAATATCTGGAGCCGGGTCCGGTGGTATTGCTGAGTTCGCAATTTGAGGATCAGCGCGACATCATGACGCTCGGCTGGCACACCATTCTGGAGTTCTCGCCGTCGCTGGTAGGCTGCATGATCGCCGGCGGCAACCACAGCCATGAGTTGATTCGCCAGAGCGGCCAGTGCGTGATCAACGTACCGTCAGCCAATCTGGTCGATAGCGTTGTGGCGATCGGCAACAGCCACGGCGATCGTCTCGATAAGTTCGATGCTTTTACACTGACGCCCGAACCCGCCAGCGTGGTGAATGCACCGTTAATTGACGAATGCTTTGCCAGCTTTGAGTGCCAGCTGTATGACGATTCAATGGTGGATAATTACAACTTCTTTATTTTCGAGATCGTTAAAGCGCATGTCGCCGCAACGCCGGAGTTTCCACCTACGCTGCACTACACGGGCGAAGGGCGCTTTAGCGTGATGAGCAATTTGCTGCTCGACAAGCGCGGTGACTTTAAGCCAGAAATGTTAATTTAACTGCTTGAATTACTATAGGCTTACCCCCACTTTCAAGCTTTCGCCCTGACAGGAGTAAATACAATGGCAACCGAATATGCGGTGATCGCCGGTGGCTGTTTCTGGTGTACCGAAGCAGTGTTTAAAGATGTGATTGGCGTGGAGTCAGTCGAGAGCGGATATACCGGCGGCGCTCGTCCGAATCCGACTTACGAGCAGGTGTGCAGCGGTGCCACTGGGCATGCAGAGGCGATTCGCGTCGGTTTCGATCCGGCACAGGTGAGCTACGGCGATCTGCTGGACATCAGCTTTGCCACTCACGATCCTACCCAGCTGAACCGCCAGGGCAACGATATTGGGACCCAGTATCGTTCGGCGATTTTCCCGGCCAATCCTGAGCAGGAAGCTGAAGCGATTGCCGCCATTGCGCGCGCGCAGGAAGGCCTTAGCGATCCGGTAGTGACCACCATCGAGCCGCTGAAAGAGTGGTATGCGGCGGAAGGTTATCACCAGGATTATTGGGAAGGCGCCGGACAGCGCAACGGCTATTGTATGGCGGTGATTCCACCGAAACTGCAGAAGCTGCGTAAGAGTTTTGCTAATCGCGTCAAATCGAGTTAATTCGCCACCGTCAACGTTGAGGTCGCCATGAATGGCGTAATGCTCGTCAGTTAAGCAGCGCACTGGCTCCGTGGGGGTTCCGCCCGCTAAGTCTATGGCAGTTTCAGAATGTGTGAAGCAGGCGGCCGGGCTAAGGTCCGAAGGCGCGGACCTTAGCAATCCGCGCCTGCGCCGTCCTCGCTGTTCCCTCGCTTATCACTCCGGCCTGACGGACCGCGCGGATTCGCCATCCCTGGCTCATGCCGCGCTTTCGCCGACGTCGTGTCGGCTCATCCTGGCCGTCACTCTGCGCTCGGCGCTGCGGATAGCGCCCAACACCATCGCCTGCCATTACCGCATCTGATTTGAAATTTTGCAGGCTGAAGATTATGGGGCACGTGGTCGCCATAAATGGCGACCCTACAGACGTTCCAGCGATGATAATTCAGGGATAGGCATTGCTGCTGCAGCGCGGGTGTTGAGGCGACATCCCAGCCCGCTGAGCGAGTGAGGGATTCCAGGGCGAGCCGCAGGGATGCGGCGAGAGGCGGCGCTGAGCAGGAGCGAATCGCCGCCGGTCCGTCAGGAATCGCGAGGGAGCGAAGGCACCGCGAAGCGGCGGGGCGGGCTGGCGCAGGGCCCGGGAGTGCAGAGGGCGCGGCCAGGCGTCCTCTGCTCGGTCGCCGCACGGCATAGCTGAAACTGCCTCAGCCGATGGCGAACGAAAGTCGCTCAGCGCTTAACTGATCGGTATTACGCCATGAATGGCAACCTTACCTGGTGCGCGACCTGCACGCATTTATCCGTCATAATAACCGCCCTCTTCTCCGCCGAGAGCGATCATGTCTTCTCCACAGCAAGGAATAACGGCGCGCAAGCAGCCGATGAAGCTCAATACGCTGGTCACCCTGATGCTCAGCGCGGTAATTGTGCTGGTGCTGCTCAGTGTGCACATGTTCTATTTTTTCCAGATTGGCGCGGCCACCCGCGCGCAGCTGGAGGATAAAGCCATGGCCGTGGCGCGCACGCTGGCCGACTCGCCGGAAATACAGCGCGCGCTGACCTATCCGCCGGATGGCACGCGCATCCAGCCAATCGCCAAAGCGGTTGAGGAAACCAATAATTTGCTGTTCATTACCGTGACCAACATGGACGGCATCCGCTATTCACATCGAAACCCCGAACTGATTGGCAAACACTTCATCGGAGACGATCTCGAACCCGCGCTGCGCGGCCATGAAAATGTCTCGGTGAACAAAGGTTCGCTGGCGAAAGCACTGCGCGTCTTCACGCCGGTCTTCAACGCGCAGCACCAACAAATTGGCGTGGTGGCGATAGGCATCTCACTGGATGCGGTCAGCGTGCAGATCAACGAAAGCCGCTGGAGCATTCTGTGGACCATCTTTATTGGTACGCTGGCGGGGGCGATTGGCACCCTGGTGCTGGTACGCGTGCTGAAGCGCATTCTGTTTGGACTCGAACCCTACGAGATCTCCACGCTGTTTGAACAGCGCCAGGCGATTTTAAACTCGCTGAAAGAGGGCGTGGTGGCGATGGACGAGCAGGCCCAGGTTACGCTGGTCAATCAGGCGGCGCGTGCGCTGCTCAATGATTCCATGGGCACGATCACCGGCGATCGCATCTATGATGCGTCGGTGATCAACGATCATCTGCGTGATGTGCTGCAAAGCGGACGGGCGCGGCGCGATCAGGAGCTGAATGTTAATGGCCGTGTGCTGCTGAGCAATACCGTGCCGGTGCGCAACCAGGGCCGGATTATCGGCGCGGTTTGCACCTTCAGGGATAAAACGGAAATCAGTCAGCTAATGCAGCGCCTGACCGGCATGGTAAACTACGTGGATGCGCTGCGTGAACGCTCGCACGAGTTTATGAATAAGCTGCACGTGATTCTTGGCCTGCTGCATATGAAAAACTACACGCAGGTAGAGAGCTATATTCTCAAGACCGCCAATAATTACCAGACGGAGATTGGTTTCCTGCTCGACAAAATAAAATCGCCGGTGATTGCCGGATTTTTGCTGAGTAAAATCAACCGCGCCTCGGATTGCGGCCATCGCCTGACCATTAGCGATGCCAGCTTCCTGCCCGACAGCGGTAATGAAGAGCAGATGGCGGCGCTGATTACGGTGATCGGCAATCTAATTGAAAACGCGCTGGATGCGCTGAGCGAGCAGGTTGAAGGCGAGATTCACGTGATGCTGCACTACCAAAATGGTTGGTTAACCTGTGAAGTGAGTGACGATGGCCCAGGCATTGAAGCCGATCGCCTCGCCACGATTTTTGAAAAAGGCTTCTCCACCAAAGGTGAAAACCGCGGTGTCGGGCTGTTTTTGCTGCAGCAACAAACCGAGCATATCGGTGGCAGCGTAAGCGTAGAGTCAGAACCCGGCGTGTTTACCCAATTTTTAGTCCAACTTCCCTGGGATGGAGGAAACCAATCCGCATGATCAATGTGTTAGTGGTCGATGATGACGCCATGGTCGCCGAGCTTAATCGCGCTTATATCGGCCAGATTCAGGGCTTTCACTGTTGTGGCACCGCCTCAACGCTGAAGCAGGCGAAGGAGATCCTGTTCAATAGCGATACCGCAGTCGATCTGGTGCTGCTGGATATCTATATGCAGCAGGAGAATGGTCTCGATCTGTTACCGGAATTGCGCACGGCGCAAAGCGCGGTGGAAGTGATCATCATTTCGTCAGCGGCGGATGCAGAGAATATCAAAACTTCGCTGCACTACGGCGTGGTGGATTATCTGATCAAACCCTTCCAGTTCCCGCGTTTTGAAGAGGCGCTGACCGGCTGGCGGCAGAAGAAATCGCTGATGGACAATCAGCATTACTATCAGCAATCCG
The DNA here is from genome assembly GCF_037479095.1 of Pantoea nemavictus. NCBI lineage: Bacteria > Pseudomonadati > Pseudomonadota > Gammaproteobacteria > Enterobacterales > Erwiniaceae > Pantoea > Pantoea nemavictus. The sequence continues at coordinate 3,843,743 of NZ_JBBGZW010000001.1, read as the reverse complement.
ATGTTGATTTGCTGATTCACGGCAGCCCGGCAACGCAACACGATAATAAGCGCCTGCCAAAAGGGTTAACGCCGCAGACGCTACGCACGCTGTGTCAGTGGATTGACGCCCATCCGGGTCATGAGTTCTCGACCGATGAGCTGGCGGCCGAGGTGAATATTTCGCGCGTCTCTTGCCGTAAATACCTGATTTGGCTGGCGCAGATTAATATCCTGTTCACCAGCATTCACTATGGCGCCACCGGTCGCCCGGTATATCGCTATCGCTTGCAGCCGGAATACCATTCGCTGCTGCAGCAATATTGTCAGTAACGGAGCTGCCAGGCGAAATCGCGCTGCTGGAATTGGAAGTGGCGCGGCGAGGAGCAGATAATCTGCCGATCTCGCGTAACAAATACCGCATCGATATCGGGCTGGTCAGCGAGATACGCCAGCCCTTGCTCTACGCCCATGCCGTAGAGCAGCGTGGTGTAGATATCGCCATCAATTGAGCGATCGGAAATCACCGTCACGCTCAGCAATTCATTATCGAGCGGATAGCCGTTTTGCGGATCAAAAATATGGTGCCAGCAGCGGCCATCCCGTTCGAAATAGCGCTCGTAAATGCCCGACGTCACCACCGATTTACCCTGCACTTGCAGCACGCCTAACAGCTCATCATCACGTCCAAAGGGTTTTTTCAGACCGATGCCCCAACCTTGCGGTTCATGCGGCGGCGAGCCCAGCGTTTGCACATTACCGCCCAGATTAATCAGCGCCTGCTGCACGCCCTGCTGATGCAGAAACGCCTGTACGCGATCGGCGATATAGCCTTTGGCGATGGCGCCGAGATCGATCTCCATGCCCGACTGCAGCAGAAATACCGAGCAATCGGCGGAATTAAGCACCACCTGATGCGGATCGGTCAGCTTCAACAGAGCAGCAATCTCGTTTGCCGGCGGCACCGCGCGTCCCTGAAATCCAATCTTCCAGCGCTTCACCACCGGCCCGATAGTGAAATTAAACGCGCTATCCGGTAGCAAGCTCACGGCGTGTGCCACGCTAATCAAAGCGAAAACCGGCTCGCTCACCACCACCGGATTCCGGCCTGCGGCCTGATTGATCGACATCACTTCGGATTCAGCGCGATTAACGGTGAACAGATTTTCTTGCTGCTTGATGAGTTGGAAAACCTGGCGGGCTAGCGTGGGATTGTCGTCGAAGAGTTTGAGCAGTATGGGCGAACCCATAAGTACGGCAGAGTAAGAGAAGACGCCATCGGTCATTGCATGCCTCTAAAGAAAACGATGCCCGCACAAGGCGGGCATCTTTACAGCTTAGTGTCCTAGCGCCAGTTTAGCGGCATTGTGACCGGCTTTGATACCAAAGATGATGATATCGGCCACCGCGTTACCGCCGATGCGGTTAGCACCGTGGATGCCACCGACCACTTCACCTGCCGCCCACGCACCTGGAATCACCGCTTTCTGTGCATCCAGCACCGCGGTATCGGTGTTAATGGTCACGCCGCCCATGGTGTGGTGCACGCCCGGTGCGATACGAATCGCAAAATACGGGCCTTTGTTCAGCGGATGACGCAGCGCCGTTTTACGGCCAAAGTCTTCGTCGTCCTGCTTCGCCACGAACTCGTTGTAACGACCCAGCGTGGTTTGCAGCGCTTCCTGATCCATATTGAGTTTCACCGCCAGCTCGTGTGGCGTTGGTGCGCTAATCACGAAGCCTTTGGCGATGTATTCGTCAGCCGCTTTGTTGTTAGCACGAACCTGCTCATCAAAAATGATCCACGCGCTCTTCTCAGGCAGGGCGATGATCTCGGCAGAAACTTTGTCGCGGGTTTCCATTTCGTTGTAGAAACGCTTGCCCGCCTGGCTGACCAGGATTGCCCCGCCGCCGCGCATCGCTTCGGAAATCAGATACGAGGTGGTTTGCTCAACCGTTGGGTGAATCTGAATCTCGCCCATATCCACCGTATCCGCGCCGATGTGTTGCAACATGGCAATGCCGCTGCCGGTGGCGCCTTTATGGTTGGTGGTTACAAAACCATCCAGCTCAGGGCGATATTTCACCACCATCTCGCGGTTTGCACTGAAGCCACCGGTGGCCACAATCACGCTTTTAGCGTTGATGATACGGCTATCGTTGTACTCATCCACCACTTTGACACCAGTGACTGCGCCATTTTCCACCAGGATTTCGGCCACCGAGGTTTCCAGCAGCACTTCGATATTGCGCTGATTAACATTTTTAACCAGGCCGCTGATTAGGAAGCCACCCACCGCAGAACGATCTTCCGGACGATGCGTACGATCGATGCTCATACCGCCGGTGATAGTGATATCGCACAGCTCGATCTCTTTCGCCGCCAGCCACTCAATCGCTTCAGGTGCTTGCTCAACAAATTCGCGCAGCAGTACCGGATTATTTTTGAATTTGCCGCCTTTCAGCGTCTCTTCGTAGAACAGCTCTTTACTGTCTTCAATGCCTTTCAGCTTCTGATAACGGGTTTCAGCCGCGTTCATACCCACTGAGGCTTTAATGGTGTTGCCGCCGATGGTGGGCATCTTCTCGATGATTACCACACGCGCGCCATCGTCATGCGCCTGAATCGCTGCCGCCAGACCGGCACCGCCGGTGCCCACCACCACCACATCGTAATTAACCGGTGCGTTAGGGTTACCGCCCTCCTCAATCACATACTCTTTGCTTGAGGTGGTCATGGCGCGTGATACCGCTTTTTTCAGCGCTTCACTCTGCGTAGTGGCGCCGGTGATGGCATCCACGTGTGGGCTGTTCGCCACCAGAATGCGTTCACGCAGGCTCTCGAAGGTGCTGGTGAAGTCGACATCGAGGCTCGGATCCGGCACCAGTGAAATGTCGGTAATACGGTCGGTATCCAGCGTCACGTTGATTTTCAGCTTCAGCGCTTCGGCTTCGACTTTGGCCTGATAAACGCCGGCCTTGTACTTACGCCCGGTATCGCTGACGTCGCGAATCATCGCATCCACCAGCGAGAAGCGCCACAGCGGTTCCGGGATGGTCAGCTCTTCGCGCTTGGTGCTGTCAATGTACAACTCCATATGCTGATTTTTGATCGCGCGATCGGCCCAGTCCGGATAGGCGATACAGGCTTTACCGACCGCAACCAGATCGAAACCGTGCTCCAGCGCATTCTCGGCATCTTCTTTATTCACAATGCCGCCGACGCCAATCACCGGCACTTTCGCCAGGTTTGGTGAGCGCTGGGCAAGGTATTTGGTGATCAGCGGCGTTGGATCCTGGGTATCGACTATCGACGGACGCAGCAGTTGGCCGACGGAGAAGTGCACGTAATCGAGGCCGCGTTCGGCCAGTTTTTCCAGCAGGTACAGCGTGTCATCCCAGCGGATACCTGGGACTTCCAGCTCTTCCGGTGAGAAGCGATAACCAATGACGAAATCCGCCGCGGCAAAACGGTCGGCCATTTTGTGGGTGATCTCCAGCACTTCCAGTGGGAAACGGGCACGATTATCGCGGCTGCCGCCCCACTTATCATCACGCTGGTTCGAGTTTGGCGAGTAGAACTGTTGGATGAGATAGGTATTTGCACCGTGAATTTCCACGCCATCAAAGCCGGCTTTGATGGCACGGTTCACCGCATCACCAAACTTGGTGATCATCACGTCGACTTCTTCTGCCGTCAGCGCTTGTGGCGTGGTGGCGCCTTCACGCGGTGCGGCGATGGCGCTAGGCGCGACCGGCGTTTTACCGCCGATCAGCGCAGGTTCCACCATACGGCCGCCGTGATAAATCTGCAGGATCGCTTTGGAGCCTTGAGACTTGATGGCGTGCGCGATTTTCGCCAGGCCGGGAATTTTGTTATCGCTATCGATGCCGAGTGCGCCAGGGAACGCCGGGCCGCGGTTATCAACAAAGCAGCATTCAACAATTACGGTGCCGATGCTGCCGGCACGCACGCGATAATATTCGACAAGGTCACTGGTAACACCGCCGTCAAAGTAACCTGTACAGGTGGTCATCGGCGCCATAACCAAACGGTTTTTGAGCACCGCACCTTTCGGTAGCGTAAGCGGATTAAGAATCGGGGTGAGCGTATTCATGATGAGCAACTCCAGAATTAAGAAATTTTGTATTCAATTCTTTGGCGGTTCGGAGGAATTTATATTTATTTGAGTGGTCCGACTTCATGCCATAAATATACCATTTTATTTACTTACATAACCTTATTCGTTAGTTATATAAGTTTTACGCATGAAAATAATATTTGATGCTCATTGCTGAAAGCTGCGTTCCGCTAAGTTTTAACCAAGACTTGACAAAAATCAACTTTTTCCTTACATTTAAAACAAAACCAGCCTTATCATAAAGATAAATCACCATCCCTCTCTGTTTTTTGCTTGATTTGTGGCGTTTCGTTTGCCTCACACAGTTAATTTTCACCTAATGGTTCGTTTATTAACAGGCGCACGCTTAATGCAAAAAAAACACGAATAAATTTTATTGATCTAGATCAAAATAGATATTTTAATTAATCGCATCATACTCACATTCAATAGATAATTCGCGTATCGAATTTTGCAAATAGCGATTTATTAAAACTCAGTTTTAAATGTCACGACTAATCTGCTACAAGGGTTTTGTAACTAAATAAACCCACTTAGTTCGGGGCGTATAACCGCATCTCCATAACTTGCAGACCAAAACTATGAACACACAAACCACCCAGAGTGAATCACTACCCGCGCCGCCTGCGGCACCGGGGAAAAAGAACCGCCTGATTATGTTGTGCCTGCCAATTGTTGTCGCTGTGCTGTTGCTGCTGGTGCCGACGCCGGCAGGACTCGAGCCTTACGCATGGCACTTCTTTGCCATTTTTGTCGGGGTCATTGTTGGATTGATTTTTGAGCCGTTACCCGGCGCGGTCATCGGCTTGACCGGCGTGGTGATCATTGCGCTGTTCAGCCAATGGGTGCTGTTTAGCCCAGCGGAACTGGCCGATCCCAAGTTCAAAACCGCCGCGCAGTCATTCAAATGGGCAGTGAGCGGCTTCGGCAACTCTACGGTCTGGCTGATCTTCGGTGCCTTTATGTTCGCTGCGGGCTACGATAAAACCCAGTTTGGTCGCCGCCTGGCGCTGATTCTGGTGAAATATCTTGGTCGTCGTAGCCTGACGCTCGGTTATGCGATTACCTTCGCTGACCTGCTGCTGGCGCCGTTTACGCCGTCGAACACCGCACGCAGTGGCGGTACCATCTACCCGATTATCGCCAACCTGCCGCCGCTCTACGGTTCAAAACCTAACGATCCGAGCGCACGCAAGATTGGTTCTTACCTGATGTGGGTAGCGATCACCGCCGCGTGTATCACCAGTTCAATGTTCCTTTCGGCTCTGGCACCTAACCTGCTGGCGCTGGCGCTGGTCAAAAGCGTGGTCGGCTTCGATATCTCATGGGGCATGTGGTTCCTCGCCTTCCTGCCACTGGGTGTGCTGCTGATTCTCACCATGCCGCTGCTGGCCTACTGGCTCTATCCGCCAGAAGTGAAAGTGAATGATGAAGTGCCGCGCTGGGCGACTGCTGAGCTGGCGAAACTGGGCAAACTGAAACGCAACGAAATCCTGCTGCTGGGCTTCGTGGTGGCTGCGCTGATGATGTGGATCTTCGCCACAGCGTGGATTGAACCGGCGATGGCCGCACTGTTGGTTATCGTGCTGATGCTGTGGACCGGTGTACTGAATTGGAATGACATCACCAGCAACAAAGCAGCCTGGAACACTTTTGCCTGGTTCGCCACGCTGGTCGCCCTCGCCGATGGCTTAGCACGCGTTGGCTTCATCGCCTGGCTGGGTAAAGAAGGTGCGATGCTGCTACAAGGCTATGACCCGCAAGTTTCTGCCGTGGTCCTGTTAGTCGCCTTCTATCTGCTGCACTACCTGTTCGCCAGTACCACGGCGCACACCACGGCGCTGCTGCCAGCGATGTTGACCATTGCCGCCTCCATCCCGGGCATCAACATGCCGGTATTCTGTTTGATGATGTGTGTTTCTCTCGGCGTGATGGGCATTATCACCCCGTACGGCACCGGCCCAAGCCCGATTTACTACGGCAGCGGCTATTTGCCAACCAAAGATTATTGGCGTCTCGGTACCATCTTCGGTGCGTTGTTCCTGGTTCTGCTGATGGTTGTCGCCTATCCATGGATGGTGATGATGTTCTGATGATGTTGCTTCGATGTTAAAACGGAGCCGCGTATTACCGTGAAAATGTTATGATGCTCGCCAGTCAGCCCCTGCGGAGGGCTGGCGAGAGAAAAATCAAATAACAGATTGCCTAATTTGTCGCCCGTCATGCTGGCGGGCAACACGAAGCTAAGTGAGCCAACATGTCGAACAAACCCTTCTATTACCAGAATCCGTTTCCTCTCGCCAAAGATGATACTGAATACTATCTGCTGAGCCGTGATTACGTCTCGGTAGCCAACTTCGATGGCGAAGAAGTCCTGAAAGTCGATCCTAAAGCGCTGACGCTGCTGGCGAAGCAGGCATTCCATGATGCGTCCTTTATGCTGCGCGCTTCGCACCAGGCGCAGGTCGCCGCGATTCTTGCCGATGATGAAGCCAGCAAGAACGATAAATATGTCGCGCTGCAGTTCCTGCGTAACTCGGAAATTGCCGCGAAAGGCGTGCTGCCAACCTGTCAGGACACCGGCACCGCCATCATCATGGGTAAAAAAGGCCAGCGCGTCTGGACCGGCGGCGGCGATGAAGCCGCGCTGTCACAGGGCGTCTACAACACCTTTATTGAAGATAACCTGCGCTACTCACAGAACGCCGCGCTGGATATGTATAAAGAGGTGAATACCGGTACCAACCTGCCGGCGCAGATCGATCTCTACAGCGTGGATGGCGACGAGTACAAATTCCTGTGCATTGCTAAAGGTGGCGGTTCCGCTAACAAAACCTATCTGTATCAGGAAACCAAAGCGCTGATTACGCCAGCTAAGCTGAAGAACTACCTGGTCGATAAGATGATGTCGCTGGGCACCGCGGCCTGCCCGCCGTACCACATCGCCTTTGTCATCGGCGGCACCTCCGCAGAAAGCACACTGAAAACCGTTAAGCTGGCTTCAACCCACTACTACGATTCACTGCCGACTGAAGGCAACGAACATGGTCAGGCCTTCCGCGATGTGCAGCTGGAAGAAGAGTTGCTGAAAGCGTCGCAGGAGCTGGGCTTGGGCGCGCAGTTTGGCGGTAAATACTTCGCGCACGATATCCGCGTAGTGCGTCTGCCACGTCACGGCGCATCCTGCCCGGTGGGCATGGGCGTGTCTTGCTCCGCTGACCGTAACATCAAAGCCAAAATCAACCGCGAAGGCATCTGGATTGAGAAGATGGAAGATAATCCGGGCCGCTACATTCCGGAAGAGCTGCGTCAGCAGGGCGAAGGTGAAGTGGTACATGTCGATCTGAACCAGCCAATGAGCGAGATTCTGGCGCTGCTGTCGGCGTATCCGGTCTCCACGCGCCTGTCATTGAATGGCACCATCATCGTGGCGCGCGACATTGCACATGCCAAGCTGAAAGAGCGTATTGATGACGGCGAAGGTTTGCCGCAATACATCAAAGATCATCCGGTGTATTACGCGGGTCCGGCCAAGACGCCAGAAGGTTATGCTTCTGGCTCACTCGGCCCAACGACTGCAGGTCGTATGGACTCCTACGTTGATCTGCTGCAGGCCAACGGCGGCAGCATGGTGATGCTGGCGAAGGGCAACCGCAGCAAGCAGGTTACCGATGCGTGTCAAAAACACGGCGGCTTCTACCTGGGAAGCATCGGCGGCCCGGCAGCGGTACTGGCACAGCAGAGCATTAAGAGTCTGGAATGCGTGGAGTATGCCGAGCTTGGCATGGAAGCGATTTGGAAAATCGAAGTGGAAAACTTCCCGGCGTTCATTCTGGTGGATGACAAAGGAAACGACTTCTTCCAGCAGATTCACAACAACTGCGCGGCCTGCGTGAAGTAATATACGCATCGCAGCACAAAAAAGCCGTTATCGTGTGATAGCGGCTTTTTTATTGCGATATTTCTGACAAATTGATCATCGAATGAGGCAAAGCAAAAAAGTTAAAAACGGAATTGACTCTCCAGCTGACGCAACGTCTCTATGCGCTGCGCCGTGGCGATTTCGCGCGCTTTCACTTCCAGCAGCAGGTCAGCATCATTCTGACCAATTACATACACCGCCTGACGCCCAGGCAGATTTACCGTAATAATATTTTGTTCGACACCGTCCAGCATCTCATCGTGCTGTTCCAGGTAGTTGTACAACGAGTTCATGGGATCTCCTTAAAATAGGTGGGCCATTCTGGCAAATCACGCCCTTTAAAGAACACAAGACCTGGCTTAAAGATGTTACGTAATCGGAAATTTCTTGCGACAGGACTATCCTGCAGAGGCAAGATGACGGAGAGATGAACGGGCAGCAGATGACTCTACTGCCCTTGGTGGATCAGAAGAAACCGAGCGGTTGGGTGCTGTAGCTCACCAGCAGGTTTTTGGTTTGCTGATAATGGTCGAGCATCATTTTATGGGTTTCGCGGCCGATACCCGATTTTTTATAGCCGCCAAACGCCGCATGTGCCGGATAGAGGTGATAACAGTTGGTCCACACGCGACCGGCTTTGATTGCACGGCCCATGCGATAGGCACGGTTGATATCACGCGTCCACACGCCCGCGCCGAGACCATAAATCGAGTCATTGGCGATGGCGAGCGCTTCGGCTTCATCTTTGAAGGTCAGCACGCCAACCACCGGCCCAAAGATCTCCTCCTGGAACACGCGCATGCTGTTGTCACCTTTCAGCAACGTCGGCTGGATATAGTAGCCGCTGGCAAACTCCTCACCGATCTTCTCCACGCCGCCGCCGTGCAGCACCTGCGCGCCCTCTTGCTGCGCGATTTCCAGATAAGAGAGGATTTTATCGAACTGCTGCTGCGAGGCCTGCGCACCAATCATGGTATCGGTATCCAGCGGATCGCCACGTTTGATGGTTTTGATACGCTTCATCACCGCTGCCATAAACGGCTCGAAGATCGACTCCTGCACCAGCGCGCGTGACGGACAGGTACAGACTTCACCCTGATTGAGGAAGCCGAGCACCACGCCTTCTGCGGCTTTCTCAATGAAACTCTCCTCCGCGTCCATGATGTCTTCGAAGAAAATGTTCGGCGATTTTCCGCCTAACTCGACGGTGGACGGGATGAGACTTTTCGCGGCCAGCTCGAGAATATGCCCCCCAGTGGCAGTTGATCCGGTAAAGGCGATTTTGGCGATACCCGGATGCGACGCCAGCGCTTCGCCGGCCTCTTTACCGTAGCCGTGCACCACGTTAATCACGCCCGGCGGCAGCAGATCTTTAATCACCTCCATAAACAGCGTAATTGACAGCGGCGTTTGCTCAGCCGGTTTCAACACCACGCAGTTGCCTGCGCCCAGTGCCGGCGCCAGTTTCCATGCCGCCATCAGCAGCGGGAAATTCCATGGAATGATTTGCCCTACCACGCCCAGCGGTTCGTGGAAGTGGTAGGCGGCGGTGAGCTCATCGATTTCAGCCGCTGTCCCTTCCTGCGCACGCACGCAGCCAGCGAAATAGCGAAAGTGATCGACCGCCAGCGGCAGATCGGCGGCCAGCGTTTCGCGCACCGGCTTGCCGTTATCCCAGGTCTCATTGACTGCGATGTATTCCAGATTCTCTTCCAGCCGGTCAGCAATTTTTAGCAGCACTAACGATCGTGCCTGCGGCGAGGTTTTGCCCCACGCATCGGCGGCGGCCTGCGCGGCGGCAACGGCGTTATCGATATCAGCGCGATCCGAGCGCGGAAATTCGCCAATGGTGGAAGCATTAATTGGGGAGGTGTTGAGGAAGTAATTTCCATTCACCGGCGCAACAAATTCGCCGTTGATAAAGTTGCCATAACGCGATTGCAGAGTAATGAGAGAACCTTGTTCTCCCGGAGCAGCGTAACGCATGGTGTTTCTCCTTGCGGGACAGAGTGGCGATTAACAACTATGAAACCTGTTATTAACATTGGGCGATCGGTGCCAGCCTGTCAGATCGCAGAGCGGGAAACTGTGACCGCATCGTGGGAAATTTGGCGTGCGGTCGCTGCTACAGATAATTCCGAGTTTTCCCGCAGATGCAGCAAAAAGCGGAACATGGGCCAAATATGTGGTCAATATGAAGCAGGATACTAACCAGGAGAAACAGATGTTGGCTTCAGCCCTGACGTTAATGCGCGCCAAAGCGAACTTTGTTCAGCAATTTATCCGCAACCCGCGCAAAATGGGCAGCATCACGCCCTCTTCCGCCGCGCTGTGCCGCACCATGTGCGATGCGGTGAATTGGGATAGCAGTATGCGCATCGCCGAACTCGGCGCCGGTGACGGCGTCCTGACGCGTCATCTACTGGCTCGCATGGCGCCGGAAGCACAGCTGGATGTGTTTGAAATCAGCCCGGAACTGGTGAAAAGTCTGCGCGGCTTACCGGACCCGCGCATGCAAGTGCGTGCCTGTTCGGCTGAGTATCTCGCTGGGGAATATGATGTGATTTTTTCTGGCCTGCCGCTGCTGTCCTTACCGCCCGCCACGCGCGATGCGATTCTCAGCGCCGTGCATGATGCGTTGGGTCCACGCGGCGTATTTGTTCAGTTTCAATACACCTCGTTTACCCAACCCAATTTATCGCGTTACTTCACCTGGGAACGCCAGCGGGTGCTGAAAAACATGCCACCCGCGTGGGTCTATCGCTGCACCCGTCATTACGCGCCCTGAGCCTGCACGCGCGGCTGCGGCCGCGTTTGCTGCCAGAAGCTCCGCAACAGTTCACGCGACCAATCTTCCCCCACCAATGGCGTACCCTCATCGCTGACGCCCGCCGGTAAACAAGCCGTCATAATGTCGCGGGTAAATTCCGGATGGAACTGTACCGACAGCGCCTGCGGTGAATAACGCAAAATTTGACAGCCATCCTGCGCCGAACTCGCCAGCACTTGCGCATGCGGCGGCGGCGTTAATACCGATTGACGATGGGACAACCACGCCTGGAACTCGCCCGGTAACGGCCCCAGCCAGGGATCGGTTTTCGCCTGCGCACTGCACGTCAGCGGTTTCAGTCCACGCTCCCAGCCTTGCGGATTATCGCCCACTTTGCCACCCAGCGCGTAAGCCATCAGCTGATGGCCGTAGCACACGCCGAGCAGCGGCAGTTCTGCATCCAGCACGCCGCGAATCCAGGCGGCGGTGCGTTCACTCCAGTCGGCGTGATCGGTCACCATCGCCCAGGAACCGCTGAGAATCGCGCCGCTGACGCGGTCAAACGCCGGTAAATCATCGCCCAGATGCGGACGCACAATCACATAGTCATCGGGCTGCAGCTGCAGCGCATCGATAAACCACTGCGGTTGTTCACCAATTTGTGCCACAACCTGTGGCGGCGGAACGTCGAGTTGAATCAGGGCAAGGGGTAATGCGCGGGTCTGTGTCATGCCGAATACGTTCCTCATTATGGTCGCTTTTCGGACATCCACTTTGACAATAAATCAGCAACATGTCTTATTTTTTTCCTGCATAAGCTAATGCTTCAACGAATTTTTTTTCCTTAGACACGCCCGAAGTCATCGCCTTCATGCCATCATTAGCCGGTATTAATCCTGATTGACGGTGAAGGAAGACATTGTGGCAGCGCGGCATTTTTTTATGGTTCTGATGGTGGTTTCCATCTGGGCGTTCAATAACGTAGCGGTAAAGTGGGGATTGCTGGAACTTCCCCCGCTGTTTCTTACCTGGATGCGCTTTGTGGTGGTGGCGGTTGTGCTGGTGCCCTTCTGTCGCATTACGCGCGCGCAGCTGCCGTGGCTGCTGACGCTGGCGTTCACCTTTGGCTTTATGCACTTCTCGCTGCTGTTTGTCGGCATGCGTTACACCGATGCCGGCACCGGTGCCATTGTGGTGCAGCTCGGCACGCCGATTGCCATGCTGCTGGCGATGGTGATTCTGAAAGAGAAGCTGCGCGTGATACAGCTGATCGGTATCGCGATTTCGTTAAGCGGCGTGGCGGTGCTGTCGGGTAGCCCCACCATTCCGGCCTGGTGGGTGCTGTGCATTCTGCTGTGCAGCGCCTTCGGCTGGGCCATTAGCAATATGATTGTGAAAAAATCGCCGCCGATTAAACCGCTGACGCTCACCGGCTGGATCTCCTTTCTTGCGGTGCCGATTGTCGGCGCAGCCTCCTGGCTCACCGAATCACACCAGTTTTACGCGCTGAGCCACGCGGGCTGGCGCGGCTGGTTTGGTATTCTCTACAGCGCGCTGGCCTCGTCGATTGTGGCCTATACGCTGTGGTACGCGTTGCTGAAGAAGTACAACGTGAATCTGATCATGCCCTACTCGTTGCTGACGCCGGTGCTGGCGGTGTTGATGGGCGTACTGGTGCTCGGCGATAGCATGAACAGCTTTAAGGTTCTCGGCGCTTCGCTGGTGGTATTGGGGACCGCGATTGCCGTGATCAATCTGCGTAACCTGCGCATGCACGCGCGTTTCCCCCGTTTACGCTTGCGTCGCCGTTAAATTGCCTCTGCTATGCTTGAGTCTCGCGCGTTATCCGGAGACTCAACATGGATTCTCAACGTGCTGCCGCACTGTGGCAGCAAATGTGGCAGGGATTACGAGGCGCAGATGCGCTTCCCTCGCTCACCTTCCTCCAACCTGAAACCTTCGCGTCTGCCTTTGCCGTCAGTGAACTGGCGGCCACCAGCATCGGGCTGGCCAGCCAGGCGCTGAGCGACTTACTCGGCCAATCCGCGCCGGTCAGCGTCAACGTCCGTCTTGCCTCACGCTGGTTTCAACACAGCCTGATTCCGCTTAATCGGCCTCCCGCGGCGCTGTGGGACGAATTCGCCGGCGATTACGCCAGCGCCGACGGCTGGATCCGCCTGCACACTAATGCCGCTCATCATCGTGCCGCGATGGAGCAGGTTCTTGGCCAGCATGCCCATCGCGCCTCACTGGCCGACGCGGTCGCACGCTGGCCCGCCGCCGCGCTCGAGCAGGCGGTGATTGAGGCCGGCGGTTGCGCCGCGCAGATGCGCAGCGAAGCACAATGGCGGCAGCATCCGCAAGGCAGCGCGGTGCAACATGAGCCGCTGATTGCACAGCAGGCCTGCGGCGAGGCGCCGACGCCAGGCTGGACGTTATCGCCCGCACGCCCGCTGCTCGGCGTACGCGTGTTGGATCTCACCCGCATCATCGCCGGTCCGGTCGCCACGCGCTTTCTCGCCAGCCTTGGCGCCAATGTGCTGCGCATCGATCCGCCCGACTGGCACGAGCCGACGCTGGAAGAGGAGATCACCTGCGGCAAACGCTGTGCGCGTCTTGATATCAAATCCCGGGCCGGGCGCGAACAGCTGCGCCAGCTGTTGCAACACAGCGATGTGCTGGTACACGGTTATCGTGCCGATGCGCTGGATAAACTGGGACTGGATGCCGATACCCGCCGCAAACTGGCACCCGGCTTAGTGGATGTCAGCCTTAATGCGTGGGGCTGGAGCGGGCCGTGGCGCAACCGGCGCGGATTCGACAGCCTTGTGCAGATGGGCTGCGGCATCGCCGAGCAAGGCATGCGTTGGAGCGGCAGCAACAAACCGACACCGCTGCCGGTGCAGGCGCTCGATCACGCCACCGGCTACCTGATGGCTTCAGCGGTGCTGGAAGGTCTGCGTCAACGGTTAAGCCATGGCGTCGGCTGGCAGGCGCGTTTGTCACTGGCACGTACGGCGCAGCTATTGCAACAGTTCGGTGCCGCGCCAGAAAATGGGCAAAACGGTATTGATGCGCAGCGCGATGATGTGCTGAGCAGCGTGGAGTTCAATCAGTGGGGCATTGCGCAGAGATTGCGTGCCGCGGCTTATCTGCCCGGCACGCCAATGATCTGCGCTACGCCGGGTGTCAAACTCGGCAGCAGCGCAGCCAGCTGGTAACGATTACGCCTCGTCGCCCTGCTCTTCGTTCAGCTCGTCATACATCGCCTGCATGGCTTCACGGCTCAGTGCGGCCAGCGTGCGATAAAACGCCGTGGTAGCGTGCGCTTCCACTTTACCGAGGAACGCGCCGCACCACGGCAGCAAATACTCATCGAACAGTGCCAGCTGTGCGGCGGATTCATCCTCCGCCGACTGATCTTCCAGCCACGATGCCGCGAGCAGCAGCACGCCGAAGTGATCGGCCGGGGCTTCGCTTAGTGGCATGCCGCGGGCGCTGAGAAAGGCGCGCACCTCGGCTTCCTGTGGGCCATTTGGCCACTGCGAAGCGTACGGCGGCACGCTACACTCGCTGCCTACAAACAGCGCGTTGTAATCGGCGGCCAGCGCCTGGGGATCGCTATTCTGCTGCAGACGCGTCAACAGTTCCTCCTGCTCCAGCGGCCACTGCTGTTGCAGTTTGCCTTCGCGCAGCAGCGTGAACAGCGGTACCAGCAGCGGATCCTGCGGCTGGCGATTAAACAGCGAGCCGATGACGCGGCAGAGAATGGAAAACTCATTCATGCAACAGAATTCCTTGAGGCAAAAAGTTAAAAATCAGCAAATTCAGCAATATGTTTGCCGGTGCGCTGTTCGAGGAAATCGAGCAGGCGACGCGGCGTGACATTTAACACGCGATCTTGCGGAAAATCCACTTCGCTGGTGATGCGAATGCAGTGTTCGAAATGCCCCAGCGTAAACGCGGTATGCGAATCGGAACCAAATGCCAGGCGACCACCGGCATCGCGCACGGCTTCAGCAATAGCGCGGCAGTTCGGTTCGCTGCCCGGCCGTGAATGCGTAAAGGAGGAGTTATTGATCTCCAGCGCCACATCGTAGTGCGCCGCAGCTTCGGCAATCGCGCGGATATCTACCGGGAATTTTGGGTTGCCGGGATGAGAGATGATATGCACTAAACCTCCAGCCATGGCGGCAATCATCGCTTCGGTGTGATGCGCTTTATCGCGCGGTGCATACACTGGCTCGTGGAAGCCGGCGACGATCAGATCGAGCGCATCCAGCATCGGGCCGCTGCAATCAATCTCACCATGCTGATTTTTGATGTTGGCTTCAATACCGCGCAGTACGCCGACGCCGTCAATCACGCGCGGCCAGATGCGCATGTTGACGAAGTGCCAATAGTGCGGCGCATCGGCCATATCCGGACCGTGATCGGTAATGGCAAACAGCTTTAAGCCATTCTGTTTCGCCTGCGCCACATAATCATGCAGCGTGCTGTATGCGTGGGTGCTGGCGACAGTGTGCATATGTAAATCAACGGGATACATCTTCATCTCCTGACCAAATGTGAATTAATAACCGCGCTGGCGATCGACCAAACCGCCTGGCTTATCGCCCTGCTGTAGAGCAAGTATGGCATCCGCAATGTAATCCATCGCTTCACCCGGCAACGTGATAGCCGCAGTATGTGGCGTGATTGTGACATGCGGATGAGACCACAATGGATGATCCTGCGGCAGCGGCTCGGTCTGGAACACATCCAGCGCGGCAGCCGCCAGCTGACCGCTATTCAGTGCGGCGAGCAAATCGGCTTCCACCACATGCGCACCGCGCGCCAGGTTAAGGAAGCAGGCACCGCGCGGTAACACGCGCAACAAGTGGCTATCGATTAAGTTCGTGGTCTCCGGTGTGGTGGGCAACAGATCGATCAGCACCTGAGTGCCATCGAGGAAGGCATTCAGCTGATCGCGCCCGTGGAAACTCTGCACGCCGTCAATCTGTTTGGCGGAGCGGCTCCAGCTACGCAACGGAAAACCCCACTGACGCAGGCTTTCCAGCACGCTGCGGCCTAATACGCCCGCGCCTAATACGCCAACGGTGAAGTTGTGCCGATCCCGCCCATCAAGCTCCTGCCACTGCGATTGCTGCTGCAGTTGGCGATAGTCAGCGAAGCGGCGGAACCAGCCCAGCACGCACCAGTTGGCATACTCCTGCATCTGGCGCGCCATACCGGTGTCTTCCAGCCGGAACAGCGGCACCTCGTCAGCCAGCATCTGTGGATTTTCACGAATTTGCTTAAGAATTTCGTCGACGCCCGCGCCCATGGCAAATACACCTTTTAACTGACGGCCTGCCAGCATCTCAACCGGCGGAGAACGCACGATGGCGTAATCGGCCGGGGCCGTGTCGCCCGGCTGCCAGTGACGAACGCGCGCCTCAGGTAAACGCTGACGTAAACCGTCCAGCCAACCGTGCGGTGCCAGCGATGGGTGATACCAGATAATCTCCATACAGCTCTCCTTTTTTTCTTTCAGCCTCAGGCAAATAGCCGTACAGGGCAAGCAAAAACCTTAGCCTTAATGCAATTTCTCAGGTGATTAATTCCGGGCGCTTCACATTTCCACTGTGACAGAAGGCTAAGCGACGCGATAGCGACTAAAGTTGTTCGGGTGGTCAATGCGTTAGCACACCACCTTTTCGGACAAGGAGAAAAACCGATGATAAAAAATGCCGTATTCACGCCCGCGCGTCTGACCTTTTTACTCAGCGCCGCACTGCTGGCCGGTGCCAGCGCCGCGCACGCCGATGACCAAAGCCGCATGCTCAGCAATCAACCGCAGCCACCGGATGTGCGCCTGGGACCGTTGTTCAATGCGGTGCAGCAGGCGAAATTTTATCCGGACCAGAAAACCTTCGCCGATGCGGTGCCAAAATCGAATCCCTCTTCGATTCTCGCCGACTGGCAGATGCAGAAAAGCCAGCGCAACTTCGATCTCAAGCACTTTGTCGACAGCAACTTTACGCTGCCGAAAGAGCAGGACAAATATGTACCGCCATCCGGACAAAGCCTGCGAGAGCACATCAACGGTTTGTGGCCGGTGCTGACGCGCACTGCGCAGAGCGCCAGCCAATATGATTCACTGCTGCCGCTGCCAAAACCTTATGTGGTGCCCGGCGGTCGTTTCCGTGAAGTCTATTATTGGGACAGCTACTTCACCATGCTGGGCCTGGCGGAGAGCGGTCACTGGGATCGCGTACAGGATATGGTGGATAACTTCGCCACCGAACTCGATAAATATGGCCATATTCCTAACGGCAACCGCAGCTACTATCTCAGCCGCTCGCAGCCGCCGTTCTTCAGCTTGATGATTGACCTGCTGGCGACGCACAAAGGCGACGATGTCTATCGTCAATACCTGCCGCAGCTGCAGAAAGAGTACGACTACTGGATGGCGGACAGCGATAAAGTCGCCGCCGGTCAGGCCAGCAAACGGGTGATTAAACTGAGCGACGGCACGCTGCTCAACCGCTACTGGGACGATCGCGACGCACCACGTACCGAATCCTGGCTGGATGATGTCAACACGGCGAACAAAGCGCCGGAGCGCAATAAGCAGCAGGTGTATCGCGATCTGCGTGCGGGCGCGGCGTCAGGCTGGGATTTCAGTTCGCGCTGGTTTACTGATGCCCATAATCTGGCCTCGATCCGCACCACGCAGTTAGCGCCGGTCGATCTCAACAGCCTGCTGTTCCACCTCGAACAGACATTGTCGAAAGCGTCCAAACTGGACAAGCAGGATGACAAGGCCAAAACGTTTGCTGCGGATGCCGAAAAACGTCAGGCAGCGATCAATCGTTATCTGTGGAACGACAAACAAGGCTGGTACGCCGATTACGACTTCCAGAAAAAGCAGGTACATCCTCAGCTTACGGCAGCCACGCTGTTCCCGCTCTATATGCAGGTAGCGAGCGATAAACAAGCAGATCGCACCGCTAAAGCGGTGGAGAAACAGTTGCTGAAACCCGGCGGATTGGTTACCACCACCGTAAACAACGGCCAGCAATGGGATGCGCCAAACGGCTGGGCCCCGCTGCAGTGGGTGGCGGTAGAAGGTCTGGAGCATTACAACCAGCCGAAGCTGGCGCAGCAGATTGGTCAGCGCTTCCTGCAAAACGTGCAGGCAACCTACGACAAGGAGCACAAACTGGTTGAGAAATATGTGGTGGAAGGCGCGCAGCTGGGCGGCGGTGGCGGCGGTGAATATCCGCTGCAGGACGGTTTCGGCTGGACCAATGGCGTGACGCTGAAATTGCTCGACAAATACTGCCCGAAAGACAAAACCTGTAACAGCGCCGGTGATATTCCTGATATGCCTGCGTTGACTTCCGCGAAGTAATCCTATCCCTCATGCCGGGCGAACAGGCCCGGCAACCGCACATTCCGTCGCGGCGTAATTTATTGCGCATCCTCTGGATGGGCATAATTCCGCCATTATTATGCGCGATAAATCGCGCCGCTACGGCTTGTATGCGTCATCTGTGCATTTTCCTCACAACCCTCTTACAACAAATTCACACCTTGAAACACCCGCATTAAAAGATAATAATTCTCAATCTGATATCGATAGCCATTCCCATTAATAACAACAGGAACCCTCATGACCTCGCTGTTTACCCTTAAACGTGGCCGCGTGCTGTGTGCGCTTGCGCTGGCTCTACCCGCTGCGAGCTTTGCGGAAGAGTCGATTGTCGTTACCGCTCAGCCGCAGGAGAGCGCCACTTCACCGACGCAAGGTTATCTCGCCACGCGCAGCAGCGGTGCCAGTAAAACCGATCAACCGCTGATTACCACCCCACAATCCATCTCGGTGGTAACGCGTCAGCAAATGCAAGATCAGGGTGCGCAGGATCTCAATCAGGCACTGGGTTATACGCCGGGCGTGTTTACCAACTTTGGCGGTGCCGCCACGCGTTATGACACCATCGCCCTGCGCGGCTTCCACGGCGGTGATGTCGATAACACCTTCCTTGATGGACTGCGCGTGATGAGTGACGGCGGCAGCTTCAACATTCTGCAGGTGGATAACTGGTTCCTCGATCGCATCGATGTGATTAAAGGCCCCTCTTCTGCGTTGTATGGCCAAACCGTGCCGGGCGGATTGGTGAATATGGTCAGTAAGCGTCCGCAGTTTGCTGAAGAGGGCCATTTCCGCCTGTCTACTGGCACGAATGCCACTAACAGCGCCGCGTTTGATTACACCAACGCCATCAATGATCAGTGGGCATTCCGTGTAACCGGCATCACGCGCAACAGCGATACCCAATACGATCACACCCGTGAAGAGAAGTATGCGATTTCACCGCAGCTGATGTGGCAGCCAAGTGAAGACACCAATTTAGTGCTGCGCGCCTATCTGCAGAAAGATCCGTCTGGCGGCTATCACGGTTCGGTACCCGCAGAAGGCACGCTTTACAGTCATAATGGTCGTAAGTTAAGCGATAGCTTCTACGAAGGCGACAGCGCGCTCGATCAGTTCAAGCGCCACGAACAGATCTACAGCTATGATTTTTCACACCGCTTCAACGATGTGTGGTCAGTGCACTCTACCGGCAGCTACAGTCACTCTAATACCGAGCTCGATCAGGTGTATCAGATTGGCTGGAATGCCACCAATCCAGACTTGCTGAATCGCTACTTCTCCGGCGAGCGTTCATCACTCAACGCCTGGGCCAACGATAACCAGCTGCAGGCCGATTTTGCCACCGGCGCGCTCCAACATCGCGTGACGCTGGGTGCCGAATACCATCGTTATAAAAACGACATCAGCGATTCTAGCGGCGCAGCGAGTGCGCTGAACCCGTGGACCGGTGAAGCCGTCGGCGCGATGCCAGATTTTGCCTGGACAGCGCAAACGCGTCGCTATTATCAGACCGGCCTGTATCTGCAGGATGAGTTGCAGCTCGATCGCTGGCATCTGGATCTCTCGGGCCGCTACGACCGCATCGTGTCAGAAAATGGCAACAGCCGTCGTCAGGACGATCACATCAGCGGCCGTGCTGCGCTGCTGTACGCCTTCGACAATGGCGTATCGCCTTACGTCAGCTGGAGCCAGGCGATTACCCCCGCCTCATTGACCGATCCTGATGGCAATCAGCTGAAACCGACCACCTCCGAGCAGTACGAAGCGGGCGTGAAATATCAGCCGGTCGGCACGCGCGATATGTACACCATCGCCCTATACGATTTAACCCAGGATGATGTCGCCAACCGTAACGTGCAGGACGGTACTTACACGCCATCGGGCAAAGTGCATTCACAGGGTATTGAGCTGGAAGCACGTAATCAGCTTACCTCGCGTTTCAGCACCATCGCGGGTTACACGCTGAATCATCTGCGCTTCAAAGACTCCGTAGACGGCAACGATGGCCATACACCTTACGTGACGCCAAACAGCATGGCATCGTTGTGGGGTCACTATCAGTTTGATTACGGTTTGAGTGCCGGGGCTGGCGTGCGCTATATCGGGAAACAGTGGGCGGATAACGAAAACACCACGCGTTTGCCATCGGTGACGCTGTTCGATGCGTCGGTACGTGCGGATCTTGGCGCGTGGAATTCACAGTTGAAAGGGGCATGGCTGCAGGTCAATGCCAACAACCTGACGGATAAAAAGTATCTGGCGGCCTGTTATGGCACCGGTTACTGCTATCGCGGCGCCGAGCGCACCGTGATGGCAACGGTAGGCTACGACTTTTAAGCAGGTATAAAAAAATCCGCCATCCTGATTGGGATGGCGGATTTCATCAAATCTCTGTGCGGTTAACTTCGAACTTTACGGTAAATCCACAGCACCACAATGGCACCCACTACCGCCACCACAAAGCTGCCAAAGTTGAAACCGTCAACTCTACCGAAACCAAACAGGGTACTGATCCAGCCACCGACAACCGCACCCACCACACCCAGCACTACGGTGATGATAAAGCCGCCGCCATCTTTACCCGGCATAATCCACTTGGCGATAATACCGGCAATCAGACCAAAAATAATCCATGAAAGAATACCCATGTACTGCTCCTTACGTTATTAATCAATGTGTTCACCGCAACAAGTATAGCCGGGATTTTTTGATCTGCATCGCAACTTGCCACAGTAAATCATCGTTAGCAGGCTAAAGCTCAGCGTGAATACGCCGATAACAGTCGAACAGCATTGGCAGTCGTGAAAATAACAATCGGATAATGGAGCAGGACGTGGGAGAAGCCGATAAAGAACAATACCTCAAGCGAGGCACGTTAGCTGTTTTGGGCGTGATGAAAGACCTGTTGCGTTTTCAAACCCCGTTGATGGTGAATTTTTCGCGCGGTCAGTTTATCAGCCGCATGCTGTCAGCCGATGAAGATCAGGTGATCTTTGACCTCGGCAGCAATGCGCTGGATAACGATTTAGCGCTGCAAGGTGGCGAAATCAATATTGCCGCCGAAACACACGGCGCCAAAGTGGAATTTGGCTTAACCGGTTTACAACGTATCGAATTTGAAGGTCTGCCCGCTTTTGCCGCATCGCTACCCGAATTGGTATGGCAAATTCAGCGCCGTGAATTTTTCCGCGTGAATGCGCCGCTGGAGCCGGTGTTTTACTGCCACAGCCAGTGGCCTGATGGCCGTACTGCGCGTTTCCGTCTGCAGGATCTCTCCTTAGGCGGCGTCGGCGTACTGCTGGATGAAGCGCTGCCAGAAGGTCTCAACCGTGGCGATACCTTTAAAAAACTCCGCGTTGATCTCGCAGAATATGGCCATTTTGAAGTGACGGCGCAGCTGCTACACATCGGTGAACGTACCGTGGTGACCAGCAAGAACGATACCCGCGTGACACCACGCCTGAGCTTCCGCTTTACCGCCATCGAACCGATTCAGGAACGCCAGCTACAGCAGGTAATTTTTGCCCTGGAGCGCCTGGCGCGTGATAAGGCGAATCGGTTCCAGTAATCCCGGTACGCATCATTGTGCACAGTTTATCCGTAGGGCCGCCATGTATGGCGAGCGATGTTGCAGGTGCGCATCAATGCGCACCTGACGAAAACCGCACCGGTCAATGCGGCTGATAACGACAACGTGCCACCGCTTCGAGCCAGCCCTGATAATTCTCCTGCATGCTTTTCGCCTGCTCTTCACGCGGCATAATGACGCTGCCCCCCTGCAGCGCCTGCATCTCACTGCCCTGCTGCCACCAGCCTAACGTGCGGCCCGCCAGTAGCGCAGCGCCCAGTGCGGAAACCTCCGGCGTCGGCACGCGCTTCAGTGGCCGCTGCAATACATCCGCCTGCAACTGCATCAACCAGCTGTTTTCCGTGGCGCTGCCATCAACGCACAACGCTGGCAGCCGCACGCCGCTGACTTGTTCCATCGCGAAAAACACGTCCGCGATCTGAAAGGTGATCGATTCCAGCGCCACGCGCGCCAGCACTTCCGGCGTGGCTGCATCGGTCAGCCCGCACACCATGCCGCGCGCTTTCAGATCCCACCAGGGTGCGCCCAGCCCGGAAAGCGCGGGCACAAAATAGATGCCCTGATTGTGCTCACTACGCTGTGCCAGAGCCGTGAGTTCACGCGGGTCCTGGATGCCCAACATGCGGCCAAGCCACGCCGCCCCCGATCCGGTATGGGTGATGTTGCCTTCAAAAGCGTAGCGCAGCGTGCCGTCGTGCCAGGCCACCGTGGTGCTGAGGCCATTTTCGGTCAGCAGCGGCGTCGCCATCGACATCATCAGCGATGACCCGGTGCCATAAGTGGCTTTTACCACCTCTTCGTTGCCGTTACGCTGCGCTTGCAGCGCGGCATGCGAATCACCGATGCGCGCCAGAATCGGTGTGCCCGGCGTTAAACCGGGCATATCCTGACGTGTTACCACGCCATGGGCGCTGGCCGAGGGCACAATCTGCGGTAGCGCTGCGCGTGGAATGTGGAATAACGCCAGCAGCTCATCGTCCCAGTCGCCGCTGTGCAGGTTATAAAGTTGAGTACGCGCCGCATTAGCATGATCGGTGACGAAACTTTCACCCTCACTCAGTTGCCAGCTCAACCAACTGTCCACGGTACCGATACAGAGTTCACCGGCCCGCGCCCGCGCCAGGCCGTTCGGCAAGGCGGCCAGCATGCCGGTGAGTTTGCCGGCTGGAAACATCGGATCCACCGCCAATCCGGTGAGGCCGGTGATACGGGGCGCTTTGCCGGCCACGCGTAAGTCGCGGCAAAAGGCTTCCGATCGGCGATCCTGCCAGCTGACTAACGGCGTCAGCGGCTGGCCGTTGTGCCGCTGCCAGATCAACACCGACTCGCGCTGATTACTGATCGCCACCGCCGCCACTGCCGCGCCCGCGCACTGCGCCAGACACTCTTCGACCGCTCGTTTTACCGCCTGCCAAATCGCCAGCGGATCTTGTTCCGCCAGTCCCGGCTGCGGATGGGCCAGCGTCAGCGGCTGGCTGCTGCGCGCCACCACCGTTCCTGCGCCATCCACCGCAATCGCTTTGGCGTTAGTGGTACCTTCATCAATCGCCAGTATCAACGAACCTGCCATCTTTACGCTCCTGCACAGATACGTACCGCACTCTTCACCACGCTGGCCGCATCGATGCCATGGCGTGCCCGGGTTGAGGCACGATCGCCGGCAATCGCGTATTCGCCATCCGGAATGCCCAATCGCAGCAGGGGAATGCCGCAGCCACCTTCAGCCAACACTTCTGCCACCAGGCTGCCAACCCCGCCGTTGACGTTATGCTCTTCCACGCTAATTACCGCTGGGTAGTGATTTAACAGCTCGCGAAGCCGTTGGGTATCACAAGGTCGAATCGATGGAATGGCGATCACACCCGCCGTAATGCCTTGTTCATGCAGTTGCTCAGCGGCGTGAACCACCTCGTGAACGGTGGAGCCCATCGCCACCAGCACGATGTCATCACCTTCACGTAAAACATCAATCTGGCCGGGACGGAATTGGTAGTCTTCGTTGTGCAGCTGCGGCAGATCTTTGCCGTCGAGGCGGATATACACTGGGCCCACATGCGCCAGCGCGTACTCAATGATCTGGCGACACTCCAGCGGGCAGGATGGCGCATAGATTTCGATGTTGCCGAAGCCGCGCATCACCGCAATGTCGTCGATGCTGTGATGGGTGCTGGCCAGCGGCCCATAGCTGGCACCGGCATTCAGGCCAAACAATTTAACGTTGGTGTTGTTGTAGCAGACGTCGACTTTTACCTGCTCATTAGCACGGGAAACCAGGAACGGCGCGGCATTACAGGTGACGGCGACTTTGCCGCCAATCGCCAGTCCGGCAGCGGTCCCCACTAACGTTTGTTCCGCGATGCCGACGTTAATCAGGCGATCGGGAAACGCGTTGATGAACGGCGCAATTTTGGCGGTTGAGGTGGAGTCGGCCACCACCGGCACTAAATCAACGCCGCGATTCACCGCATCGATAAATGCCTCGACCATTACCGTCGCCAGGTGTTTTGCATTACTCATCTTTCAACTCCTCCAGTGCCAACTCAATCTCTTCGCCTTTCGGCACACGGTGATGCCACTCGGGCTTGCCCTGAATAAAGGAGATGCCGAAGCCTTTTTCGGTGTGCGCCACAATGACCTGCGGTTTGCCGCCGTTCCGTGGCAGCGTTTCAATGGCCTCAACTACGGCAGCCATGTCATTGCCATTACATTCGCTCACCTCCAGACCAAAGGCGCGCCATTTTTCCGGCAGCGGATCGGTGTTCATGATGTCGCGCGTGTGGCCTGCCAGCTGCAGCTTGTTCTTATCGTTGATAATGACCAGGTTATCGAGGCCGTAATGCGCCGCCACCAGCGCGGCTTCCCAGTTACTGCCTTCCGCCAGTTCACCGTCGCCGGTGACGACAAAAATGCGGCGGTCGCTGTTATCTTTTTTCGCCGCCAGCGCAATGCCGACGGCGACCGGTAATCCGTGCCCCAGCGCACCGGTGTTCAGTTCAACCCCCGGCGTTTTCTGTCGTACCGGATGGCCCGGCAGATGTGAATCAGCATGCTGATACGTCGGCAGCCATTCGGTAGGGAAATAGCCCGCTTCCGCTAGCACGCAGTAATAACCGCCGACGGCATGGCCTTTCGACTGGATATAGATGTCGCGTTGCGGATCGTTGGTGCGATCCGGCGCGCAGTTAAGAATGCGGAAATAGAGCGCGGTGAGAATCTCTACCTGGGAGAGATCGGCACCGGTGTGCCCACCAGCCGGGCTCCCAGCGTTAAGCTGGATGATGCGACGGCGCACAGCGCGCGCTTTGGCGGCCAGATCCGCTACCGAATATTTGAAAGGATTCATAGACACCTCTGAATTTTAAAGCATGGATGAATATTTATTCTCGATGAATAAAAAAAGGTGCAGACAATCGGCGCCTGCACCCAACCGATTAACTTTTTGCCGGGCTAGCGCCCTCCTCAATCAGCGCTTTCTGCGCCACCACCGCCGCTTTCTGCTGCATGCGGCTCTGCATCTGATCGATGATCACCGCCACAATAATCACAATGCCTTTGATCACCATCTGCCAGAACTCGCTCACCCCCATCATGATTAATCCGTCGGCGAGGAAACCGATGACGAAAGCGCCAATTAGCGTACCGAGGATGGTGCCGCGTCCACCGGCCAGCGACGTGCCGCCCAGCACCACCGCAGCGATGGCGTTCATTTCGAATGAGGTACCGTTCGCCGGATGGCTGGCCACCAACTGTGAAGAGACCACGATGCCGGCAATTGCCGCGCAGAAACCGGAAATGGCGTATACCCAGATTTTTACCGACTTCACCTTCACGCCCGAGAGTTCCGCCGCGCGTTCGTTATCGCCAATGGCATAAACCTGGCGGCCAAACGGCAGGCGCCGCGCAACGTACGCGATCACCAGCGCCAGCAGCACCATCATCCAGATGGCCCACGGCAAGCCGAGAAAATAGCCGGCGCCGATCTTGTCAAATCCGGTGTTACCGAGCATTTCATTGCCCTGCAAGCCGGGAAAGGTTTCGCCCCCCGAAGTAAGCATCGCGGTGCCGCGCAGGATGTACATGGTGCCGAGCGTGCAGATGAACGGCGCCACGTTATAGCGGGTGATGATCCAGCCATTCGCCGCGCCTATCACTCCGCCAATCAGCAATACAATCGGCACGATCACCCACACGCTGGGGAAGATGGCGATGCCGAACATCGGCAGCACAATGCCTTTGGTGATTAGCCAGCCGGCAATCATGCCGCACAGGCCGAGCGTAGCGCCGATGGAGAGATCGATGCCCGCAGTGATAATGACAAAGGTGATGCCGAGCGCGAGAAAGGCGTTAATGGCGATGTGTTTCACCATGATCACCATGCTGCCGACCGCGAGGAAATCCGGCACGGTAATGGCAAAGAAACCGACAATCAGGAACAGCGCAATAAAGGTACGCAGTTTTAACAGCAGCAGAATCAGGCTTTCGCGTGAGTTAAACGCTTTGCCCGGCGTTGAGAGCGCGAGCGCGCCGTTGTTTTTCATATCAGAACCCTTGTGCGCTTGCTTTAACCAGCGCCGCCTCTTCCGCTTCAGCGCGCGGCAGGTCAGCAGTCAATTTGCCACCGGACATCACCATGATGCGGTCGGCAACGGCCATGATTTCTTTCAGGTCAGAGGTTGAGAACACCACCGCAATCCCCTGCTCCGACAGCTTCACCATCATGCGGAACACTTCCGCTTTGGCGCCAACGTCGATACCGCGACTCGGCTCATCCAGCAGCAGCAAACGCGGGTTGGTCAGCAGCGAACGGCCAATCACCACCTTTTGCTGATTGCCGCCGCTTAACGCGCTGATGGCGACGTCCGGCGAGGAGATTTTGATGGCCAGATTGCCCACCGTGCTGGCCACCACCTCGCGTTCGGCCTGCTCAGAGATCACCGTACGATGGGATAAGCGCCGCCACAGACTGGCGATGGTCAGGTTGCTCGCCACCGACGAGATGGGAAAAATGCCTGAGCGTTTGCGATCTTCCGGTACCAAACTCATGCCCATGCGAATACGTTCCGCGGTGGGAAGCCGCGTCGGCAGCGGTTTACTGTCAAGCCACAGTTTGCCTAGATAGCTGCGCTGGGTGCCGAGCAAGCACTCAAACAGCTCGGTACGACCGGCGCCCATTAAGCCGTAAATGCCGACAATTTCGCCGGAACGCACCTGAAAACTGACGTCATCGACCAGCGTGTTGCCGTTCGGGCTGACGCAGGTGATGTGTTCGGCTTCCAGCACCGGCGCGCCAAACTGCCGGTTCGGTGGCAGGAAGGTGTTAACCGGATCGCTGCCGAGCATTTCATGCACGATCCACGGTACGTCGATATCGCTCACCTGGGCTTCAGCCTGAAAACGGCCGTCGCGCAGAATGGTGATGACATCGCCAATCGCCATCAGCTCCTCCAGCCGATGCGAGATGTAGATGATGGAAACGCCCTGGCGCGTCAGTTCGCGGATCACCCGAAACAGGATCTCCACTTCGGTTTTGCTCAGTGCCGAGGTGGGTTCATCAAGGATTAAAATGTCGGCATCTTCCGCCAGCGCTTTGGCGATCTCCACCAGCTGCTGCTGGCCGACTTTGAGGTTGCCGACCTTCTCATCCGGTGAAATGGGTTGGTCGAGGCGCTGCATCAGCGCGGCGGTGCGGCGCTTCTGCTCAGCTTCGTTGATCGGACGTATGCCGTGCTGAATTTCGCGACCGAGAAAAATGTTCTCTGCCACGCTAAGGTTTTCGAACAGGTTAAGTTCCTGATGCACCATGCCGATGCCGTGGCGCGCGGCGTCACGCGTGCTGCTGAACGCCACTTTTTGTCCGTTAAGAAACATCTCGCCACTGGTCGGCTGCTGCACGCCGGCGAGAATCTTCATGAGCGTCGATTTACCCGCCCCGTTCTCGCCGATGATGACGTTGACTTTACCGCGCCATACGCGGTAATCCACGCGATCCAAGGCTAACGTGCCGGGAAACAGCATCGACATCTGATTGGCCTGCAGAATAATCTCGTCGCTCATCATGGATTCCCCTGCTGCAGCTGAATCGCCACCACATCGTCCACCGTGCCAGCGCCCATGCTGACCGCGAGTAGCGCCTGTGCTGGCTTACCCACCCAACTGGCATCCACCGCAGGCAGCTGCTTCACCGCATGGCGATTGAGCGCTTTGGTCAGTTGCGCGTATTGCACCTGATTGGTGAACTCTTCAAAACGGAAGCCGGCGGCATCGCGAATGGCATTGCCGCGCAGTACCGGGCCGATCAGCACCTTCACCGGCTTGCCGTTGATGGTCATGGTGAGGCTGCGCTCACGGTCGTTGCTGGTATCAAACGCCGTCACCGTGCCCGATGCGCGCACAAACACGCTTTCGCTGCCGCCCGCTTTGACGGTATGACTTTTGGTTTCCATATCTGCCCAGCTCAGCGCCTGCTTCTCTGCAGGCTGCTGCACGCGGCTGGCCCAGCTCGATTCGGCGATCTGCTGCGGTGTCTGATCGCGGTAACCCGGCTTAGCGTTAGGATCTTTCGGCATGATGGGATTGCCGTTGGCATCCAAATCCACCACGGTACAGGCGGCTAACATCAGCGTCAGCAGCGCGACCAGCACCTTGCCCTTCATGCCGACCGCCATCTTATTGCGCCAGCTTAAAGGTTTTCAGCTTCGAGGCATTGCTGTCATCAATAAGCACGCAATCCATCAGCTGCTTCTCTTCTTTCTGCGCTTTGCCGTTCTTCAGATAATAATCCACCTGTTCAACCGCCATCTGCGCCTGATCCCAGCCCGGCTGCAGCACCGTGGCTTTGATATTGCCTTTGTTGATGATGGAATCACGGGTGTAATCACTGCCGTCGAAACCCACGATAATTACATTGGTTTTACCCGCGGCTTTTAACGCCGCTTCCGCACCCAGCGCCATGGTGTCGTTACCGGAGATCACCCCGACAATGTTTGGGTTTTTCTGCAGGATGGTTTCCATACGACTAAAGGCTTCGGTCTGGCTCCAGTTGGCACTCTGCTGTGCCACCATTTTCAGATCGGGATAATCATCCAGCACATCGTGATAACCCTGCGAACGCACGCCCGCATTGGTATCAGACTCTTTCCCTAGCAGCTCCACATAATCGCCTTTGCCGTTCAGCAGCTTGGCGAACTTCTCCGCACCGAGCTGTGCGCCCTGATAGTTGTTGGAGACAATTTGTGCCACGGCGATGCCGGTTTTGTTGATTTCGCGATCGATGAGGAAGGTTGGAATACCGGCATCTTTCGCTTTCTGTACCGGTCCAACGGTGGCATCAGCGCCGGCATTATCAAGGATGATGGCTTTAGCTTTGCGCGCGATGGCGGTTTCGATCAGCTGGTTCTGCTTGTTGACGTCATCATCATGTGATGCCACCAGCGTGGTGTAGCCCAGCGCTTTGGCTTTTTCCTGCGCGCCGTCGGCTTCCGCTTTAAAGAACGGGTTGTCGTGCGAGGGCGTAATAATGGCCAGCAATCCCTTATCTGCCGCGAGCGACGCTGCCGATATCATCATGATTGAAGCAAGTAGAGAGACTTTGAGAACAGAGGCTTTCATTTGTTATCTCCGATTGAATATATATTCAATTGCGATTTTATATGCATAATGACTATGCGCTGCCTTTCTGAGCACGTCCATTGCGCGATCCTCAAAAAGCGAAAACGATCACAAAATGTTCTGCGTTGTTATTTATGGGCGGCTGATTAACAATACCAGGCAGGTTAAGAGAGAGAAAAAACCATGGCAAAACAGGATGAACAGCGGCTGATGGTGAAAATCGCCACGCTCTATTATGTGGAAGGCAGGAAGCAATCCGACATCGCGCAGCTGCTGAAGCTGTCGCAATCCTTCGTGTCGCGCATTCTCAATCGCAGCATAAAAGAAGGTGTGGTGAAGATCAGCGTGGTACCGCCCGCCAACGTGTTTCCCGAACTGGAAAAAGCCATTGAGCAGCTGTATCAACTGCCGCAGGTGATCGTGGTGGATGTGCCGGATCAGGCATCGGCTTTGCAGATTAAACAGGCGATTGGTTCCGCTGCCGCGCACTATCTGGAAACGCGTCTGCGTGCCGATGAGCTGATTGGCATTTCGTCCTGGAGCGGCACCATTCGTGCCATGGTGGATGCCCTGCATCCGCTGAGCGCGCCCTGTAAAGGCGTGATTCAGCTGCTGGGCGGCGTGGGCGCCAATGGCAACGTGCAGGCGACGATTCTGACGCAGAATCTGGCGGCGCTGCTGGATTGTCCAGCGTGGCTGCTGCCATCGCAATCGATTGAGCATTCGGTGCAGGATCGCCAGCGTTTGTCGGTTAATCCCGAGGTGGCGGTGGTACTGGAGAAGTTTGATCAGGTGGACCTGGCGATTGTCGGCATTGGCGATCTCGAGCCATCCGCCCTGCTACGTAACTCCGGCAACTATTACGACGGCGAGATGCTGCGCACGCTGGCCGAACGTGGCGCGGTGGGTGATATTTGCCTGCACTATTTCGATGCCGATGGTCAGCCGGTGCTGAGCGCGGCAGAAGATCCGGTGATTGGTATGGAGCTGGCGCAGGTTAAACGCTGTCCGCAAGTGGTGGCACTCGCCGGCGGCAAAGAGAAAGCGCAGGCGATTCGCGGCGCGTTACGCGGCGGCTATGTGCAGGTGTTGATTGTCGATTATCCGACGGCGAGATTATTGGCTGAGGGTTGATGTGGTGGGGTTGTTAGTCAGGTCGCTATGGTAGTGCGATTGTTGATAAGGTCGCCAGGAATGGCGACCTTATCAACATTACCCGATGGTGCGATACGCGGTGGTAACCTTCCACAAATAACGCGGGGCCTGCGCCGCCGGATGTTTGTTCTGGACGTGCTGGTAAAACTCATCCGGCGTCATGGAGTTGATCATCGCAATGGCACGATCGCGGTCGCGCGAGAAGGTGCGCAACAACGCCCCTGCACCGTTGGCGTAGGAAACGATGGTGGCATAACGCAGCGTCAGCGGATCGCGAATGCCGGCCAGCGCCGAGTCCTGCAGAATTTTCAGATATGCTGCACCGATATCGATGTTCTTCGCCGGATCGCGCAGCTCAGAAGAGGACGGCTGACCGTGGCGGCCTTGGGTGCGATAGACTTCGCGACCGGCGGTGGACGCCTTAATTTGCATCAACCCAACCGCATTGGAGCGGCTCACTACGGTGGGATTGCCTCCGGATTCGACACTAATAATGGCGCTGATTAACTTCTCATCAACGCCATAATGACTGGCGGCATCTTCGGTAAACATTGACCATGCATCATTCACTTTCGACGGCGGAGCCTGGGTTAACGGCGTATTCTTCTCGGGCAGTGCCGGTTTTTCCGGCTCACTTGAACAGCCCGCAAGCAGCAGTGCAGAAAGCATAAGTAGGCGAATTTTCACTGATTTTTGGTTCCGCAATAGGGTTGGCGCAAGCTATCATACCTGGCGCAGCGCGATGCAAAATTACCGTTTATCCTAAATCGATAAAAAACCTTATGCTACCGTGACTTCAATAACGCATTTCGACATCATCGGCAGGCCACTCTACAGCAGGATGGAAGTTATGGTTACTCCCCGCACGCTACGTCTCATCGCCCCTTCCGGCTATTGCCACAATCAGGACGCCGCCCAGCGCGCGGTCAGCCGTTTACAGGCCGCAGGCCATCACCTGCAGAATCAATCAGCGATTACTCGCCGCTATCAACGTTTTGCTGGTGATGATGTTGAGCGGTTGGATGATATCAATGGGTTGGCAACGCTGGAACATCTTCCCGATATCGTGCTGGCCGTACGCGGCGGTTATGGCGCATCACGGTTGCTCGATAAGATCGATTACATCGGCCTGCAGCGTCGATTGCTTAATCAGCCGGTGGCACTATGTGGACACAGCGATTTCACCGCTATTCAGCTGGCACTGCTGGCGCAAACTGGCCTGGTTACCTTCAGTGGGCCGATGCTGGCCGGTAACTTCGGCGCAGAGGCATTATCTGATTTTACCGAGGCACACTTTTGGCAAGCGCTAACATCACCTACAGTTAACCTAAACTGGCGCAGTGAAAGCCCGGATCAGGGCCGTTGGCAAGGTACGTTATGGGGCGGCAATTTGGCGATGATATGCTCGCTGATTGGTACGCCGTGGATGCCGCAAATTGAAGGCGGCATTCTGGTGATCGAAGATGTCAACGAGCACCCGTTCCGCATCGAGCGTATGCTGATTCAGCTGCAGCAGAGTGGCATTTTGCCGCGTCAGCAAGCGATTATCACCGGCAGCTTTACCAGTACCTCGCTGTCGGCTTACGACAATGGTTTTGATTTCGCCACCGTGTGGCAGCGCATGCGTGATGCGTACCAGATTCCGGTAATTAGCGATCTGGCTTTTGGTCACGATGCCGACACCGTGACGCTGCCGCTGGGTGCCAGCGCCACGTTGCAGATTGAGAATGGAGAAGCACAGTTCGCCTTCACCGGCCACCCGACATTGCGCTAACGTTTTGCCGCAGGAGACCGACAATGAAGCCACTGTACGACGACTTGTGGATCTCCACGCCCGAATTCCCCGCCGAAGAGACGGCAAGCGATTTGATGATGCACGGCTTTATGCTGCGCCATCCGCGCGGTAATTTGCTGATTGGTCGCGTGGAGCATCCGCTCGACCACGAATTCCTCGACGAGGCTGGCGGGGTTATCCGCCACTATTTCACGCACTGGCATGAAGCGGCACCGGGCGCGATAGCCATTCAGCAACGCTTTAATAGCGCAATCTACTGCCATAGCCGTTCGCTTGGGCCGGTTAGCTTAGTGATTGAGCCTGACGAAACCTTCACGCAGCACGAGACGCACTTCGGCGATTTTCACCTATTGCCCACGCCGGGCCACACGCCCGGCAGCAGCAGCTATCTCTATCACTCTCCGCTCGGCCATACTTATCTGTTTGTCGGCGATACCTTGACCCGCGACTACCATCGCTGGATCAGCGTGCTGATGCCAGAGAGTAATCCCAGCGAGTTGCAGCAGTCGCTGGAGCTTTACCGCTCATTGCGGCCTGATGTGGTATTGATGAGCACCACGCGCGGACATCTTTCGTGGGCGAAGGTGAATTTACAGAGCTGGCTGGCCGCCATTGATGAGGCGGAACAGTCGCCGCTGGATTTGCGCCAGCGGCAATTGATTTGAATCAGGAGTTCGGGCGCGCGCTGTCGTCGTAACGTTCCAGTGAAAGAATCTGCGCATCGCGCTTCTCCGTGCGGCTGCACGGCAGCAGCTTATTGCTGTCGGCATAGACAAAGAAGGTTTCATCGTTGTTTTTATTGACGATTAACTGATCGCCATTACGAAAACGGGTGATGGCAACTTTATCTCCCCCTTTCAGGCTGGTGCGCTGCTGCCCGGCGGCAATCTGGAAATGGCGCGTCGGCCACATCAAGGTGCTTAAGCCATATTCGGCACGCGATACCGTCATGGTGGGACGGCCGGGACAGGTGATTTGATATTCGGTTTCGCTCCAGGCGGGCGCAATCTGACAAGCCAGCACGCCAACGGCCATTACTATCGCCTTCATTGGATTCTCCGCTGAGGTTACATGATGATTTCGTTGGGATTTTCTTGCTCGGAGGGTAACACAAATTAATCGCTAATGGCATTGCTGCTGCGGCTAGCCGTATCAACCGCGCAGCAGCAATGCTATCAAATGGACAGCGTGATCAGATTACCAGCAGTGAGAATCACTCAGCGGCCACCTGCGCGGCCACTAACATCAATGCCAGCCCAGCCTCTTCGGCTTCAAAACGCTGCATCACTTCCTGGATGGCCGCTACACAGCTCATAATCTGCTTTTTTTTGTCGGCTTCTAATTTGTCGATCGCGTGCTGAAGAATCATTAAACTCGCTTCTTCTTCTTTCATTCATTTACCCTTGTTTTGCTTACCTGGTGCGCAACGCTGGCAAGAATAACGTTTATCTGCTACTAAAGTCACCCCCTTACATTCCTTCCGCTTAACGATTATACAAATGACAAATGGGAAGCAGCGTCAGACCTGCTATGATCCACTTATCAGTACGCATTGGCGTGCCATGGCAAACCAGGGAATGAAGCAGGTGCTCATGTGGCGAATCACGGTTGTACTCACCCTTTTAGTTTTAGCTGGCTGCAGTTCGGCACCCAAAGGTGTCGACTGTCCGGGCGACGTGTCGACGATTTATGGCCAGTCAATGGGCAATACTCAGGCACGAATTTTTGATTTGGTGAGCGCGTTTGCCGTCTCCCGCGATGGGGTAAAAGTCCAAAGCGGCACGCTGCACTCTACCGATCGCTTCCAGTATGTGCCCTCGGCGATTACCGCTGAAGGTTTCTATGCGCAACGCCTGTCGGATAAACAGTTCCGCCTGATCAATCCCTACCAGAACACCATGATCACCTGGACGTGCCCATAAGCCGTGCGCCGTCGCGCGCGATGGTTTATTCTCCGGCTATCTTACGTTACGGATCGGCTTTATGGAAAAGTGTCTGGATAACAACGGCTATATCGATTTCCCCTTCCCTGCCAGCACCAATGCAGATGGCTCAGTCAACCCGTGTGGATTTGACCTCACGCTGGAAACCACGCGGATTGATGAGATTGCCGCCGGGCAACATTCAGAAAATTTGCGCCGTCTGCTGGAAGAGGTGAATTTACAGGATGGTCTGTTTATGACGCTGGCCTGCGACTGGCAGCAGCGTGAAGACGGGGTATGTGGTTTTATCGATGTGGCGTTTCGCCCGACGCTAGCAAGCGCCAGCAGTGAAGAGACACAAAGTCTCGATCAGGCGTTTGAGCTCTACCTCAGCCGCCAGGAAAAACAGCACAGCATGCAGAGTGGCACGCTAATCAATTACGCGCGCGCCGTGCTCGATTGGAGCTGGTCACCGCTGCATCAGCGTCATATACGCTACGAGAAGGTCACCTTGCGCTATTACTGCCAGCAGGCCGACGATGCAGAATGGTGTTTTGATCATCTGCGACACTTTTTGGTCAGCTGGTATCCCGCCTATCGGGGAAAACAGTAATCGTTTTTATGCCTAATTAGGCCGCACTAAACGGATGGCGTGCTCCAGCATGCGCTGTTCATCCCGCTCAGCATGCGCTGTTCATCCCGCTCATCATGCGCTCGCTGATGGCGAGTGCGCTGCAGCAGCGTGGTGATCTCCTCCCGCCGGGTCTCATGCCCCAGTTCGGTTAATACAATTACGGCATCGCCGATCACCCGGCACACTTCATCATAATCGTCTTCATTCAGCACATCGCGTTTCATGATTCCTCCCGTTTAAAAGGGTCCGTTTGGCGTGCAGAAAAGTACACTTGAGCACTTTTTAGTCTGGGCAGAATTTTCGCGTACTGCAAATTGCTGTTACAACCTTTACCGCTGCGTCATTTGCCGACTGCAGTTTCTCTGACTACGCTAAGTAAGACATTCACCACTATCAGGGAGTTATCATGAGCGACAAAGCGGAAGCAAAATTGAATGAAGCGGCAGGTGCCGTCCAGGAAAAATTTGGCGAATTCACCGGTTCACGCCGTCAGCAAGCTAAAGGCGCGGCGCGTCGCTATCCGGCTCAGGCCAGCTATGCGGTTCAGGATGCAGCGGATTGTGTGGTGAAATCGGTACGCGATAATCCCGCGACCGGTCTGGCTGTTGCAGCCAGCATTGGTGTGATTGTCGGTTTTCTGCTCGGACGGAAATAATCCGTCAAAACGGGGCCGCGCTGGCCCCGTTCTTCATGTTTTGTGGGATGATAATCAAACCTGCGCTCGCCGCGCCTTATAGCGCGCTACCATGGTCATCAGCGCCTGATAAATTAAACCTGCATACAAGCTCATCACGATCACCATGCCAATCTCTTTGCCTTGTGCCTGCCATGAAACAAACCACATGAAAATGCCCCACAACAGCGAAAACAGCAGCCAGCCTTTGACGAACTTGATCACACCTTGCATACCACCTCCTCAATCGTAAGCGCTGAAGATAACGGTTTAATCGCTATGACACACGGCTGTTAACGTTTAAATGCTAGCAGTTTCAAATTTCTGTGAAAGGGATTGTAAACCCGCAATGATGTTGAATATTGCGCACGCGTCGCATATCGCCGACCGCGCATTTATGTTTGAATTCCCGCCAATACTGTCCGGCACGTGGTTGAAATGACTTATTTAAGTAATATCCAAAATTTTATTGAAGGCAATACGGTGTTGTCTGCCGCATTTAGCCTGTTGTTACTGATGTTTGCCGGCATGATTGCGCATCTGATCTGCAAATTCTTCATCGTTAAAGTCGTCAGAAAGGTGTTCTTCAGCACGCATAAAAATCAGGTGCCGCTCGATAAGGACGTGCGACTTTCGGAGAAACTCTCCAACTTTATTCCGGTCATTACCGTCTATTATCTGCTGCAGTTTATGCCGGATTTGCCCGAGCATCTGTTGATAGCGATAAAGACCATCTGCGGCATTCTGTTCTTCGTCTATTTATCGTTGTTCTTTACCGAAGTGCTGGAGATTGTTAATAACTCTTACTCCAAAAAAGCCAAGCGCAAGAATCATTCAATCAAAGGCTATATTCAGGTCGGTAAGATTCTGGTGCACATTATTTCGGCGATCATGATTTTAGCGATTATGTCGAATAAGTCGCCGGTGATCATTATCTCCAGTTTAGGTGCCGTGGCTGCGGTATTAATGTTGGTGTTCCAGCATACGTTGATGTCGCTGGTAGCCAATATTCAGGTATCTTCGAACGATGTTTTGCAACTCGGTGACTGGATCGAAATGCCGGACAACGGCATCAGCGGTGAAGTGATCGATATCGCGCTGCACACCATCACCATACGCAACTGGGATAATACGCTGTCGCGCATCCCGACCAAAAATTTCCTCACCGAAACCTACACCAACTGGCAGGCGATGTTCTCCTCCGGCGCACGCCGCATTATGCGCAGTTTTCATCTTGATCAGATGTCGATACGTTTTCTCGACCATGACATGGTGCAGCAGATGAGCCAGATCCGTGGCGTCAGTGAGCAGCTTTCGGCATTGATGGATGGCCGCGACAGCAATGCGGTGGGCGAACGCTGGTTTGCTGAAAACGGCATCACTAATCTGACCGTGTTTCGTAAATACCTGACGGCGTGGCTGTCGCAGCGGGACGATATTAAGAAGGATATGTATATCGTGGTGCGCGCGATGAAACCGTCGCCTGAAGGGCTGCCGGTGGAGGTCTATTGCTTTACCTCGTCAGTGCTGTGGGTGGATTACGAGAACTCCCAGTCGGCCATTTTCGAATATATCTATGCCATTGTCGGTCAATTTTCGCTGCGGATGTATCAACATCCCGGCGGCAGCGATTTCTGGCGACTTTCTCAGGAGCGTGCGCAGCAGACAACCTCCCATGAGCAGCAAGTCGACTAATCTGTCGATAAACAACGGGAGCCAGTGGCTCCCGTTTTTTTTCTGACCCGTTGCGCGGCAATACCCCTTGCAGATGTATAGCGTGTTAATCGCTGACTCTCCCCCACAGATTAATTTTCCATCTGTAGCATAGTTGTCTACGCTAAGTAACAACGAAACCCTCCTGGACAAACTTTCAGAATGTTAAAAATATTCTCCAGATTTTTTTCAGTTGGGATCATCAACACGCTGATTCATTGGGTGGTATTCGCGCTAATATATTCTCAACACGTTAGTCAATGGCTGGCAAACTTCATTGCTTTCAGCGTTGCCGTAACATTTTCATTTTTTGCTAATGCAAAATGGACGTTCAAAACCCAAATAACGCCTTTTCGTTATGTCATGTTTGTTGCTTTTATGGGGGCTATGGCCGCCGGTATTGGCTTGCTGGCCGATCATACTCATATCAACCCGTTCATTACGCTTGTTACTTTCTCGGCTATAAGCCTCATATTCGGCTTCATCTATTCAAACTTTATCGTTTTTAGGGTGAACAAATGAAAATTTCCCTCGTTGTTCCCGTATTTAATGAAGAAGATACCATTCCCCTATTTTATAGAGCTGTGAAAGAAAAACTCTCCTCCTACAATGTTGAGATTGTTTTTGTTAATGATGGCAGCACGGATCGAACAGAACACATCATTCAGTCGTTGAAGGAGAAGGATGAGTCAATTTTGTCGGTTACCTTTATTCGCAACTTCGGTAAAGAACCGGCTTTGCTAGCGGGGATTGAGCATGCAACCGGCGATGCGGTGATCCCGATTGATGTAGACCTGCAGGATCCAATAGAAGTCATTCCCTTGCTAATCGAAAAATGGCAGGAAGGATGGCCGATTGTTCTGGCTAAACGCATTGATAGAAGCAGTGACAGCTTTTTTAAACGCCAAACCGCCAGCTGGTTCTACAAACTCCATAATGTGATCAGCTCACCAGAGTTAGAAGAAAATGTGGGAGACTTTCGTTTACTTTCCCGTGCTACGGTTGAAAATATAAAGCGGTTACAGGAACACAATCTCTTCATGAAAGGGATTTTAAGCTGGGTTCAAGGCGATGCAGCGATAGTCACTTATAATCGCTCTGAGCGTGTTGCAGGTAAGCCTAAGTTTAACGGATGGAAACTGTGGAATTTGGCACTTGAGGGTTTCACCAGCTTCTCAACATTTCCATTAAGAGTGTGGAGCTATATTGGCTTCTTTGTGGCGTTCTTATCATTCATTTATGCAATTTGGATGATTATCGATAAGTTGGTGTGGGGGAATGCGGTAGCCGGTTATCCTTCAATATTAGTTTCAATACTCTTTTTAGGGGGTGTACAGCTAATAGGCATCGGAGTATTAGGTGAATATATCGGCAGGATTTATATTGAATCAAAACATAGACCACGATATATAAAAAAGGATGCGAATGATAAACATGATGTTAAATAACTTTAAAGCCTTTATTTTTAATATTAACCCAATGAAAAACGGGAGCCATTGGCTCCCGTTATGCTTTCTGCCTGAGCGGCAAATTACATGTTGCTGATGATCGCGTCACCAAACTCTGAACATTTCAGCAGTTTAGCGCCGTCCATCAGACGTTCGAAATCGTAGGTCACGGTCTTGTTAGCGATAGCGCCTTCAACACCTTTCACGATTAAGTCAGCAGCTTCGAACCATTCCAGATGACGCAGCATCATTTCTGCAGACAGAATCACTGAACCTGGGTTCACTTTATCCTGACCAGCATACTTCGGTGCTGTACCGTGCGTCGCTTCGAACAGCGCACATTCGTCACCGATGTTCGCGCCTGGTGCGATACCGATACCACCAACCTGTGCCGCCAGGGCATCAGAGATGTAGTCACCGTTCAGGTTCATACAGGCGATCACGTCGTATTCAGCTGGACGCAGCAGGATCTGCTGCAGGAAGGCATCGGCGATCACGTCTTTAACGATGATCTCTTTACCGGTGTTCGGGTTTTTGAACTTCATCCACGGGCCGCCATCGATCAGCTCGCCGCCGAACTCTTCTTTCACTAACTGGTAGCCCCAGTCTTTGAAAGAGCCTTCGGTGAACTTCATGATGTTGCCTTTGTGAACCAGGGTCAGAGAATCACGATCGTTGGTGATGGTGTACTCAACCGCTGCGCGCACCAGACGTTTGGTACCCTCTTCCGAGCATGGCTTAACGCCGATACCGCACTGCTCTGGGAAGCGAATTTTCTTCACGCCCATCTCTTCACGCAGGAACTTGATCACTTTGTCCGCTTCTGGCGTGCCCGCTTTCCACTCGATACCCGCATAGATATCTTCTGAGTTTTCGCGGAAGATCACCATATCGGTCTCTTCTGGACGCTTAACCGGGCTTGGCGTGCCTTTGTAGTAGCGAACCGGACGCAGACAGACGTACAGATCCAGCTCCTGGCGCAGCGCAACGTTCAGGGAGCGAATACCGCCACCGACTGGGGTCGTCAGCGGGCCTTTGATGGCAACGCGGTATTCTTTGATTAAATCGAGGGTTTCTTGCGGCAGCCAGACATCCTGGCCATAGAGTTCTACTGATTTTTCGCCGGTATAAATTTCCATCCAGGAAATTTTTCGCTCGCCGTTGTAGGCTTTCTTCACAGCGGCATCAACCACTTTCAACATTACCGGGGAAACATCAACGCCGATACCGTCACCTTCAATGTAAGGAATAATCGGGTTATTCGGAACATTCAGTTTTCCCTGATCCAGGGTGATTTTTTGACCTTCCGCCGGAACAACTACTTTGCTTTCCATCAACCTCTCCTTCGAGCGATTTTTTGTTAATGATTTGTAAGATGCGGGTCAATACTACTTGATTATTTCCGCTACGCCAATCACCGTAGTTTCGCGCTATAATGCGCCGAATGTTTCCGACTGCAAAGCTCATGCGAAAAACTTCTCAACGATTTCACCAGGATAAGCGCGCAAGCGCCCCGGCACGCAAGCCCGTGCGCCGCGATACCCGCCCGAAAGGCCCAAGACGCGTCATACTCTTTAACAAACCTTTCGATGTTTTGCCGCAATTTAGTGACGAGGCCGGACGCCGGACGCTGAAGGATTTTGTACCGGTCAGCGAGGTTTATGCCGCGGGCCGCCTCGATCGCGATAGCGAAGGTTTGATGATTTTAACCAACGACGGCGCGCTGCAGGCGGCGCTGACGCAGCCCGGCAAGCGCACCGGAAAAATCTATTTTGTGCAGGTGGAAGGTGCGCCGCAGGAATCAGATTTATCCCTGTTACGTAGCGGCATTACGCTGAACGATGGTCCAACCTTGCCGGCAGGCGTCGAGTTAGTGGCTGAGCCCAAGTGGCTGTGGCCGCGCCAGCCGCCGATTCGCGAGCGCAAAGCGATTCCCACCAGCTGGCTGCAAATCACGCTGTTTGAGGGACGTAACCGGCAGGTGCGCCGCATGACGGCACATATTGGTTTTCCCACGTTGCGCCTGATTCGCTTTGCGATGGGTGAGCACCAGTTGGGCGATTTGGCGCCGGGCGAATGGCGCGATATCAGCGCCACCATTTAATAACTTTTAGTTAACAATTCCGGAGGAAGGATGTTTAAACCTCATGTAACGGTCGCCTGTATTGTGCAGGCTCAGGGACATTTGCTGGTGGTTGAAGAGCGGGTGCACGGCCGTATTACCTGGAATCAACCTGCCGGACACCTTGAGGCCAATGAAACTATTCAGGAAGCCGCGCAGCGCGAACTGTTCGAAGAGACCGGTATTGATGCTCAGCCCGAGTATTTTCTCGGCGTGCAACAGTGGATTGCGCCGGACGATACACCTTTTGTGCGTTTCCTGTTTGGTCTCGATCTGGCCGAAAAAGTCGAAACGTCGCCGCACGATCGTGACATTGATTGCTGCTGGTGGCTGCCGCCAGAGCAGATTCTGACGGCCAATCGCCTGCGTTCGCCGTTAGTCGCAGAGAGCGTACGGTTGTGGCAACAAGGCGCGCGTTATCCGCTGCATCTGGTCGCGCCGTTCCAGTGGCCGTTTCATGAGGGTGCGCGCCCCGCTTCTGCATGATAGAATGCGCCGCCTGTTTTTATCGTAATTTAAGAGTGCGTGATGTCTGACAACAGCCAGAAAAAAGTGATCGTCGGGATGTCCGGCGGCGTCGATTCTTCCGTTTCCGCCTGGTTACTGCAACAGCAGGGCTATCAGGTTGAAGGCCTGTTCATGAAGAACTGGGAGGAAGACGACGGCGAGGAGTATTGCACCGCCGCCGATGATCTGGCTGACGCACAAGCCG
The DNA here is from genome assembly GCF_037479095.1 of Pantoea nemavictus. Taxonomy (NCBI): domain Bacteria; kingdom Pseudomonadati; phylum Pseudomonadota; class Gammaproteobacteria; order Enterobacterales; family Erwiniaceae; genus Pantoea; species Pantoea nemavictus. The sequence goes on along the minus strand of NZ_JBBGZW010000001.1, from coordinate 3,802,137 downwards.
TGTGTGACAAACTCGGCATCAAACTGCACAAAATCAACTTCGCCGCTGAGTACTGGGATAACGTGTTCGAACACTTCCTGGAAGAGTACAAAGCGGGACGCACGCCGAATCCCGACATCCTGTGCAACAAAGAGATCAAGTTCAAAGCCTTCCTCGAATTCGCGGCGGACGATCTCGGCGCAGACTATATTGCCACCGGCCACTATGTGCGCCGCCAGGATGTTGAGGGCCAAAGCCGCCTGTTGCGCGGCCTCGACGGCAATAAAGATCAGAGCTACTTCCTCTATACCCTGAGCCACCAGCAGATTGCGCAAAGCCTGTTCCCGGTCGGCGAACTGGATAAGCCGGAAGTACGCCGTATCGCTGAACAGCTCGACCTGATCACCGCGAAGAAGAAAGATTCCACCGGCATCTGCTTTATTGGCGAACGCAAGTTCCGCGATTTCCTTGGCCGCTATCTGCCCGCTCAGCCGGGTGAAATTGAAACCGTTGACGGCGACATTGTCGGTGAGCATCAGGGTTTGATGTATCACACGCTCGGCCAGCGCAAAGGGTTGGGGATTGGCGGTCGTAAAGAGAGCAATGACGATCCCTGGTACGTGGTCGATAAAGATGTGGCACGCAATCGCCTCGTGGTGGCGCAGGGCGCCGAACATCCGCGTCTGATGTCGGTGGGCTTGATGGCCCAACAGCTGCACTGGGTCGATCGCCAACCAATCACCGCTCCGTTGCGCTGCACGGTGAAAACCCGCTATCGCCAGACTGACATTCCGTGCGAAATCATTCCGCACGGCGACGACCGTATTGAAGTCCGTTTTGACGAGCCGGTAGCGGCGGTCACGCCAGGCCAATCCGCCGTGTTTTATCTCGGTGAAGTGTGCCTCGGCGGCGGCATTATCGAACAACGCCTGCCTCTGGCAGAAGCCTAAGGTCGGCGCTGCCCGACGCGATGACAGGAGTTAAGCGTGGCTAAGAACTATTATGAGATTACGCTGGCGCTGGCGGGTGTCTGCCAGGCGGCCCATGTGGTGCAGCAACTCGCGCAGCAGGGCCAGTGCAATAATGCTGCCCTGAATGTGTCGCTGCGCAGCCTGATTGATCTCAATCCCGGTTCGACGCTGGCGGTGTTTGGCAACGATGAAGCCAACCTGCAGCCAGGATTAGAGACCTTGATGGCGGTGCTCAACAGCAGTAATCGCCAAGGCGCCAGCGCAGAACTGACGCGCTATACCCTGAGTATGATGGTGCTGGAGCGTAAGCTGCACGGTAATAAAACCGCGATGAATACGCTGGCACAACGCATTAGCCAGCTTGATCGCCAACTGGCGCATTACGAGCTGGAATCGGACACTATCACCAGCGCCATGGCCGGGATTTACGTGGATGTGATCAGCCCATTAGGCCCACGCATTCAGGTCACCGGTTCGCCGCAGGTATTACAGAATTCACAAGTGCAGAGTAAAGTGCGCGCCGCCCTGCTGGCCGGCATTCGCTCTGCGGTGTTATGGCAGCAGGTTGGCGGTGGCCGTCTGCAGCTGATGTTTTCGCGCCAGCGTCTGCTGAGCGAAGCCAAAACCATTTTATCCCGCCTGGGCCCGGCGTATTAAGCGCCGCCCCGGCATCATTGTTAAACGATTCAGGAGTTGCACTGATGGAATTATCCTCTCTGACCGCCGTTTCACCTGTCGATGGTCGTTACGGCGATAAAGTCAGCCCACTGCGCGCCATTTTCAGCGAATTCGGTCTGCTGAAATTCCGCGTTGAGGTTGAGGTTCGCTGGTTACAAAAACTGGCTACGACTGTAGAGATCAAGGAAGTTCCTGCATTTGATGCCGACGCAAACGCTTTCCTTGATGCGATTGTCGCCAATTTCAGCGAAGAAGACGCTGCACGTATCAAAACCATCGAGCGCACCACCAACCACGACGTAAAAGCCGTGGAGTATTTCCTCAAAGAGAAAGTGGCCGATGTTCCGGCGCTGCATGCGGTGTCTGAGTTCATCCACTTCGCCTGCACCTCTGAAGATATCAATAACCTCTCCCACGCGCTGATGCTGGAAACCGCACGTCGCGAGGTGATCGTGCCGTTCTGGAACCAGCTCATCGATGCCGTAAAAGGGTTGGCGCACGAGTATCGTGACATTCCGCTGCTGTCGCGTACCCACGGCCAGCCGGCAACGCCGTCAACCATGGGCAAAGAGATGGCAAACGTGGCGTACCGTCTGGAGCGCCAGCTGCGTCAGCTCAGCAAGATTGAAGTCCTCGGCAAAATTAACGGCGCGGTTGGCAACTACAATGCCCACATCTCCGCTTATCCGGAAGTGGACTGGCACCAGCTGAGCGAGCAGTTTGTCACCTCACTGGGCATCACCTGGAACCCGTACACCACGCAGATCGAGCCGCACGACTACATCGCCGAGCTGTTTGATTGCATCGCACGTTTCAACACCATTCTGATCGACTTTGATCGTGATATCTGGGGCTATGTAGCGCTCAATCACTTCAAACAGAAAACCATCGCCGGTGAAATTGGTTCTTCAACCATGCCGCATAAAGTGAACCCGATTGACTTCGAAAACTCCGAAGGCAACCTCGGTCTGGCTAACGCGATGATGCAGCATCTGGCCAGCAAACTGCCGGTTTCACGCTGGCAGCGCGACCTCACTGACTCTACCGTGCTGCGTAATCTCGGTGTCGGCATCGGCTATGCGCTGATCGCTTATCAGGCGACGCTGAAAGGCATCTCTAAGCTGGAAGTGAACCGCGATCGTCTGCTGGATGAACTGGATCACAACTGGGAAGTACTGGCCGAGCCAATTCAAACCGTGATGCGCCGTTACGGCATTGAGAAGCCGTACGAGAAGCTGAAAGAGCTGACGCGCGGTAAACGTGTTGATGCCGCAGGCATGCAAGCGTTCATCGATAGCCTTGCGTTGCCGGAAGAGGAAAAAGTGCGTCTGAAGCAGATGACGCCAGCCAACTACCTTGGCCGTGCGATTCAGATGGTTGATGATTTGCAGTAAATCTCAACAACAGGCGTGTTCAATGTTGGGCACGCCTCTATTAACAAACGTTGATCTCTTGTTTAGCTGGCTTCGCATATACTTTTCTCCATCATTATTGAGTCGGAAGCTAAGGAAATACTATGCGTGTTCTGGTTGTGGAAGATAACGCGCTGTTGCGCCATCACCTCGCCGTGCAGCTGCGTGAAATGGGCCATCAGGTCGATGCCGCAGAAGATGCCAAAGAAGCAGATTATTTCCTGCAGGAGCACATGCCCGATATCGCCCTTGTCGATCTGGGGTTGCCCGACGAAGATGGCATGTCGTTGATCCGTCGCTGGCGCACCGATGCCGTACGTCAACCGATTCTGGTATTGACCGCCCGCGAAGGCTGGCAGGCAAAAGTCGAAGCGCTGGAAGCCGGTGCCGACGACTACGTCACTAAACCTTTCCATATTGAAGAAGTCGCGGCGCGTCTGCAGGCGCTAATGCGTCGTAACAGCGGCCACGCGTCACAGATTATTTCCATGCCGCCGTTCCAGGTCGATCTGTCACGCCGTGAGCTAACGGTGCAGGATCAACCGGTAAAACTTACCGCTTTCGAGTACACCATCGTTGAAACGCTGATTCGCAACGCGGGTAAAGTGGTGAGCAAAGATTCACTGATGCTGCAGCTCTATCCGGATGCGGAACTGCGCGAGAGTCACACCATTGATGTGTTGATGGGTCGCCTGCGTAAAAAAATTCTCTCGCTCTATCCGACCGAAGTGATTAACACCGTGCGCGGCCAGGGTTATCGCTTTGATCTCTGATTTATGACGTGGTTAAAACGCTTTCGCCCCTTCTCGTTACGCGCCCGTTTCCTGCTGGCAACGGCGGCGATCGTCCTGTTTTTATCGCTCTCCTACGGCATGGTTGCCGTCGTGGGTTATGTAGTTAGCTTCGATAAAAATACCTACCGCGTGATGCGCGGCGAAAGCAATCTGTTCTTCACGCTGGCGCAGTGGCAAGACGACAAGCTCACCATCGCCCAGCCAGAGCGCATGACGCTCAACTTCCCCACGCTGGTATTTATCTACGATGAACACGGCAAACTGCTGTGGCAGCAGCGTGACGTGCCGGACATCCGCAAAAAGATTCGCCGCGAATGGCTGCTCAAGCCCGATTTTTACGAAATCGACACCAGCAATCGCACCAGCATGGCGGCGATGGGCAACAATCCACAGGCAAAAGAGCGGCTGCATGCGCTGGATAGTGACAGCAACGATACCTTTACTCACTCGGTAGCGGTCAATCGTTACGATGCCACCACCAACCTGCCGGCGCTGACCATCGTGGTTGTCGACTCAATTCCGCAGGAGTTGCAGCATTCCGATGTGGTGTGGTCGTGGTTTAGCTATGTGCTGGCCGCCAACCTGCTGCTGGTGATCCCGCTGTTGTGGCTGGCGGCGCACTGGAGTTTACGACCAATTGGCGATCTCACCGCGCATGTGCGCGAGCTGGAAACCGGCCAACGCGAGAATCTCGATGATAATCCGCCGCAGGAGTTGCGCAGCTTGGTACGCAATCTCAACCTGCTGCTGACCAACGAACGCCAGCGCTATACGCGCTATCGCACCACCCTGTCGGACGTGACGCACAGCCTGAAAACCCCGCTGGCGGTGCTGCAGAGTACGCTACGCTCGTTACGCAGCGGCAAAGAGTTAACCGTGGAACAGGCGGAACCGGTGATGCTGGAGCAGATCAGCCGCATCTCCCAGCAGATTGGCTATTATCTGCATCGCGCCAGCATGCAGGCCGATCACAATCCGCTGCAGCGCGATTTGCATTCGGTTTCGGCGCTGCTCGACAGCCTGTGTTCGGCTCTCAACAAGGTTTATCAGCGTAAAGGCGTGGCGATCACCCTGGATATCTCTCCCGAGCTGACCTTTATCGGCGATAAAAATGACTTTATGGAAGTGCTCGGCAACGTGCTGGATAACGCCTGCAAATACTGCCTGGAGTTTATTGAAGTCACCGCACGCCAAACCGACAAAACTCTGCATCTGTTTATTGATGATGATGGCCCGGGCATTCCAGAAAGCAAACGCGATCTGATCTTCGTGCGCGGTCAGCGCGCCGATACGCTACGTCCCGGCCAGGGATTAGGTTTGGCCGTGGTGCGCGATATCCTCGAACAGTACGCCGGTCAGGTCATCGCCACCACCAGCCCGCTTGGCGGCGCGCGGATGGAAGTGATTTTCCAGCGCCAGGAAGTCGAGCATCACCGCGAGTAGAAAGGGACGCGGGCTGTTATACTTGCCATCATTCTTTGCAGCAAACGGACTCCGCATATGGACTATCAGCTCGACATCAACTGGCCCGACTTTATTCAACGCTACTGGCAGAAACGCCCGGTGGTGCTTAAACGGGGTTTTAAAAACTTCGTCGATCCTATTTCTCCTGACGAGCTGGCCGGTCTGGCAATGGAAAATGAGGTGGATAGCCGTCTGGTTAGCCATAACGAAGGCAAATGGCAAGTTAGCCACGGCCCGTTTGAAAGCTACGATCATCTCGGTGAGAGCAACTGGTCGCTGCTGGTGCAGGCAGTCAACCATTGGCATGAGCCTTCGGCTGCACTGATGCGCCCGTTCCGTTTCCTGCCCGACTGGCGCGTTGACGATCTGATGATCTCCTTCGCCGTGCCGGGCGGCGGCGTGGGCCCGCATTTCGACCAATATGATGTGTTTATCATTCAGGGCACCGGCCGTCGCCGCTGGCGCGTGGGTGAAAAAGTGCCGTTGAAACAGCACTGCCCGCATCCAGATCTGCTGCAGGTTGAACCGTTTGACGCCATCATTGATGAGGAGATGGAGCCGGGCGATATTCTCTATATTCCGCCTGGATTCCCGCACGAAGGCTATTCGCTGGAGAACGCCATCAACTATTCGGTGGGCTTCCGTGCACCGAACGGTCGCGAGCTGATCAGCGGTTTTGCCGATCACATGCTGGCTAACGAATTGGGCAGCTATCGCTACAGCGATCCGGACGTGCCGTCACGTGATTGCCCGTCGCAAATTTTGCCGTCGGAGCTGGAAGGCATCCGCAAAGTGATGATGGATGTGATCAACCAGCCAGAGCAGTTTAATCAATGGTTTGGCGAGTTTATTTCTCAGTCGCGTCATGAGTTGGATGTCGCTCCGCCGGAGCCGCCTTATCAGCCGGATGAAATTTACGATGCATTGCAGCAAGGCGATGCGCTGACGCGTCTTGGCGGCCTGCGCGTGTTGACCATCGGTGATGCGGTGTTTGTGAACGGTGAATCAATCAGCTGCAACCATCCGCAGGTGCTGGCGGCATTGGCGCACAATCATGTGCTGACGCTGGAAGATTTTGGCGATGCGCTGGACGATCCGTCAATGCTGGCGCAGCTGGCGGCGCTGGTTAATAGTGGGTATTGGTTCTTCGGCGAGTAAGTTGGTGTTACGGCCGCCATGAATGGCGACCCTCAAATGTTATAGGGTGCGCATTTATGCGCACCTGATTACTGTCACTTTTTCTGCCCCGCCAACTCAGCCAGCCGCACAATCACCTCTACTGACTGCGCCATCACGTTGAGTGAGGCGAACTCGTGCTTGCCGTGATAGTTGTAGCCGCCGGTGAACAGGTTCGGACATGGCAACCCTTTCCATGACAGCGCAGATCCATCGGTACCGCCGCGAATCGGTTTAACGTTCGGTTCAATGCCACAATCGCGCATCGCCTGCAGCGCCAGCTCAATAATGTGCGGATGCGGTTCGACTTTCTCACGCATGTTGCGATAGCTATCGCTGATCTCCACCTTCACTGAACATTCGCTTTGCAGCCCCTGGCTCACACGCTGGCCAATCTCTTCCAGCAGCTGCTTGCGCTGGGCATAGCTATCCGCGTCGAAATCACGAATCAGATACATCAGTTCGGCATGCTCAACCGTGCCTTTGATGGTGTGCAGATGGAAAAAGCCTTCGTAGCCATCGGTATACTGCGGCTTCTCTTTTGCTGGCAGCTCCGCGTGGAAGCGCATCGCCAGATCCAGCGCATTGACCATCACATTTTTAGCGCTGCCCGGATGGACGTTATTGCCAGTGATCTTGACCATCGCCGTGGCGGCGTTAAAGTTCTCGAATTCGAACTCGCCGAGATCGCTGCCATCCACGGTGTAGGCCCAATCGGCGGCAAAACCTTCCACGTCAAAGTGCGACGCACCACGGCCAATCTCTTCATCGGGGGTAAATGCCACCCGAATTGCACCGTGCGGAATATCACTGTTCGCCAGACGCGCCATCGCCGTCATGATCTCGGCGATGCCGGCTTTGTCATCGGCGCCGAGCAGGGTTTTACCGTCGGTGGTAATCAGCGTATGGCCAATCAGCTTATGCAGGATTGGGAACATCACCGGCGACAGAACTTCATCGCCGTTACCCAGCGCAATGTCACCCCCGCGATAGTTTTCAATAATCTGCGGATTAACGTTTTTGGCGGTAAAATCCGGTGACGTGTCCATATGCGAAATAAAGCCGATTACCGGAGTGGCCCAGTCGACATTCGCCGGTAAGGTGCCCATTACGCAGCAATGGTCGCTTAAAGAGACATCAACAAAGCCCAGCGCAATAAGTTCTTCCTGTAATTGACGCGCCAGCGCCCACTGCCCTTCACTGCTTGGCACCTGTCGCGCCTGAGGTTTTGACTGAGTTTCTACTGCGACATAACTGAGAAAACGCTCAAGTAATTGATCCATCTGTCATCCCTCTTAAGAACCTGCGTCATTATCATGGTGGCCTGGAGCCCCCATGTTGCGTCAAATCATTATCCTTCAGGTTAGCTCTCTCAGCGTGAAATGCGCTGAAAATTCACTCACCGTCGCCTGTACGACTTGCCCGTTACGCATACTCCGGCATTTTTCAGAGTTTTCAAGGTAAATCCGTGGCAAAACATGGCATTGACGCTTTTTTGCGGTATCATCGCGCCCTTCATCACAGCAAGCTGGCACCAGCGGCTATGCTGTAACCTGATTCACCATCAGACTGAGTGACTAAAATGACGCAAACACGCGATCTCGCGCTGGTTACGCTTTCTGGCATCAGTAAAGCTTTCGATGGCAAAACCATCATCTCTGACTTCGATCTGACCATCCGTCACGGCGAATTCATCACGCTGCTCGGTCCGTCCGGCTGCGGTAAAACCACCATTTTACGCCTGATTGCCGGACTGGAAGATGCCGATTCCGGACATATCATTCTTGATGATAATGACATCACCGATCTGCCAGCCGAACATCGCCACATCAATACGGTATTTCAGAGTTATGCGCTGTTTCCGCACATGTCGGTATTTGAAAACGTCGCCTTTGGCCTGCGCATGCAGAAAACCCCAGCCGCCGAGATCACCACACGTGTCAACGACGCGCTGGCGATGGTGCAGCTAGAGAGCTTTGCCGATCGGCGTCCGCATCAGCTCTCCGGCGGGCAGCAACAGCGTGTAGCGATTGCGCGTGCGGTGGTGAATCGCCCGAAAGTGTTGCTGCTGGATGAGTCGCTTTCGGCGCTGGATTATAAGCTGCGTCGCCAGATGCAAAACGAGCTGAAAGCGTTGCAGCGCAAGCTTGGCATCACCTTTGTGTTTGTCACCCACGATCAGGAAGAAGCGCTGACCATGTCCGATCGCATCGTCGTGATGCGCGATGGCCGCATTGAGCAGGACGGCACGCCGCGTGAGATTTACGAAGAGCCGGCTAACCTGTTTGTGGCGCGCTTTATTGGCGAGATCAACGTGTTCGATGCCGAAGTGCTGAATAGCGAAAAGGCGCCCACTATCCTTGCGCGCGTTGAAGGGCGTGAATGTGAGCTGCAGTGTGATTTCCCGGTTAACGCCGGCGATAAGCTGCATGTGCTGCTGCGTCCGGAAGATCTGCGCGTGGAAGAGATCGATCATGACAGCCGCAGCGATAACCTGATCGGCTACGTCCGTGAGCGCAACTACAAAGGCATGACGCTGGAATCCACCGTTGAACTGGAGAACGGCAAGCTACTGACGGTGAGCGAGTTCTTTAATGAAGACGATCCCGATTTTGACCACTCGCTGAACCAGAAAATGGCCGTCAGCTGGGTAGCGAACTGGGAGGTGGTGCTGCCGTATGAAACGGATGCGTAACCGTCTACAGAAAGTGATTGTGCTGCTTATCGTCAGTTGGTTGACGCTGTTTGTGCTGCTGCCCAACCTGATGATCTTCGCCACCAGCTTCCTGACGCGCGACGATGCGCATTTTGTCAGCATGGCCTTCACCCTGAATAACTATACGCGGCTGCTCGATCCGCTGTACGCCGATGTGCTGCTGCACTCGCTGAACATGGCGTTTATCGCCACGCTCTGCTGCCTGCTGCTCGGTTACCCGTTTGCCTGGTGTCTGACTAAACTACCGGCGCGCCTGCGTCCGCTGATGCTGTTCCTGCTGATTGTGCCGTTCTGGACCAACTCCTTGATCCGCATCTACGGGCTGAAAATCTTTCTCAGCACGCGCGGCTGGCTCAATGAGTTTTTGCTGTGGCTCGGGGTGATCGATAAACCCTTTCGCATTATGTACACCTCGGAAGCGGTGATATTGGGGCTGATCTACATTTTGCTGCCGTTTATGGTGCTGCCGCTCTACTCCAGCCTGGAAAAACTGGATAAATCCTGCCTCGAAGCGGCGCGCGATCTCGGTGCCAATAAAGTGAAAACCTTTCTGCGCATTATTTTACCGCTCACCATGCCGGGCATTGTTGCGGGTTGTCTGCTGGTGTTTATTCCGGCGATGGGCCTGTTCTTTGTTGCCGATTTGCTGGGCGGCGCGAAAAACCTGTTGATTGGCAACGTGATCAAAAGTCAGTTCCTGAATATCCGCGACTGGCCGTTTGGCGCGGCCACCAGTATTGTGATGACGCTGCTGATGGGCTTGATGCTGCTGGCCTACTGGCGCGCGGCGCGTATGCTGAACAGCAAGGTGGAGCTGCAATGATGGTGCGCTGGTTACGCGGCGGCTTTATGGCCGTGATTTACGCCTGGTTTTACATCCCGATCATCATTCTGATCGTCAATTCCTTCAACAGCTCGCGCTTTGGCATCAACTGGCAGGGTTTCAGTACCCAGTGGTATCGCCTGTTGATGAATAACGACAGCTTGATTCAGGCGGCGCAGCATTCGCTGATCATGGGCGTGCTGTCGGCCAGTTGTGCCACAATTATCGGCTCGCTGACCGCGGTTGCACTCTATCGCTATCGTTTTCGCGGTAAACCCTTCGTCAGCGGCATGCTGTTTGTGGTGATGATGTCGCCCGATATTGTGATGGCCATTTCGCTGCTGGTGCTGTTTATGCTGTTGGGCATTTCGCTTGGTTTCTGGTCGCTGCTGTTCTCACACATCACCTTTTGCCTGCCGTTTGTGGTGATCACCGTCTATTCGCGCCTGAAAGGTTTTGATGTGCGCATGCTGGAAGCCGCTAAAGATCTTGGCGCCAGCGAAGTCACCATTTTGCGCAAAATTCTGCTGCCGCTGGCGCTGCCCGCTGTCGCGGCGGGCTGGTTGCTGAGCTTTACCCTGTCAATGGACGACGTGGTGGTTTCGTCATTTGTCACTGGCCCGAGTTTTGAAATCTTACCGTTAAAAATTTATTCGATGGTCAAAGTTGGCGTGTCACCCGAAGTGAATGCGCTGGCGACGATTTTGCTGCTGCTGTCGCTGCTGTTGGTGGCGCTCAGTCAGCTGTTGCTCCGAGATAAAACTAAATAGAGGATAATCGATGAAAAAGTGGTCTCACTGGCTGGCGGCTGGGGCGCTGGCACTGGGCATGCAGAGCGCGCAGGCGGATGACGGCAAAACGCTCTATTTCTATAACTGGACAGAATACGTGCCGCCGGGGCTGCTGGAGCAGTTCACTAAAGAGACCGGCATCAAGGTGATTTATTCCACTTACGAGTCCAATGAGAGCATGTATGCCAAGCTGAAGACCTGGAAAGATGGCGCCTACGATTTGGTGGTGCCTTCGACTTACTTCGTTGCCAAAATGCGTAATGAAGGCATGCTGCAGAAGATTGATAAATCCCAGCTCAGCAACTTTAAGAATCTCGATCCTAACCTGCTGAACAAACCGTTCGATCCCAACAATGACTATTCGATCCCCTATATCTGGGGCGCGACCGCAATTGGGGTCAACACCGATGAAGTGGATGCCAAAAGCATCACCCGCTGGGCTGATTTATGGCAGCCGCAGTACAAGCAGAGCCTGCTGCTGACCGACGACGCGCGCGAAGTGTTCCAGATGGCGCTGCGTAAGCTCGGCTATTCGGGCAACACCCGCGATCCAAAGCAGATCGAAGCCGCTTATGAAGAGTTAAAAAAGCTGATGCCGAACGTGCTGGCGTTTAACTCAGACAATCCAGGCAATCCGTTTATGGAAGGCGAAGTGAACGTTGGCATGATCTGGAACGGCTCGGCGTACGTGGCGCGCCAGGCCGGCACGCCGCTGCAGATTATCTGGCCGCAGGAAGGCGGAATTTTCTGGATGGATAATCTGGCGATTCCGGCTAACGCGAAAAACCGCGCAGGTGCGTTGAAACTGATTAACTTCCTGTTGCGTCCGGAAGTGGCAGCGCAGGTGGCGGAAACCATTGGTTATCCAACGCCAAATCTGGCAGCGAAGAAGCTACTGCCGCAGGCAGTGGCGAATGATCCTTCGCTTTATCCTTCTGAGGCGGTGATCAAAAACGGCGAGTGGCAGAACGATGTGGGTGATGCCAGCGTGCAGTATGAGACGCTGTTTCAGAAGTTGAAGGCGGGACGTTAGTCCTCTGCGCGTTTTCCCTCACCCTGCCCTCTCCCGCAAGCGGGAGAGGGTTCTAAAAAGTTCCATGTCCGCAAGCGGGAGAGGGTTGTTTTTAGCTCCTTCTCCCGCTTGCGGGAGAAGGTAGGGATGAGGGAAAGCGCGCACAACTATTTATACAACCCACGCAAGAACGTGTGCACAAACTCCGGAACCACTTCACTGGCTAAACCGTAATGACGCTCGGCAAACTCATTGCCCACCTGGCTCGACTCCAGGTTCAGCTCCACGGTATGCGCGCCCTGCAGTTTCGCTTCATGAACAAAACCGGCGGCCGGATAAACATGACCCGAGGTGCCGATGGCAATAAACAGGTTTGCCTGCTCAATCGCCTGGTAAATCTCCTCCATCCCCAGCGGCATTTCGCCAAACCACACGATGTGCGGACGCAACATTGCCGGGAACTGGCAGCAGGTGCAGCGATCGTCCGGGGTTAAATCTTCTGTCCAGTCCAGCACTTGTCCACTGTTCACACAGCGCACTTTCAGCAATTCACCGTGCATATGCAGCACGCGCTGGCTGCCGGCGCGTTCATGCAGATTGTCGATGTTCTGTGTTACCAGCAGGAAGTTATCGCCCAGTACCTGCTCCAGTTCCGCCAGCGCTTTGTGCGCGGCATTAGGCTGAATCTCTGGCTGCTGCAGCTGTTGACGGCGCGCGTTGTAGAACGCCTGCACCAGCGCCGGATCGCGCTGAAAACCTTCCGGCGTAGCCACATCTTCCACCCGGTGCTCTTCCCACAAACCATCGGCGGCACGGAAGGTGCGAATGCCGGACTCGGCGGAGATACCCGCACCGGTGAGTACCACCACGCGCGGTTGCGGATGCGCAGCCAGTTCAGCTTTGCGATCGCGCTCGAAGATGCGCTGGCGAAAGCGCTGATGCACTTTGCGGCGGTTTTTTTTGTCGCGGGCGAGTCGTAGGCGGCGGCGCGGTATGCGCATAAAAGCTCCTTAATCTGCGGCGTTTAACGCCGCGCTTCGGGTATTTTTCGGGCTAATCTGCCCGATAATAGCGGCTGCGTATGACGGCTGCATGCGGCAGACGCTGAAAATGTGCGCAGCCGCTAAAGCGGCTGCGCGGTCCATCTTACTGCCCGCTCAGCACGCGGGCCGGATCGATACGGCTGGCGCGCCGTGCCGGATACCAGCTGGCAATCAGGCTCAGCACAATCGCGGTGCCCAATACCGAAATCACATCAATCCAGTGCAGCTCGGACGGCAGGAAATCAATAAAGTAGATATCACCCGCCAATAGCTGATGCCCGGTAAGATGCTCAAACACCCGCATCACCGGCGTGAGATTGAGCGCCACCAGCACGCCGACCACCACGCCGCTGACGCTGCCGAGCAGACCCGCCAGCAAACCGTACCAGATAAAGATGGCGCGAATCAGGCCATCTTTGGCGCCCAACGTGCGCAGCACGGCGATATCGCTGCTCTTGTCTTTCACAGCCATCACCAGCGTTGAGACGATGTTAAAGCAGGCCACGCCAATCACCAGCACCATGGCTAAATACATAATGGCGCGAATCATCTGGATGTCACGGTACATATAGCCGTACGTACCAATCCAGCTCTTGATGTAGACGTATGAATGCGTCACTTCACCGGCGTCGCGTACCAGCTTTTGCGCCTGGAACGGGTCATTCATCTTCAACGCAATGCCGCTGACGCTGTCGCCCATATCCAGATATTTCTGCGCATCGGCCAGCGGCACCAGCGCCAGGCTGTGATCCAGCATACCGCTGAGCTGCAGCACGCCGCTGACCTGCAGACGAATGCGTTTCGGCTGCAGCAGCTTATTATCGCCATCGTTATTGGGGATCATGATGGTGATCCAATCGCCCTGTTTGACGTTAAGCGATTTGGCGATACCGCCACCGAGTATGATCTGTTGCTTACCGGCCGCGAACTGTGCCCAGGCGTTACCGGCGACGAAGCTCGGCAAGGCGCTCAGCCGTGACTCCTGCTGCGGATCGACGCCTTTCACCTGCAGCGCCTGCAGCTTCGCGCCGCTCTCAATCAGCCCGGTAAAGTTAATATAGGGCGCCGCAGCGGCAATGCCCGAAACCTTTTCAATTGGCGCGATCATCGGCTGCCAGTGACGGAACGGCTGATTAACCGGTTCGATTTCACCGTGCGGCACCACCGCCAGAATGCGGTTGTTCAGCTCACGCTCGAAACCGTTCATGGCGCTCAGGCCGATGATCAGCACCGCCACGCCCAGCGCAATGCCAACGGTGGAGATGATGGAGATCAGCGAGACCATGCCACCACGCCGCCTACCGCGACTAAAACGCAGCCCGAGCAGCAGGGATAAGGATGAACCCATCAGATCACTCCCAGCGTCAGTTGGTCGCTCAGCTCGCCATCGCGCATCTCCATCTGGCGACTCAGGCGTTTCGCCAGTTGCAGATCGTGCGTCACCACCAGGAAGGCGGTGCCCTGCTTGACGTTCAACTCGCCCAGCAGTTCAAAAATCGCATCCGCGTTGCGCGCATCAAGATTACCGGTGGGCTCGTCGGCCATCACCAAACGCGGACGATTCACCAGCGCGCGGGCAATCGCCACGCGCTGACGTTCACCGCCCGACAGCTCAGAAGGCCGGTGCGCAGCACGTTTATCCAGCCCCACCGCCGCCAGCATTTCACGCGCGCGGGATTCCGCTTCTGCCTTGCCGATTTTGCCAATCAGCAGCGGCATCGCCACGTTCTCCAGCGCGCTAAAATCCGGCAGCAAATGGTGGAACTGATAGATAAAGCCCAGCTCGCGGTTGCGCAGTTCCGCCTTCGCGGCGGATGACATCGCATTCAGCGATTTGCCATCAAAAATCACATCGCCCGAGGTCGGCGCATCCAAACCGCCCAGCAGGTGCAATAAGGTACTTTTGCCTGAACCGGAGCTGCCGACAATCGCCGTCAGTTCACCCGGCTGCAGGCTGAAAGCCACATTGCGCAGCACATCGGTCTGCACGCTGCCTTCCTGATAGCGTTTGCACAGGTCACGACACTGCAACAAAGGAGTATTACTCATAACGTAAAGCCTCAGCGGGTTGGACGGCGGCAGCGCGCCACGACGGATAAAGGGTAGAAAGCAGCGCAACGGCCATCGAAACCAGCGCAATGGTGATCACCTGCAACACGTTGATGTCGACCGGCAGCGCCGCGCCATCCAGGAACAGGCCGATCACCGGCATTAAATTATTCAGCTGGCTGGCCAGCAGTACGCCGAGCACGGTGCCAAGCAGCGCGCCAATGATCCCGGCGCTGGCGCCCTGCACCATAAATACCGCCACGATCTGGCGCCGGGTGAGGCCCAGCGTTTGCAGAATCGCCACTTCGCCCTGCTTCTCCATGATCAGCAGGCCCAGCGACGTAATGATATTGAAAGCCGCCACCGCGATGATCAGGCTCAGCAGCAGCCCCATCATGTTTTTCTCCATGCGCACCGCCTGGAACAGATCGCCTTTGCGCTCGCGCCAGTCTTTCCACGTCAGGCCTTGCGGCAACGTTTGCTGGCTGAGTGCATCTACGCTCAGCGGCTTATCCAGCCACAGACGCCAGCCGGTAACGTTGCCGAGCGGATAGCGCATCACGCGTGACGCATCCTGCTGATTGACCAGAATCTGGTAGCCGTCAACTTCGCTGTTCGCCGCGTAGGTCCCTGCCACGGTGAAAATACGCTGACTGGGCAAGCGCCCGACCGGCGTGAACTGGCTGACCGACGGCACCATCAAACGCAGCTGATCGCCACGCTTGACACCCAGCTGTGCAGCCAGCTGTTCACCGAGGATGACGTTATATTGCCCCGCTTGCAGCACGCTTTGTTGGGTGTTAACGAGGAACGGTGTCAGCGGATCCTGTTCATCGGGATTGATGCCCAGCATCACGCCAACCGAGACGTTGCGTGCGCTCTGCAGCACCACATCAGCGGTGGTGAGCGGCGCCATGCGGGTGACGCCTTGCAGCTTGAGATCCTGCGCCGGAAGTTGTTGCGGATTGATACTGCCTTTCTCGCTGGTAACCAGCGCCTGCGGCATCAGGCCAAGGATATTGCCTTCCAGCTCGCGCTCAAAGCCGTTCATCACCGATAACACGGTGACCAGCGCCAGCACGCCGAGCGTGATACCGATGGTAGAGAGCCAGGAGACGAAGCGACCAAAGCGGTCTGAGGCACGTCCACGCATGTAGCGCAAACCGATGAATAACGCGACTGGTTGATACATGAGATCCGTCTTGGCAGTTGCCTAAAAATAAGTAGTGGGATGATAAAGGAGGTGCCTGCTTTATGAAACCTCTAACCCTCTGAGTCTGCGGCAAAGTTGTGTCAAAAACCGTCCCAGCGGAGGCTTATGCATAAAATTGCGACAAAATAATGATGTTATTTGTACGTTTATTGGCCATAGGCTGGCGTAAACTCAATGATGTAGCACCAGATCAAGCACCGGTTGTACCGAAGTAAGCGCCAGGCGCGGGAGTACAGACTATGTTGAAATTTCCTAAAGGCAGCATCGTTAAACATAAATCGGGCGAGATCAGAGGGGAGATTGTGAACGTTTTCGAACAGGGCGATTCGCCCACCGGTTATTACGTGAAGTGGGACGACGGCAACCACAGCTATCATCTGGAAAAAGAGCTGTCATGGGCCAATGTCGATCGACCCCGTATGCACTATACACAGCAATCCACCAAGTAGCAGAACTGACAGAGTGTGAGAAATCGCACCACGACAGATGATCCTCAGGGCGGATTATGGAATGATGACGCCCTGTAATCCAAGGAGAGAATGTCGAGATCCCATGTCGGAACAGAGTCGTTATACCCTGCCAGTCAAAGCCGGCGATCATCGCCAGCTCGGCCAGCTAGTCGGCGCTGCACAAGCGCTTGAGTGTGCCAGCATCACCGAACGCCACAGCGGTCCGGTGTTGATGATTACCCCGGATATGCAATCTGCCCTGCGGCTGCAGGAGGAGATTCGCCAGTTCACCGATCTGCCGGTCACCAATCTCGCTGACTGGGAAACGCTGCCCTACGACAGCTTCTCACCGCATCAGGACATTATCTCCGCTCGTCTCTCCACGCTGTATCAACTGCCGAACTTAACGCGCGGCATGCTGATTATGCCGGTCAACACGCTGATGCAGCGCGTCTGTCCGCACAGCTTCCTGCACGGTCATGCGCTGGTGATGCAGCAGGGGCAAAAACTGTCGCGCGATGCGCTGCGCGATCAGCTGGAGCAGGCCGGCTATCGCCATGTCGATCAGGTGATGGAGCATGGCGAATACGCCACGCGCGGCGC
The DNA here is from genome assembly GCF_037479095.1 of Pantoea nemavictus. Taxonomy (NCBI): domain Bacteria; kingdom Pseudomonadati; phylum Pseudomonadota; class Gammaproteobacteria; order Enterobacterales; family Erwiniaceae; genus Pantoea; species Pantoea nemavictus. The sequence goes on along the minus strand of NZ_JBBGZW010000001.1, from coordinate 3,784,964 downwards.
GCTGCTCGATCTCTTCCCGATGGGCAGCGATCAGCCCTATCGCATCGACTTCTTTGATGACGAAATTGATAGCCTGCGCCTGTTTGATGTCGATACCCAGCGCACGCTGGAAGCGGTCAACGCCATCAACCTGCTGCCCGCACATGAGTTCCCGACCGATAAAGCCGCCATCGAGCTGTTCCGCAGCCGCTGGCGTGAAACCTTTGACGTGCGCCGCGAGCCGGAACACGTCTATCAGCAGGTGAGCAAAGGCACGCTGCCCGCCGGTATCGAATACTGGCAGCCGCTATTTTTCGAGCAGGAGCTGCCGACGCTGTTCAGCTATCTGCCGGGCAACACGCTGCTGCTCAACAGCGGCGATTTGCTGGCGAGCGCCGAGCGCTTCTGGCTTGACGCCAATGCGCGCTTCGAGAATCGCCGCATCGACCCAATGCGCCCGCTGCTGGAGCCGGTCACGCTGTGGCTGCGCCCCGATGCGCTGCTCAGCGAACTGAAAGCCTGGCCGCGCATGCAACTGAGCAGCGAGACGCTGCCGGAGAAAGCCGCAAACACCAACCTCGGTTATCAACCGCTGCCGGAATTAACCGTGCAGGCGCAGGCCAAAGCACCGCTTGATCTGCTGCGTCAGTTCCTGGAGCAGTTCAGCGGGCAGGTGATTTTTTCGGTTGAGAGCGAAGGCCGCCGTGAAAGCCTGCAAGAGCTGCTGACGCGCATCAAACTACGTCCGCACGCTATCGATCACTTCGATCAAGCCGTCGATCAGCCGTACAGCCTGATGATCGGCGCCAGCGAGCGTGGCTTTATCGATACCCAGCGCCAGCTGGCGTTGATCTGCGAAAGCGACCTGCTCGGCGAGCGCGTCAGTCGCCGCCGCCAGGATAATCGCCGCACCATCAATCCAGACGTATTGATCCGCAACCTCGCCGAGCTGCATCCCGGCCAGCCGGTGGTGCATCTGGAGCACGGCGTTGGGCGCTATATCGGCCTGACCACGCTGGAAGCCGGCGGCATTGTGGCGGAATACTTGATGCTCTCCTATGCCGGCGATGCCAAACTGTACGTGCCGGTTTCGTCGCTGCATTTAATCAGCCGCTATGCCGGTGGCGCGGATGAGAATGCGCCGCTGCATAAACTCGGCAGTGATGCCTGGTCACGCGCGCGGCAGAAAGCCGCCGAGAAAGTACGCGACGTGGCGGCAGAGCTGCTGGATATCTACGCCCAGCGCGCCGCCAAGACCGGCTTCGCCTTTAAGCACGATCGCGATCAGTATCAGCTGTTCTGTGAAGGCTTCCCGTTTGAAACTACGCCGGATCAGGGCCAGGCGATCAATGCCGTACTGAGCGACATGTGCCAGCCGCTGGCGATGGATCGCCTGGTGTGCGGCGACGTAGGCTTTGGTAAAACCGAAGTGGCGATGCGCGCCGCGTTCCTCGCGGTCGAAAATGCCAAACAGGTTGCGGTGCTGGTGCCGACCACGTTGCTGGCGCAGCAACATTACGACAACTTCCGCGATCGTTTCGCCAACTGGCCGGTGCGCATTGAGATGCTGTCGCGTTTCCGTACCGCGAAAGAGCAAAGTCAGGTGCTGGAACAGGCACGCGAAGGCAAAGTCGATATTCTGATAGGTACGCACAAGCTGCTGTCGAACGATCTGAAATGGCACGATCTCGGCCTGCTGATCGTCGATGAAGAGCACCGCTTTGGCGTGCGTCACAAAGAGCGTATCAAGGCGATGCGCGCCGATGTGGATATCCTGACGCTCACCGCTACGCCAATTCCACGTACGCTGAATATGGCGATGAGCGGCATGCGCGATCTGTCGATTATTGCCACGCCACCGGCACGACGTATGGCGGTGAAAACCTTTGTGCGCGAGTACGACAGCCTGGTGGTGCGCGAGGCGATCCTGCGTGAAGTGCTGCGCGGTGGCCAGGTTTACTATCTCTACAATGACGTGGAGAACATCGAGAAAGCGGCGCAGCGGCTGGCAGAACTGGTGCCGGAAGCGCGTATCGCCATTGGTCACGGCCAGATGCGCGAGCGCGATCTGGAGCGGGTGATGAACGATTTCCACCATCAGCGCTTTAACGTGCTGGTGTGTACCACCATCATCGAAACCGGCATCGATGTGCCCAGCGCGAATACCATCATCATCGAGCGCGCCGACCACTTTGGTTTGGCGCAGCTGCATCAGCTACGCGGCCGCGTGGGCCGTTCGCATCATCAGGCGTATGCGTGGCTGCTGACGCCGCATCCGAAAGCGATGACTACCGATGCACAGAAACGCCTCGAGGCCATCGCTTCGCTGGAAGATTTAGGTGCCGGTTTCGCGCTGGCAACGCACGATCTGGAGATTCGCGGTGCCGGTGAACTGCTTGGCGAAGATCAGAGCGGACAGATGGAAACCATCGGTTTCACGCTGTATATGGAGCTGCTGGAGAACGCGGTTGATGCATTGAAAGCGGGTCGCGAGCCGTCACTGGAAGATCTCACCAGCAATCAAACTGAAATCGAACTGCGCATGCCCGCCCTGCTGCCGGATGATTTTATCCCCGATGTGAATACCCGTTTGTCGCTGTACAAACGCGTAGCCAGCGCTGCGGATGAGCAGGATTTGGCTGAGTTGAAGGTGGAGATGATCGATCGCTTTGGCAAACTGCCGGATGCGGCGCGTAATCTGCTGGACATCGCCGGGTTGCGTTTAGTGGCGCGCGAGTTGGGGATTCGTAAGATTGAAGCCAGCGATAAAGGCGGCTTCTTCGAGTTCGCGCCGCAGAACCACGTCGATCCAGGCTGGCTGATTGGCCTGCTGCAGAAAGATCCGCAGCAGTGGAAACTGGATGGGCCAACCCGTCTGAAATTCACCCGTGAAATGGCGGACCGGAAAGTCCGTATGGAGTGGGTGCAGAGTTTTGTTAGCGAGCTGGCGAAGAACCGGGTTTAGTGGATATCCGCACGGAATCGTAGCGGCGCGATTCATCGCGCGCCTTTGACTCCGTGCGCCATTGATAAGGCGCAATAAATTGCGCCGCTACGAATCCGTGCGAGTTGAGGATCTCATATACAAAAAAAGCGCCTTACGGCGCTTTTTTCGTTACTGCTGCTGTGATGTAGCTTTGCCCAATTAGGCCTGATTCGAATTCAGGATCAGCTGACCGTTGCGGTCGAGCGGAATGCGGGTGCCAGGGTCATTCTCCATGCGGATCTTGCCCTGCTGGTCGCCTATTTTATAGGTCACGTCATAACCCAGCATTTTTTCCTGTTTATCGTATACCGTTTTGCAACGTTGCTCGTTGGTGGTGTAAGTATCACGATCCTGCAGCGCACCCTGCACCTGATTACCGCCGTAACCTCCGGCCAGCGCGCCAGCTACCGTCGCCACATCGCGACCGCGTCCGCCGCCAAACTGGTGGCCCAACACGCCACCCGCTACCGCACCCAATACTGAACCGGCGATACGATTCTCATCCTGTACCGCTCGGCGATGGGTTAAGGTCACGTTGCGACACTCCTGTCGCGGCTGTTTGATGCTCTCTTTGATCGGCGTCGCCGACAGAACTTGTGCAAACTGCGGGCCGCGATCGAAAACATCCATGCTGGCGACTGCGGCAACACCTAACGCTGCTGCTACGCCGATACCGATACCCGCTAACATTGATTTATTCACAGGAATGTCCTCCTGAAGGTTGTTACCGCGCATTCCTGCCGCTACGAAATCCTGGTAGCCGAGGCATAACCGGCGTGCGCGCCGCGCCGTGTTTGTTGGTAATAAGTTTTACAGATGGACCGTAATTGCAACATCAGATTAATGGAGGAAACGCAGCGGAAACCCACCAGGGCCAGCTTTTAGGAGAGTTCTGAGAGCGGGTGTAATAGCGCCGTAACCTTAAGCTGAACGGGTGTTTTTCAGCAGGTTACGGCAGCGGGTGTGGCTTGGAGCGGGATTGCACCGCCCGAAAATCATTAGTGCAGCTTGAGGCGCGGACGCAGTACGCGGTTAAGACTGCCAACCAACATCATCAGCCCGGTCTTGAAGTATCCGTGGAGCGCAATCTGGTGCATACGATATAGAGAGATGTAGACAAAACGTGCAATACGCCCTTCTACCATCATTGAACCGCGCATCAGGTTACCCATCAAACTTCCCACGGTGCTGAAGCGCGACAGCGATACCAGAGAACCATGATCTTTATAAACGTAGGCTTTCAGCGGCTTGTCTTTACGCTGCGCGAGAATGTTTTCCAGCGCGCGGGAAGCCATCTGATGCGCTGACTGCGCGCGCGGCGGTACAAATCCGCCACCCGGCAGCGCGCAGGATGCACAGTCGCCAATGGCGTAGATATCATCATCCAGCGTGGTTTGCAGCGTCTCTTTCACCACCAGCTGATTAATGCGGTTGGTTTCCAGCCCGCCAATCTCCTTCAGGAAATCTGGCGCTTTAATCCCCGCCGCCCACACCATCAGATCGGCATCAATAAATTCGCCGCCTTTGGTATTCAAGCCGTTTTCCGTGGCGCTGGTGACCATGGTTTGCGTCAACACGCGCACGCCAAGCTTGGTCAGCTCCTGATGCGCCGCAGCAGAGATACGCGGTGGCAGCGCAGGCAAAATACGTTCACCGGCTTCCACCAGCGTGACGTTGAGCGAAGAGCTGTCCAGACCTTTGTAGCCGTAGCTGTGAAGCTGTTTCACCGCGTTATACAGCTCAGCGGAGAGCTCCACGCCGGTAGCGCCGCCGCCGACGATGGCAATGTTCACTTTTTCCAGGCTGCCTTCGCTGGCCGAGAAACGCAGGAACAAGTTAAGCATTTCGTTGTGGAAACGGCGCGCCTGATGCGGGTTATCGAGGAAGATGCAGTGATCTTTTACGCCCGGCGTGCCGAAGTCGTTTGAGGTGCTGCCGAGCGCAATGACCAGGCGATCGTAAGCCAGCTCACGCTGCGGCACTAACAGCGCACCTTCGGCATCGCGGATTTCGGCCAGCTCAAGGGTTTTATTCTCACGGTTGATTTGCGTCAGCGATCCCAGCTGGAACTGGAAGCCGTGATTGCGCGCGTGCGCCAGATAGCTCAGCGCATCGATACCTTCGTCCATCGAACCGGTCGCCACTTCATGCAGCAACGGTTTCCACAGGTGGCTGTGGTTACGATCGACCAGAATGATCTCGGCTTTTTTCTTGCGTCCCAGCTTGTGACCCAGCTGCGTGGCCAGTTCTAAGCCTCCAGCACCACCGCCGATGATAACGATTTTTTCCATAGATGTAGTCAACAAAGACCCCCTCAAAGTTGTAAACCAATAGTTAATTAATGGTTAATAAAAACCTTAATAAACATAGGGTTGGCGACGTTAAATCGCGAGCTAGGGGCAGAATATCACGGCGTCGGAGACATAACATAAGAAAATTGATGTGGATCAATCTTTCAACAGCATTATCAGAATGTTACACATTTTATGCGCCGCATCACACGGCGCACGGGAGGTCAGGCGAGGAGTTTAAAGGCTTTGATGCGCTGTAAATGCGGCGCAATATTTTTAAATTTATGGCTGGCCTCGTCATCCCAGATGATTTCATAGAACGGCTGCAGCTGTGCCGCGCTGCGCTGATTATCCAGCGCTTCATCATTGCGCGACAAAATGGTCAGACAGCGGTTGCGATTCGTTGCGCGGAAATCGCTGACGCATTTGGTGGCAATATCGAGATACTCTTCCGGCCGATCTATTTTGCCTTCCATGTTTTCGAAGGGAAAAAGATTGGGATTGAAAATCGCCTGACGCATGCCGCAAAGAAAACCAATACGCTCGGCCCAATAACCGCCGAGGCCAACCCCGCAAATCAGCGGATGCGCATCGTCGCCCTGTTGCAGCAACTTATCGCACTCTTTCAGCAGAAACTGCATATCATGTTTGGGATGACGGGTGCTGTAACTGACTAATCTGACGTCCGGGTCAATGAACTGCAGCTGCAGCACCTTTTCATGGTTGCCCGGACTGTTGGAATCAAAACCGTGCAAATAGATGATCATGATTTTCCTCAGCGTGAAGTGAGATCCGGGCAGCGACGCTTAGCTGACCGAAGCTTTATGCGCCAGCCAGCGCTGTTGCAACGCGCTGAGTTGACGCTGATTCTGCCGCCAGCGCTCGCTTGCCAGCAGGCTTTGACGGGTCATACGGCCCTGATGGTATAACTGCGTCACGCGCTCTGCCCCGATCGGCGTCAAGTTATCCAACACGCTTACTGCGCCTGCTCGCTGATTGCACACCAGGATCATATCGCAACCGGCATTCAGCGACTGCTGCGCGCGTTCGGCATAGCTGCCCATCACCGCCGCGCCTTCCATCGACAAATCATCGGAGAAGATCACGCCGTTGAAGCTGAGCTCTTTACGCAGCACGGTTTGCAGCCAGTAGGGCGAACCGCTGGCAGGAAGCGGATCCACCTCAGTATAGATAACGTGCGCCGGCATCACCGCATCGAGGAGCTGTTCGTCAATCAACTGCTTAAAGATTGCCATGTCATGCTGGCGCAGCGTGGCGGCATCGCGCGGATCGCGCGGCGTCTCTTTATGTGAGTCCGCGCTGACCGCGCCGTGACCGGGGAAGTGTTTGCCGGTGGTTTTCATGCCGGCTTCATGCATGCCGTTGATAAAACGACGCGCGATCTGCAGCGCAATCGCCGGATCTGCATGGAATGAACGATCGCCGATTGCCGCGCTGATATGACCAATATCCAGCACCGGGGCGAAGCTGATGTCGATGTCCATGGCGATCATCTCCGCCGCCATCTGCCAGCCGGCTTGCTGCGCCAGTTCACCGGCACTGCTGAGATCGTGCAGCGCAGCAAAAGATTGCATCGCTGGCAATTGGGTAAAGCCGTCGCGGAAGCGCTGCACGCGGCCCCCTTCCTGATCCACGGCGACCACCAGCCGATTACGCGAAGCGGCGCGAATCTGGCGCACCAGCTCTGCCAGCTGCGCAACATCATGGAAGTTACGGGCAAACAGAATCAGCCCGCCCACCAGCGGATGCTGCAGAATGTCGCGCTCTTCGGCATCAAGCTCATAGCTCTCGACGTCAAGCATCAGCGGTCCAGGCGTGTTCATGGTCATGATTAAAATCCTAGGTTAAAGGTCATGCCAGCTGGCCTGCGCCAGCTGTTGTAATGTTTCATCCTGACTCTGCTCGGCCCGCAGCTGGTACCAGCTGGCCATCAGCAGTTGCAGCCACGGCTGCCAGCGCTGCATCTGGCGCGCCAGTGCCCGCTCATCAAGCTGCGCGTGCGCGGCGTAACCGGCAATCCACGCCGGGCGCATATCACCATCAACCGCGCAAACTGCCGCCAGTTCCAGCGCCACATCGCCGTCGGCGGCATATTCCCAGTCGATCAGGCGTAAACCCGTGGGTGTGGCGACCAGGTTGCCGGCATGCACGTCCATATGCAGAGGCGCAAGGCGCAGCGGCTGCGGCTCGCCCTGCTGTAATAAGCGTTGCAGCCGACGCTGCCAGCGCCAGTGACGCTGACGACAGAGCTGCCAGTAACGCTGCAGCAGCGGCGCTAAACGTAAACGGTAGCCGGTGAGCGGCTGTTGATGCAGACGCTGCAGCAGCGCCAGAATGGCCTCGCGCTGCGCATTAAACTGCGCGGGCGTGAGCACCTCGCCCGGTAACCAGCTCTGTAGCAGCCACGGATCGTGCCACGCCAACGGCTGCGGCCCCAGTTGCGCATGACGCAGCTGGCGCAGCACACGGTATTCGCGTTGGCGATCGACAAACGGAATCGGCTGCGGCGGCGCACGACGCGCCAGCAGCTCGCCCTGCTCGGTTTGCACGCGCACGCTTTGTCCGCTCAGTCCCGGCTGCGCGAAAAAATGACCGGCAGCTTGCGCCGTCGGCCATTGTTGCTGAATCATGTTTTGCAGCTGAGGATCAGGGTTGAGCAACACCGTTTCCTGACCAGATGATTTCACCGGTCTGCACCAACATCAGCTGCATTTGCAGCGTGGGTGCTTTCACATCGCCCTGCGCATTGCTGTACAGCACATACTGCGCGTTGACGTTACGTGCCAGGCCAATCGCTTTGCTGCGCGAGTTCAGACTGTCATCCGGCGACAAGCCCAGCGTCTGCTTGGCCTGCGCCAGCTGTTCTGGGGTGATCAGGGTGAATTTACCGTTGTTAGCCAGGGCGTTCTGAATCGCGTCGGTGGCCTTGTCGGTCTGCAACGATCCGTTGGTGCTGTTTTTAATGCGGTCCACCAGCAGCACGCTGCCTGGATTCACACCGGATGATTGCACCATCTTGCCGACCAGCGGCTGCACGCTGGCATCCCAGTTAATGGTTTTCAGCTTTGGCGGCTGTGGCACGGTTTGCGGCGGCGGCACTGGCTGCGTCGGCGGTTCTACCGGCTGGGTTGGCGGGGTTGGCTGCGTCGGTTCAACCGGTGCCGGCGTCTGTTGTTGCACCACACAACCGGTGAGCATTAGCGCAAACAACAGCGCGCCCGAACGTTTTACACTGCGAATCACAGCTTACTCCTCAAAGATAAAGATAGAGACGCACCTTACTGGCGGTCGGATTGCCCATTTGCGAGGCCACTTCTACGCTGCCATGCGCCGGTACGATTTGGCTCTGTGCCGGCTCTTCTGGCGTAATTTCCAATCCTTTGTCGTCGTACCAATAGAAACGATAGTGCACTTTTACCGGCGTTTCACGCTGGTTGTACAACACGCTCATGGCACGCTGCTGACCATCTTGTTCAGTCAACGTTGGATCATCGGTAATGATGCCTGCTGACAGCACCGCCGACTCCATCACCAGCGACTGCGAAGTATTAATCATCGGCTTATCGCTGCTGCAACCCGCAAGGGTCAGCAACAGCAAGCCACTCAGCCATTGACGCATCACATTATCCGCCTGAGTTAGATGGCCAACATCGGGCCCAGCGGCTGACCGCCGACCAGGTGCATATGGATGTGATAAACCTCCTGACCGCCATGACTATTACAGTTCATGATCAGGCGATAGCCATCTTCTGCAATGCCTTCATCACGGGCAATTTTTGCCGCCACGGTGATCATGCGGCCCAGCGCCTGCTCATGCGCAGCCTGCACATCATTGGCGGTAGGAATCAATACGTTAGGAATGATCAGAATATGGGTAGGCGCTTTGGGCGCGATATCGCGGAAGGCGGTGACCAGTTCGTCCTGATAAACCACGTCGGCGGGAATCTCGCGACGGATGATTTTACTGAAAATGGTTTCTTCAGCCATGGTGCATTTCCTTAAGCCTGAGTTCAGTCAGGCAGTATGCGTGAGGAATTCCATTTCTTTCAACCTCAGGACCACAATTCCTGCATTAAATGGCTGCGTTTACGCCGTTTTGTCATTTTGCCTGCCCTGTGCTGCACCTCGCATTTCTCACATCTGATTAACCACAAAAATGAAACGCTGTTTTATAAATTAGAGATATCACGCCATTTTCTTTGTGATTTTGCCACGACGTTTTAAAGCATTGCGAAATCACGAAGGTTTGCCGGCTTAAGCCGCTCTACTTTCAATCCAATCCGAGCAAGTTGTACGGAGTGATGAGGGATGTGTTTACCGACTAATTCAAGGAGAACCTGCCATGCGCTCTCGTAAGATTGGCCTGGGCCATTATCTGGCCTATGGTTCCGGGGATTTCCTCGGTGCAGGCACCACGGCGCTGACTGCCGCCTGGCTGCTCTACTTCTACACCACCTTTTGCGGGCTCTCGCCGATTCAGGCCACCTTCATTTTTGCCGCCGCCCGCGTGCTGGATGCGGTCGTAAGCCCGCTGATGGGATTCCTGACCGATAACTTCGGTTCAACCTGGCTTGGCAAACGTTTTGGCCGCCGCAAGTTCTTTATCCTGCTCGGCATCCCTTGTGTGTTCAGCTACAGCCTGATGTGGGTTGGCGACATGAGTTTCTGGTGGTATCTGCTGACCTATCTGCTGTTCGATATGGTCTACACCATGATCCTGGTGCCTTATGAAACGCTGGTACCGGAGATGACCGACGATTTCAAACAGAAAACCCGCTTCTCCGGCGCGCGTATTGGCCTGGCGCAACTCTCGGCCATTCTGGCGGCATTCCTGCCGGGCGTGTTGATTGGCTGGTTTGGCAAAGAAAATCCTATCTCCTTCTTCTACGCCAGCCTGGTGTTCTCGGTAATTTGTGCGCTGGTGTTAACGCTGGTGTGGCTGTTTACCTGGGAGCGCGATCCAGACGATTTCTCTGCCGAATCACGTCGTGCAGAGCAGGAGAAATCACAGCTAACGCTGATGCAGAGCCTGAAACGCCTCTACACCGAGCTGGCCTCAACGCTGCGCATTCGCATTTTTCGTCAGCATCTTGGGATGTATCTTGGCGGCTATATTGCGCAGGACGTGTTCAACGCGGTTTTCACCTGGTATGTGGTGTTTGTGTTGATGCAAAGTGCCCAAATCGCGTCCAATCTGATGGGCACCATGGCGGTGATGCAGTTTATTGCGGTGATGGCGATGATTCCGCTGTGTATCCGCCTTGGACCCGCCCCCGCCTATCGCATGGTGGTCGTACTGTTCGGTCTCAGCGCCCTCTCCTACGCTGGCTTGTGGTACGCCGGCATGAACGACAACTTCACGCTGCTGGTACTGATTTCAGGCCTTGCCGGCCTTGGTCGCGGCGGCATCAATTATGTGCCGTGGAACACCTACACCTATATTGCTGACGTCGATGAAGTGATTACCGGCCAGCGTCGCGAAGGCATCTTCGCCGGCATTATGACGCTGACGCGTAAGGCGTCGCAGGCGGGTGCGGTGATGTTTGTCGGCATCGTATTACAGTTAGCCGGTTTCTCCTCCGGCCAAACCACCCAGGTACCTGCCGTCGGCCATACCATTTTGGCGATTCTCAGCGTTGGCACCCTTTGCGTGCTGGCCTGCGGCTTCATTATCTCACTGCGTTTCAAGCTCAACCTGCAAACTCACACCGTGCTGCGTGAAGAGACGCTGAAGATGCGCGCAGCCGGACGCGTGGTGCCTGAACGCATTACGCCACAGGCGCGCGGCATCGTCGAAATGCTGGCGGGCATGCCGTATGAAAATCTGTGGGGCAATAACAACGTCGGTTATCTCAATCGGCATAAAGCGGCTGCGCCGCCGCTGCCGAGCCAGCCGCGATCTTTACCTTCTCTACCTACTACCCTGATTAATGATAGGAATGAACCATGACTGTATTTCCTGTAAAGCACAGCGCATTGCTACGTCAACCTGAGTATCTGTTGCCACGAACCGAACTGGTGCAGTTGATTCATCAGCTCACGCAGAATCTGGTGAATATTACCGACCATAGCGGTGAGTTTTTGCTGCGCCTTGACGATGGGCGGGTGATCGATACTAAAGGCTGGGCCGGTTGGGAGTGGACGCATGGCATCGGTCTATACGGCATGCTGCACTATTATCAACAAACCGGCGATCAGGCGACGTTGAAGATTATTGATGACTGGTTCAGTACGCGGTTGGCGGAAGGTACGCCGACCAAGAACGTCAATACGGTTTGTCCGTTTTTGACGCTGGCCTACCGTTATGAAGAGACGCGAAATGCGGCATGGCGGCCAGTGCTGGAGCGTTGGGCAGAATGGGTAATGTATGAGATGCCACGCACCGAGCAAGGCGGCTTGCAGCACATCGTCTATAACAACGAAAATACCCAACAGCTGTGGGACGATACGCTAATGATGAGCGTGATGGCGCTGGCGAAGATTGGTCAGCTGCTCGATCGCCCAGAGTTTGTGGAGGAAGCCAGCTATCAGTTCCTGATTCATACCCAATATTTGATGGATCGCCAAACCGGTTTGTGGTTCCACGGCTGGACGTTTGACGGGCGACACAATTTTGCCAACGCACGTTGGGCGCGTGGCAACAGCTGGCTCACCATCGTGATCCCTGATTTTCTCGAAATGATGAACTGGCCTCAACAGCATGCAACGCGCCGTTTCCTGCAGCAGGTGCTGGAGAGTCAGGTGAAGGCACTGAGCAGTTGTCAGCACAGCAGCGGTTTGTGGCATACCTTGCTCGACGATCCCAACAGCTACCCTGAAGCCTCTGCTACCGCCGGTTTCGCCTACGGCATTCTCAAGGCGGTGCGCAAACATTATCTCTCCGCAAAATATCTCCCCATGGCGGAGAAAGCGTTGCGCGGGGTAATCGGCAATATCGACCAGGATGGGGAGTTGAAGCAGGTATCGTTCGGCACGGCAATGGGCAGCGATCTAGAGTATTACCGCCAGATACCGCTTACCTCGATGCCTTATGGCCAGGCAATGGCGCTGCTGTGTTTGACGGAGTATTTGCGGGTCTACTTATAATAAAAAATGCCCTCATTGGAGGGCATTTTTAGGCACCGAAATTAAAGTGCGTTGAAGCGGCGGCAGAGGAGTAAAGCATCCCAAGCCATGGATGGCTTGGGGCGAGCCCCAGGGATGGTTTATGGCGTCTTTACGATCTGACGCCGCTTCATCGCACCGGCTCTGCCCACCAACTTAGGTTACATACTGCGGATATAGTCATCCATTTCGGTTTTCAGGTTATCGGACTTAGTACCGAAAATTGCCTGAACGCCTGAACCTGCCACCACGACGCCACGTGCACCCAGCGTTTTCAATTCAGCTTGATCCACTTTACCCACATCCGCCACGCTCACGCGCAGACGGGTAATGCAGGCATCCAGATTAGTGATGTTCTCTTTACCACCAAACGCGGTAACCAGTTTGCCCGCCATTTCGCTGCCGGTTGCGCTGCTCTGCTCCATTGCAGTGTCCTCGCGGCCAGGTGTTTTCAGGTTCAGTTTCACAATCAGGAAACGGAATACGGTGTAGTAAATCAGGCCGTAAATGATGCCGACAATCGGGAACAGCCAGATTTTGCTGCTGTTGCCGCTCAGCACGATAAAGTCGATCAAACCGTGTGAGAAACTGGTGCCGTCACGCATACCGAGCAGAATACAGATTGGGAATGCCAGACCTGCCAGAATCGCGTGGATCACATACAGAATCGGCGCGACGAACATGAAGGCGAACTCGATCGGTTCGGTAATACCGGTCAGGAACGAGGTCAGCGCGGCCGAGATCATGATGCCGCCCACTTTGGCGCGGTTTTCTGGTTTAGCCGAGTGCCAAATCGCGATAGCAGCGGCTGGCAGACCATACATTTTGAACAGGAAGCCGCCAGACAGTTTGCCTGCGGTTGGGTCGCCCGCCATGTAGCGCGGAATATCACCGTGGAATACCTGACCTGCCGCATTGGTGAATTCACCTATCTGCATCTGGAAAGGAACGTTCCAGATGTGATGCAGACCAAACGGCACCAGCGAACGCTCAATCAGACCGTACAGTCCAAAGGCGACCACCGGGTTTTGATAGGCTGCCCACTGCGAGAAGTCCTGAATCGCGGTACCGATTGGTGGCCAGATGAACGACAGCACCACACCGGTGAAAATCGCCGCCAGGCCCGAGATGATCGGCACAAAGCGCTTGCCCGCAAAGAAGCCGAGATACTCAGGTAGCTTGATGCGGTAGAAGCGATTAAACATATAGGCAGCAATCGAGCCGGCAATAATCCCGCCGAGCACACCGGTATCTGCCAGATGCTTAGCTTCGATTTCCGCAGCCGAGATATGCAGCACCAGTGGCGCGACCACCGCCATGGTTTTCACCATGATGCCGTAAGCAACCACAGCCGCCAGCGCTGAAACGCCGTCGTTATTGGTAAAGCCGAGCGCTACACCAATCGCAAAGATCAGCGGCATATTGGCAAATACCGAACCACCCGCTTCGGCCATTACGTGGGAAACCACTTCCGGCAGCCAGCTAAAGTTTGCAGAACCAACACCTAACAAAATACCGGCAATCGGCAGAACCGATACCGGCAACATCAGCGATTTACCTACTTTCTGCAGGTTCGCAAATGCGTTCTTGAACATAGAAACTCCTGAGTATGAGTGCAATTTTTTTGCGCAGTGCGCATGGCTCAGGGGGAGGATCCTTCGCCGGGGTGACGCTGAGCGTCTTTTGATTTATTACGAAGAGTAAAATAAATCGCTAATTGTTAAATTGACGGCCATCACATTTCGCTAAGGCTAGGCCTGTCCTTTCAGTCATTTCTTACTGACTTGAGCTAATAAACAGCAATAAAACACTGCCTGCGTCGATGAAGACGCAGTGCAGCTGTATGATTTGTGATTAATTACAGTGTTTGAAATAAAGCAGTTAGCAGCCGAGACGGCTCATTGGGATATGGAACAGGCGGGAGAAATTTTCCGTGGTGGCTGCGGCCAGCGTCTCAATATCGACACCTTTTAACACCGCCATGTAGTCCGCAACATCGCGGGTAAATGCGGGCTGGTTTTCTTTACCACGATGCGGCACCGGCGCCAGATAGGGTGAATCCGTCTCCACCAGCATACGATCCAGCGGCACATAGCGCGCCGCATCGCGGATCTGCTCGGCGTTGCGGAACGTTAAAATGCCGGAGAAAGAGATATAAAAGCCGAGATCCAGCAGCTTGGCCGCGGTTTCCTTATCTTCAGTGAAGCAGTGCAGCACGCCACCACATTTTTCTACCTGCTCTTCACGCAAAATCGCCAGCGTATCCTCACGCGCATCGCGCGTATGCACAATAATCGGTTTATTCAGTGCGATGCCGGTGCGAATGTGCTCGCGGAACGAGGCTTGCTGCTGCGCTTTAGTTTCCTGCTGATAGAAGTAATCCAGCCCGGTTTCACCCAGCGCCACGACGCTATCCTCCGCGGCCAGGCGACGAAACTCTTCAACGTCGTACGGCGCCTCCTGATTCAGAGGATGTACGCCACAGGCCAACGCAATGTTTTCACGGTCGCCAACCAGCTGTTTGATTTTGTAGTAATCCGGCAAGGTGGTGGCGATCGCGAGCATAAACTTCACATCGCGCGCGGCGGCTTTTGCGATGACATCATCCAGATCGCGATGATGTTTTTCGTAATCAAGGCCATCAAGATGGCAGTGTGAATCGACAATAAACATAGAAATCTCTTTTTCGCTTAGCCGACGACTGCTGGTGAGAGTAAACGTCCCCAGGCGAGTAAACGATCGGTGAGCATTAATTCACGGTTGAGCGCGGCTACATGCAGCAGTTGATCGCGGCATTGCATCCACTGCTGCGCGCTGCTGTTCAGCGAGCTGCTATTCATTTGCTGCGCCAGTTGCGTAACCACATCGGGACGATCGCCGTTACTTAGCCAGTGACTCGCGCCCTGCTGCACTTTCATTGCATCAACCAGCAGCGAAATCAACCAACTAAGACGCTCGGCGACATCCTCGCTGTTCAGCGCGGGCAGCAGTTGCAGCACATCGCCGTTAAGCGCTTTGATCAGCGTCTCACACAGCGTTTCACGTGCCTGCCAGCGTTCAGGCTGTAATAGCGTCAACGCGGCCGCAGGTGCGCCATTACTCAAGCGCAAGGCTGCACGCAGTTTAGCTTCCGGCTGCGGCTGCTGTTTTTGCAACCATTGCAAACTCAGAGCCTCTTCCGGCGGCGACAGATGCCACGTCATGCAGCGACTGCGTAGCGTGGCCAGCAATCGCGAAGGCTCGCGCACGCTGAGGAAAAACCAACAGTTGGCCGGTGGCTCTTCCAGCGTTTTCAATAACGCATTGGCAGCGGCTTCGGTCAGCTGTGACGCGTCGGGCAACCAGACGATCTTCGCGCCGCCCTGCTGGGCGAAATGGTAAAGCTTTTCAGTAACATCGCGCACCGCGTCAATGCCGAGCGAAGACTTGCCCTTCTCCGCTTCAAGGCGATACCAATCCGGATGCGTGTGCGCCTGCATCAGTTGGCAGCCGTGGCAGTGCCCACAGCTTTTCAGCCCTTCCGGCTGCAAACACATCAACCAACGGCTTACGCCCCATATCAGAGCATCATCGCCCATGCCTTCAATGGCCTGTACCAGCAAGGCGTGATGTGCCTGACCACTTTGATGACGCGCGATGATCTGTCGATAAGGCTGATTCAGCCACGGATACCAGTTCATACCGATTGATCTGCCAGCCAGTGACGTAATGCATTTTTAAGTGACAGTGTCACGTCTGCGATGTTTTGTGTGGCGTCAATGGTCAGGATGGTAGGATCCTCAGCCGCCAGCGCTAAATAGCGTTCACGTGTGCGTTCAAAAAAGCGCAGCGACTCTTGCTCGATACGATCCAGCTCACCGCGAGCCCGAGCGCGCTGTAAGCCAATTTCTGGCGTTACGTCGAGATACAGCGTCAGATCGGGACGGAAATCGCCCAGCACCGCATCGCGTAGCGTGGTCATCAGTTGCACATCCAGGCCGCGTCCGCCGCCCTGATACGCTTGTGATGAGAGATCGTGACGATCGCCGACTACCCAGGCACCGCGTGCCAACGCGGGTTTAATCACGTTCTCGACCAACTGCACGCGAGCTGCGTACAGCATCAGCAGCTCGGCTTTATCGGTAACCTGTTCACCTTCGATGCCCTGCTTCACCAACACCCGCAGCTGTTCCGCCAATGGCGTACCGCCGGGCTCACGCGTGAAGACGACGTCATTAATGCCATGCTCATGCAGCACGGCAACTAACGCATCACGTGCGGTGGTTTTGCCTGCGCCTTCCAGACCTTCGATGACGATAAACTTACTTTTCATTTTTTTCCTTCATGGCCAACCGATAGACCTGCACCGCTTTATTATGGCTGGCCAGATTGGTGGTAAAGGTGTGTCCACCTTTGCCATCTGCGACGAAATAGAGGTAGTTGGTCTTCTCTGGATGCGCCGCCGCTTCGAGTGACGCACGGCCTGGCATCGCAATCGGTCCCGGCGGTAAGCCGCTAATGGTGTAGGTATTGTAATCGGTTGGCGTTTCCAGGTTTTTACGCGTTAGCGTGCCAGCATAGCTATCACCCATGCCATAAATGACAGTGGGATCGGTTTGCAGTTTCATGCCGGTGCGCAGGCGATTGATAAACACTGATGCCACGCGCGCGCGCTCTTCACTTACACCGGTTTCTTTTTCGATGATAGACGCCATGGTGACTAAATCCTGCTCTTTCTTGTAAGGCAGATTATCCATGCGCCCCTGCCAAATCTCATCAACCAGTTTATTCATACGCGCATGCGCACGTTCCAGCAGCGCCACATCGCTGGTATTGGCGGTATAAAGGTAGGTGTCTGGATAGAAGCTGCCTTCCAGTTGGTTAACCTCAAGCTTGAGCGCAGCAGCAACGGTGGCAAATTGATCGTCGGTCAGCGTATGTTTCAAATAGGGTGCTTTACGCAGCTCCGCTAACCACTCGGTTAAGCGTGAACCTTCAATAAAGCGCACCGGGAATTGCGCTTCTTTACCGCTTGCCAGCAGTTGCAGTAGCTGGCGCACCGTCATGCCAGTTTCAAGGCGATAGGTACCCGCTTTAAACTTTGCCAGTTCGGGCTCCAGTTTGAGTAACGGCCCAAACCAGATACTTTGTGGAATAATGTGCTGGCTTTCCAACTGCGCTTCTAACACCACGCGGCCGCTACCGGCGGGCAAGGTGTAAATGGTTTCCTGCTGCAGTGTTAATGGAGTATCGGCTAAGCGTTCAATCTGCCAATAGCTAAAGGCGGTGGCGAGTCCTGCGACAACCACTACGCCTGCGAGAATTTTTTTCATTCGAGTCATGATGCTTCCATCGTCGGGCAACTGGCGCGCAGTTGCTGGTACAGCGAGCGTGCGGTAAACGAAACGTCGTCAATTTGTCGCACGGGTAAAACGGGCATCAGGGCGTTACAAATTACCACTTCATCGGCGTTCAACACCTCGTCCCTGCTGCCATCAATCAGCTGACAAGTTTGGCCATTCGCGGCCATCAGTGCCATCAGATAACGACGCATAATGCCATCCACGCCAGCTTGTTCAAGGCGCGGCGTAAAAACGTTGCCGCCTTTGCGCCAGAATAAATTGGCCGCACAGCATTCCACCACCGTCCCTTCAGTGTCAAGCACCAGCGCCTCGTCGCCGCCCGTCTGGTCAAGATGGTGGCGAATCATTACCTGCTCAAGGCGATTCAGATGCTTCACACCGGCCAGCAACGGATTGCGCGCCAGACGTATTGGGCTAGTGTGGAGCACTGCCCCCTGCTGTTGCAGAGCGGCGTAGTGCTGTGGCCACGGAGAGAGCGAAACAATACGCGTAGGTGAGATGCAACCGGTGCGGCTGTAACCGCGGCCACCTGCGCCTGGCGTTAAAATAACTTTGAGTACCGCCTGCATCTGTCTATGAGCTGCCTGGCACATTTCAGCGGAGAGTTGCGGTAGGTCGGGTGGAGTCATGAATAAGCGTTCGCAGCCCTCACGCAGACGTTGCAGATGCGCATCCAGTAAAACAACTTTTCCGTTGATTACGGCGGCGGTGGTAAAACAGCCGTCACCAAATTGCACGCTGCGATCGCGTGCTGAAAGCTCGGTTTGTTGTATGCCGTTGATCCACATGCTGGTCACCTTGAACACCACAATAGCAATATAAAAAAGGCCCGCATTGCGGGCCTCTGTATAGCTCAGGAGCGATTATACCTTACGGAAGATCAGCGAGCCGTTGGTGCCGCCAAAACCGAAGGAGTTACACAACGTGTACTCCAGTCCGCTGATCTGGCGCGCCGTATGTGGCACGAAGTCCAGATCACAACCCTCGTCAGGATTGTCGAGGTTGATGGTCGGTGGAATCGCCTGGTCGCGCAGCGCCAGAATCGAATAAATCGCTTCTACCGCACCAGCAGCGCCCAGCAAATGACCGGTCATCGACTTGGTTGAACTGACCATCACACTGTGAGCTGCAGTACCAAACACCGATTTCACCGCCTGCGCTTCCGCTTTGTCACCGGCTGGCGTTGAGGTGCCGTGCGCGTTGACATAGCCGATCTGCTCAGCGTTCAGCTGCGCATCACGCAGTGCATTAACCATCGCGGCTGCAGCGCCTGAACCGTCTTCCGGAGGTGACGTCATGTGGTAAGCATCGCTGCTCATGCCGAAACCAATAATTTCAGCATAAATCTTCGCACCACGTTTCTTAGCGTGTTCGTACTCTTCCAGTACGACAATGCCAGCACCGTCACCCAACACGAAACCGTCACGATCTTTATCCCACGGACGGCTTGCCGCCTGCGGATTGTCATTACGGGTAGAGAGCGCACGTGCAGCACCAAAACCACCGACACCTAATGGCGTACTGGCTTTTTCCGCACCACCGGCCAACATCACATCCGCATCGTTATACGCAATAATTCGCGCCGCATGACCAATGTTATGCACGCCGGAGGTACACGCCGTTGCGATTGAGATGCTTGGGCCTTTCAGGCCATACATAATGGTGAGGTGACCTGCCACCATGTTTACGATGGTAGAAGGTACAAAGAACGGGCTGATTTTACGCGGACCACCGTTGACCAGCGAGCTGTGGTTATCTTCGATTAAACCCAGTCCGCCAATGCCAGAACCGATTGCCGCACCAATGCGACCCGCATTCTCATCAGTTACGATCAGACCTGAGTCTGCCATAGCCTGAATACCAGCAACGATGCCGTATTGGATGAAGTCATCCATCTTGCGCTGATCTTTGCGCGAGATGAAATCATCGCAATTGAAATCTCTTACTAAGCCAGCAAAACGCGTTGCGTAGGCACTAGTATCAAAATGGTCGATCAGGCTAATGCCGCTCTGACCGGCAAGGAGAGCACTCCAGGTAGACTCTACGGTATTGCCGACAGGAGACAACATGCCAAGACCAGTCACAACTACACGACGCTTAGACACGCACGTCCTCCAGGGAGGGAAAAAATAACGCTATGTGGGGCAAACATAAAACTCAGGCGGTCGAGGTGACCGCCTGAAGATATTCATTAGCCTTGATGGCTATTGATGTAGTCGATCGCTGCCTGAACGGTAGTGATTTTCTCAGCTTCTTCGTCTGGAATTTCAGTATCAAACTCTTCTTCCAGAGCCATTACCAGCTCAACGGTGTCAAGAGAATCTGCACCAAGGTCTTCAACGAAAGAAGCAGTGTTAATCACTTCGTCTTCTTTAACACCCAGCTGCTCAGCTACGATTTTCTTAACGCGTTGTTCGATATCGCTCATACTATTTAATTTCCTATCAAAACTCGCTTTCGCGATGGTTTTCGTAGTGTATAAAATGTTGAAAAAGATGCAACAAAATCCCGGCTGGTCGAACCACGATTTTGCGTTATTCTGCGGTGTTTACCGCAGATAAAGCAAATGTTTTCGTGATTATCAGACCATGTACATGCCGCCGTTGACATGAAGCGTCTCACCCGTGATGTAGGCTGCTTCGTCAGAGGCTAAGAATGCAACAGCATTGGCAATCTCCTGCGGGTCACCTAAACGACCTGCAGGAACTTCTGCCAAAATACCCGAACGTTGATCTTCGTTCAGTGCACGCGTCATGTCCGTCTCAATAAAGCCCGGAGCCACGACGTTTACAGTAATGCCACGTGACGCAATTTCTCGCGCCAGTGATTTGCTAAAGCCAATCAAACCTGCTTTTGCTGCCGCATAGTTTGCCTGACCCGCGTTACCCATGGTCCCAACTACAGAACCGATGGTAATGATACGGCCCACGCGTTTTTTCATCATGGCACGCATAACCGCCTTAGAAAGACGGAAGACCGATGTCAGGTTGGTATCAAGGATATCCGCCCATTCATCGTCTTTCATGCGCATCAACAGATTGTCACGCGTAATGCCTGCATTATTGACTAAAATGTCCACTTCGCCAAATTCGGCGCGAACTTGTTCGAGGACGCTCTCAATTGAGGCTGCATCAGTGACGTTCAGCAGCAGGCCTTTGCCCTTGTCGCCGAGGTAAGCACTGATTGCTTCTGCACCGCTTGCACTGGTGGCGGTTCCCACCACTTTTGCACCGCGCGCAGCCAGCGTTTCCGCAATGGCGCGACCAATACCACGGCTTGCACCGGTAACCAGCGCTACTTTACCTTCAAAGCTCATGTTTTTCCTCTTATTCCTGTGTAAGCGCCGCACTCAGTGAAGCAGAATCGTTCACGGCAGCGGCACTCAGGCTATCCACAATACGTTTGGTCAGACCGGTCAGGACTTTGCCTGGACCGATCTCCAGCAGCTGTTCTACGCCTTGCGTAGCAATAAATTCGACCGCTTCGGTCCAGCGCACTGGGCTATACAGCTGACGTACCAGCGCGCTTCGAATCGCAGCGCCGTCGGTTTCACACTTCACATCAACGTTATTAACTACCGGTACGACAGGTGCGTTAAAGGTAATAGCTTCCAGCGCAACCGCCAGTTTATCGGCTGCCGGCTTCATCAGCGCACAATGTGACGGCACGCTCACCGGCAATGGCAGCGCACGTTTGGCGCCAGCAGCTTTACACGCTGCACCTGCACGCTCAACCGCTTCTTTATTACCGGCGATCACTACCTGACCTGGCGAGTTGAAATTGACCGGTGAAACCACCTGGCCTTGCGCACTCTCTTCGCAGGCTTTACGAATGGACGCATCGTCCAGACCAATAATAGCCTGCATTGCGCCCGTGCCTTCTGGCACCGCTTCCTGCATTAATTTGCCACGCAGCTCAACCAGTTTAATTGCATCCGCGAAGTCGAGTACACCAGCACAAACCAGTGCCGAATACTCACCAAGGCTGTGACCAGCCATCAGCTTTGGCTGCGTTGCGTTCTTGCTCTGCAACACACGATAGATAGCAACTGAAGCTGCCAGCAACGCAGGCTGCGTCTGCCAGGTTTTATTCAACTCTTCAGCCGGTCCTTGCTGGACTAACTGCCATAAGTCATAACCCAGCGCGTCAGAAGCTTCACGGAAAGTGGCTTCAACCTGCGGATTTTCGGCAGCCAGCTCGGCTAACATGCCGACAGTCTGCGATCCCTGTCCTGGGAAAACATAAGCAAATTGCGTCATCTTTCGTTCCTGTCAATCAAAAGCGAACCAGTGCAGAACCCCAGGTGAAACCACCACCAAAGGCCTCCAGCAAAATCAGTTGTCCCGGCTTGATACGGCCATCACGCACCGCTTCATCCAGCGCACTTGGCACGGAAGCGGCTGAGGTATTGCCGTGACGATCCAGCGTGACCACCACTTTCTCCATGCCCATGCCCAGCTTTTTGGCGGTTGCGCTAATTATGCGCAGGTTCGCTTGATGCGGCACCAGCCAGTCGAGCATTTCACGATCGAGATTGTTGGCTTGCAGGGTTTCATCAACAATGTGCGCCAGTTCAGTTACCGCCACTTTGAAGACTTCATTGCCCGCCATTGTTAGATAAGCCGGCTCATCCTGATGGGCACGATCCTGATACGGCAGCGTTAACAGCTTGCTGTAACGGCCATCGGCGTGCAGATGAGTGGAAAGGATGCCTGGCTCTTGGCTCTGGCTCAGCACCACAGCGCCCGCGCCATCACCGAACAGAATAATGGTGCCGCGATCGTTGGGATCGAGCGTACGTGCTAACACGTCTGCGCCGATCACCAGAGCATGTTTAACGACACCATTCTTGATGTATTGATCGGCAACGCTCAGTGCATAGGTGAAGCCCGCACAGGCAGCGGCCAAATCGAAAGCGGCGCAGTCATTGATCTCCAGCATTTGCTGGATCATGCATGCTGAACTTGGGAAGGCATGGCTGGAGGACGTCGTGGCCACAATGATCAGGCCAACGTCGCTCGCATTCACACCCGCCATTTCCAGCGCGCGTTGTGCTGCGGTGAAGCCCATGGTGGCGACCGTTTCATCCGGTGCTGCAATGCGGCGCTCACGGATGCCAGTACGGGTGACAATCCACTCGTCCGTCGTCTCGACCATTTTTTCCAGATCCGCGTTAGAGCGAATCTGCTCAGGCAAATAGCTGCCCGTACCGATAATTTTGGTAAACATCTACGCTTTGTCACTCCTGGCTAATACAGTGTCAAGGCGCGCCGCAATCCTCTCTGGGACTTGCCTTCGCACCGTCTGCTCTGCCTGCTCTATTGCCACGGCAAATGCACGTTGATTCGCCGCACCGTGGCTTTTGATCACTGTCCCGCGCAATCCTAACAGACAAGCGCCATTGTACTGGTCGGGGTTGAGGTGGCCGAAACGCTTTGCCAGGCGCTTTTGAATCCAGCGCCCCAACAATTTTAGCCACCAGGCCCGTTTTTTTCCTTCCTCTGATGATTTCAGCAGAGAGAGGAACATTCTTACCACGCCTTCCATGGTCTTCAACGTGACGTTACCCACGAAGCCATCACAGACCAGCACATCCGTCTTGCCGGTGAGGAGATCGTTCCCCTCAAGATAACCAATATAGTTGATTTGCGGTGACGCTCGCAGCACCGCAGATGCGGCGCGGATTGTTTCCAATCCTTTAGTCTCTTCCTGACCAATATTCAGCAACGCCACCCGCGGCTGGGCGATCTCCAGCACTTCTTCGGCCATCACTGCGCCCATAATCGCAAACTGCACCAGCATGGCGCTGTCAGATTCGACGTTGGCACCGAGATCCAGCACCACCGTTTTGCCATGTTGCTGATGCGGTAAAACCGTCATCAGCGCCGGACGATCTATGCCATCCAGCGGTTTTAATAACATTTTCGCCAGCCCCATCAACGCGCCGGTATTTCCCGCACTGACACAGGCTTGCGCTTTACCCTCTTTCACCAACTCTAACGCCACACGCATTGAACTGCCGCGGCTGTTACGAATTGCCTGAGAGGGTTTGGCATCACTTGCAATAACCGATTCGGCAGGAATAACCTGCACACGCCTCTGTAACGAGGAATCCGCTTTGGCAAGAAATGACGAGATGATGTCGGGATCGCCGACCAGAAGAAGAACCAGCTCCGAATGAGAGGCCAGTGCCTGCAAGGCTGCAGGCACTGTCACGCAGGGACCGAAATCCCCGCCCATGGCATCAACTGCCAGGGTCAAACGTGTCAAGGTATCGCCTTGTGTAATCGCGAGGATTACTTGGTGATAACCTTGCGACCGCGGTAGTAACCATCCGCAGTGATATGGTGACGCAGATGAGTTTCGCCAGAAACTTTATCTACTGACAGAGCAGCAGTGGTCAGAGCATCGTGTGAACGACGCATACCACGCTTAGAACGGGTTGGTTTATTCTGTTGTACGGCCATGGACCTTACTCCTATTACTTACGCTTTAAACTGGCTAATACGGCAAACGGATTTGGTTTTTCTGCCTCTGGAGGCAATTGACCAAATACCATGTCCGCGTCGGACACTTCACAGTGTTCAGAATCATGCACCGGAACCACGGGCAGCGCGAGGATGAGTTCATCTTCGATCACCGCCAGCAAGTCGATCTCACCAAAATCATTGACATCAACTGGCTCGTAGGCTTCCGGTAGTGCTTCGGCCTGTTCATCAGAAGAGACAGGACTGAAGCAATAGCTTACGTGAACATGACGTGGAAACGACTGGTTGCAGCGTTGACATGACAGAGTCACCTGCACTTCGGCTGTTCCTTGCAGAACGGCGAGGCGCTGGTTGTCAACCGCAAACGACATATCGCATTCAACTTCACTGTCCACACTCACGACCGTTTCGGCCAAGCGCGCCACCAATTCAGGTGCATAAACACCATGATAATCAAGGCGTTTTTGCGCGGCGCGGACCGGATCGAGCGTCAGGGGTAATTTTACCTTTTGCATAGGGCGCGCATATTAACTTTGTAACGTCATAGAGTCAAAGAAAAAGGCCGGTTTACGGCATCTTTCACCCGTTAGTCGCATCCAGTGCGGCGCATAGTTTAAAATGACTGTCATCTTTACGCTATCTATTCTGAAAAAAAATGATGACACCTTTGGTATTAGCTTCTACCTCTCCTTTTCGTCAGGCGCTGCTGAACAAATTGGGCCTGCCTTTTATTACCGCTGCGCCCGATTGTGACGAAACACCGCTGATGGATGAATCGGCACCCGAGCTGGTGCAGCGTCTGGCCTTAGCCAAGGCAGAGGCGCTTGCTGGACATCATCCCAATAGCTGGATTGTCGGTTCCGATCAGGTCTGCGTGTTAAATGGCGAGATTACCGGCAAGCCGCATACCGTAGAGAACGCCTGCCGTCAGCTCGCTGCTGCCAGCGGCAATGCCATAACCTTTTATACCGGGCTGGCGCTGATACAACCGCAGAGCGGCAAACGGTGGGTTATTTGCGAACCTTTTATTGTCCATTTCCGTCAGTTAAGTGCAGAAGAGATACGCGGTTATGTGGAGAAGGAGCAGCCGCTGCAATGCGCAGGTAGCTTTAAAAGTGAGGGATTAGGGATTTGTTTGTTCGATAAACTGGAAGGACGCGATCCCAATACCTTAATTGGCTTACCGCTGATTGCTTTGAATGAGATGCTAAGAGCGGCGGGCATCAACGCGCTATGTTGATGCCCGAGTAATCAGGCTTTTTTCTGGCGCAGCTGGGCCAGGCAGTGCTTCAGTGCGCCATCCAGTGGCGCCTCCATCCGCAGCACTTCTCCGGTGTTGGGATGGGTAAAAGTCAACGCGGCGGCATGCAGAAACAGTCGAGATAACCCGGTCGAACTAAGCTGCGCGTCAAATTCGCGATCGCCATAACGATCGTCAAAAGCGATGGGATGTCCGCCATGCAGCGTATGGACGCGGATCTGATGCGTACGCCCCGTCACCGGGCTCGCTTTAACCAGGGTCGCAAAGCCGAAGCGCTCTTCAACCTTAAAGCGCGTCTCGGAGGGCTTACCCTCAGCACTCACGCGCACTACGCGCTCACCACTCTGCAAAATATTCTTCAGCAGTGGTGCCTGCACCACTTTCAGATGCGATGGCCAGTCACCGCGCACCAGCGCCAGATAATCTTTCTGCATGCCCTTCTCACGCAGTTGCTCATGCAGCGAACGCAGCGCCGAGCGCTTCTTCGCCACCAGCAAGATGCCAGAAGTATCGCGGTCGAGGCGATGTACTAATTCGAGAAAACGCGCTTCCGGACGTAACGCGCGCAATCCTTCAATTACGCCAAAACTTAATCCGCTGCCGCCGTGCACCGCTGTACCGGAGGGTTTATTCATCACCATCAAATAGTCATCTTCGTACAGAATGGCGTTGGTCAGAGCCGCAACTTTATCCAGCTTCGGTGAAACGGTATTTTCCTCGCGCTCGGCAACTCGCACTGGCGGAATGCGCAGCTCGTCGCCATCCTCCAGCTTATATTCGGGTTTCACGCGTTTTTTGTTCACCCGCACTTCACCTTTACGCAAAATGCGATAAATCATGCTTTTTGGCACGCCCTTGAGTTGGGTGCGCAAAAAGTTATCAATACGTTGTCCGGCATTTTCAGCCGTAATGGCGACATACTGTACGCCGGGATTCTCTGTTTTCATGGCGGCGATTCTAATTAGTGTCCCTGGATAGCGCCACCCCTTTTTCTGTGCTTAACTCTCTCTTTGTCGCGTCACGAAACGTTGAAAATGGCGACATTTTCAACGATGCGATGATTAGCCCTGCAAATGAACAGGTTAAGGATGAATAAACTTCTCAGCTTGGCAAAAGTCGCCTTGCTATATGTTGGTGAGCAATGGAATAATGCAGGTGTTTCTGCCCTGGAAAGATTCAGGCAGGAAAAAGAGCGAAATAAGTCATTTTGCCGGATTGAACGGACACGCAGCAATGGCGTAAGACGTAATGTTAAATCAGGCACTTAGCGGGCTGCGGGTTGCGGCCTGGACGACAGACTAGGATGAGTGGATTTTTGAATACTCTGTAACACTTCCACCTTCAGGCGCTGGATTTCCTTATGAAAAACAGGCCACCGACAAGATTTGCGCCCCTTTAGCCGCCGACAACCGTGAGGTTGACGTCTGTGCATTAAGACACGGGGTCATCGGTTGATTCTCGTCCAGGGTAACGATGCCCGCAGCTACATCACTCATGTGAGAATAACGAGTAAGTCACGATGAAAAGAATGTTAATTAACGCAACTCAGCAGGAGGAGTTGCGCGTTGCCCTGGTTGATGGACAACGTCTGTACGATCTGGATATTGAAAGTCCTGGACACGAACAGAAAAAAGCCAACATATACAAAGGTAAAATCACCCGCGTTGAGCCCAGCCTTGAAGCTGCGTTTGTCGATTACGGTGCTGAACGTCACGGTTTCCTCCCTCTGAAAGAAATTTCCCGCGAATACTTCCCTGCCAACTACAACGCACATGGTCGTCCGAATATTAAAGATGTGCTGCGTGAAGGCCAGGAAGTTATCGTTCAGATTGATAAAGAGGAGCGCGGTAATAAAGGAGCAGCACTGACTACCTTTATTTCGCTGGCCGGTAGCTATTTGGTATTGATGCCGAACAACCCACGTGCTGGCGGTATTTCTCGCCGTATTGAGGGTGACGATCGTACCGAGTTGAAAGAAGCCCTTTCCGCACTGGAACTTCCAGATGGCATGGGTCTGATTGTTCGCACCGCGGGCGTCGGTAAATCTGCCGAATCGCTGCAGTGGGATCTCAGCTTCCGTCTGAAGCACTGGGAAGCGATCAAGAAAGCGGCAGACAGCCGCCCAGCACCTTTCCTGATTCATCAGGAGAGCAACGTTATCGTCCGCGCCTTCCGCGATTATCTGCGTCAGGATATTGGTGAAATCCTCATCGATAACCCGAAAGTTCTGGAAGTGGCGCGTCAGCACATTGCTGCGCTAGGCCGTCCCGATTTTAGCAGCAAAATCAAACTGTACACCGGTGAAATCCCGCTGTTCAGCCATTACCAAATTGAATCGCAGATTGAATCTGCCTTCCAGCGTGAAGTGCGCCTGCCGTCAGGCGGCTCGATTGTTATCGATAGCACCGAAGCGCTGACCGCCATCGATATTAACTCCGCACGTGCTACGCGCGGCGGTGACATCGAAGAGACCGCGTTTAATACCAACCTGGAAGCGGCCGATGAAATCGCTCGCCAGCTGCGTCTACGCGATCTCGGCGGCCTGATTGTTATCGACTTTATTGATATGACGCCAGTGCGTCACCAGCGCGCCGTCGAGAACCGTCTGCGTGAAGCCGTGCGTCAGGATCGTGCACGCATCCAGATTAGCCACATTTCACGCTTCGGTTTGCTGGAGATGTCGCGTCAGCGCCTCAGCCCGTCACTGGGTGAATCCAGTCATCACGTCTGCCCACGCTGTAGCGGTACCGGCACCATCCGTGATAACGAATCGCTGTCGCTGTCTATTCTGCGTCTGATTGAAGAAGAAGCGCTGAAAGACAACACCAAAGAAGTGCATGCGATCGTGCCGGTTCCGGTGGCCTCTTACCTGCTGAACGAAAAACGTGATGCGGTGAGCGCCATCGAGAAACGTCAGGGCGGCGTGCGTGCCATCATCGTGCCAAACGATCAGATGGAAACGCCACATTACTCTGTACTGCGTGTCCGCACCGGTGAAGAGACGCAAACCCTGAGCTACCATCTGCCAAAACTGCACGAAGCGGAAATGGCGCTGCCTTCTGAAGAAGAGCACGCGGAGCGTCGTCGTCCGGAGCAGCCAGCCCTGGCCGCCTTCGCGATGCCAGATGCGCCGCCAGCACCGGTTGAAGTGGTTAAAGAGACACAGCCAGCGCCAGCCGTTGAAGCGAAAGCCAAACCTGCTGTTGCCGCACCTGCAGTGACCAGCACCGGCTTCGTTGCCCGCCTGCTGAACGGCTTGAAGAAACTGTTTGCCGGCGATACGCCTGCTGCGGCTCCGGCTGAAACTCAGCAAGAGACGCCAGCGGCTGTTGAAGCGGAAAATACGCAACAGCGTGGCGAACGTCGCAACAATAGCAACCGTCGTAATAATCGTCGTGAGCGCACACCGCGTAATGGCGAGAATGGTCAGGTGCGTGAAGGTCGCGAAGCGCGTGAACCACGCGAGCCGCGCGAAGCACGTGAGCCACGTGAAGCCCGCGAACCGCGTGACAATCAGGACAATCGTCGCAACAAGCGTCAGAACGAACCGCGTGAAGCGCGTCCTGTACTGAGCGATGAAGCACTTGAGCAACGTGATGAGCAGCAGCAACAGCGCCGCGAACAGCGTGCCGATCGCCAGCGTCGTCGTCAGGAAGAAAAACGTACTCAGCAGCAGGATCAGAAAGTCGCTGAACCGGTCGTTCAGGCTGACGTCGTAGACGAAAATGTTGCGCAGGAAGAAGAGCGTGTACAGGTGATGCCGCGCCGTAAACAGCGTCAGCTGTCACAACGCGTACGTGTGGGCGATACCGGTGAAGTCACCGCTGAAGCGCCAGCGCCAGTTGTGCATGAAGCCGCCGCTGAAACTGCACCACGTGCTCAGTACATCGAACATCCGGAAGCCAGCAATGACGAGCAAGATGATAGCGAGAACCGTGACAGCGCCAATATGCCGCGTCGTTCACGTCGTTCACCGCGTCACCTGCGCGTAAGCGGCCAGCGTCGTCGTCGTTATCGTGACGAGCGTTACCCAACGCAGTCTGCAATGCCGCTGGAATCTGCTGCAGCTTCGCCAGAAATGGCATCCGGTAAAGTGTGGATTTCTTACCCGGTTGCGCAAGCGCAGGAAGAGTACACCACGCAAGATGCCATGCATGAAGTGTCGGATTACGGCTATCAACAAACCGCCGCCGCCGTGGCTGAAACCGCTACTGTTGAAACCGCTACGGTTGAACCCGCTGCTGTTGAACCGGCCGTTGAGCAGGTTGCCTTTGAAGAAGCCGTGCATCAGGTTGAACCGCAGGCGCACACTGAGGTGCCGGTAGTGAATACTGATGACGTCACGCCGATTGCAGCGCCCGTCAACGAAGAACCATCAGTGATTTCTGCTGCTGATGAACAAGTTGCGCAGGAAACCGCAGCTGAAGCAGAACCGGCGGCCAGCGTTGAAGAAGCGCAGCCTGAAGTTAGCGCAGTGGCTGACGTTGTTGAGCAGGCGCCGGCTGATGTTTCGCCAGCAGTGGAAGCACAGGTTGAAGAAGTACTGGCTGCGCCAGTGGCTGCAGGAGCTGATGTCACACCGGTAACGGAACCGCATGCGCCGGTTGCAGCACGTGACACTGCGGTAACTACCATTGAAACGCGCTTCAAACATCATGCTACCGCCCCGATGACCAAAGCACCGGCACCGGCATGGGAACCTGAACCAGCTCGTCATAGCGATTGGGTTCGTCCCGCGTTTGGCTTCGAAGGTCGTGGTTCTGCAGGTGGTCACAGCGCCACGCATCAGGCAACCGCTCCGGCTACCCGTCCGGAAAGCGCCTAAGCGTTAGCAAGTCAGTAAAATCGAACCCCGGCCAGTCCGGGGTTTTTTATTGCCTGCGATTGGCGGCGTTAGATTGATGCCATAACTGACACTCCTACGTTTTTTTAGCTGAGTTTTTGTAGGGTGCGTATTCAAGCGCATCTGCATATGTAGGCCAATGATTGCCTGAGTGAGCGGCATGACGCCCTTTATGGCTACCCGAGCAGCAGGCAAAAAAAATCCCACAGCCCCGAAAGGCGGTGGGAGAAACTAAGCGCACCCGGTTAAAGTACGCTCAAAGGTTCAGATCAATTACGAATTAAGCTGGAACAGCGACAACTTCGACATATCAGTGAAGGTTTTATACGATGCCTGCAAAGCCGTTTGCTGCATGGTGTAGCTGGAAATGGCTTGGGTGTAATCAACCTGCACCAGATCCGTCATTTGCGAAGCCATGATGGTGTCACGGTCATCCCCTTGCGCATCCAGCGTATCAAGTTCAGCTAATTGAGACCCCACAGCTGAACGCACGGCAAGCACGTTATTTAATGAGTTGCTCAGTCCACGGTTGGATTTATCCATCGCGTCCTGGAATACCTGCTTGGTTGCATCATCGGCATCATCCTGCGGCGTTTTTAATGCAGCAATTGCGCTATCGAGCATATTGAACAGGTTGGTTTCGCTTGGGCTGCCGTCTGGCTCAACCTTTGAGTTGCTGGTAATCGACATAAACACTGACGAGCCTGTGCTGCTCACCGCCATCGTACGACCATCATCGACCTTCTGCGTAATGGCATCAGCGCCGCCAACGTATGAGACGCCAGCCGGTGCACCCGCGTCACTGAACGGCGCAAAATCGGTTTGATAGCCCGCAAAGATGTAACGACCGTTACCATCACGGCTATTTGCCTGATTCAATAATTGTGAGCGGATGCCCTCTAATTTTGTGGCAATCGATGCACGGTCATCATCACTCAGGGTGCCGGTAGAGCCATACACAATCATGGTCTGCGCATCCTGAATGCTGCTGGTCACGCTCGAGAGTGCATTCTCTTCCATCGACAAGCTCTGATCGGCAAAACTGCGCGCGGTGGCATATTGGCTGCTTTTCGCCTGTGATTGCGACAGAACCACTGCACGTGATGCTGCAATCGGGTCATCTGAAGGATTGCTCACACGCAGTCCGGTGGAGAGCTGCTCACCCACTTTTAACCATGAGGCTTGCGAATCGGTAATGCCGCGCACCTGCTGGTTGAAAATCATATTGGTACTAAGACGCATGGTTTTTATCCTCTATGCTTAGCCGCGGATGCCCATCAGCGCATTAAAAATGGTACTCGCCGTTTGCAGCACTTGCGCATTCGCCATATAGAACTGCTGATACTTCGTCAGGTTAGAGTACTCCTCATCAAGGTTGACACCCGACACTGACTGCTGGCGATCGCTCAACTGCGTGACCACGTTTTCCTGGGTGGTACTGGCGGTTTCTAGCGTGCTGGTTTTGTTACCGACGCTGCTAACGAGACTGGCGTATGCCTGGGCAATGGTCGCATTGCCATTCACCAATTTGCTGTCCTGCAGATCCAATAATTTTTGCGCATTGCGGTTATCACTTTCACCGCTGGTCGCGCTGGATGCCGCGGCAATTTGCGACTCATCAGTAATCGCCACTGACATGCCAGCAATGACGTTCTGTACCGGTTTAACCAGGAAACTGTCTTTGGCGTTAGGCGCAGGTGAGGTGCTGACCGTCAGTTTCAGACCATCAAAGTTGAGGGTTCCGTCGTTCGCATCTGGCGTAACGCTAAACTTCACGTTGTCAGACATGCGGGTTACCGACCAATTACTGCCGTCGTAACTGACGGTGTAGTTAGAGGCTTTCATCGCGCTGGTGTCTGACCAGGCAGCAGTAACGGTAGCTGCTGAGGTGTTTTTGCTGTTACCCACTACGGTTGGCGAACCGATATTGAAGAAGTTGCCACCCTGATCGCCGTTGCTGTCATACCCTTCGCTGTGCACGCTGTTGAAGCTAGTGGTGAACGCCGCAGCGAGTTGGCCGAGCTGATTTTGTGCGCTATCCAGATCCTGCGTACGGAACGCCAGTAAACCGCCGAGTGAACCGGTGGTCAGCGTCTTCTCTGGAATTTCAACATTGCCCGCCTGCTTGTCGACATAGCCGACGGTGGTGCGTGTGGAATCGCTGCTGGACGGCATCGCCACCAAACTGGTGGAGTTCTTACCATTCACCAGCGTCACGTTGCCCATGGAGACGATATAGCTACCATCCTGCTGGGATACGTTAACGCCAACCACATTGTTCAGGCTGTTCACCAACTGATCGCGCTGATCCAACAGATTGTTCGGTGCCGCACCACCGCCGGTAGTGAGCTTGGCGATCTGGCTGTTGAGGTCAGCGATTTGGCTGGTGAAGGTATTGATCTGATCAACGCTTGAAGCAACGTCAGTATTGACGCTGTTCTGCATATTATTGAGATATTGCGCCGTGGTCTGGAACTGGTTTACCAGGCCTTGTGCGTAGCTCAACATTGATTGACGGGCTGACGGATCGTTGGCGTTACTCACCACGTTCTGTACGTTGGTGAAGAAGCTTTGGATTGAGGTCGACAAGCTCGTGGTTGACGTCGACAGCAGATCATCAATGTTAGAAATTTGATTATATTGCGTATTCACGGCGCTGTAGTTGGCGCTGGAACCGCGCAGCTGAGCAGTAATGAATTCATCATATTCACGTTGTACGCCTGAAAGCGTCACACCGTTGCCGTAATAGCTGCTGCCCTGCAAGGTGCTGTTGGACTGCGACAAAATCGCCGTCTGACGCGAATAGCCCGCTACCGTGTAATTGCTGATGTTATTACTGGTGGTGCTTAATGCAGCCTGTGCGGCGCTCAGCCCACTCATCGCTGAGTTAATTATGCTGGACATCTCGGTTCCTTAATTTCCCGTTAACCGGGCTGGCAGTCATCAGTGCGATTGCGCGGGCGGAGAACGCCCGCGGCATGTGATTGTTATCGGCGTGCTTAAGTTAAACTTGAGGGCAAAAATCAGAACAAATCGGTGATATCGTTGCTGTACGCCTTCACCACTTTTTCGCCCATGTTTTTGAATTGTTGGATCATTCCCACCAATTTTTGCGCATACTTCGGATCGGTGGCGTAACCGGCGGCCTGCAGAGCACGGGCGCCCTGCTCGGCGCTTGGCGCATTCGCCACGGCGGCATAACGCGGATTACTGGAAAGCAGTTTGACGTAGTCGCTGAGCGCTTCCATATACGAACCATAGACACGGAAGCTGGCGCGCACTTTTTTCGCTTCGCCGCCTTCATATTCCGTGGTCATGATATCGGTGGTTTGCCCCTTCCAGTCGCCGCTCGCCTTGATGCCAAACACGTTGTAACTCGGTTTGCCATCGCGCGTCAGAATCTGACGCTGGCCCCAGCCTGATTCCAGCGCGGCCTGCGCCAGAATCAGGTGATGCGGAATACCACTCTTCTGGCTGGCAACCTGAGCCGGCTGCGCCAGCTGCGCGATAAAGTCGCTGCTGTCACTGGGCAAACTGCTCGGTGAAACTGGCAGACGTGGCACCGCTTTACGCACCATCTGCTCGAGCTGACTGGAGGGCAGATTGCTATAAATGAAGCTGTTATCCAGCTTCATCGGCACCGTGCCCGCCGTTTCGTCTGGCTCCTGCGCGGGCTGCATCTGTTTAACGATCAGATCCGCCATCCCTAGCCCGCGTTTCCCGATCTCCTGCGCAATCTGCTGATCGTACATTGAGGTGAAAAGCCGCGTCTGGTCATTGCTCAGCATGCCATCCTGCGGCAGCGCTGCGCGCATGCTCTTCATCATCATCTGCACAAACATCCCTTCAACCTGCTTTGCCACCTGCATCGCCTTCCCTTTCGGATCGGCGGCGGCTTCACGTTTTAGGTCGTTCAGTGAGCGGCTGTCATAGGCCGCATTCATCAGCGATTGCGTGTCGGTCATCAGATAATTTCCAGTTTGGCGCGTAAGCAACCTGCGCTTTCCATCGATTGCAGAATCGACATCAGATCAATCGGCGATGCACCGAGCGCATTAAGCGCACGCACCACGTTATTGAGGTTGGCGCTGGAGTTCACACGCTGCAGTGCGCCACCACTCTGACGCAGATCGATCTGGGTATTGTTGGTCGTCACGGTCTGACCACCGGCCAATGGCGTATCAGGCTGACTGACGTTCTGCTGCTGATTGACGGTAACCGACAGATTGCCCTGCGCTACGGCACAGGTGTTCAGCGTCACTTCGCGATTCATCACCACCGAACCGGTACGTGAGTTGATAATCACCTTGGCATCTTCCAGCGGTACCGAAACATCGAGGTTCTGAATCTCTGCCAGCAGTCGTACCTGCGAACTGTTATTTGGTGAGACGCGAATCTGCACGGTGCGCGCATCCAGCGGCTGCGCCGAGCCGATACCACGGCTGTTGATCGCGTCGGCGATACGCTGCGCCATGCTGAAGTCTTCATTATTCAGCTGCAGGTTAATGGTGTTCTGGCTACCGAAGTTGCTCTGCAGTTCACGCTCCACCGTAGCGCCGCCGGTAATACGGCCACCGTTGAGCTGGTTAACCTGCACGCTGCTGCCGCCGGCCGATGCACCGGCACCACCGACCAAAATGTTGCCCTGCGCCAGCGCATACACCTGGTTATCGACGCCTTTCATCGGCGTCATCAGTAGCGTACCGCCGCGCAAACTTTTGGCGTTACCCAGCGAGGAAACCACCACGTCGATGTTTTGCCCCTGACGCGCAAACGTCGGCAGCTTGGCGGTGACCATCACCGCCGCCACGTTTTTCAGCTGCATGTTGGTACCCGCAGGTACCGTAATACCGAGCTGCGAGAGCATGTTGCTAACAGTTTGCGTGGTAAATGGGGTTTGCGTAGTCTGGTCACCGGTGCCGTCGAGGCCCACCACCAAACCGTAACCGATCAGCTGGTTATCGCGCACGCCCTGCACCGAGGTGAGATCGCGGATGCGGTCAGCATGTGCCATTACGCTGAAACCGAGCAGCAAGCCCAGGCTCAGGCGGAGCAGAGTCGTCATAGTCATTCTTACTACCTCTTACATCGGCGAGACGTTCAGGAAGAAACGCTGGAACCAGCCCATCGTCTGCGCTTCATTGATATAACCATTTCCGACGTACTCAATACGTGCATCGGCCACCTGTGTAGATAACACAGCGTTGCTGGCGCTAATGGTGCGCGGATTTACCACACCGGAGAACCGGATGAATTCGGTGCCCTGGTTAATTTCGATCTGTTTCTCACCCACTACGCGCAGGTTGCCGTTCGACAACACCTGATTCACGGTGACGGTGATGGTGCCGGTAAAGGTGTTATTCGCGGTCGCGCCGCCTTTACCTGCGAAGTCATTTTTGCCATTGGCATCAAGCGTGGCTTTTTCGCCACTCGCACCCAGCAGGCCACTCAGACCGGTTGGCACGCCCGTGACGCCTAAACTGTTGCTGCCATCGCGGCTGGCGTTGGCGGAGGAGCTTTTGCTGGCGCTGACGTTTTCCTGCAAGGTGATCGTCAATGTGTCGCCAATATTGCGTGGACGGCGATCCTCAAACAGCGGCTGATAGCCGTAGTTCAGCGGTGCGACGCCCTGAAAAATGGAACCGTTCACCACCGGCGGTGCGGATGGCGTCGGCTCAGCCGTCGTCGATCCTTGTACCAGTGGCGTGCGCGGTACCAGCGCACAACCGTTAAGAGTGAGTAGCAGCGTGGCTACCAACCAATGACCAGGCTTGAGAATCACTTGCTTCGCCACGGAGTTCTGACCTTATTTATGTTGCTTAATCAGGCCAGCTAAGCTGGCCCAACGACACCAGCCTTATAGCTGGGTTAACTTCGCCAGCATCTGATCGGAGGTACTGATCGCCTTGCTGTTAATCTCGTAAGCGCGCTGCGTTTGAATCATGGTGACCAGCTCTTCCGCCACGTTGACGTTCGAGGTTTCCACATAACCCTGATACAGCAAGCCCGCGCCGTTCTGACCCGGCGTGCTCTGCGTGGCTGCGCCCGATGCCTGGGTTTCCTGATAGAGGTTTTCACCCTGGCTATTCAGACCGGCATCGTTCATGAAGGTGCTCAGCGTCAGCTGACCAACCTGCGCCGGGTTGGTTTGGCCCTGCTGCGTCACGCTCACCACACCATCACGCGAGATGGTGATGCTGGTGGCATTGGCCGGAATGGTAATGCCCGGCTGCACCGGATAACCGGCGTTGGTGACCAGCTGGCCGTTCTGATCCACCTGGAACGAACCATCACGGGTATAGGCTGAGGTGCCATCCGGCATCTGCACTTCGAAATAACCCTGGCCGTTGATCGCCACGTCTTTCGAGTTGCTGGTCTGCGACAGGTTACCCTGCTGATGCAGACGTTCGGTGGTGACGGGACGCACACCGGTACCGATCTGCAGACCTGACGGCAGCGTGGTTTGCTCCGACGACTGCGTGCCCGGCTGACGCAGGGTTTGGTACATCAAATCTTCGAATACCGCGCGCGAACGTTTAAAGCCGTTGGTGCTCACGTTCGCGAGGTTGTTGGAGATGACGTCCATGTTGGTTTGCTGAGCGTCAAGACCGGTTTTGGCGATCCATAAAGAACGAATCATGGTGTTTTCCTTACGCCTTAGCTGCTCATGTTGAGCAAGCTGTTAGCTTTTTGTTCGTTTTCATCGACGTTGGAGATCACTTTCATCTGCATCTCAAAACGTCGGGCGTTGGCGATCATATCGACCATGGTTTCCACCGGCTTGACGTTACTGCCCTCCAGCACGCCAGGCATAACGCTCACCGTGGCATCATTGGCCAATGCGGCACCGCGCGTGGCCTGCGCTTGCTGGGTTGGGCGGAACATGCCGTCATCACCGCGCTGTAACTCTTTGGCTGTGGCACGTACCAGCTTCAGTTTGCCAATCTGTACCGTGGCGTTAGGCGCATCGCCGGCGTTACGCGAGGTGATGGTGCCGTCTGCCGCAATCGTCAGTTCG
Organism: Pantoea nemavictus; assembly: GCF_037479095.1. Taxonomy (NCBI): domain Bacteria; kingdom Pseudomonadati; phylum Pseudomonadota; class Gammaproteobacteria; order Enterobacterales; family Erwiniaceae; genus Pantoea; species Pantoea nemavictus. Next base: position 3,747,631 of record NZ_JBBGZW010000001.1, on the reverse strand, counting down.
GAGCCTTGCGGTATGGCGATTGGACCGCCATCGCCCATCACGGGATTGCCCTGAATGGTCAAAATACCGGTTGAGCTGATCTGCATGTTGCCGTTGCGGGTATAAGCTTCAGAACCGTCAGCGGTACGCACCGCCAGCCAGCCGTCTTGCTGTACGCCCACATCCAGCGCACGGCCGGTGTTGTCCATCGCGCCGGGCGACATATCAGCGCCCGGCGTTGAAGCGGCAACCAGGGTACGCGTCGGCAGCGACCAGCCACTGACCGGCACGGCGCGCAACGCATTGAGCTGAGCACGGAAGCCCGGCGTTGAGGCATTGGCGAGGTTGCTGGCGGTGACCGATTGCTGATCCAGTGTCTGACTGGCCGCACCCATCGCGGTATATATTGCGTGATCCATAAAGCAATCCCGTTAGCGAATTAACGTAAGTTAACCAGGGTGTTAAGAATCTGGTCCTGAGTTTTGATGGTCTGGCTATTGGCCTGATAGTTACGCTGCGCAACGATCATGTTGACCAGCTCTTTGCTCATATCGACGTTGGACGCTTCCAGCGCACCTGAAGTCAGGTTGCCATAAGTACCCGTGCCTGCCAGACCCACTGCGGCCTGACCTGATGAACTGGTCGCTGACCAGACGTTGTCACCTTCAGACTTCAGACCTTCCGGGTTAGAGAAGCTCGCCAACACGATCTGGCCCAACAATTGGGTTTTCTGGTTGGAGTAAGTGCCGGTAATGGTGCCGTCATCGTTGATGGTGTAGCTGGTCAAATCGCCTGGCTGATAGCCATCCTGCGTTGGGTTACCAAAGGTGGTCGCACCGGTGTTTTGCTGCAAACTACCCAACATGCTTAGGCTGATGTTCATGCCATCCGCACCGTTGGTGCCGCCCACAACCAGGTTTGCTAATGAGGCGCTGGTGTCAGCTACACCGGTTGCGGTGATTTTTCCAACCTGCGTCAGCTTACCGTTAGCATCAAACGACATCTGGTAGCCCAGGTTATCGCCGGCTGCGGTGTTACCAACTTCACTGCCCGTGGTGGAGTCGACCATGTGCACAGTCCAGGTGTTGTCCGCCGTTTTGATGTAGTACATATCCAGCTGATGATCATTACCCTGCGTGTCATACACCGTCATGGTGGTTTTCGCGTTGTAGCTGTCAACGTTAGACTTATCAAACGTGGTCACACTCGGGGTGGTGCTGGTGGAGTTCAGGTTTGCAACCTGGGTGGCTGTCGTCGTTGCACGTGCGCCCATCTGCGTGGTAGGGATACTCAGCGCAACCGGGTTGGCACCGGTCTGAATGGTTGGCGGTGTGCCGCTGGCCGGATAGCCAGAGACGTTCAGGCCCTGAGTGTTTACCAGGTTACGGTTTTCATCCAGAGTGAACTGGCCGTTACGAGAATAGAACACGCCGCCACTGGCGTCGGTCATGCGGAAGAAACCGTTGCCGCTCAGCGCTACATCCAGTCCACGACTGGTTGATGTGGTACTGCCATCACCAAAGTCCTGGATAACGGCGGCAACTTTGGTACCCAGACCCACATTAGAACCGGCAAACATATCGGCAAAAGCAATGGTGCTGGATTTAAAACCGGCTGTGGCGGAGTTGGCAATGTTGTTACCAATCACATCCAGGTTGCTGGAGGCAGCATTCAGGCCGCTCACCGCTTGTGAAAAAGACATGTAATCTCTCCTGCTAAAAGGTTAATCAGAGAATCTGACGAATTTCATCGAGTGTCGCGGAGCCCATGGTGCCGAGATCCAGTTTTGTGGTGTTATCCGTGGTGCTCACGCCATTGACGTAGGCATAGTTCAGCGGCTGCGCCACCAGTTGCGTGCTGCCATTGCTGGCGGCCAGTGAGATAGAATATTTGCCATCCGCGGCGGTAGACCCGTCATCCATCTTGCCGTCCCACGAGAAGGTGTGGACACCCGCACTCTGCTTGCCAAGATCGATGGTGCGAACCGTCGCGCCATTGCTGTCTTTAATGGTGACGCTGGTGGCAGTGGAAGCCGTGGCGAGCTCCACACCAAACGGCGTGGTTGTCCCGCTGCCTACCAGCACCTGCGAACCCTTCACCATCACGCCATGTCCAATCAGTGTTGAACTCTGCAACGACTGGCTGGTGGTGATTTGGCCAGAGATAGATCCCAGCGTGGTATTCAGTTTTTCAATACCGCTCAGGGTGTTGATCTGTGCCAACTGCGTGGTGAGCTGGCTGTTATCCATGGGATTGGTCGGATCCTGGTTTTTTAGCTGTGCCACCAACATGTTCAGGAACTGATTCTGCAGGTCGGCGGAAGAGTTACCGCTCGACGCACTGCTGGAGGTCAGTACCGTTGGGTCCAGACTGTCTTTAATCCCAACTGCTACGCTCATATTCGTTCTCCGTTACTGACCGATGGTGAGGGTTTTCATCATCATTGACTTCACCGTGTTCAGCACTTCCACGTTGGCCTGATAGCTGCGCGACGCTGACATGGTGTTAACGGTCTCAGACACCACGTCAACGTTCGGCATCTTGACGTAGCCTTTCTGATCCGCCATCGGATTGCCTGGGTCATACACCAGTTTTGCCGGTGTTGGATCGTCAACCACGCCGGCGACTTTCACGCCGCCGGTGGCTGCGCCCTGCGCCGCATCGGTCTGGAAAATCACCTGCTTTGCCACGTACGGCTGGCCATCGGGCCCGGTTACGCTGTCGGCGTTCGCCAGGTTACTGGCGCTGACGTTGAGGCGCTGAGATTGCGCTGTCATCGCAGAACCGGCGATATCAAAGATATTCAGCAATGCCATGCTTATTGCCCCTGCAGTACGCTCATCATGCCTTTGATCTGGCTACTGATGAGGGTGAGATCGGTTTGGTATTTCAGGCTGTTATCAGCAAACTGCGTACGCTCGCGATCCATATCCACGGTGTTGCCATCCGCGGCGGGTTGATCGGGAATGCGGTACATCAGATCCAGTGACGGCTGAGAGTTGGTTTGCGCTTCAATGTGGCGTGAGGACGTCACATTCAGCGCCAGGCTGCTGCCTTCGGCGCGACCGTTTTGCATCACCTTGCTCAGTTGGCTGGCAAAGTCGATATCCCGGGCCTGGTAACCCGGGGTATCGGCGTTGGCAATGTTTGACGCCAGAATTTCCTGACGCTGAGCACGTAGGTTTAACGCTTCAGTACCAAATCGCAGCGCGGCATCGAGTTTGTCGAGCATGCTTCCTCCGCGAATGAGAATTTCGAGCTGACAGCTTAAGTGGACAAAAGCAAGGGTGATCGTCTGAATAGCAGCAAAAATGACGGCTATTTTTGACATTGATTTTTTTGCGCAAGGCGTAGACTCAGTGCCATCTTCTCGTCAGGAGGCGTTATGCGCAGATATTCCACCTTGCTAACCACACTTTGGCTGGCACTGGCGCTACCCAGTCATGCTGCGGATCTCACCGCACAGTTGACGCAATTTTTTAAAGCGCGCGACCCGCAACATGCCGCCGGTATGACGGTGGTGGTGCGTACACCGCAGGCGCAATGGCCAAGCTGTGAAACCCCGGAGTTGCAGCTGCCGGGCAACAGCCGCCAGTGGGGCAACATCAGCATCGCCGCCAACTGCGATCAAAATCGGCGTTTCTTGCAGGTGCAGGTGCAGGTCACCGGCCAATATCTGGTGGCGAGCCGTCAGGTAGCGCGCGGCAGCAATCTCAGCCCGGCGGACGTGCGTCTGGAAACCGGCCGCCTGGATGAATTGCCGGCACGCGCATTGATGGATAGCAGCGGCGTCATTGATGCAGTAGCGCTGCGCGATATCCCGCCAGGACAACCAGTGACCGCGACCATGGTGCGTCAGCCGTGGCGGGTGAAAGCCGGTCAAAATGTAATGGTGGTGGCGAGCGGAAACGGGTTTAATGCCAGCAGCGAAGGACGTGCGCTGAACAACGCCAGCGCGGCCCAAATGGTGCGCGTGAGGATGGGAAATGGTCAGGTTGTCAGTGGTCGCGTCGACGCGGATGGGAATATTCTGATATCGCTATAAAGCGTTAAAGAACCCTGTTGTTCTGCCGATAGAGATATCAACAAAGACATTACCCTATGCTGACTCAGTTGGCTGACCCCCAACTGACCTTACAGGAGCCTTACCATGAGCATCGACAGAACGCAGCCTACTAACCCGGTTAGCACTGTTCAAACACGCGACAACAACGATAACAGCGGCAAAGTGCGCCAGAGCGCCACGCCAGCAGCCAGCACCACCAGTGAAAGCGGTGCGGAAGTGAAGTTGAGCACTGCGCAGGCGCAGCTGATGCAGCCTGGCAGCAAAGATATTAATACAGCGCGCGTTGAGCAGCTGAAAACGGCCATTCGTAATGGCGAACTGAAAATGGATACCGGTAAGATCGCCGATGCGCTGATCGCCGATACCAAGGCGTATTTAGAGGGTAACTAATCCCAATGGACAATCTGCTGATCACCTTAGATAAAATGCAGGACGTGCTGGCTTCCCTTACCGTGATAATGGATGAAGAGCAGCAGCAACTTTCTGCCGGCCAGGTTAATGGCAACATGCTGCAGCGTATTTCCGAAGATAAAAGCGCGCTGCTGACGACGTTGAATTATCTGGACGAAATGCGCCGTAATACCGAGAAAACCCTTGGTACGCAGGCGCCCTATGGTGATCACAGTGAACGCGAGATCCGCTGGACACGCATTCAGCAGCATACGCGCCGCCTGCGTGATACCAACACGCATAACGGGATTCTGCTGCAGCATCAGATTGGCTTCACCAATGAAGCCCTGGCGGTGTTGCGACCCCATCAAACTCAGGCATTTTACGGCCCGGATGGTTTAGGTAAAGGTCAGGCGACCTTAAGTCGTAAAGGGTAAAAACGCTGTTCGTGGCGTAATATTGCGGGTTTGATTAAGGCTGCCATCTTGCGGGATGGCGGCCTTTTTGTTTTGCTTTTAGACAGAACGCATGAGAGATAAATAGCAGTCGGGCGTTTATTTTGGGCAGGCATCCACAGGGCTGAACGGAGAAAGGAAGCCAGGATTTGCCCGCAGGACGCGGGCAAAAGGCTCAGCCGGGACAGGGAGGTCCCGGCTGAGCCGGTACGTCAGGCTGACGTACGACGTGAAGGTACCGCGCAGCGGCGCGAGGACCGCCGGACCAAAATAAACTCCCGTCTGCGTGAGTGCATAATTATTACGCCAGCGTCCGGCGCGCAAAATCGCGGGGACGGAAGCCAAGCAGGCCGAGCATCACAAAATAAGCCCCGCCGCCGATGGCGCAGACTGCGGCCAGACGAATCAGGCGCCACCACATCTGCCCCTCTTCCCAGGCCGGCATCACCTGCAAAATACCCAGCAGCGCCGCAGCCATCACCACCACCGCAATCAGCAAGCGCGACAGGAAACTGAACCAGCCTGGCTGCGGCTGAAAGATATCCTGTTTACGTAGCTGCCAGTAGAGCAGCGCGGCATTCAGGCAAGCAGCCAAACCGATCGACAGTGACAAGCCGGCATGCTTCAGCGGACCAATAAACACCAGGTTCATCAACTGCGTGACAACCAGCGTCACGATGGCAATTTTCACCGGCGTTTTGATGTCCTGACGTGAGTAAAAGCCCGGTGCCAGCACTTTCACCACGATCAGTCCCATCAAACCTACCGAATAGGCAATCAGCGCGCGCTGCGTCATTAACGCATCAAAGGCGGTAAATTTACCGTACTGGAACAGCGCTACCGTCAGCGGGCCGGACAAAATGCCCAACGCCACCGCGCTCGGCAACGCCAGCAGGAAACAGAGACGCAGGCCCCAATCCATCAAGCGTGAATACTCATCCTGGTTACCGCTGGCAAAGCTTTTCGCCAGCGATGGCAGCAAAATGGTCCCCAGCGCCACACCGAGCACGCCAGAAGGAAACTCCATCAGACGATCGGCGTAGTACATCCACGAAACCGAACCGGACACCAGAAACGAGGCGAAGATGGTGTTGATGATCAGTGAAATCTGGCTGACCGAGACGCCGAGAATCGCCGGCCCCATTTGACGCATCACGCGCCACACGCCCGCATCGCGCAAATTCAGGCGCGGCAAGACCAGCATGCCAATCTTCTTCAGGTGCGGCAGTTGATAGAACAGCTGCAGCACGCCGCCCATCACCACCGCCCAGGCCAGCGCCATCACCGGCGGATGGAAATGCGGCGCGGCAAACACCGCAAACCCAATCATGCTGATGTTTAGCAATGTTGGCGCAAACGCCGGCACCGAAAAACGGTTCCAGGTATTAAGAATGGCCCCCGCCAGCGAGGCCAGCGAGATCAGCAGAATATAGGGAAAGGTGACGCGCAGCAGTGCGCTGGTTAAGGCGAATTTATCGGGCGTATCGGCGAAGCCTGGCGCGGTCACCACAATCACCCAGGGCGCCGCAATCATCCCCAATACGGTCACCACCGCCAGTACCAGCGTTAATAAACCGGAGACGTAGGCGACAAATACACGGGTGGCATCTTCGCCCTGCTTACTTTTATATTCCGCGAGAATCGGCACAAAGGCCTGAGAGAACGCGCCCTCAGCGAAAATACGACGCAGCAGGTTGGGCAGTTTGAAGGCAACAAAGAAGGCATCGGTTGCCATGCCAGCACCAAACACACGCGCCACAATGGCATCGCGGGCAAAGCCCAGCACGCGGGAAAACAGGGTCATCGAACTGACCGCAGCCAGCGATTTCAACAAATTCATATTGAGTGGCGCATCCTGAAAAGTGTCGGAGAAATGAGCGACTTAGCGCGGACATCCCTTGATGTCCGGCGATAGTCTACTGACACGGCGGGAAATGACCAGCATTGAGTGTTACAAGGGGTTATTCCTGTTCGGCATCGCGCCACAGTTTTTCCACCAGACGCTGCGCCGCCAGTGCTTGCTCGCCACTGGTTTCAGGCATCGTCTGATTTTCTACACACTGGATGAAATGCTGCGCTGCGCCGCTGAAACCGCGCTGGGTAAGATGACTTTGCCACGCGGGCGGCACATCACGCACGATTCCGCTGCGGTTCTCCTGCTGCCAGTCGCGCATCTCATTAATTTCAATGTAATCGCCGTCACAGATGGCGCTCACCACCTCGCGCTGCGTACCCGCACGACGGTGCATGCTGGTGGTGATTTGTAGCGATCCGGCGGAGAAGTGGTGCTCGGCGAAAAGCATCGCGCCATCATCATTGGTTTCGATGTGTCCCAACTCGCGCTTTAGACTACCGCCAGCCAGCCACAGCGCGGTATCAACCACGTGCAGATAATCGTCCAGTAAGGTAAAACGCAGATCGTGCGGGCCGACGCTATCTGCACGGTGCTTCTCAATGCGCAAGGATGCGGCACGCGGCATTTCATTTTTCAGCTGCTGATAACGCGGCGCAAAACGGCGATTGAACGCCACCATCAGCTTACGCTTATGCTTGTCAGCCAGCGCCACCAGCGCCTCGGCCTGCTGCAGGGTTTCGGCTAATGGCTTATCGACGCACACATCCTTGCCCGCCAGCAATAGCGCCTTGACGACTTCGTAATGGCTGGCGGTGCTACTGTGCACGAACACCGCATCGCTGGCCGCCGCCAGGGCATCCAGCTGGCCAAAGTACGGCATGCGATAGCTGTCGCAAATCGGTTGTGCCTTTGCCTGGTTGGGAGAAAATGCCCCCGCCAGCTGCCAGCTGCTGGCCTGAGATAGCACCGGCAGCCACGCTTTTTGCGCGATGCCGCCTAAACCCACAATGCCAATACGTAGCGTCATCTCAGTTCTCCTTTGCCAGCAGCTGTTCCAACTGCGACTGCAACTGTGCAACCGTTTCTTCCAGCTGCGCCACGCGCGCCGCAAGCGTGTCATTATCCGCTGCGGTTTCGCCGTTGGCCGCCTCTTCCACCACCTCGCCACCGAACAAGTGCATATAGCGGCTCTCACGTTTGCCCGGCTCACGCGCCAGCCGCACCACCATCGGACCATCATCGCGCGTGGATAATCCGTTGAGTGTCTGCTCCACTTCATTCATATCGCTGAATTCATGCAGGCGGCCGCTGCGCGTACGCAGCTCGCCGGGCGTCTGCGCACCGCGCAGAAATAACAGCGTCAACACCGCCACTTCGGCGCTACTCAATTGCAGATTGCCGAAAGCCGAGTTACAGAAACGTTGCTCATACTTACTAACGCGCTGGCCAAAACCGTTATTGGCCGTCACCAGATGCTTTTTCACCAGCTCATCGAGCTGCGCTTGCACCTCCATTTCGCTGAGATTCAGCACCGGTTCACGGTTGGATTTTTGATTACAGGCGGTCACTACGCCATTGAGTGAGAGCGGATATTGATCCGGTGTGGTGACCTGCTTCTCCAGCAGGCAACCAATCACGCGCAACGCCTGCGCGGATAAGGCCATTTTCATTGGGATATCCTTTTTTATTGTCCACGGCGATCCGGGGTCCACTCCCGGTAAGTGAGCGCAGTCAGCACGTGATCCTGCCAGCGCCCATCAATCAATAAGTAATCTTTGGCGTAGCCCTCTTTTTCAAATCCGAGGCGCGCCAGCAAGTCGCCACTGCGCTGATTGTGCGGCATGTAATTGGCCATAATGCGGTGAATGCGCTGCTGCCGCTGCATATAACGAATCGTGGTGCTGAGCGCTTCAAACATCAGCCCCTGACCTTGCCACTTCTCCCCGAGCGAATAGCCGAGGTAGCAAGCGTGGAACGATCCGCGCAGCACGTTGCTGTAGTTAGCAACACCACGCACTTCATGCTCTTCCGGGTCCATCAGCACAAAATAGTAGGCAGAGCCCTGTTTGTGCATGTCGGCGATCAGTCCGAGACGTGCTTGCCAGCCCGAAGGATAACAATGGCTTTCGTCGCGAACCGGCTCCCAGGGCTTAAGAAATGCACGATTTTCCGCATAATAATCGGCCAACCGCCAGGCATCGCGTTCATGTACTAAACGGACCACTAAGCGATCGGTAGTGAGGCGCACGCGTGGGCCAGCAGAACGATAGCCAAACATCATGACTCCTGAAATCCATAACTTAAGAAAGATGTACGCCAGCGGCGATACTTCTCACTATAACCGCCACCCCGCTTGCGGTAAAACCCTGCAACGCGTTCCAGGTGATTGATCCTGAATTAGGATTAATATTTCTGCGGATTCGATGAAAAAATATCATCCTGAGAAAGCTGTTTTTCGCCCTGATGCAGGTGGAAAATAGACCAATTGGTCTCTTATCTCCTCTCACTTGCTCAGGAATTAGCATGTCTCGGGTTGCGCGGGCACGACGCCTCGGTAAAACTTTTCTTTTAGTCGATAACATGCTGGTGGTGTTGGGATTTTTCGTGGTATTTCCCCTCATCTCCATCCATTTTGTTGAACAGCTGGGTTGGGCCGCGCTGATGGTTGGCATCGCGCTCGGCTTGCGTCAATTCGTTCAGCAGGGATTTGGCATTTTCGGCGGTGCGATCGCCGATCGCTTCGGTGCGCGTCCGCTGATTGTGACCGGCATGCTGATGCGTGCGGCGGGTTTTGCCTGCATGGCGCTGGCGCATGAGCCCTGGCTGTTATGGCTCGCCTGTTTGCTCTCTGGTCTGGGCGGCACGCTGTTTGATCCACCACGCAGTGCGCTGGTGATGAAACTGGTGCGCGCGCGTGAACGCGGTCGCTTCTTCTCACTGTTGATGATGCAGGACAGCGCCGGCGCGGTACTGGGTGCGCTCATAGGTAGTTGGTTGCTGGCGTGGGATTTTCGTCTGGTGTGCTGGGTTGGCGCAGCGGTGTTTGTTAGCGCAGCACTGTTTAACGCGATTTGGCTACCGGCATGGCGCATCTCGACCGAACGCATCGCGATGCGTGCGGGCATGCAGCGCGTCTGGCAGGACAAGCGCTTCCGCCTGTATGTGCTGACGTTGACCGGCTATTACATTCTCGCCGTACAGGTGATGTTGATGCTGCCGGTGATGGTGAATCAGGTGGCTGGGGCACCGACTGCCGTGAAGTGGATGTACGCCATTGAAGCGCTGCTGTCGCTAAGTCTGCTCTATCCGCTGGCGCGCTGGAGCGAAAAACGCTTCCGCCTGGAAACGCGCCTGATGGCAGGGTTGTTCCTGATGACCTTCAGTCTGCTACCGGTTGGCATGACCGATTCGCTGCCGTCGCTGTTTATGCTGATCGCAATATTTTACCTCGGTTCGATTATTGCCGAACCGGCGCGTGAAACGCTCAGCGCGTCGCTGGCCAGTTCGCGCGCGCGTGGCAGCTATATGGGCTTTAGTCGTCTCGGCCTCGCCATTGGCGGCTTAATCGGCTATTCCGGCGGCGGCTGGATGTTCGATATGGGCCAGCAATGGGCGCTACCCGAACTGCCGTGGATGCTGCTCAGCAGCGTGGGCATGGTCACGCTTTTCGCTCTGTGGTGGCAGTTCCAGCCGCGCCCGGTGGCTCCGGCGATTTTCAGCAGCTAGTTTGCCCCGGCCAAAGATCTCTTCCATACTTCCCGCACGTCCGAAAAAAGGGTGACCTCCGTCACCCTGAGAACCACAGGAGAAACGGGATGAAACTTTACATCTACGATCACTGCCCTTTCTGCGTGAAGGCACGCATGATTTTCGGGTTAAAAAATCTGCCGTTAGAACTGATCGTGATGCTCAATGACGATGAGCAAACACCGAAGAGGTTGATTGGCCAGAAAATGGCGCCGATTCTGCAAAAAGCCGATGGCAGTGCCGTGCCGGAAAGCATGGATATTGTACGTCTGGTGGATAAATCCGATCATGAACCGCTGCTGAATGGCAAAAGTAATCCCGCGATTAGCGACTGGCTGCGCCGCGTGAACGGCTACGTCAATAAGCTGCTGATACCGCGCATCGCCGATGCGTCCTTTGCCGAATTTGCCACGCCGGAAGCACGCCGCTACTTTAGCGAGAAAAAACAGGCCAGCATCGGTGACTTCACCGAATTGCGTAAACACGCGCCGGGTCTGATTAAAAACATCAGCGATGATCTGCGCCAGCTCGATAAGTTGATTGTCAAACCTAACGCCGTTAACGGCGAGCTTTCCGAAGATGACATTCATCTGTTCCCGCTGCTGCGCTCCCTGACGCTGGTTAGCGGCATTGAATGGCCGAGCCGTGTGGCCGATTATCGCGACAATATGGCGAAACAAACCCAGGTTAATCTCCTCTCCTCTATCGCCGCTTAATCATCCTGCAATGAGAAGCGCAGTCGCGCTTCTCAGCTCTGGCCTGGTGACACCTTGTCCATATTCAGGCAGGCTATCGCTGTTTTGCCGTTTCGATCAGGATGAGGACACTATGAAAAAGGCGTTTTCCGGGCTGCTGGCCCTGTTTTTAGCCGTGCTACTCAGCGGCTGTAACCAATTAACGCAATACACCATCAGCGAGCAGGAAGTGAATCAGGCGCTGCAAAAGCGCAATAACTTTGAAAAAGACATCGGCGTTTCCGGGCTGGTAAATGCGCATATCGTGCTGAGTGAACTCAATAGCCAAATTGGCCGCGAAGAGCCGGGCAAAATCACGCTTTCCGGTAAAGCCAATATCAATGTCAGCTCGCTCTTTGGTCCGCAGCAGGCAGAAATGCTGCTGAAGATGAAGGCGCAGCCGGTGTATAACGCCCAGGAAGGCGCGATTTATCTGCATGATATGGAAATTGTTGATGCGCAGGTGCAGCCAGAGAAAATGGCTTCAATCATGAAAACGCTGACGCCTTATCTCAATGAGTCGCTGAAACGCTACTTCAATGAGAAGCCGGCCTATGTGCTGAGTGCAGACCGCAGTAAAGGCGAAGCGCTGGCGAAGAAACTCGCTAAAGGGATTGAAGTAAAACCGGGACAATTAGTGATTCCGTTTACCGAATAATCCACGCAACCGCACCTTCGGGTGCGGTTTTTGTATGTCACGATAAAATCCCGTGCAAACGGTTGCCCACATCCTTATGATTACTCCCCGGCCTAAACGCGCCTCTCGTTTTCTTCTCAGCCGGAGTCTTTTTGAATGACAGCCCAACCTCAGCAAATCACTATTCGCCGCCCTGACGACTGGCACATCCATCTGCGCGATGGCGCGATGCTTAACGCCGTGCTGCCTTATACCAGCGCCGTGAATGGTCGTGCGATTGTCATGCCAAATCTGGTGCCACCGGTCATTAGCGTGGCGGCTGCCGTAGCCTATCGCGAACGTATTCTGGCCGCGTTGCCTGCTGAGCATGCTTTTACTCCGCTGATGACCTGCTACCTCACCGATTCGCTCGATCCTGATGAGATCGAACGCGGTTTCCGTGACGGGACCTTTACCGCAGCCAAACTCTATCCTGCACACGCCACCACCAACTCCAGCCATGGTGTCACCAACATCGCTTCCATTGCTAAGGTGCTGGATCGCATGCAGCAAATCGGAATGCCAATGCTGGTGCACGGCGAAGTGACCGATGCGCATATCGATATTTTTGACCGTGAAGCCCGCTTTATCGAAACCGTGCTGGAACCGCTGCGCAAACAGTTCCCGGCGTTGAAAGTGGTGATGGAACATATCACCACCCAAGAAGCCGCCGAGTATCTGGCTGCAGGTAACGATCTGCTGGGCGCAACAATTACGCCGCAGCACCTGATGTTTAACCGAAACCACATGCTGGTGGGCGGCGTACGTCCCCATCTCTATTGCTTGCCGATTCTGAAGCGCAATATCCATCAGGAAGCGCTGCGCAAGCTGGTCGCCAGCGGTAATCGTCGTGTATTTCTCGGTACCGATACCGCACCGCATCTGCGCCACCTGAAAGAGGCCAGCTGCGGTTGTGCAGGCGTGTTTAATGCCCCTACCTCGCTGCCGGCTTACGCCACGGTATTTGAAGAGTTGCATGCGTTAGAACATTTCGAAGCTTTCTGCTCTGAGAACGGCGCCAATTTCTATGGTCTGCCGTTGAACGAAGGCACCATAACGCTGGTGCGTGAGTCCTGGAAGGTTGAGGAGAGTATTGCGCTGGCTGACGATACGTTGGTGCCGTTCCTTGCCGGTGAAACCCTGAACTGGCGCATTAAAGATTAATTCAATGCTGCTTGCCTTCGGGATAACTATACTGTACAAATAAACAGTATATTATTCCGGAGGCTTCTATGCGTGTTGAAATTACCGTAGCAAAAACTTCGCCCCTGCCCACAGGTGCACTGGACGCACTGAGCATCGAACTGGTCCGTCGCATTACGCAGGATTTTCCTGACGACGATCATCACGTCAAAGTCCGTTATGCCGGCGGCAATCAGCTCAGCGTCTTTGGTGGCTGTAAAGCGTCACGTGAGCGCATCAGCGAACTATTACAAGAAACCTGGGAAAGCGCTGACGACTGGTTTAATAACGATTAACTGCCACTGTGCCGTTTTTGCCGGGTTTCGCCACCCGGCTTTTTTGTTTTTATTTCGCTCTCGCCAGAAAAACTTCCTGCATCTAGACTCATGTTAAACGATCCCCTATTCTTGCCTCGTCATGCTTACAGGAGGTGTTTTACATGACTACTGAAAAACCAGAAGAGGCGATGACCTTTGGGGAATTGCTGGCATTTATTGCTGACCAACAGCGCCGCTTAACCGTATTAGAAAATGCTTTTGCCACGCTGACCTTCTGTCTCGACGATCGTGCCAACCAGCTGCTGGTACACAATTTGACGCTTGAAGCGCAAAACCAGAACCACGACGAGCAGTTACAGCAGCATTTTACCCGGTTGGCCGAAGAGATTCAGAAGCGTCACGGCCTGCTGCCGGCAGAGTCACAACCGTAACAGCACCACCCTTTTTACGTTAAAGTTTCGCGGTAAAAATGCCGATAATCTCTTACGTCCCGGCAGTAATATTGCCAATAAAATGCCTGGCGCTTCGGGCATTTTATTATTCGGTAAAAAGGGTTTTATAAACGCGTTTATTTCAACGCCGTTAACTTTCGTCATACCTTTTAACTATTGTACCCGCTGATCCATGTTATAATTGTTTCGCTAGTGCACGATACAGCCGCATTGAACCTCAAGAAGCACTTCGTTTAACGAGTAATACGGAGGTTATAATGGACAGAAATAAAGACGTCATCCAGACTCATCCGTTGGTGGGATGGGACATCAGCACCGTAGACAGTTATGACGCCATGATGATTCGCCTGCACTCGCTCTCCTCGCAGGATCAGAAAGAAGAAGAAGCTGACGTGGGCCCGACCTACTGGCTGACTACCGATGTCGCCAGACAGTTTATCTCCCTACTCGAAGCTGGCATTGCAAAAATAGAGTCGACCGAGCAGTACCTACGCGACAATCAAAAGCATTAATTTCCACTATCGCGTGAAAGGGCACCCAACAGGGTGCCTTTTTCATGGGCGCTCTCTTTTGATATGCTGTTGAAAAATTTCGCCGTTTTGCTGGAGTGATGTCGTTATGGTTTATGATCTGATTGTGGTAGGAAGCGGTTCGGTAGGTGCAGCCGCTGGCTTTTACGCGACTCAGGCCGGCTTATCCGTGCTGATGATTGACAGCGCCCATCCACCGCACAATCAGGGCACCCATCATGGTGAAACCCGCCTGATTCGCCATGCTTACGGCGAAGGCGAACGCTACGTCCCGCTAGTACTGCGCGCCCAAACGTTATGGGATGAACTGGAGCGTCAGAGCGGCGAGCGCATTATGCATCGTAGCGGCATTCTCAATTTAGCGCCGATCACCTCCCCGTTTATTCAAAATGTCATCGACAGCGCAAAAGCGTGGCAGTTGGATGTCACCCTGCTGCAGGCTGACGAAGTGCGGGCACGCTGGCCGCAATTTACCGTGCCGGATGGTTATATCGGCGTGTTCGAACCCAACTCCGGCTTCCTCAAATGCGAGCAGGCGGTGCGCAGCTGGGTGCAGCTGGCTGAGCAGGCGGGCTGCGCGCAACTGTTTAACTGTCCGGTGACGGAAATCGGCCGCGACGGTGATTTACAGCAGGTCACCACCAGCGACGGTATTTTCCGCGCTCGTAAATTATTGATCAGCGCCGGAACCTGGGTCAGTCATTTAGTTGATGGTTTGCCGGTGGCGCCGGTGCGCAAAGTGTTCGCCTGGTATCAGGCCGATGGCCGCTATAGCGAGAATAACAAGTTCCCAGGTTTTACCGTGGAGATGAGTGATGGCAGCCATTTTTACGGCTTCCCGGCGGATAACAATGCTCTGAAAGTGGGACGTCATGATGGTGGGCAGTTAATGCATGCACCTGCAGATCGTAAACCTTTTGGCAGTATCGCAGTCGACGGTAACGAGTCGTTTAACTTCCTGCGCAAGTTTTTGCCGGGCGTCGGTGTCTGTTTGCACGGCGAAGCGTGCAGTTATGACAACACGCCGGATGAAGATTTCATTATTGATACGCTGCCAGGTGAGCCCGATCGCCTGATTATTACCGGCCTGAGCGGGCATGGTTTTAAATTCGCCAGCGTGCTGGGTGAGCTTGCCAGCGAATTTGCGCAAAATAAACCCTTCTCTTTCGATATTAAGCCCTTCTCGTTGAGCCGTTTTTACTAATATTTCTGGTCGGCGCATAAAGTGCGCCGACTAAATTGACGCAACCTGACAATAAATTACCTTTCATGACGCTTAATTCCCTCATTCAGCGCATTTAGTGAAGTATTTCCCCTCGCTTGCACGATTACCTTTCACTGTGACTTAACCCTTTCAATTATCCTGAAGGAGTTACCGTCAATTACTCATTTAATCCGATGATCATTTTCAACTTTATAGAAAAGTAAGGTGAATTGATTTTGTATTACAAAATGTAGATGCTCATTACCACTTATTTCATTTTGCTGGACATTTAATATGTGGCGCAATTCCACACAGCACTTCGGCATCGTCTCAATTTTCATGCACTGGCTCATGGCGCTGGTTATTTACGGCATGTTTGCGCTGGGATTATGGATGGTTGGATTAGGTTATTACGACGGCTGGTATCACGATGCACCTGAGATTCATAAAGGCATCGGCATTCTGCTGTTTGCCGCTCTGCTGTTGCGTGTCGGCTGGCGATTTATCTCGCCGCCGCCTAAACCGTTGCCAGGCTATTCACCTGCAGTGCGCCGTTCAGCCACTGCGGCACACTGGATGCTATACAGTCTGCTGATCGTATTGCTGATCAGCGGCTACCTCATCTCCACCGCCGATGGCAAAGCCATCTCCGTATTTGGCTGGTTCGACGTGCCAGCCCTGTTCAGCGGCGCCGGCCAACAAGCCGATTTGGCTGGGGCCATTCATCTTTGGCTGGCCTGGGGTTTAGTGCTGCTTTCAGCACTGCACGCGCTGGCTGCCTTGAAACACCATTTCATCGACCGTGATGTGACTCTGAAAAGGATGTTGGGCTACCGCATCCCGTTAACCTCTGAAAAGGAAAAGTAACATGTTAAAGAAAACATTACTGGCAGTAGCCGCGGCCGGATTATTAAGCGCCAGCCTGACCGCCAGCGCAGCGGATTATAAGTTTGATAAGGAAGGCCAGCATGCGTTTGTCCAGTTCCGTATTCAGCATTTGGGCTACAGCTGGTTATACGGGACGTTCAAAGATTTCGATGGCGGCTTTACCTTCGATGAAGCCAATCCGTCGGCGGACAAAGTGAATGTCACCATTAACACGAATAGTCTCGATACCAACCATGCTGAACGCGATAAGCATCTGCGTAGCGCAGATTTTCTTAACACCGGCAAATTCCCGCAGGCAACTTTTGCTTCAACCGCGGTGAAGAAAGAGGGTAAGGATTACAAAATCACCGGCGATTTGACGCTGAATGGCGTGACCAAACCGATCACCCTGGATGCAAAATTGATGGGCGAAGGCAAAGATCCGTGGGGCGGTTATCGTGCCGGATTTGAAGCCAGCGGAGAGATTGTGCTGAAAGAGTTCAATATCAGCAAAGACCTTGGCCCGGCATCACAAAAAGCAGAACTGATTATTTCGGTTGAAGGCGTGCGCAAGTAATAAAATGCAGCCTGAGCGCTTCAGGCTGCACTGAAATTACTTTTTATCCGGTGCCGGAATCGCCATCGTCATGTTCAGTAAACCACGCGATTTATTGAACACCTTATTGCCATTCTCACGGCCCGCACGGCGTGCGCGCTGCTCTTCTGGCGACAGCGTTGACTCTTCCATGCAGATGGGGCTACAGCAGTTGTGATACTTTTCAGCGCAGCTTGGGCACTGAATGAACAACAAATGACAGCCATCATTAATGCAGTTGGTATGGCTATCACAAGGCGTACCACACTGATGACAGCTGGAAAGAATATCGTCGGAGATGCGTTCGCCCATGCGCTCATCAAAGACAAAGTTCTTGCCCTTAAAACGCACCGGTAAACCCTGCTCACGCGCACGACGGGTGTACTCAATAATGCCGCCTTCAATATGGTAAACATCATTGAAGCCGTTATGTTTCATCCACGCGCTGGCTTTTTCACAACGAATGCCGCCGGTGCAGTACATAACAATCTTTTTGTCTTTCTTATCCTGCAGCATATCCACTGCCATCGGCAGCTGATCGCGGAAGGTATCTGCGGGGACTTCCAGCGCATTATCGAAGCGCCCTACTTCATATTCGTAGTGATTGCGCATATCGACAAATAACGCATCAGGATCGTCGAGCAGCGCATTAACGTCGGCGGCTTTCAGGTAAGCGCCTACATCGCTGGCATCAAAGCTGTTGTCTTCAATTCCATCTGCAACAATGCGCTCACGCACTTTCAAACGCAGAACCCAAAAGGATTTGCCGTCATCATCCAGCGCAATATTCATGCGCAGATTATTCAGCGCCGCATCGAAGGCGTACAAGGTCGCCTTCATTTTTTCATAACGGCTGGCGGGCACGCTGATCTGCGCGTTGATGCCTTCATGCGCCACATAGACGCGGCCAAACACCTTGAGCTTAGTTAACTCAACGTAGAGGGCATCACGGAACGCTTTGGGATCGGCAATCTGGAAGTATTTATAAAAAGAGACTGTGGTACGTGGTTCGGTTTCCGCCAACATACGTTCCTTCAGCTCTTTATTGGAAACAAGGTTATGTAACACTGGCATGGTGTTCGTCCTGTTAGCAATCAGAGAAATTAAGCGCGCGTATGATACCCGAATTCTGCCGGATGCAAAATCTTTGGTGTGTTAAGCCTAACGCGAGACATAACCGGCGTAATTCTGCGTCACAATTGCATTTTCGTGCGCATAGCTGCTGCCGGATGACAGTCCACCGTCTATGCTTGATTTCAGCCAGAGTGAAAAAATGGCATAATGCTAAAAAATTACAGAAACCGGACTCTCTGGCATAAGACGCAGGATACTGACATTTTCATGACTCAACTTCCCCAACTCACCCGCGAACTGCTTCATCCACGCTATTGGCCGACCTGGATCGGCATTGGTTTTCTTTATTTATTGGTGCTCTTACCTTATCCAGTGCTGCACGCGATTGGCTGCGGACTGGGGCGCATAGCGATGCGCTTTATGAAGCGGCGCGTCGAGGTGGCACAACGCAATCTGGAGGTGTGCTTCCCGACTATGCCGACTAACGAACGTGAAGCGATGGTGAAACACAATTTTGAATCGGTGGGTATGGGACTGATTGAAACGGGGATGGCGTGGTTTTGGCCGGACTGGCGTATTCGTAAATGGGTGGCCACCAGCGGACTTGAGCATGTTACCCATGCGCTGGAACAGAAGCGTGGCATCTTATTAATTGGTATGCACTTCCTGACGTTGGAACTGGGTGCCCGCGTGTTTGGCATGCACAATCCAGGCATTGGCGTGTATCGCCCCAACGACAACAAGCTGATCGATTGGCTGCAAACCTGGGGCCGCATGCGCTCCAACAAAAGCATGCTCGACCGTAAAGATCTCAAAGGCATGATTCGCGCGATGAAGAACAACGACATTATCTGGTATGCACCGGATCATGATTACGGCCCGCGCAGTAGTGTGTTTGCCCCTTTCTTTGCGGTGCCGGATGCGGCGACCACCACTGGGACACATATGCTGATCCGTCTCGCCAATCCGAGCGTAGTGCCGTTCCTTGCACGACGCCTGCCGAATGCGCGCGGCTATGAACTTAAAATGATGCCGGATATCCGCGATAAGTTCACACTTGAAACTGAGCTTGATACCGCGGTAGTGATGAATAAAGTGGTTGAAGAAACGGTCCTGTTGGCTCCAGAGCAATATATGTGGCTGCACCGCCGCTTTAAAACCCGTCCTGAAGGACAACCTTCCGTTTATTAAAATCTTTTCGGGGTACTGTTGGTGCCCCACACATCTCCATTCTAATTTGCCTTATCCCGCGATTTTCGCCGGTTATTAATAAGCGAGTCGGACCAGCCTGAACTTAGGCTGATAGTTAACTTAGCGCCAGATAAAGTCAGACAGCATGCGGATATCCTGCGACAAGCTTGCTAAAAGTGAGGATTAAGTGAGTTAACCAGCGCGAAAATCTGCGCTTCGAGCTGATTATTGATTTGCGCCTCATTAATATTTACTCACCAAATTGTGCCGCTACGGACCTGATCCCGATCATTTCCAGGGCTATTCCTATTTAATATTGCTAAACCCTTCGACTTCACTTATCAATGCAGTAAAATTAACTTAATAAACAAGGCATTGTCTGAACAAAAAACGCCATATTCCATCCAGGCAAAATAATCAGCCTTCTTATATCATTATGGAATTTGTCGCCAAAATCGAATGCAGTTAATTTCGATGATGACAGTTAGCATAATAAGTTCAAATTTAAAAAAATATAAAAAGATTTCACACAGCAAATATATCTCAGGATACATATTATATGAATAAAGGCATCTACTACTACGTGACGGTCAGTACCGATCAAGAAGGTTATCATCTGCTGCATCGGAAAGAGTGCAAACGTTTACCTGTGAAGGAGGATATGGTTTTTATCGGCACTCTGTATAATTTAAATCAGGCACTTACAACCGCTCGTATTAATTTCAAAAAAGTTAAGCCCTGTATTAAATGTTGCATTCGTTACTCTGCTCCCATTATTCATGAGTCAGTACGCCCGGTATTACACTTTCCCCAGAAATTAGCCTGAAGGGTTGGGCGGTTGAATTTCACTCAACCGCCCAACCGATATTCACTCTCTTCCCTTCACTTGCTGTTTTTTCGTCTATCCTTCTGTGAAATCCCTTTTTTACAGACATGGAGTTGATGATGAGCCTGTTTAGCACCCTGGAAGAAGCCATTGAAGCGGCACGCGAGGAGTTTCTCGCCAGCCAACCCGAAATTGCACAAGAAGATGCCAATGTCAGCCAGTTCGCCCTGCAAAAGTACGTGATGCAGGACGGCGACATTATGTGGCAGGCCGAATTTTTCGCTGAATAGGATGGCCTGGGCGAATGCCTACCCATCTCCAGCGGTGAAGCCGCACAGGCGATATTCGACGGTGATTTCGATGAAGTCGAGTTACGTCAGGAGTGGCAAGCTGAAAATACCCTGCACGAATGGGATGAGGGCGAATTTCAGTTAGAGCCACCGCGCGACCTTGAAGAAGGTGAAGCGGCGGCGCAGGAGTGGGAAGACGACAACAGCCCTTCTGACAACTTGCCTTAAGCGTTATTCGTACGGGCCGTGATTGGCATCAACCGGCAATAATAGCGTGTCCATGACCAGCGATAGCGGTAAATCGAGAATGGTCAGCACACGCCACGGCCCGTCACGAACGTCCCACTGCACGCCAGGATAATATTGGTTGCCATGCCCCTGTCCGGGAAAGGTGCGGCTAATAATACTGCCACAGCCGGTAAGCAACAGAATGGTGGCGCTAAGCGCAGTTATTTTCAGGAAAGCATTCACAACGTTTACTCACAATGAACTGGCGCCAGTTTAACCCTCTCTACGAGGAGTGACTACTTCTTCAGGTGTAAAGGTTGCGTTATTCCCTGCAGATTAACGGCATAAAAAAAGCGGCATCTCTGCCGCTTTTTACTTTATTAACCTTAACGCTGTGGCAGCGCCTCAGGGTTGAGCTTCAGCTTTTGATAGCTTTCCACCCACTGATGATATTTGTCAGCACTTTCCCACAAGCGTGAGTGAACACGTGCCAGCACCACCGGATCGCTAATCAGCTGCAAACGCTGCTCGCGGTTAAGTTTCTCTGGCGCATCACTCAGTGCCTGATCAACGCGACGATCGCGCGCATGGTCCAGCAAATCACTCTGTTTGTGACGCGATGTGGCCATCGCCGTCGCCAGCGCGTTAAACGCAGGGTTAAACAGCGCGTGCATAAAGCCATTTTTCAGCGCACGTTGACGGTTGATCTGCAGATAGTGATCGGTATCGACCAGCTCTTTTGGCGGCTCGTACTCTTCCGGAATCAGGAACAGCTTAGCATTCTTGCTCTTCTGCCCTACCGTCGCACGACTCGACATCACCGACACAAATGGCGACAGGATCAGCGAGAAGACAATCGGCGACAGCCACCACAGGAAGTTCAGATCCAGCAAGCCCATGCCGCCCGCCCACACGATACCCAACAGCATCTGTGAACCGTGACGACGGAAGGCTTCGCTCCACGGCGTCGCATCATCGTCACGCTGCGGTGAATTCCATACCACTTCCCAGCCAAGGAACGCGCTGACCACGAAGACGGTGTGGAACAGCATGCGCACCGGTGCTAACAGCACCGAGAACAGCATCTCCAGAATCAGCGAGCAGAACAAGCGGATGGCGCCACCGTAAGGCTTCGCTCCCTTGAACCAAATCAACACCACGCTCAACAGTTTCGGCAGGAACAGCAGCACCAGCGTGGTCGAGAACAGCGCAATCGCCAGATCAGGACGCCACTGCGGCCACACCGGGAACAGCTGGCGCGGCTGCAGGAAGTAGGTCGGTTCCATCAGCGTGTGCACCACCTGCAAGGCAGTGGAGAGCGCAAGGAACATAAACCACAACGGCGCAGAGAGATACGACATCACGCCCGTCAGGAACACCGCACGGTGAACCGGGTGCATACCTTTTACCAGGAACAGGCGGAAGTTCATCAGGTTACCGTGGCACCAGCGACGGTCACGCTTCAGTTCATCCAGCAGGTTCGGTGGCAGCTCTTCATAAGAACCCGGCAGATCGTAGGCAATCCATACGCCCCAACCCGCACGACGCATCAGCGCCGCTTCAACGAAGTCATGCGACAGGATCGAACCGGCGAAGGAACCTTCTCCCGGCAGCGGAGCCAGCGCACAATGTTCAATGAACGGTTTCACACGAATGATGGCGTTATGGCCCCAATAGTGCGATTCACCCAACTGCCAGAAGTGCAGACCGGCGGTAAACAGCGGACCGTAAACACGCGTGGCAAACTGCTGACAACGCGCATACAGCGTATCCATGCCAGACGCTTTTGGCGAAGACTGGATAATACCGGCGTTCGGGTTAGCATCCATCATGCGCACCAGACCGGTAAGACACTCACCGCTCATCACGCTGTCGGCGTCCAGCACCACCATATAGCTGTAGTTGACACCCCAGCGACGGCAGAAGTCATCGATGTTGCCGCTTTTACGCTTTACACGACGACGACGACGACGATAGAAAATCTTGCCCGCACCACCGACATCGCGTACCAGCTCCATCCAGGCTTTCTGCTCGGCGATAGCGATGTCCGCATCGTAGCTGTCACTCAGAATGTAAACGTCGAAATGCTCGGCATTACCCGTACGTTTAACCGATTCCCAGGTCGCACGCAGGCCCGCGAACACGCGCTCAACGTCTTCATTACAGATCGGCATGATTAACGCAGTACGATGTTCCGGATTCAGCGGTTCATCACCGGTGGTCGAGTACGAAATACTGTACTTATCGCGGCCAATCAGCAGCTGTAGGAAGCCCATCAGCGCGGTCCAGAAACCGGCTGAAACCCAACAGAACAGAATGGCAAACAGGAACAGAATCCCGGTCTGCAAGATATAAGGCAGAATCAATTCAACCGACTGCAACCAGTTCTGGTTAAACATCTCGATCGGATCGATCAGCGTCCAGCCCTGATACGGCAGAATGGTTTTCATGTACCAGGTGGCCACCACGGTTTGCAGAATCGTGAGAATCAGCAACACGTAACGACGCATTGAACCCACGTGTCGCCACTTGTCCTCGGTTTTTTGCTCTTCCACCGAGGCATAGCGCGGCGTGGATTTCTTACCACGGACAGAATCCCAGGCGCGCGCAATGGGGTTGGTGCGCCAGATCTCCGGGAACATCAGCGAACGCTTCACCTTCGGCATCGCCTTCAGCGTGGTGCGGTCGAGATAATCCTTGCTCAGCTGCTGACCATCCGCCAATGAGTCTGGCCAGGCCATTTGCACACGGGATGACACCGATTTCAGCGGCGCATCATCCGGGCGCTCGCTGGCGGCAATATCGTGCCCCAGCGACGTATGAATAGCGTGGAACGCCTGCGCATTCTGTAGCGAATCGCTCAGACGGGCGCGCCCTGCCGCATCAAGCGGCAGAGCCTCCACGTAAGATTGAGGTAAAAATATCGATTTATTCATTGGCAGGTAGCTGATAGCTCCAGGTTTCCGTCAATGTCTTGTCGCCGCTTACCAGCGCCGCACGCATTTCGGTCGGCTGCTTGTTATCTTTCACACGCAGACGCAACACTAAACGCCAGCCTTTGGTTACCGGGTTGTAGCGTACACTCTGCTCAACCACGTCAGCGTTGTCACCCACGCTAACCTGCGGCGCCACTTGCGTATCTTCCGGCAGCTTGCTCATCGCTTTGCCGACAAAATCCACGGTGAAGGCGATAGAACCATCCGGCTGACGCACCAGGTTCGACTGTTTCACATCACCCGCTGAACGCAGCGTATCTTTCACCCAGGCGATGTCATCTGAATGCAGCTGATTTTCATCACGTGTGAAGTGCAGGCGATACTGGAAGTTCATCTCTTTGCCTGGCTCTGGCAGTTTTTCCGGCGTCCAGAACGCGACGATATTATCGTTGGTTTCATCGGCAGTCGGAATCTCTACCAGCTCAACGCGGCCTTTGCCCCAGTCACCCTGCGGCTCAACCCAGCCACTTGGGCGCAGATCGTAGCGATCGTCGAGATCCTGGAAACGGCTGAAATCACGCGTGCGCTGCAGCAGACCAAACCCTTTCGGGTTCTCAACGGTAAAGGTGCTTACCGCCAGATGTTTCGGGTTATTCAGCGGACGCCAAATCCACTCACCGTTACCGGCGTGGATCGAAAGACCGTTTGAATCGTGCAGCTCTGAACGGAAGTTAGTTACCGGCGAAGGCTGGTTAGCTCCAAACAGGAACATGCTGGTTAACGGCGCAACGCCCAATTTGCCAACGTTATCACGCAGATAAACTTTGGACTGCACATCAACCGTTGATTCTTTGCCCGGACGAATGGTGAAGCGATACGCACCGGACGCGCGTGGCGAATCCAGCAGCGCATAAATCACCAGCTGTTTGTCCTGCGGTTTTGGACGTTCAATCCAAAACTCTTTAAAGCGCGGGAACTCTTCACCTGACGGTAATGCAGTATCAATCGCCAGACCGCGCGCCGAAAGTCCGTAAACCTGGCCTTCGCCAATTACACGGAAATAGCTGGCACCGAGGAAGCTGGTGATCTCGTCGTCTTTGCCCTTTTTATTTAAAGGATACAACACCTTAAACCCAGCAAAGCCGAGGTTTTTGACTGAATCAGCATCGTGCTTAACGTTGCCAAAATTGAAATAGTCAGGGTCATATTTAATTTCACGTACTGAAGACGCCGTGACTTCGTTAATTTTCACCGGCGTATCGAAATACATACCCTGATGGTAGAACTCAAGCTTAAACGGCGTACGCAGTTTGCCCCAATAAGCTTTGTCGTGGTTAAACTGGATCTGCTGATAGTCAGCAAACTTCATTTCACGAAACTGAGAGGGTAAATTGCTCTTTGGCGCTTCGAAACTTTTCCCTGCCAACGCCTTGGCTTGTTTTGCTACATCATCGATGTTAAACGCCCAACTATTGTTGGCATACAAAGCCAGCAGAACTGCCGCGCCTACCCAGCGCATCTTTACCAGTCCCACTTTATTATTCACATTATTCAGCACATCCCCCCCTTTCGTGTGCTTAGATCAAACCCGATTATCTTAAAGGATTATTCGGTTTTCCGACAGCGTATGTAATAGATTGTTCCGCTGATTTGTAAGCTGAAAGTGTGCTTTTCGGATAATTAAACCCTGCAAAATCACATACAGATTCACCTGATAGTATACCCTGTTTACAGCCGGTAGAATTTTCCTTCGGCATAATCTGGTTTCAGGGCGAAACCGGCAAGTAAACTGACTATTGGAAGATTATGAGTTCAGCTAAACCCGAACGTGAATATTTCCTCGATTCGATTCGAGCGTATTTAATGTTATTAGGCGTGCCTTTTCACGTCTCACTGATTTACTCCACGCAAAAGTGGGCGGTGAATAGCCATGACGCCTCGATGTGGTTGACGGTACTTAATGACTTTATTCATGCCTTCCGCATGCAGGTATTCTTTGTTATTTCTGGCTATTTTTCCTACATGCTCTACTTACGCTATCAGCCCCAGCGCTGGCTGAAAGTGCGTCTGGAGCGCGTCGGCATTCCCATGTTGACAGCCGTTCCGCTGATTACGTTGCCGCAGTTTTTCATCACCAAAAATCTCACCGATAAAATCGGCGACTGGAACAGTTTCTCGCTGTACGACAAGTACAATACGCTGATGTGGGAGCTGATTTCGCATCTATGGTTTTTACTGGTCCTGGTCATTCTCACCACGCTCGGCATGTTGACGTTTCGCTGGCTGAACAAACAGCAGCGCGTTATCAATTATCAGCAAATCGGCTGGGGGAAACTGACGCTGGCGCTGCTGATTTATGCCTTGATATGGTGTGCGTTCCGCCGCGTGCTGTTTTATTTCGTCCCGGCGGTTTTTGCCGATGGCCTGTTCAGCATTGCCGTGATGCAAATGTTGACGTTCCTGCCGTTCTTTATGTTGGGCGCGTTGAGCTGGAAGCATCAGGAGTTGAAAGCGCTGTTTGTGCGCTTTAATCCGGTGATGTGCTTTGGCGCCATTGCCGTGTTTATCGCCTACAGTCTGAATCAGCGTTACAGCAGTGGCGAAGGTTGGCTGTATGAGATTGATATGATCATCACCACGCTCATGGGTTTGTGCATGCTCAACGTCTGCTTTAGCTTCGGTCACAAGCTGCTGAACAGCCATTCACCGCGCATCATGTATCTGGTTAATGCCTCGCTGTTTATCTATCTGGTGCACCATCCGCTGACCATTTTGTATGGCATCTACATTACGCCGCACATTGGTAATAACACGCTCGGCTTCTTCCTCGGTTTATTGATGGTGTTTGGCGTGGCCTTTACGCTGTACGAAATTCATCTGCGCATTCCACTGCTGCGTTTCCTGTTCTCCGGGAAGCCACAGCGCAAATAAACAACGGGCCAGCTAAGCTGGCCCGTTGTTTTAGAGCAACCACTCCACCGGCAGACGCCACACCAGGCGCACCAGCAAGCGCTGCAGCAGCGTGCACTGCGGTTCATGCTTGTGCACCACTTCGCCCTGCTCATGAGCATACTCTACCCAGTTGACGCGCCCCCACTTATCGAGACGCAGTGTCCAGGCGCGATCGCGCATGCCGGCAATAAAACGTTGGTGGGTTTGCTGTGCCAACGCTTCGCTCTCAATCACCAAACCCATTTCGGTATTCAACATCGCCGAGCGCGGATCGAAATTAAACGAGCCGATAAACACTTTACGGTTGTCCACGGTAAAGGTTTTGGCATGCAAACTGGAGCCTGAGTTACCGGTTAAACCGCGGTCGTGCGGCGCGCTTTGCGGATTATCCTGTGGCTTCAGCTCATACAGCGCGATGCCATGACGCAGCAGTTTTTTACGCCAGCGCGCATAACCGGCGTGCACCACCGTAACGTCATTAGCCGCCAGCGAGTTGGTGAGTATGGCGATTTTAACCCCGCGCCGCTTCAGCGCCAGCAGCTGCGCCACGCCAGAACGCGTAGGAACAAAATAGGCGGAGATAATATCGAACTGCTGCTGCGGCATCCCGATCACCTCCAGCATGCGCTGCGGCAACAAATTACGCCGCTTCGCCTTGCCGAGGCCTTTGCGCGGGTCATCGCTCAGTAAGCGCGACTCCGCCCACGTCATCTCCAGCTCGCCCTGCTCCATCTGGTTGATGAATGAGGAGTGCTCCAGCCGCGCCAGATAGCGTTCCACCGCTTCACTCTGCTGCCACTCCACCGGCAAGCGCACCGCCTGATGCGCCTCGCCGCTGACGTCAACCACCTTACGCAGCGTTGATACCGCTTTACTGCGCCAGTAGCGCTCGAAATCCTGCGTCACCTCGTCCACCACCGGACCGATCGCCAGCACATCAAGATCGGTAAACAGCGGCTCATCGCCCGTGCCGAAATATTCATCGCCGATATTGCGTCCGCCCACCAGCGTGGCCGCGCCATCGACCGTCAGACTTTTATTGTGCATGCGTCGATTAAGACGTGAGAAATCGGTGAGATACCCTAGCGCGCGCAATGTGCGAAACGAAAAGGGATTGAACAAGCGCACGGCAATGTTGGGATGACGATCGAGTTCGGCCAGCGTCTCATCCAAACCCGGCGTGTTGTTGTCATCGAGCAGCAAACGCACTTTCACCCCGCGCTCGGCGGCATCCAGCAGCGCGCTAAACAGCAAGCGGCCGGACATGTCGTTGTGCCAGATGTAGTACTGCACATCAATGCTGTGCTGCGCCCTGCTCATCATCTGATAGCGCGCAGCAAAAGCGTCTAAGCCATCGTTGAGCGGATGAATACCGCTCATGCCAGGATGCTGTGCGCAGCGCGCATCAACATTCGGTTTCAGCCCTTTGCCCGGATGCTCCTCGGGCGGCAAAGATTGTGCTGCTTCACTCATAGTGAATCCCTGAAAGCTGTGGACCTATTATTGTTAGTATCGGCGCGATAAATGGCAATCGGAGCCTTCCTCATCTGCCAAATGGCGCGTCGTCAATTTAGTCTAGACTTAGCCAAGCGTTCTGCATCCGGCGTTCACCGTGAGGAGAGGATTATGACTCAGCAATCCCTGCGCCATCACCCTCAGCTGTTCCGAAGCTTTTTTCAAGGCAGTTTTCCCTGTTCCACCGCATGTCGCGCGGGCGGACGTCGGCTGGATATGGTGATCAGCAGCGGCCACGATATGCTGCTGGAGAAGGATTATGCCGCCCTGGCGCGAGAGGGTTTGCACACCGCGCGCGATGGCGCACGCTGGCACCTGATCGAAGCCGTGCCCAACGAATATGACTGGCGCACCTTTCTACCGATGGTGCATGCCGCGGCGCGCCATGACATGCAGATTATCTGGGAGCTGGCACACTTTGGCTATCCCGATCACCTTGATATCTGGAAAGCCAGTTTTGTTGACCATTTCGAACGTTTCGCACGCGCCATGGCGCAGCTGATGCGCGATGAAGGTATTGAAAAACCCTTTTTCACACCGATCAATCAAATTTCATTCTGGTCATGGGCGGGTGCCGATGTCTCCTGGCTCGATCCCTACGCCAGCGATCGCGGGCGTGAGCTAAAGCGCCAACTGGTGCGCGCCTCGCTGGCGGCGATGCATGCGATTCGTGAGGTCTATCCCGATGCGCGCTTTGTGCTGACCGATCCGCTGGTGCAAGTTGCAACCCATCCCGATAATCCCGACAGCAAACCTTATGCTGATGCCCAGCATCAGGCCCAGTTTGAAGCCTGGGACTGGCTTGCCGGACGCGATGCGCCTGAACTGGGTGGACGCGAAGATTTTCTCGATGTTCTCGGCCTGAACTACTATCCGGATAATCATTGGTTCTTCTCCGGCGACACTATTCCGCTCGATCATCCCACGCGGCAACCGTTGCACCGTTTATTGCTGCAGTGCTGGCAGCGCTACCAGCGGCCGATGATCCTGGCGGAAACCGGCGCCGAAGGCGATGCGCGCGCGCCCTGGCTGCGTCAGGTGAGTGAAGAAGCGCGATTGGCGCTAGAGCAAGGTGTGGCGCTGGAAGGGATTTCGCTCTATCCGGTGGTGGAGTATCCGGCATGGGCCGACGATCGGCGTTCCCCAGGCGCGCTGTTTGGCCTCGGCGATCCCAACGGTAATCGCACCTTACATGAGGCGCTGGCGCTGGAGTTGCGCAGTCAACAGATTAAGTGGCAGAACCGGCAGACAAAAGATTAAGAGTGTTGGGTGGTGACGCTTTGTTGCGGGCAGGTTTGTACATCAAGCGAGGGATCGGCGGGATGCCGCACATCGGTAAGCCAGGTCATGGTGAAGAGAAACACCACACCAATCAGGCAGGCGGATAACAGGCCAATTATGGCGATCAGTTTGTCATCTCTGGCTTCCATCGACATCTCCTTACCGGCTTCCGTTTCCCGTTGCTGACGTTAACTCATCCACAGCGTAATCATCAGGACGAAGATTATAAGCGTAACCGACGTCACTGCAAGTACCACAATGGCGAAGAGCGCGTCGTCGAGCGGCTGTCGATAGGGTTCATCGTGATCGTCTGGTGGTGCAGGTGAACTCATGATGACTCAAACATAAAGGCGAGTTTTCGAGCAGGATTGCCGCACAGAGTGTAATGCAATGCGCCGTAAGTTACAGGAATATTTCTGCCAGAGAAATAACGGGGCGCGTGCACGCCCCGTCTGGAGGAGATTAGAAATCGTAGCTCAGCGAGACTTTCACCGTACGCGGTTCACCCTGCGACAAATAGGTGCCGCTGTCATCCACGTTGGCCCAATATTTCTCATTGGTGACGTTTTCAACGCCCACGCGCCACACCATATCATTCTGGTTAACCTTCATGCGGTAACGCAGACCTAGATCCAATGTGGTGTAGTCATCCAGCTTGGTGGTGTTTGCCAGGTTGGCATACTGGGAACCGGTGTAGTTCAGCAATGCCGTGGCGGTCAAACCCTCAACCGGCTTGATGTCATACTCAGCACCCAGCGCCGCCGTAAAGCGCGGCACGCCAATGGCATTCTTGCCATCCTGACCGCTATCGCCGGTTTTGGTCATATCCGGATCGATCCAGGTGGCGCTGCTGTTCAGACGCAAACCCAACACCGGCTCACCGAACACATTCAGCTCAACACCGCGGTTACGCTGCTCGCCATTCAACTTGTAGATCGAATTATTCAACACACCGACCGGCTGTTTAATTTCAAACAACGCCAGCGATCCGCCAACACGACCAAAGTCCGCTTTCACCCCGACTTCGTTCTGCTTAGCGTGCACAATGCCGGTGACGCTACCGTAGTTTATGGCGGTATATGGCGCGGCGGTGCCCGGCGTCAGTGACTCGGTATGGTTGGCATACAGCGAGATATTTTGCGTCGCTTTATACAGCAAGCCATACGCCGGTAACCAACGGCTGCTGTCAAAACGTGTCGCTGTATCTTCCGCGCCGTCATAACCGTAGTTACGCACCACCACTTTCTGGTGACGCGCGCCCACCGTTGCCAGCAAGGTGTCATCAAAGAAGCCCAGCGTATCGCTCAGCAGATAACCCTGCGAGCGCGAACGGTAAGTGGTCAGCGGGTCGCTGAATTTGTCGCCACCGGCGAACACGCTGTCTGGCTCTGCCACATCCTGCGGATGGTAGATATTGATGTCAGCATCGTTACCTGATGACATGCGATAGCTGTTTTTCGCATTTGCCGTCATCGCCGAATAGCCAAAGTTCACTTTGTGCGTCACCGGGCCGGTGGTGAAATCACCACGCAGGCCAACCATGCCGCTCATGTTGTCCTGCACGCGATTGGTACGGAAACGGCCGATGGTGGCATTACCGGCGCTATCTAGAATCTTCGGCGTACCGTAGTTGCCCACTTCATGGGTATGCTGCGCACCCAGGCCGGCATAGGCAGTCCATTGATCGTTCAGATCGTACTCGGCTTTCGCCAGACCAAATTCCGACTCAATATCGCTGAACACCCAATTCTGGCTGTAGTTTTTCGAGTTAGAGGGCACATCAGGAATGAAATCGATGCCGCTGATGTTGATGCCGTTGCGCGCATCGTGGAAGGTCTTCTTCTGGTAACCGACGTCGAGCGAGGTGCGCAGACGATCGCCACGGTAATCCAACCCCAGCGAGGCGGCGGTTGTACGTTTTTTCTCGCCGTCGACTTCAGTGCCGCCTTCGCGGTTGACCGCATTCAGACGCACGCCAAACTGGTTATTGTCGCCAAAACGACGACCAATATCGGCGCTGCCGCCCACCTGTGAACCGGAGGTGTAATCCACACCGATACGCGTCAGTGGCGTGTCATCAGCGTGCTTTGGCTCAAGGTTAATCATGCCGCCGACGCCGCTCTCAGCTGAACCGTTCAGCAGCGCGTTGGCACCTTTGAAAATTTCCACCCGGTCAATCAGCGAAGCATCCATCACCTGGCGCGGCACGATACCGGCCAGACCGCCATAGGTCATAGCATCGCCATCCAGCTTGAAGCCACGAATGCGATAGCTTTCAGCGAAGTTGCCGTAGCCTTTCAGATTCTGCACGCCGGCATCGTTGCGCATGACGTCACCGATGGTTTGCGCCTGCTGGTCCTGAATCATTTTCGAGGTGAAGCCAATCACGTTGAACGGCACGTCCATCGCGTTTTGCTCACCCAGCATGCCCAGGCGGCCGCCGTGGGCGATTTGACCATCCAGAAACGCAGGCACTAAATCATTGCCGCCTGGCTTGAAATCCGTTTGCGGTGTCGCGGTCACGGTCAGCGTCTGCTGTTCTTTTTTCGCGTTAGTTGAGGTTGTGGTGTTGGTAGTAGCAGCCATCACTGGCAAACAACCGGCGCTGACCATTACGGCCAACAGCGTCGGTTTCAGTCCGGGATTGAAAGGCATAGCGCGCATGGGATCCCCTAATGCAAACGAAGTGATAATCATTATTATTGCGGTTTGCGATTATGCGCAGTCGTTGCGCGAAAGCAAGAAAAATCCTACTTTCGCCACACAGATAATGGAGAGGAGCTGCATCAGGTCGCCATAAATGGCGTAATGCCGATCAGTTGAGCCCCGTATTGAATCACCGCACGTTCCGTAGCGGCGCGATTTATCGCGCAATGAATTGCGCCGCTACAACGTGTGCGCTCGATTATTGGGGTTTCATCTCTTAACTAACCAGCATTACGCCATTTATGGCGACCTGCTATATCAGGCATCACGCCAGCGTTTAAACACCAGCGAGGTGTTGATACCGCCAAACGCGAAGTTATTGGATTGGATGTAATCGGTCTCCACCTGCCGCGCCGCGCCGATAATGTAATCCAGCTCACCGCACTCCGCTGCCGGTTGCGTCAGATTCAGCGTCGGCGCGAACCAGCCTTCACGCATCATCTCAATGCTCATCCACGCTTCCAGCGCTCCGCAGGCACCCAGCGTATGGCCAAAATAGCTCTTCAGTGAGGAGATTGGCGTGCTGCGGCCAAAGATCGCCGCCGTTGCCTGGCTCTCGGCGATATCGCCGCGATCGGTCGCGGTGCCGTGGGCATTGATATAGCCAATCTGATCCGCCGTGACATCGGCCGTTTTAAGCGCGCGCTCAATACAAATCTGCATAGTTTCGCGCTGCGGCTGGGTGATATGCGCGGCATCGCAGTTAGTGTGGAAACCCACCAGCTCGGCGTAAATGGTGGCACCGCGCGCCTGTGCATGATCCAGCGACTCGAGGATCAAGGTGCCCGCGCCTTCGCCAATCACTAAACCATCGCGCTGCTGATCAAACGGCGCAGGCGAGCTGTGTGGCGCATCGTTGCGCTGGCTGGTGGCGAACAGCGTGTCGAACACCGCCGCTTCGGAAGGACACAACTCTTCCGCACCACCGGCGACCATCACGGTTTGATAGCCGTGGCGGATCGCTTCCCATGCGTAGCCAATCGCCTGGCTGCCCGATGTGCAGGCGCTGGACGTCGGTATCACCCGGCCGCGCAGGCCAAAGAATAGACCGGCATTAACGGCGGTGGTGTGCGGCATCATCTGCACATAGGTGGTGCCGGTAATGTTATTGGTGTGCTTTTCCGTCAGCATGGTGGCGAACTCGCTCACCGGGCCGGTGCTGCCGGTTGAGGAGCCGTAGGCAATGCCGGTTTCACCGCTGGTCAGCACCGGATGATCGATCAAGCCGGCCTGCTCCAGCGCCAGTTCGGTCGCGCGCG
This sequence comes from Pantoea nemavictus, assembly GCF_037479095.1. Classification (NCBI taxonomy): domain Bacteria; kingdom Pseudomonadati; phylum Pseudomonadota; class Gammaproteobacteria; order Enterobacterales; family Erwiniaceae; genus Pantoea; species Pantoea nemavictus. Next base: position 3,714,363 of record NZ_JBBGZW010000001.1, on the reverse strand, counting down.
TCGCCATCAGCGAGACGCGACCCATCGAGCGAATGCGCTTACGCGTGTAATGGGCAGGCAGCGTGAAGTCGTCCACCGGCGCACCCAGCAGCGTGTGCAAGCCATCGTAAACCTGCCACTCCGGCATGTGACGCACGGCATTTTTGCCCTGCTTAATGCGCTCGGCCACCGCGCTCCAGCTGTCACCAAAGGCGGTTACGCCACCCATACCGGTTACCACTACGCGCTGAATCACAGCATACCTCCATTGATTGAAATCACCTGACGCGTGACGTAGCCCGCGATGTCCGACATCAGATAACTGGCCAGTCCGGCCACTTCCTCCGCCGCGCCCATGCGCTTCATCGGGATCAGCTTCATCGCCTCATCAATCACCAACGGCTCGAGATCGGTCATGCCGGTATCAATTAAACCCGGTGCGATGCAGTTAACGGTAATTTTGCGTTTTGCCAGCTCAATCGCTAACGCTTTGGTGGCGCCAATAATGCCAGCTTTGGCCGCGCTGTAGTTGACCTGACCACGATTGCCCATTATTCCCGATACTGAGGAGAGCGTAATAATGCGTCCGCCTTTGCGCAGGCCAATCATTGGCATCACGCACGGATGAATCACATTGTAAAAGCTGTCGAGATTGGTGTGGATTACGCTGTCCCACTCATCGTCGGTCAACGCCGGAAACGCCGCATCACGCGTGATACCCGCATTGCTCACCACGCCGTAATAGGCGCCGTGCGTGGCGATATCCTGCTCCAGCGCGTTGCGCGTGGTTTCACGCTGCGCCACGTCAAACTGCAAGGTGCGTCCGCGTCCGCCCGCCTGTTCAATCCCGGCCAGCGTTTGCTGTGCACCGCTGGCATCGCGATGGTAATGCACCACAATCTCAAAACCGTCCAGCGCCAGACGTTGCGCAATGGCGCGGCCAATCCCTTTACTGGCGCCGGTGACTAATACGCTGCGTGTCATGGCTGAACTCCTTGTTTTAACGGCGTTTGTTGCAATTGAATTAACTCTTGTTGATTAGGCTGATAGGTGTTCAGCCGCCCGCTGGCGATCATTACGTCGTTGCAGCGGATCTCCCCTTCGAAGCTGCCCAGCCGGTCGTCACGCATCAGCAGACGCATCTCAACGCGCAGCGTGCTATTGGCGGCAAAGGTGGCGCTATTGGCGCGATAGCCACGTCCACCGAGCAACATGCCGGGATGAATCTCGCTCTCGCCGCGCTGGCGGGCATGAAAGCCAGACCAGACGCCAATGGTTTGCGCCATGATCTCCACGCCGTACCACGCCGGCAAATCACCTTGTGGTGTAAGGAACGGCGCCAGCACGCCGTCAGCGTTGATGCTGACTTCGCAGATCACGCTGTCATCGCTGACCAGGATAGCGCGGTCGAGCAGCAGCATCGGCGCGCGGTGCGGCAAATAAGCCGCGACCGGCAGAAAATCAGTCATGAGGCTTTCCTACAATCAGGCAGGTATTGTTCCCGCCAAAAGCAAATGAGTTTGAAGCGATGATTGGACGCTGCAAAGGTTGTGGCGTGGTGAGCAAACCGCATTCCGGCAGTGAGGCATCACGTGCTGCCACAGAGAAATCCTGCGGCGGCAGCGGCAAATTTTGCTGCAGAATCAGCGCCGCCAGCGCCGCTTCAGTGGCGCCCGCCGCGCCCAGCGTATGGCCGGTGAGATGTTTGGTTGAGCTGCACGGCACGCGCTCGCCAAATAGCCGCTGGATAACCGCAGATTCCACCCGATCGTTGAGCGGCGTCGCGGTGCCGTGCAGGTTGATGTAACCGACATCCTGCGGCTTTAATCCCGCCTGCTGCAGCGCCATCAGCATCGCGCGCTCCGCACCGACGCCTTCCGGATGCGGTGCCGACATGTGCCACGCATCCGATGACTCACCGCAGCCGAGCAGCGCCAGCGGCTGCTTCTCCCGCGTCAGCAACAGCAGCGCCGCGGCTTCGCCAATCGAAATGCCGTCGCGGTCGGCGCTAAAGGGTGCGCAGTGGCGATCCGAGAGCGAATCAAGACTGGCGAAGCCGTTGATCGGCATGCGGCTCAGCGAATCCGCGCCGCCCACCAGCGCCACATCCACTAACCCGGCATCAATCAAACGTTGGCCGCTGATCATTGCGCGCGCGCTGGAGGAGCAAGCGGTAGAAATGGTATAAGCCGGGCCCTCCAGTGCTAAAAAGTGGGCGAGGAAGCGCGACGGATCGCCCAGCTCCTGCATGCGGTAATCGTAGCCCGGCAAGCCGCCAGCGACCTGACGATCGCCTTCATCCACGCCGGACGTGCTGGTGCCGAGCACAATCGCCACGCGATCGCGCCCATATTGCGCGATGGCCGCCTCCAGCGCTGGACGCAGTTGCGCCAGCGCCGCCAGCAGCAGCTGATTGTTACGCGTGTTGTGCGCGGCTAACGCGGCAGGGATTGCCGGTAACTCGCCCTGCACCTGCCCCAGCCAGCAGCGTTTGCCCGCCTGCAACCAGCCGTCATGCGGCTGCATGCCCGGCGCGCGGCCCGCTTGCAGCTGCACAGCAATCTGCGCCAGGTTATTGCCCAGCGCATTGACCATGCCAAAGGCGGAAATGTAGATCATGATGACGCATCCAGTTGTTGGATTTGAATCTGATAACCAAAGGCGCGTTGATCGATGCTGATCGGCTCACGCTGCGCACCGCGTTGTAAATAACGAATCAACGTCACCACCTTGCCGGCCGGATCGCGCAGCTCGCGGCGATCATCAATATCGATCAGCGTCCAGCCGCGCGGCAACTGCGGCTGCCACGCGCTGATTGGCCAATGGCTCAGCATCACGTCGGCCAGCACCTGACTGGCGGGCGGCATTTCCGGCAGCGCCATCATCTGCTGGGTGTGAATGCCGTTTTTATCATAGGTGACGCGGAACAAACGAATGCCGAGCGACGATAACCCCGCCAGGCTCAGCTGCTGCGCATCGGCGCTGAGTAATACCAGCAGCGAATGGGTTTTCCCTTTGGCGTGCCCGGTCAGCAGTTGCTGCTGCTGAAAAGCGGGCGAAATTCCTGGCGGCGGTAGCGTCACGCGTACGCCCGGTTTCAGCCAGGCGGTTGGCCGATTAATTTCGCTGGCATGCTCAGCACAACCGCTTAGCAGCAGGCTCAACATCAGCACAAGCGCACCCCTTTTCATCGTTGCTTCCTTTTCCCCGGCGCCAGCGCCAGTGGCGCCAGCAAGAATGCACAAAAAATCCCGCTACACAGCACGATACCAAAGCCGCTGATGGCGGCGGTGCTGCTGAACACCAGCATGCCAAGCGTTAATAGCGTGGTCATCATTGCCAGCGTTACCGCCAGCATTGAGGTTAACGGCGTACCGCGCGGATTGCTGAAGAACAGCGTGTAGTTGATGCCGATGCCGAGCACCAGAATCAGCGCCAGCAGAGCAAACAGATTGAGGCTCGCGCCGATCCAGCCCAGTGTCGCCAGCGCCGCCGCCAGCGACAACCACGACGGCAGCGCGCTGCGCATGCCGGCTTTTACCCCCAGCCGCAGCATGTAGCTGGCGGTAATCAGCAACAGCGCCAGCGCCAGTAAGCCGCTCAGCAAGGTGCGCCAGAAGCGGAACAGTTCATCGTAGCTGGCTTTGCGATCGACCCAGCTCACGCCTGCCTGCTGCGCTGCCAGCTGTTGCAGCGCGGCGCTGTTTTTCACGCCGCTGACCGGCACCAGCACGCTGCTGCGCCCGTCCGGCAGCGACAGCCATAACAGCCGCCAGCCTTCACTCAGTGGGCTTGCCTGCCAGTCGGCGGCGCTCACCGGCATCGCGCTAAGATGGGCGTTCGCCACGCTAATGCCCGCTTGCTGCAAACGTTGCAGAATGTTCGGTGCCGCCTGCTGCAGCAGCGCCACATCCTGCTGCTGCTGTGCCAGCGAACTGAGCGGCAAGATGCGATAACCGGCCAGCCAGCCTTGCTGCTGCGCCTGCTGCAGCTGCGGTGCCAGCGCGCTAAGTCGCTGCAGCGCTTGCTGCTCATCATCGCCCCACACCACAAACCAGGTTTGATCGGCCTGCTGGCCGGTCAGTTGCGCCAATTGACGATCCTGCGCCAGCAGCTGCGCCGGTGCACTCTGCAGATGGGCGATATCATCGTCGACCTGCAGCTGCAGCATGCCGCTCAGCGCATAGATCGCCACCAGCGCCGGCAATCCGCGCTTCAGCCAATTATTGCGCCGCCAGGCTGCCAGCCAGCGTGCCAGCCATACCATCGCCGGAATGGGACGCACCGGTAAGCCACGTACCAGCCACGGATAAAAGCAGATTACCGTCAGGCAGGAGGCGCTCAATCCGCTGGCGGCAAACACCGCCAGCTGGCGTAAGCCGGGGAACGGTGCCAGCAGCATCAGCAGCCAGGCAATCGCCGTGGTGCCAAGCGCCAGCAGCAGCGTGCCGCGCACCTTGTGCAAACTCTGCCACGGCGTGGCTTGCTCGCCGTGCACCATGCGCTCCGTCAGATAGTAGAGGGTATAATCGGCCGAGATGCCGACAATGCTTAGGCTCATCACTAAGGTGGTGAGATGCAGTTCGCCAAAACAGAGTAGCGTCAGCACCGTGCCCGCCATCGCGCCTATCGCCACCGACAGCGCACACAGCGCCAGCGGCCGCAGTGAGCGAAATACCAGCCACACCAGCAGCAGCAATCCTGCCAGCGTCGCACTGCCGAGGGTTTCCACATCATGCTGCGCGCGCTGGCTGGCATCATCACTGAATAATACCGTGCCGCGCGTTAGCAGCTGCGCATCCGGCCAGCGCGTTTTGAGCTGGGATTGCAGCTGATTGAGCGCCGTCACCAGCTGATGGCTCTCTTTAATGCTGAAGGCATTGCTCGCCAGTTCACCGTGCAGGAAATACCAGCGGCGCTGCTGCGCATCCTTCACCGTTAGCCAGCCGTCATGCAGCAGCATTTTGTTGGCGCTTTGCTGCAGCGCCAGCTGCGCACCGCGCACCAGCAGCAGCGGATCGTTGCCGATCTCCTTGCTGCCGACGCCGGCGAACGCCGAGAACAGCTGCGCCAGAATCCAGTCGGCCTGCGCATCGCCGCCGTTTTGCAGTCGGCCGCGCGTGGCGGGATCGATCAGGCCATTTCGATGCTGAAACGCATACGCGCCCCAGCGCTGCAGCTGATCGTCATCCAGCTCGCCGCTCACCTGTTTCAGCATCGGCAGGGCTTGTAACTGCGTTTGCCACCAGGCTGCGACCGCATCACCCTCCTGATCGTTGGCGCTCACCAGCCACACCAGTTGACGATCGAGGCGCTGCATAAAGCCTTGCTGAATCTCCGCCGGTGCCTGGCCGAGGTTCTGCTGCGGCAACAGCGCCAGCACGCTGCTATTGAGCTGACTGCGCGGCAACAGGATCGCCAGCGCTACCGCTAACGTCAGACACACCGCCAGCCACAGCAGCGCGACGGTTTTCTCACTGCGCTGGGGCAAAACGCGCTCGCTCTTCATCGGTCAACTGTTGCGGTTCGGTGCGGGTATCGCTCAGGGTGATGTCGGTCTTATCGCCCTGCTTATCATCCAGCGTGATGCGATTGAGGAATTTATCGCCCTGCAGATCGATGCGGTTAAAGATCTTATTCAGCGGCGCGGCTTTCGGCGTCAGACCCAGCTGCCAGCGGTCATTGCCACGATCGTGGAAATCGAGCACAAAATTCTCGCGCAGCACTTTCTCATCGGCCTGGAACAGCGCGCGCAGCAGATGGTTGAACTGGAACATCTGTGGATTACTGTCGGCGGTGATCACCTGCGGCGGCTGGCCGCTGATGCTCTGCACCATGCGCTTTTCATCGAGGATCAGCATCAGCGGGAACGGCGTCGCTTGCTGCCACCACAAGCCCTGCTGCTGGGCGATCAACAGCTGACCGCGCGACACCAGCGGCTGCGCCATGCCAGCAATGGTGCGCACCTGAACAAAATTGACGCGAATCACCGGCTGGCTGGCGAAGCGCTGTTGCAGCTGCTCGAGCGTTACCGCGCTGGCGTTGGCACACACCATCAGCAACAGCAGACAAAAGGTTCGAATCACGGCTTCACTCCCAGGCGGGCAAACAGAATGTCAGGCGAGACAAAACACATCTCCTGCGTCGCGGCGTTGACGGCGACCTGCAGCGTGTGGGCTTTGGTGGTCACCTGCCCTGCCGCGTTACGAATCACATAATCGATGCGCAGACGGTTTTCATATTCACTGATGCTGGCGGCCACGCGCACCACCTCTTCACAGCGCAGCGGCTGGCGATATTTCACGTGGGTATCGACCACCGGCCAGACGTAGCCGCTGGCGGCCATTTCGCCGTAGCTGTAGTTGATGCTGCGCAGCAAGGCTTCGCGCGCCAGCTCAAAATAGCGGAAGTAGTTGCCGTGCCACACCACGCCCATCGGATCGCAGTCGTGAAACGACACGGTTATCTCCACCTCTGCGCGGTAGTTGCTTTCACTCATCGCGGCTTTTCTCCTCGGGCAACGTCCAGAAATCGTAAAAGTTAAACCAGTCGAGCGGTGCCATCAGCGCATGCTGTTGCAGCCGCTCGGCATAGCGATCCACCGTGGCCTGCAACGCCTGCTGGCGCTGGGCGCGTGGCAGCAGTAGCGGATCGGCAAAGGCTTCACAATGCACTCGCAGGCGGTCCTGTTCGCGCAGGGCAAACATCAGCAGCACCGGACAGCGCAACGCGGCCGCCAGCACAAACGGCCCTTGTGGAAACGGCGCAGGACGGCCCATAAATTCGCTCCACACTACGCGACGCTCACCGCCGCGCTGGCGATGGATCGCCGTGCGATCGCCAACAATCGCCACCCATTCACCGGCATCCAGTTTTTGCTGCAGCAGAATGGCGGTATCCGGACCGATATCGGTCACCGGCATCAAATTCACGCCTGCCTGCGGCGCAATGCTCTCCAGCACCTCGCGAAAACGCTGCGCGTTGTCGGTAAACACCAGCGCGTTAATCACCAGCCCGCTGACCTGTTTGGCCATCGCGCGGCAGGCTTCGATATCACCTAAATGCGATGCCAGAATCAGATGGCCTTTGCCTTCGGCGGCACGAATGGTGGCTTCAGCGCCGGGCGCGAAATCGATATCGCGACCCCACTGCAGATCGCCGCGCCAGCTGGCCACTTTATCTAGCATGCTGTAGCCGAAACGCAAAAAGTGACGATAGCTACTCACCGGTGCAGGCAGCGTGATGTTCTGCTGCTGCGCCACCGCTTGCACACGCGTCAGCCACTGCTGCGACGCGGCGCGCGCGGCGCGTCCGGTTAGCCAGTAAACCGCCACCACCGGCCACAGCAGCAGCACAAAGGGCAAGCGTCCAGCACGGCGATAGAGCCACAGCATAAAGCGCATACCGCTCTGCCCACGGCGTTCCGGCGTGGCCGACCAGTGCTGCGCATCGCCACGCTGGCGCAGCAACTGCGGGATCCGCGGCAACATGCCGAAGAACAGGCGCGTGTGCATCCACGAAATACGCAGGTTGTCACGCAGCGCATCGAAATGCGACACGCCGCTCTCTGGATAGGTGACGCGCGTGGCGAGAAAACGGCTCGGCGTGCCCTGCCAATAGAGACGCACCATGATCTCGGTATCGAAATCCATACGTTGGCCAATTGGACGGCGGTCGCAAAGCCTGAGCGACGGCGCAAGCGGATAGACGCGGAAGCCGCACATGCTGTCTTTAAGTGACAGCGACAGCGTTTCCACCCACACCCAGAAATGGGTGATGTAGCGGCCATACAGGCGCGATTTAGGGATCGAATCATCGTAAATCGGCTGACCGGAGATCAAACAGTGCGGATAGCGTTGCGCTTCGGCCAACATGCGCGGCGCATCTTCCACCTGATGCTGACCATCGGCATCCAGCTGCAGCGCGTGCGTATAGCCCGCCGCCGCCGCCGCGCGCATGCCGGCAATGACTGCCGCCCCTTTGCCCTGATTGTGCGGCAACGTCAGCACCTGCAATTGCGGCGCCGCCAGCGCGGCGATCTGCCGTTTGGTCTCGGCATTGCTGCCATCGTCCACCAGCAGCACCGGCAAGTTAAACGGCGCCAACCGCGCCAGCACCGAGGCCAGCATCGCGCCGTGGTTATAGCAGGGAATCAATATGCAGGGCGTGAAGTGAGGGCTCAACACAGGCGGATCTTCCCGCTGCTGGCCACCGTCGCCACCTCGCCGTTGATCAGGCTGTAGCTGAAACTGAGCAGCGATTTTTCCGCTTGCCACTGTAGCCGTAACTCCAGTTCGGCATCCGGCGGCACCGGCTGCTGGAATTTAATATTATCAATCGAGGCGAAGCTTTTTCCCGGCGCTAAACGCGTCAGACCGTAATGCAGCGCCCAGTCGAGCTGCGCCACGCCAGGCAGAATGGGCAAGGTGGGAAAGTGACCACGAAACCAAAACAGATCGGCGGCAGCGTGCAGACGCAACGTCAGCGCATCGCCCTGCTGCTGGGCATCTAATTCAACCGGCAACATCAAACAACTCCTCAATTTGCGGCCACGCGCGCTTGCTTTGCGCCGTGACAGGAATCGACGTCACCACGCGCCAATAGCGCGGCATCGCCACCGGCTCCAGCCAGGGTTGCAACGCGCGCTTCCACGCGATTTTTAGCTGATGCAGCGTCGCCACATCCCTCTGCTCGGCTAGCGCCAGCACCACGCCGATGGCGTGACGTCCATGGCGCTGAATCGCCAGCGCGGCGGCATCTTCTACGCCCGGCAGTGCCAGCAAGCGCCGTTCAATTTCACTCAGCGACACGCGTTTATCTTCAATCTTCACCACGCGATCCTGGCGGCCCGCCAGCTGAAACTGGCCGGACGGCTGCTGCACAATGCGATCGTCGAGCGCACAACCCTCTTCGGTGTCCAACAAGGCGGAAAACACCCGCCAGCGACCGGCTTCCTGCTCGCGCAGGGTAATGTGCGGGAAACAGTGCCACAGCACGTTTTCCGCCGTGGCGCAGCGCCAGCCAATTACCCCGGTTTCGGTGCTGCCATAGATTTCATCCACCGCACAGCTCAGCGTCTGTTGCGCCTGCTGCGCCGCCGTCCACGGCAACGCACCGCCGGCAGAGACAATCAGCTCACAGCGCGGTGCAGCAAGCGACGTATCCAGCCGACGGAGAAACGCCGGGCTGCTGATAAAAGCGTAGCGACGGTCGCTGGGTTGATCCGCCAGTTGTTCGCCGTAAAAAATCTGTTGCGCGGCAAACGGTAAACCCAGCGCCATCGGCAAGATAATGCGGAAACTCAGACCATACAGATGTTGATGACTCACCGAGGCAATCACATGGCAATCGCGCAACCGATCGCCCCACAAGCTGTGGAGCCAGCTGGCTTCGAGATCGAGCGCGCGCAGTGATTTCGTTACCCGGCGCGGCGTGCCGGTCGAGCCGGAGGTAAACAGCACCAGGTGAGCATCATCGGCGATTGGCGGCAGCTCGCCGCTGGCCAGCCTACCGTCCCAGCGCAGCTGCGGTAATGACACCGCCAGCGGCATATCGCAAAGCACGCCGTCGAGGCTGTCGGCCATCTCTTCCAACTGGGCTGCGCGGCAGTGTCCGGGGATCACCGGCGTTTTTCCCGCATACCACAGCGCCAGCAGCGCGGCGGTGAACGCATAGCTGTTGTCAAAGCACAGCGCCCAATGCTGGCCTGGATGCTGGAGCAGCCGCTCGACCAGCGCCTGTACCTGCTGGCGCAGGGTGTGCAGCGTAGTGTGCTGCGTGCCGTGCCAGGCAACCGTGCGATCCGGTGCAGTGAGCCAGTCGCGGATGCTGCGTAGCTTCATGTCTGTTTCCTTATGCGCTGACGCAGCAGCCATTCGCCGCCCATCAGCGTGCCCATCAGCAGGTAGCTGATGCACCCATTCCAGAGGGTCCAAAGCGTGACATCGTTGAGCAAACAGGTGACCAGCGCCACGCTGCCGTTAAAGATGAAAAAGCCGCACCACACTTGCGTTACCCGGCGGGTGTAGCGCACCGCGCGCGCGGGTAAATCTGCTTCACGCAGTCGCGCCAGGCGTTCCACCAGCGGCATTGGGCTCCACAGCGACGCGCCAAACAGCAGCAGCAGCAAAACGTTGACCACCAGCGGATACCACAGCAGCAGATGTTGCGAGCGCAGCAGCAGGCTGGTGAGACACAGCACGGTGCCAACCAGCGCCAGCAGCAGCATCACGCGGCCCATCGGGCCCGCCGCGCGGCGTAAACTCCAGACGCGCAGCACAAACAGCAGCGCCAGCAGGCCGGTGATGCCGCGCCACTGCGGCTGGGTGAGGGTTAACCACACCAGAAAAGGCCAGGCCAACAGCGCCGCGCCATTCAGCAGCCGCAGAAGCGTGCACATGACAGAAATCAGGCTTCGTCGCGCATCAGCTGGTCGACGGCGTCAACCACGTCCTGCACGGTACGCACCGCACGGAAGGTTTCCGGTTTGATCTTCCGACCCGTGCGCTTTTGCAAATGCACCACCATATCCACCGCATCAATGCTATCCAGCTCGAGATCTTCATACAGACGGGCATCTGGTCGAATCGCATCCGGCTCAATTTCAAACAGCGAAGTGAGTAGCGTGGCCACTTCCTGGTAAATTTCGTTTTTGTTCATCATGTTGACTGTTCTCAGGCTTGCTGTTGTTCAACAAACGCGGCCAGTGTAGCCACGGAAAAAAAGTGCGCACGCAGCGTTTCACTCTCGGCGGAGAGCTGTACGCCAAAGCGATTTTTGACCGCCAGTCCCAGCTCCAGCGCATCGATAGAATCGAGTCCCAGCCCTTCGCCAAACAGCGGCGCATCGGTTTCAATGTCGTCAGGGCTGATATCTTCCAGATTCAGCGTGTCGATAATCATCTGTTTGATGTCGTTGATCAGTACTTGCATAACTTAGTTAGTCTCTTCAGGTACCAGCGCCTGTTGCAGATGTCGCGTCAGGCGACGGGCGGCCAGCGGCTGCGCATCCTCTTCGGCTTCACTAAAGGCCTGGCTAGCGATACGCGATTGTACGCGTACAGTAAAAAGCGGTTTAACCAGCGGAATCTGATACCAGCGGCTTTGCTTATCAAGCATGCGTTCGCTGCAGGTGATATGAACCACGCGCAGGTCGCATCCGGCACGCACCGCAATATTGGCGGCACCGCGCTGCAGCTTCAGTGGCTCGCCGTAGCGCGTGCGCGTCCCTTCAGGAAAAATCAGGATGGTATCGCCGCGCGCCAGCCGCTGCTGACTATCCGGCAGCAGCGTATCGGCTTCGCTATTAATCAGATAATCGGCGGCACGAATCACGCCGCGGAAGAAGATGTTGTGCTGCAGCTCGGCTTTGACCAGACAATCCATCTCCGGCAACACCGAGGCAATCATCACGTAATCGATCAACGACGGATGATTAGCGACGATCAGGCAGCCACGATCCTGGCGCAGCTGTTCTGCGCCGATAATCTGGTAATCGTAAACACCGACAAAACGGCAGAAGCGCAGGAAGCAGCGGAAGCTCCAGGCGATACTGCTGCGCGCGATTTGCCGACGACGCAGGCCATCGCGCTGCACCAGCAGCAGCACATTAAACCAGATGAGCGACAGTAATAGGCCGCCGACGCTGAACAGCGTGAAGCTGACGGCGGTCATCGCCAGTCGCCAGTAATAGTTAAAACCGGGACGCGACTGCACCAGCGAATTATCCACCATGCTGACGCTCCCACATCCAATGATGGCGCTCGCCTGGTACGCTAAACGCTGCCGCATCACGCAATATCGCCGAGAGTACCTGCAGGCTTTGCGGCAGCGGGTGCGCTGCGGGTGGAGCGGCCTGCGCCGTACAGCGCCACTCGTCGCCCGCGCGCAGCAGCAACGCCAGCGCATAGGGCGCATTGAAATGATCGATCTCCGGCAGCCACGGACGGTAGTACGGCGGTACGCTGCCGTCAAAATCCACCAGTAACACCTGCGCATAGCCGGCCTGATGCAGTGCCGCGACTTCGAGTAAACCTTGCTGGAAGCTATCGATGCCCGCCGAGATCGACGTTGACACCAGCGGCTGACGCGCGGCAATGGTTAAGCTCCCCACCGCAGAGTTGTGGACCGACATGGCGAAGTCGGTCGGCGACAGCGCTTGCTGCTCGGACAGCGCGCTAAGAATACGCAGGTTGCGCTCGAGCTCACCGTGGCGACTGGTAAAGACGATGGCATCGACCGTTTGTCGCGCCAATAGCGCCAGCCCGCACTCTACAGCCGCTCGGCTGCCCGCGCTGAGACGACGCGCGGTCATCATCGGCAAAAATTGGGGTTTCGCGATGGGTTGTGTGGCGTTCAGCACTGGCGCCTGTTGCGCCCAGCGCTGCCACTCTTCTGCGGTGCTGTGACCCGGCGCAATGGCATGCCAGTCAACAAGGGAGTAAGCGAGTTTCATACCTGTATTCTTTCTTCAGCCTCAGGGCGGGTCAGATTTCCACTGTCCGGCATCCCTTCCTTGCTCTCTATACCCGTCATCCCATGCGGATGTCGCCGATTAACAAGGCGGGCACATGGCCCGCCTGTTTTCTATTTCGGCAGCGTTGCGGCTAACTTTACAACATTATGTCCGTCAGCACGCTTCGCGCTTATTTGTAGGCATTAGCCTTTAAACGTGTTTGGATGCTGCGATCCAACCGATCAATCCAGACATTATAATTGCGGTGAATCTGACCACTACCCGCTTTTAAATTCTGGCTGCTGACATAGAGGATTTGATAGCTGTTCGCGGTGTAGTTAACGCGAATATCTGCACTGTAGCCGCGCGCGGCCAGGTAGCCATCAATAGCGCCGGGGCCTACTGGCGTCATGGTCCATTTATTGGTCGTGCCAGCCTGAATAATCGCCTGCTTCATCTGTTCATCAGAGTAGCTTTGAGCAACGGTTTGGCTAACATTTTTAATCGGCGCGGTACGCGATGCGCAACCGCTTAACAGTGCCGCCGTAACCAACAACATTAAGCCGATTTTTTTATTCATCATTTCCTTTTTTTCCCCTGTCTTATCAGCCGCCCAGGTTGGCGACTGCGCTGTTATAGGTACCAGCATTGTTCCGTTCAGACTGTGTAAAGCGGGCGGATAATAACATTATTTGTAAAGACAAGTAAAAAGAAGCATGAATCACTTAAGAAGGGTTTAAGGCCAATCTAAAACCAGACGCTGGCCATTTTACAGCGGAATTTCTACCGTAAAATGGCCTTGCGGCATGATGTTTAACCCTGCCAGCCGCCGCCGAGGGAGCGATAAAGATCGATCTGCGCCAGCAGCAAGGTGTTTTTCACCGACACGATATTCAGCTGGGTGCTGAACAGCGTGCGCTGGGCATCCAGCTCGTCAAGATAGGAGGCGTAACCGTTCTGATATCGGTTATGCGCAATACGATAGGCTTCTGTCACATACTCTTCCTGCTTCTGCAACTCCGTCAGCTGCTGCTGGCTGCGGCGAATCGCGTCCAGCGCATTATCCACCTCGGAGAACGCGTTGCGTACCACTTTCTCATAGCCGTAGAGTGCCTGATTGCGCGTCGCCATCGCCACATCCACCTGCGCGGTGAGCGCTTCGCGATTCAGCAGCGGTGCCAGAATGCTGCCGCCAATACTCCACAAGCGGAACGGGTTATCCAGCAGTTGATGCAGCTCGCTACTTTGTAACGTGCCGCTGGCGGTGAGATTGAGTGACGGCAGCAGGTTCGCCTGCGTTGACGCCAGTGAAGCATCCGCTGCCAGCAGTTGGCGCTGCGCCTGCACAATATCTGGCCGACGATTGAGCAACTGCGAAGGCAGCAGTGAGGGCAAGGTTTGCGGCTTGATATGATCGAACTGGCTGCTGCGCGCAATTTCACGCGGATTCATGCCCACCAGCACGCTGAGCGCATTCTCCTGCTGCTCGATCTGATGCTGCAGCTGGGGAATCTGGGCTTTGGCCGTTTGGTATTCCGATGCCGCCTGCATCCACTCAAGGCGTGAGGTATAGCCGGTTTCAAACTGACGCTGTGCCAGATTAAGTGAGTTTTCCCGCGTCGCCAGCGTGGCTTCGGTGACGCGCAACTGTTCGTCCAGCGCGCACAGGCTGAGATAGCCCGATGCCACCGAACTGGCAACGGTTAACTCGGCAGCCGAGGCGGCGGCACGCTGCGCATCCAGCGTGGCTTCGGCTGCGCGAATGCTGTTGCTGCGGCTGCCCCATAAATCCACGTCATAGTTGGCCTGCAACAGCCCCTGAAACACCGCGCTTTCATACGGCTGACCGGTTGCCGCCGACAGCGCGCGCTGATGCGTCGCCGCGACGCCGGCTGACAAGGTCGGGAAATTATCGCCCTGCGCGGCGCGCAACTCGGCGCGGTATTGGTCAACGCGCGAACGTGCGGTGAGGATATCGCTGTTGTGCTGCAGCGCCTGATTAACCAGGCGATTGAGGTTGGCATCACCAAAGTTTTGCCACCACTGCGCCTCTGGTGCGGCCTGCGGCCCCACCTGCTGACGCCAGCTATCGGGAATCGGCAACGATGACGGCGCCTTTTCGACTTCTGTCGCACAGCCGCTCACCATCAACGCCACAACCGTGGCTAACAGTAAGCGCTTCATGGCGCATCCTTGTGTGGCTCAGCGGCGGTATCAATGTGTACTTCTACCGACATACCTGGACGTAGCGCGTGCAGATCGTCGTTAAGAATCTTAATCCGCACCGGAATGCGCTGGGCAATCTTCACAAAGTTGCCGGTGGCATTATCTGGCGAGATGGCACTGAATTCGGAGCCGGCAGCAGGGGAAATAAACTCGACCCGACCGTCATAATGCTTGCCGTCCAGCGCATCGACGCGAATGCTCACCGGCAAGCCGGGACGCACGCGTGCCAGCTGGGTCTCTTTCAGGTTGGCGATGATCCATTTGTTCTCTGGCACCACCGACGTTAAACGCGTGCCGGCGGTGACGTAGGTCCCTTTGCGCACCGAAAGCTGACCAAGCTGGCCGCTATCTGGCGCGATAATACGGGTATTTGCCAGATCGATATTCGCCAGCTCCAACGCCGCCTGGGCGCTGGCGACATCGCCTTGCAGAGATCCGCGGTTAACCACCACGGTTTGCAGATTTTGCTGCGCTACCGCGACCTGCGCATCCGCCTGACGCAGCTGCGCTTGAGCCTGGGCGTTGGCCGCACGCGCCGCGTCGCGTTCACGCACCGACAGCGAACCGTCGGCTGCCAGATTCTCCACGCGCTTGAGATCGAGGCTGCTTTTCAGCGCCTGAGCTTTAGCATTTTCCAGCGCCGCTTTATTGCTGAGAATAGTGGCTTCAGCACTTTTGCGCTGCTGCTGGTTATTGTTCTGCGCGGCGATTTTCATATCCAGCTGCGCCTGCGCCTGATGCACTCGCTGACGATAAATACGATCGTCAATGGTCATCAGCAGCTGGCCTTTGGTCACCGGCTGCAAATCCACGACCTTGACCTCGGTGAGATAGCCACTGACCTGCGGGCTGATAAAGGTCACCTGACCACGCACGTAGGCGTTTTCCGTGGATTGGATGGTGCTGGTAAACGGCCACAGCTGCCAGGCATATAAAATCACCAGCACGCCGACGATGACAATACCGCTACCGGCAGCGATGGAAAGAATGCGTCGGCGGTTGGTGCGCTCGCGCTCCGCAGCCTGAATGTCGTCCTGTTGGCTCATGAATTCTCCGTCGGGTTTACTGCGGGTTGTGCCGCATTCATTTTTGTCTGACGCCAGTTGAGATAGCGTAAACGCGTCAGGCGATACAGCACCCAAATTAAGGTGACGAACGCCAGCGCAGCGGTAAGAAGATAGGTGTCGTTATAGGCCAACACGTTGGCCTGCAGCGTGGCTACCGCTTGCAGCTGAGCGCTACTTTGCGCGCTGAGCAACACGTTATCGGGCAGCTGGCTGCTGAATAATGAACTGTACTGGCTCAGTCGTTCAGTGACGTTGGGATCGAGCTGTGACAGCTGATCGCCCAGCAGGCTGGAGTGATACTTTTCGCGCCACGTCTGGAAGGTGCCGAGAATCGCCGCGCCAATCAATCCGCCTAAGTTCTGGCTCATGCCAAACAGCACCGAGAAGCTGACCAGGTTCTTCGGCTGCGTGACCACGCCACCAATCCCCAACAGCATGGCCGGCGCGAGGAAGAAGGCGCTGCCGAATCCGAGTAAAAACTGGCTGAAATAGAGATTGTGAGCGCGCGTCAGCGGGTTGGATTGCGCATCCATCAGCGAGGCGACGATCATCACCACCAGCGAGGCCACAATCGGCCAGCTCAGATGCGTTGGTTTAATGGTTAAGGCACTGGCAATGATGCCGCAAATTACCCCAGCAATGATGGCAAACGCCAGACCGCGCATCTGATCGTTAAGCAAGCCAAGCTGCTGCAGGAACCCCACCGCGCCGGTGTTCTGTTCGGCCAGCAGAATACGCATCATGATCATCACAATGCCTAACCGCACAATCGTGCCGTTGCTGAGCCAGCGCGTGTTGAGCAACGGGTTTTTGCGATTATGCTCAACCACAATCGCCGCCACGATCAACACCAGCGCCAGCGCCAATGCCACACCGAGCCACGGCGTGCTGAACCACCACTCGATACGGCCAAGCGACAGTACCGCGCACAGCAGCGCCATGCCCGGCGCCATCAGCATAAAGGTGAGGAAATCCATCTTCTCGAACGCTTTGATGCGATCGCCGGGCGGCAGCTTCACTAACAGCACGCAACCCAACGAGATCAGCGCCAGACCGAGTTCAAACAGGTACAGGCCGCGCCATGCTTCCAGCTGCAGCAGTTCGGTCGAAAAGAGTCGCGCCAGCGGGATCGCCAGCTGCGAAGCGGTAATGCCAATCACTAACGCCTTAAGACGATGCTTCGCCGGCCATGCCTGAATCTGGTAATAGATGCCGAGCGAGCTGAGCGCGGCGCCCACCATGCCGTGCGCGGTGCGCACAATAATCGCCGAGCTGAGATCGTTGGCGAGAATATGGAAAAACGCCACGATGACGTACAGCACCAGAAAGGCTTCGGTAAAGAGTCGCAGACCAAACTGCTGGCGAAACTTCACCAACAGCAGGTTGATGGAGATGTTGCCCATCACATACACCGCGGGCAGCCAGGCGATCTCATTGCTATAGGCGGCAAAGGTGCCTTGCAGATTGGTAAGATTGGCGGATACCAGCGCGTTACTCAGCGCACCGGTAATCGAGATCAGCAGGCCGATAATGCCAAAGGCGATGCGTTTAGAGGGCGAATGCAGCGGCGTAGAGGGCGAGCCCGGCAGCATCGGTTTTTCATGCGGCAGCCATTCGCGTTGGGCGTAGGGATTACGTTTGGCCACGATCAGACGCTTCCTAGTCGGGTGAGCAACTGTTGTAAGACTTTTTCAGTGATGGCTAACGATTCCGCATCAATATCTGCCAGCAACTGCGCACGCAGCGCATCGGCTTGCGTTTTCACTTCAGCAAACGCTACGCGGCCTTGCTCGGTCAGCATCAACAGACGCTTGCGGCGATCTTCCGGTGGCTGGACGCGCGCTAATAGCTGCTGCTTCACTAATCGATCGACCAGCGGCACCACGCTTGCCTCCTCCAGGCCGAGTAGCTGTGCCAGCGCTTTCTGCGTTGGCGGTTCGGCTGCGGTGGCAACGCTGGCAATCGCCATCCAGCTACTCATACTCAGTCCGCTCTCTTTTAAGCGACGATCAACTGCCAGCCGCCATGCGTGCGCGGTGAGATGCAGTAAACGAGAAAAGGGTTGCGGATAGTCGCTCAAAACGTAGTGGCCTAATGGTTAGGTATCTAACTAAAT
Organism: Pantoea nemavictus; assembly: GCF_037479095.1. Lineage (NCBI taxonomy): Bacteria > Pseudomonadati > Pseudomonadota > Gammaproteobacteria > Enterobacterales > Erwiniaceae > Pantoea > Pantoea nemavictus. The sequence continues at coordinate 3,696,522 of NZ_JBBGZW010000001.1, read as the reverse complement.
GGGGGCGTTATTATATGCGAAGCCGCATAGCAATGAAAAGTTTGCTGATACCAACAAACGTAGTTGACGCGATTAACACTCACAAATTTTCTTTATCAGTTGTACAACCTAGGGCAAATTTTGCCAGGAATTCACTTTCTTGTATAGCTTTTAGAAAACATTACAAATCACAACTAATTGTTAAATAAGGATTAGCACTAATTGCTTAAAAAGCTTGTTGTACAAGTTGAGCTGGATTGTATAAGTTTACGTCCCGTGAGCCAGCTGATGGCTCCGTAACGAATGATGCACTTTGCGTCGCCTCTGAAGGTGTTATGGATTTCCACCTTCAGAGGTGTCTTTTTGCGTTGGTTGATGAGTTGGGTCTAGCGCGCCTGTCCGCGCGTGAGTTTTTTCATCATGGAGCTGAAGGCACATCGCCCTCAGGCCGATCTTAAGGGCTTCACATATGCAAAACGCCGCAACCAGTAACAACGCCATTGCTGACTACTTCAAACTGGCAGGTAACAGCGATAGCGCTGAGATGGAAGTTTTCGGGCAGATCATTGCCGAAATCCTGCAAGCCGGTATGCCGGTTTCTAATAAAGCGATTATTTCCTCTCTGATTAACCGCCTTGAAATGGAAAGCGATGTGATTCAGCTGGACATTTATCGCCACCTGCTTGAATTGGTCGTGAATAAAACACCTGACGATCTCGCGGTCTAAAGCCGGATTCCAGGGATGGAATCACTCTCACCTCCCCCATCACGCTAGCGTCTTCGCTTATTGCCCGGTAACATCCTCCCTCGCACTATTCCAACTGGTTACTGCCGTACCGTGACGGTATGCGCACAATAATAAAAGAGCCTGCACAATCTATGAGCCAACCAACCGATCGCGCCACTGCGGTGGAGAGCGATATTACCGTGGGGCGCGTACTCCGCTCGCCTGCCCTGCTCACGCGCGAATGTCTGGCGGGGATCATTACCGCCCTGGCGCTGATTCCTGAAGTTATCTCCTTCTCGGTGATTGCGGGAGTTGATCCCAAAGTCAGTCTTGTTGCCTCGGTGGTGCTGTGTCTGACGTTGTCGATTCTGGGCGGTCGTCCGGCGATGGTGACCGCCGCTGCCGGTTCCGTGGCGCTGGTGATTGGCCCAATGGTGCACGCGCACGGCGTCGAATACATCCTGCCGGCGGTGATCATGGGCGGCATCATCCAGATCATTTTTGGCTTCGCTGGCTTATCGCGCATGATGCGCTATATCCCGCGCTCGGTGATGATCGGTTTTGTTAATGCTCTCGGCATTTTGATTTTCTTCGCGCAGGTTCCACACGTGTGGGGGCAATCCAGCCTGGTGTGGGTGCTGTTTGCCGTGACGCTGGCGATTGTTCTGCTGTTGCCGAAAGTGTTGAAAAGTGTGCCATCTCCGCTGGTCGCGATTGTGGTGGTGACCGCCGTGGCACTGCTGCTGGGTTATCGCGTGCCGAACGTGGGCGATGAAGGCCCAATGACGGCCGGTCTGCCAGGTTTCACTACGCTGCTGGTGCCGATCAATCTACAGACGCTGCAAATTATCTGGCCAACCGCGCTGAGTATCGCCTTTGTTGGTCTGATGGAGTCATTGCTGACGGCAAAATTGGTGGATGACATCACTGATACGCCGTCCGGCAAACGTCGCGAATCCTGGGCGCTGGGCATCGGCAATATTCTGGCGGGCTTTTATGGCGGCATTGCTGGTTGCGCGATGATTGGGCAAACCATCGTTAACGTTGAGCTGGGCGAAGCGCGTACGCGCGTTTCCACTGTAGCGGCAGGTATTGTTTTACTGCTGCTGGTGACCGGACTGAGCCAAATTATGGCGCAGATTCCTATGGTGGTGCTGGCAGGCATTATGATGGTGGTGGCGGTAAAAACCGTGAACTGGCACAGCCTGCAACCGGCAACGCTGAAGCGTATGCCGTGGTCGGAAACCTGTGTGATGGTGATTACCGTCGCTGTTACCGTATGGACCGGCAACCTGGCAATTGGCGTACTGATCGGTGTGATTCTGGCGATGATGCTGTTTGCCCGCCGTATCGCCCATGTGATTCATGCAGAGCGTCAGTTGAGCGACGATGGCGAGCAGGTTAATTACACCGTGCGTGGCCCGCTGTTCTTCGGCAGCAGCAATGATTTGTTTGAACACTTTGATTACGGCCACGATCCTAAAGCTGTCACCATCGATCTGACACACGCGCAAATTTGGGATGCATCCAGCGTCGCGGCCCTCGATGCTATCGAGTACCGCTATCAACGCCACGGCGCGACCGTAACCTTTATTGGTTTGGATAACCGCAGCAGCGATTTCCGCGATCGGCTGAGCGGAAATTTAGGTTAAGTCGACTTCGCTTAGGATTGAGATGAAAAACGCCGAAAAGGGGGTGTTTTTCATCAATGCACTGCCGCTTCGCTTGCGTAATAGGCTGCTGCTGTCTTTGCTTACCTCTAGGTCAATGCCTTGATCTCTTTGAGATTGATTACGTAATCGCTTAATAATGGGGAGTAGCAGATGAAGGTTTTAACAAAAGCAGTAATAGTGACGTTGACGTTGGTATCGCTTGCCGGCTGTATGCATAAAAGTGACGCTGTAGGCGGTGATGGACGCCCACATGCTCCAAGTAACCAACCGGTGCCGGGCGCCAGCGAAGGCGCGGGTCCAGTAGGACAACCTCAGTCTTGATGATATGCCCGGCTTCGCCGGGTTTTTTATTGGCTATGTGTAAACGACAAAAACAAAAAAACCGCCCTTAGGCGGTCACGACATTGCTGCTTATTGCTTTATTTTATTCGTTTTATCAACTGCGAATATGGTGCCCGGGGCGGGACTTGAACCCGCACAGCCATAAGCCGAGGGATTTTAAATCCCTTGTGTCTACCGATTTCACCACCCGGGCAGGGTGTAAATTGGAGGCGCGTCCCGGAGTCGAACCGAGGTAGACGGATTTGCAATCCGTTGCATGGCCACTCTGCCAACGCGCCTTTAATCTGGTATGTAATCCGTTGAATACGAATCACTAAATTTGGAGCGGGAAACGAGACTCGAACTCGCGACCCCGACCTTGGCAAGGTCGTGCTCTACCAACTGAGCTATTCCCGCATCACCATCGCACTTGAGTTTGTCACTGCATAGCTTCTTTCACTCATCCAGACCACTTACTTGTGTAAGCTTTCAGGGAATTGTTTAGTTGCCGCGTTATTACCAACTCAACTACTCGGTTTTGGTATTTCTTTATCAAACTTGCTGATTTTATTCAGCTTCTTGCAGACTCGCTGCCGTTCGATGCGATGCATTCTACTTATCTGACGCAGTGAGTCAATAGAATTATCCACACACTGCGTCCGTTTGCTGCTTTTTAAATCGCATCGATCAGCTATCGAGCAAATCGCCGCGCGCCGCGCTCAAATACTGGAACATTGACCAGAAAGTCAGCACTGCCGCGATGTACAGCGCAATCACCCCAACGCCCACCACCGTAGCTTCTGGACGCCACAACAACGCAAACAGCGAGAACATCTGCGCGGTGGTTTTCACTTTACCAATCCACGACACCGCCACGCTGCTGCGCTTGCCAATCTCCGCCATCCACTCACGCAGTGCAGAGATAATGATTTCACGCGCAATCATGGTTGCTGCGGGCAGCGTAATCCACCACGCATGAAAATGCTCAGCGACCAGCACCAGCGCAATGGCCACCAGCACTTTATCCGCAACCGGATCGAGGAACGCGCCAAAACGCGTCGTTTGCTTCCAGCGACGCGCCAAAAAACCATCAAACCAGTCAGTTACCGCAGCGATCACAAAGATCAGTGCAGTGGCAAAGGGAGCCCATTGAAATGGCAAATAGAACGCCAGGACAAAGAAGGGAATAAGTACGACTCGAAACAGGGTAAGACACGTCGGAATGTTAAATTGCATATGCCAGTAACTGTCTGGTGTGAGTAGGATTTCACGTATGTTCCTACATTGCCCACCCTGTTTCAACGTTAGTGTTTCAGTGAGTAGTATATTTTTTCCGCCAGGGCGGTAGAAATCCCCGGCACTTTGGCGATTTCATCCACGCTGGCATTCATCAACGGTTGCAGGCCGCCCATGTACTTAAGCAACTGCTGGCGGCGTTTTGGTCCTACGCCTTCGATACTTTCCAGCGCACTGGTGTTCTTCACTTTGGCGCGTTTTTTCCGATGACCTGAAATCGCATGATTGTGAGAGTCGTCACGAATATGCTGAATGACATGCAGCGCAGGCGAGTCAGGCGGCAAGGAAACGCCCTCGCCTTCCGCTTCAAAGAACAGCGTTTCCAGCCCGGCTTTACGATCGCTGCCTTTAGCAACACCGAGTAAAATTGGGCGATCTTTATCCCAGGGAACATTTAACTCAGCAAAAACCTGTTTCGCCTGGGCCAACTGACCTTTACCGCCGTCGATGATGATGACGTCGGGGATTTTATCCTCTTCCAGCGCTTTACCGTAACGACGACGCAACACCTGATTCATCGCAGCATAATCATCGCCAGGCGTGATGCCTTCTATGTTGTAGCGACGATAATCGGAACGCAGCGGACCATCCCGATTAAACACCACGCACGACGCAATCGTCTGCTCGCCCATGGTATGGCTAATATCGAAGCACTCCATGCGGTTGATGGTGTCGAGCTCAAGGAACGTCGCCAGCGCCGCCAGACGCTGCTGGATAGTCGAGTGCTGCGAAAGCTTGGTGGTCAGCGCGGTTGCCGCGTTAGTGCGCGCCAGTTTCAGATAGCGCGCACGGTCACCACGCGGCTTACTTTGAATGTTCACCTTGCGTCCCGCCAGGACGCTGAGCGATTCGGCCAGTAGCTCACGTTCTGGCAGAGTAAAGTCCAGCAAGATTTCCGCCGGCAAGGTGCGCGCTTCACTCCCCTGCAGATAAAATTGCCCAACAAAAGTTTGCACCACTTCGGTCAGTTCGGTATCGGCTGGCACTTTAGGGAAATAGCTTCGGCTCCCCAGCACTTTGCCCTGACGAATAAACAGCACGTGCAAACAGGCCATTCCGGCATCAAACGCCACACCCATGACATCGAGGTCGTCGCCCTGATTGGAGACAAACTGTCGCTCGGTGACGCGTCGCACGGCCTGGATTTGATCGCGTAAAATTCCCGCCTCTTCAAATCGCAGTTCCTGACTGGCATTTTCCATGCGGTTAACCAGCTGATTGATCACCTGATCATCTTTGCCAGCGAGAAACAGCCGCACGTATTCAGTTTGCTGCGCATACTCTTCTTCGCTCACCAAACCCGCGACGCAAGGGCCAAGGCAGCGGCCAATCTGATACTGCAAACATGGACGCGAACGGTTGCGGTAAACGCTATTCTCGCACTGCCGTATTGGAAACACCTTCTGCAGCAACGCCAGCGTTTCACGCACCGCGTAGCCATTGGGGAACGGCCCAAAGTACTCGCCTTTGGCATGCTTCGCCCCGCGATGCATCGCCAGACGCGGGTGACTATCGCCGCTAAGAAAAATATAGGGATACGATTTGTCATCGCGCAGCAGCACGTTATAGCGCGGCTGGTAGAGCTTGATGTAGTTATGCTCCAGCAGCAGCGCTTCTGTTTCGGTGTGCGTCACAGTGACGTCAATGTTGTGGATGTTGCTTACCAGCACTTCAGTTTTGCGACTGCCCACCTGCGTACGGAAGTAGCTGGTCAGGCGCTTTTTGAGGTCTTTGGCTTTACCAACATAGATCACCGTGCCGGTCGCATCGTACATGCGGTAGACGCCGGGTTGACTGGTCACGGTGCTGAGAAAGGCTTTGGAATTGAAAACGTCACTCACTACTGATTAACGGCTCCGCATTGAATAGACCATGTCGAATGGCTAAATGCGTTAACTCTACGTCGCCACTGATATTCAGCTTACTGAACATGCGATAACGGTAGCTGTTAACGGTTTTCGGGCTGAGACTAAGTTGTTCGGATATTTCCGTCACTTTCTGCCCGCGCGTGATCATCAGCATAATCTGCAATTCCCTTTCCGACAAACAGCTGAACGGTGATTCGGCTTTTTGCGGCTCGATCTGGCTTAGCGCCATTTGCTGGGCGATATCCGAAGCAATGTAGCGCTGACCTGAGTGTACCGAGCGGATGGCGCTTACCACCTCCTGCGGCGCGGCACCTTTGCTGAGATAACCGGCGGCTCCCGCCTGCATCACTTTGGCAGGCAGTGGATTTTCAGTATGGATGGTGAGCATGATGATGCGGATATCGGGATTAAAACGGACGATTTTACGCGTCGCTTCCAGACCACCGATACCCGGCATGTTCATATCCATCAGCACCACGTCGACGGGATGGTTACGGCACCATTTTACCGCGTCTTCACCGCAGGCCACTTCACCGGCAATCACAAGTCCTTTCATATCTTCCAGAATACGGCGAATACCGGCGCGTACCAGTTCATGGTCATCAACAAGAAGCAGGCTGATCAACGGGACGTACTCCGCAGGTTAAGAAAGGGAAATATATTACAGAGCCGTTATCTTACCCGTTTTCAGGTGGAAAAAACATCTATCGCCACAGATAAATCTCAAATGAAATGATACAAATCAATTAGATTGCTTTGATCCTGTTTTTTTAACAAATGGCAATAACATGCGAAAACCCAAATGTGAAATTGTGACTAATATCATTAAGTTATAATTTATAGCTCATTTTCATTCGTTTAGCCGATTTGCCGCATAAATAACGCGTAAACGTCTTTTCTGTTTGCAGATAAATAGCGCAATGAACAATTAAAAAGCAATCTCCGTTCACCGCTTCGGCTTGATTAAAATTCGGCTGACAACCATATGATATACTCTCTTTTTTACGCACAGGAAGAATGTGTCAACACTGAGTAACACCACCAAGGAGTCAATGATGAGTGATGAGGATTTTGCAACTTCACGAGACACGCAGGCGCTGGCAGACGAAGTAGCCTGTCTGAAAATGATGGTGACGCTGATTCTGAAAGGGATGGGTCAAGCCGATGCCGGTAAGGTGATCATCAACATGGAGCGTTATGTGCAAGCTTCGTTAGGCGATAAGCCGCAGGCGGAAGTATTTAACAATACTATTCGTCAGATCAAAACCGCTTACCGTCAATAAGCGCTATGCCCCGCGCGCGATGCGCGGGGTAGTTAGCTGTGTGATTGCCAGTTCACCGATACGCCCAGCGACGGCAATACCTCTTCCGGACTAAAGCGGCGCGTACCACGATACTTCTCCGCCAGTGCCGGCTGATTAACCGGGATGCGAATGGCGAACAGATTATCTTCAGATTGGATCAGACCTGGCGACAGCGGCTCGTACACCACCTGGTGCTGCTCAAACATCTTCTCCAGCATCGGCGTGGCCGAGCTGATCAAATACTCCATGCCGTTCAATTCGGCTAACTGCACCGAGTGCCACAAAATACTCAGCGGCAGCTCCGCATCGACTTCGAGGCGCGCCGAAAAGCGCGACATCTCCCAGACCTTTTCCTGATCAAAAGGCAGAACAAAGCCTTCAGGCACTTCAGGTTCATGCCAGGGTAATAAACGCGCGCAACCGCAAATACCCTGTCGCGCATTCCAGGCAATCAGCCATGTGACATCCGAGCGATCAAATCGGTCATACTCCTGCCCCGGGGTACTCAATCGTGGTGGAATTGACCACCCTTCGCCACGCGCAAATACGCTGTAACGATAC